>NZ_JBYZMP010000023.1:0-1163 GCF_058216375.1 Pontibacter sp. GD7 | reverse complement strand
TTTGTTTATTCCGGATAAGGATCTTTCTGAACTGGCAGCCCAGACCCGGGTGGACCATCAGGTCAAAAAACTCAGCGGCAGGGTGATGTTCCAGCTGCTTTTGCTCTCGCTGCTGGAAGGGGGCAAAGCGAGCCTGCGGGTGATGGAGGAGCTCTTCTGCTCGCTGCGCTTCCGCACGCTGGCTGACTTGAAGCAAGGGCAAACCACGCGCCACAATTCTATCCGGGACCGGATCGTGTCGATGCGGCCCGAGTTCTTTAGGGCCATCTTTTCCCTGCTCTTTGGGCGTTTTAGCCGCTATTTGGGCGAGCAAAAGGCACTCGTTCGCTATGACTCTACCCTGATCGCGGTCTCGGCGCAGCTGGTTGAGTGGAGCATGCGCACGCGTGCTGGCAGCAAGCAGATAGGTCAGCTCAAGTGCACGCTGGGCATGAAAGGCAGCCTGCCCTGCCAGGTGCGCATCTTTACCAACCGGCAGGCCCTGAGCGAGGACTGCGCCCTTCCCCAGACGATCCTCTCCGATGAGATCTCCCGCTCGGGCATCGTGGTCTTTGACCGGGGCGTGCAGTCGCGCAAGGCACTGGAGGTGCTCGACGCGCAGGGCAGGTGTTTTGTGACCCGTTGCAAAGTGGGGTCCCACTACCTGCAAGAGCAGCAGTTGGCGGTGGCAGCCAGACCACAGCAGGCCACCCTCACCGTCTTGGGCGATGAATGGGTCCGTTTCCGGGAAAGGCCCGGAAGTTACCTTCAAAAGCCCCTGCGCCTGATCCAGGCCAGGCTGGACTCAGGGGAGCAGATCTGGTTTGTAACCAATGTCGCCTGGCTTGACTCTTATCAGGTGGCGGCCGTTTACAAGGAGCGCTGGCAGATCGAGGTGCTCATCAAGTTCCTAAAGCAGCACCTGCAGCTGGAACATCTGGTCACCAGAGACCAGAACGGCATTCAGGTCATGCTCTACATGACCCTGATTGTGGCCCTGCTTCTGATCGTTTACCGCAAACTCAACAAGCTCGACAGCGACCGCCGCGCCAAGCTGCGCTTTACAGAGGAACTGGACACTGAAATAATAAAGCAGATTGTGCTAATATGTGGCGGCAACCCAGCTAAAATGGAAAAACTAGTCACCTAAGTAAGGTTTCGAACAGTAGTGGCCCCTACCCCCA
>NZ_JBYZMP010000022.1:0-1463 GCF_058216375.1 Pontibacter sp. GD7 | reverse complement strand
AAACATGAATCATCCCGAACTTTTTAACCTAGAGTAATAGCTAAGTTCGTCGAAGAGGTTGGCCAGTGCCAATCGGATGCGGTAAAGCGGCGTGGGAGTGTTCCTGCACCGCTTTCCTGTTCTATGGCAGCCCAGCCGGAGCAGATTCGATACGGCCTGCTGCAGCTCCTTGACCAGCAAGGAGAGCAGGAAGGCGTACACCAGCGTGACGATTTGCAACAGCTTCATTCTGTTTTCCCAGAACCACAGGCGGCAGCTTTCCATACCCATCTCCGCTTTGTTGAACCGGAAGGCCTGCTCCACCTGCCACCTTCTGCTGTAGGCAAACACCAGGCGCCAGGCGTCGCGGTCGCTTCTGACCTCCTCGTTGGTCAGCAGGTACCAGGGCTGGCGGCCTTTCTTGCCCGGCCGACAGATGATGAGCGTGAGCGGAAAGCCCGGGTAATCCGGGTGCAGGCACGGCATCCACACCAGGCTGCGGCGGTAAGCGCTTTTGCGCACCATGTCGCGCACCAGGCGGGAGGAGGTGGCCTTTCTGCCCACCGAGAAGCGGTAGGCGTTTTTCAGCACCCCCTTCACGTCCAGGAGCTTGAAGCGGGAGGGCCAGCGCATCAGGAAGCGGTCGGTGCGGGCCAGCAAGAGGCCCAGCCACTTAGAGGAGGCGTAGCCGCGGTCAAAGACATGCAGCACGTCCTTTCCGAAGACCTTCCTGGCCCAAAGAAGCAGCGTGAGCTTGACCTGCTCGAGGGAGATGGCCTGTTTGCCCCTGCTGGTCCACCACTTGAAGCAGGCGAGCATGGGCTGGGCCCGCAGCCCGCAGCACACCAGGCCCACCCACCTAAAGCCCGGCACGTGGACCGGCTCCCGGGTAGGGGGCAGGTAGTAACCGGGCTTCACGCGCAGCGCCCGCTTGGCCTTTACGCTGCGAACGGCGCACAGCCCCTCGCTTTTGACGCTCTCGGTTTTTTCCTGCACGCTCTCGTCCCACAGCAGCAGGGGCAGCTCGTTTTTCACCTCCAGCAGCCCTTCCACGTACTGGCGGGCCCCTTCGGTGAGGTAGTCGACGATGAGCTGGGCCAGCCATTTGGGGCTGCGCAACAGGTTGGAGATGCGCTTGGTGCCGGCAGGGGCCTTGCCTGGGGAGAGCAGCACCCCGCCCAGCTCCGAGAGCAGCAGGCCCGAGGGGCGGTTGCGGTGACGCACCAGCGCCTGGCACAGCCCCAGGAAAGTGGCCACCAGCCGGCGGTCCAGCAGCTGGTCGAGCAACAAAAGAAAAGGGGAAAGAAATTGCTCCAGGCGATGGGAGAAAAAAAGGGCCAGCGGGAGAACTTCGGCCTCCGGCCCGGCGTTTTTAGAAGCAGAACACATAGAAGCCTCCTGTCTTTAGGTGATACATATAGCTATATCCCTAAAACAGGAGGCTTCCCTTTTTCATCCCATTACAAAGTTCGGGATGACTCATG
>NZ_JBYZMP010000021.1:1458-5055 GCF_058216375.1 Pontibacter sp. GD7 | reverse complement strand
AAAAGGGGGCAGCGTCCTTTTGGGATGCTGCCCCCTTTGTTGGGGTTGGCGGCCACCTACTCTCCCGGGTGTGACCCCAGTACCATCGGCGCGTCCGGGCTTAACTTCTCTGTTCGGGATGGGAAGAGGTGCTCACCGGAGCCATAGCCACCATTGTCGTCGCTGCCGTCGTCGTGGCAGTCTAATGCTTTTTAAGTTATTGGCATGATTGGGGAGAGAGAAGCGAGGAGGCGGGCCCTAAGGCCTTTTGAAGCTTGCGCTTTGGAACGCTGTCGGGCAATTAGTACCGCTCGGCTTTGCTGTCTCCAGCTTTACACCTGCGGCCTATCGACGTGGTCGTCTCCCACGGCCCTCAAGGGAGATCTCATCTTGGGGCGGGTTTCGCACTTAGATGCTTTCAGCGCTTATCCCGTCCGAGCGTAGCTACCCTGCGCTGCGGCTGGCGCCACAACAGGTCCACCAGAGGCTCGTCCAACCCGGTCCTCTCGTACTAAGGTCAGGACCCCTCAAATCTCCGACGCCCGCAACAGATAGGGACCGAACTGTCTCACGACGTTCTGAACCCAGCTCGCGTGCCACTTTAATCGGCGAACAGCCGAACCCTTGGGACCTTCTCCAGCCCCAGGACGTGACGAGCCGACATCGAGGTGCCAAACCTCCCCGTCGATATGAGCTCTTGGGGGAGATCAGCCTGTTATCCCCAGAGTACCTTTTATCCTTTGAGCGATGGCCCTTCCATGCGGAACCACCGGATCACTATATCCGCCTTTCGGCCCTGCTCGGCTTGTGGGCCTCACAGTCAAGCGCCCTTGTGCTATTGCGCTCTGCGCACGGTTACCAAGCGTGCTGAGGGCACCTTTGAAAGCCTCCGTTATTGTTTTGGAGGCGACCACCCCAGTCAAACTACCCACCAAGCACTGTCCCCCACTTCGTAAGGTTAGGCGCCAAGCAACTCAAGGGTGGTATTTCAAGGACGGCTCCGCGATGCCTGGCGACACCGCCTCGCAGCCTCCCACCTATCCTACACATGAGTTACCCAGCGTCAATGCTAAGCTATAGTAAAGGTTCATGGGGTCTTTCCGTCCCGTTGCGGGTACTCGGCATCTTCACCGAGACTACAATTTCACCGAGCTCACGGCTGAGACAGCGCCCAGATCGTTACACCATTCGTGCAGGTCGGAACTTACCCGACAAGGAATTTCGCTACCTTAGGACCGTTATAGTTACGGCCGCCGTTTACCGGGGCTTCGATTCAATGCTTCGGGTTGCCCCTAACATCCCCTCTTAACCTTCCGGCACCGGGCAGGTGTCAGGCCTTATACTTCATCTCTCGATTTCGCAAAGCCATGTGTTTTTGTTAAACAGTCGCCTGGGCCTTTTCACTGCGGCTTCTTGCATTGCTGCAAGGAAGCGCCCCTTCTCCCGAAGTTACAGGGCCATTTTGCCGAGTTCCTTGGCCGTGATTCACTCGAGCACCTTAGGATTCTCTCCTCGACCACCTGTGTCGGTTTGCGGTACGGGCGGCAAGCCATTTAAACGCTTAGCGGGTTTTCTAGGGAGCCTGATTAGGGACGATCCCCGCGGCCGGGGCCTTGGGGTACTTTCGGCTTTCAGCTAGCCCGGCGTACTTCACAACCGGGCCAATACCTACGGCCTTAAACGCGCTATTCCGTCAGCGCGCCGTCCTTTCACTTCTCCGTCACCGCATCGCTATGACGTGCCGGTACTGGAATATTAACCAGTTGTCCATCGACCTGCGCTCTCGCCTCGGCCTTAGGACCCGACTAACCCTGATCCGATTAGCGTTGATCAGGAAACCTTGGTCTTTCGGTGTGCGGGTTTCTCGCCCGCATTATCGTTACTTATGCCTACATTTGCTTTTCCGAGCGCTCCAGCACATCTTGCCGATATGCCTTCTCCGCCCTCGGAATGCTCCCCTACCAGTGTAATAAATTACAATCCGCAGCTTCGGTGCCATGCTTGATGCCCGATTATTATCGATGCCCTGTCGCTCGACCAGTGAGCTGTTACGCACTCTTTAAATGAATGGCTGCTTCCAAGCCAACATCCTGGCTGTCTGTGCAACTGGACCCCCTTTGTTCAACTTAGCCTGGACTTGGGGACCTTAGCTGGCGGTCTGGGTTCTTTCCCTCTCGGCGCGGGACCTTAGCACCCCGCGCCTCACTGCCGCGTATGTCAAATGGCATTCGGAGTTCGTCAGGATTCGGTAGGATTTGACTCCCCCTAGTCCTATCGGTAGCTCTACCTCCATATGACTCGACCGCGACGCTGCCCCTAAAGGCATTTCGGGGAGTACGAGCTATTTCTCAGTTTGATTGGCCTTTCACCCCTACCCACAGGTCATCCAAATGCTTTTCAACGCAAACTGGTTCGGACCTCCATTTGGTTTTACCCAAACTTCATCCTGCCCATGGGTAGATCACAAAGTTTCGCGTCTACCCCCCCTGACTGTGCGCCCTGTTCAGACTCGCTTTCGCTGCGGCTCCGCCCCTTCAGAGGCTTAACCTTGCCAGGGAGGAGTAACTCGTAGGCTCATTATGCAAAAGGCACGCCGTCAGTCCACGAAGGACCTCCGACCGCTTGTAGGCGCATGGTTTCAGGGTCTTTTCACCCCCCTATTCGGGGTACTTTTCACCTTTCCCTCACGGTACTGGTTCACTATCGGTCTCTCAGGAGTATTTAGCCTTGGCGGATGGTGCCGCCGGATTCAGGCGGGATTTCTCCGGTCCCGCCCTACTCAGGATACCACTAGGGCCAAGCAGCTTACGCACACGGGACTCTCACCCCCTATGGTCATCCTTCCCAGGATGTTATGCTTCAATACTTGGTCCCACGGCGTGGTCCTACAACCCCAGACCTGCCGTGACAGGACTGGTTTGGGCTCTTCCGCGTTCGCTCGCCACTACTTGCGGAATCATTGTTATTTTCTCTTCCTCCGGGTACTTAGATGTTTCAGTTCCCCGGGTTCGCCCCCCGTAGGGTAGTTGGTCTTCAACCAACTGGGTTGCCCCATTCGGATACCCGCGGATCAATTCGTATGTGCCGATCCCCGCGGCTTTTCGCAGCTTGTCGCGTCCTTCGTCGCCTCTGAGAGCCTAGGCATCCCCCATGCGCCCTTCTCTGCGTTCCCGGGCCCGCCGATTGCTCGGCAGGCCCGCCTCTTCGCTCGTTATGCTCATGGGCTGTCTCCGAAAAGACAGCCTAAACTTTACTTATGTTTTCTCTCTCCCATCATGTCAAAGAACCTTCTCTAGTTTAAAGTTAAGAGTTGAGAGTTAAAAGTTAACCCTTCCCTAACTTTCCCTAAATATGAGGCAAAAACCAGCCGTTCTTGCCTTGTTGTGTGTCGGTGTGGAGAATAACGGAGTCGAACCGTTGACCTCCTGCGTGCAAAGCAGGCGCTCTAGCCAGCTGAGCTAATCCCCCAAGTGTAAGTTGAGTGGGCCTGCGTGGACTCGAACCACGGACCTCTACATTATCAGTGTAGCGCTCTAACCACCTGAGCTACAAGCCCAGAAGACTGGGCGCCTCACAGCCACCTAATCAGGTTTTGAGGTTTGCAGAGACAGACAGACA
>NZ_JBYZMP010000020.1:0-40476 GCF_058216375.1 Pontibacter sp. GD7 | reverse complement strand
ACAGAGGAACTGGACACTGAAATAATAAAGCAGATTGTGCTAATATGTGGCGGCAACCCAGCTAAAATGGAAAAACTAGTCACCTAAGTAAGGTTTCGAACAGTAGTGGCCCCTACCCCCAGGATGGACAGGATTACTTCTACTTGAGTATTATTTTTATGGGGCTATAGACTAAAGTTTAGATGATGCAGTTGGAGGAGATAACATATAAAATTATTGGTAGTGCGATGCAGGTGCACAGCACGCTTGGCAATGGCTTGTCCAGAGGAGGGATGCTCGTGCATCTAATTCCCCTCTAGAGTAGGGATATTAAGTACTTTAAATACTATGAAGCTGTTTAGAGTTTTAATTAAGAAGTATGACCTCGCCATGGTTGGTGTTTTTCACCAACAATTAAAAGACGTTGGCTACTATACTTGCTGGTGAAACACGCAGCAAGGGCAGACAGAGTAGATTTTAATAAATTCAAAACAGGCTCTATATTAAAACCATAAGCAGTCATGCTCTTAGCCTGCATTTTGGCCCTCTGGCCCAGTTGAGTCGGAGACTCAACATTCACTTATAGACACGAATCTGGAGATTCGCGCCAGAAATTAGTAGAATGAAACGGCCCTTAGCGCAGGGTTGTGTTAACACCTGGCTGGTTTATCTTATATCGCACTCCTAAATCCTATAAATACACTCAAGTAGAAGTAATCCTGTCCATCCTGGGGGGAGGGGCCCTCTTTAAGAATCCTGCAAATCCTGATTCAGACAAAAACAAAAAAAGCCTGAAGAAATAAATCCTCAGGCTCTTTGAGAGAGCGGTCTGGACGGGACTCGAACCCGCGACCTCCGCCGTGACAGGGCGGCATTCTAACCAACTGAACTACCAGACCAATACTTTGAAATGTGTAGAGCCTTTTGCTCTTACTATTTAACCGCAGGGGTTTAATCTGCGGTCTGGACGGGACTCGAACCCGCGACCTCCGCCGTGACAGGGCGGCATTCTAACCAACTGAACTACCAGACCTTTTGTCTTTTCTTTAACTTCGTCCGTTAAAGTGATACAAAAGTATAGCGTTAATTTTGATTGTGCAAGTGTTAAGCATCTTTTTAACGCTATATTTTTAACGTTTTTTTGTAAAGGCTTCATTTTCAATAAAATTATTTTTTGGCCTATGCATAAATTTGATGTTTCGTTACCATGATATGGGTAAACTGTTAAATTTGTAGTTGTAAACAGCGAGAGAATATGCTTTTAGATTTCGAACAGCCAATTGCCGCCTTAGAGAATAAACTGCAGGAGATGAAAAAACTGGCCGATGAGAGCCAGGTTGATGTATCGGAAGCAGTAAAGGCGCTTGAAGAGAAAATCAAGAACCTTAAAAAGGAAACGTATGCCAATCTGACCCGCTGGCAGCGCGTACAATTGTCGCGCCACCCGGACAGGCCTTATACTTTAGACTATATTAACGGTATTTCCAGCAAGTTTGTGGAACTGCACGGCGACCGCACTGTAAGCGACGACAAAGCCATGGTGGGTGGCTTTGGAGAGGTTAACGGTAGAAGCGTGATGTTTATTGGTCAGCAAAAGGGACGTAATACAAAACAGCGCCAGATGCGCAACTTTGGCATGGCCAACCCGGAAGGATACCGCAAGGCGCTACGTCTGATGAAAATGGCCGAGAAGTTCGGTAAGCCTATCGTAACCTTTATTGATACACCAGGTGCTTTCCCAGGCCTTGAGGCAGAGGAGCGGGGACAAGGTGAAGCCATTGCCCGCAACCTGAAAGAGATGTTCATGCTGAAGGTGCCGGTGATCTGCATTATAATAGGAGAGGGTGCATCTGGTGGCGCGCTGGGCATTGCCATCGGTGACCGTGTGATGATGCTGGAGAATACCTGGTATTCGGTTATTTCGCCAGAGTCGTGCTCGTCTATACTTTGGAGAAGCTGGAACTACAAAGAGCAGGCTGCTGAGGCCCTTAAGCTAACCGCTACTGACATGCTGCAGCACAACCTGATCGATGGTATTATAAAAGAGCCGCTTGGAGGTGCACATACAGAGCCAGAGAAGATGATGCAGACGCTCAAGAAAGAGATCGTCAAAATGCTGGATGAACTAGAGGCGGTTGATGCTGAGGAACGTATTATGCAACGCATTGAGAAATTCTCTAATATGGGAGTGGTGTTGGAAAGTTAGAAAGTTAAAAAGGCATAAAGTTAGAGAGGTAGTAAAGTATAAATTGCTTTGCTGCCTCTTTTTGTTTTAGTACATTTAGCTGGTAAGCAGGAGGTGAAGAACACTAATATCAACTTTTCATTTGTCACCTCGACAGAATGGAGAGATCTGGAATATTTCGGGATCTTGATTTGATTACAGATTTATCCCGGAGTTCGAAATGACAGCTTGATGTTTAGTAAGGGTTTACCGCAGTAATGTTACTAAATCTATCATTAACAAAAACAACTAAGCAAAAAGTATAAAGTACAACTCACAAACTCTCTAACCAAAATAACTCTATGAAGCTATACGTAATTGACACAGGTTTTTTTAAGTTGGATGGCGGGGCAATGTTTGGCGTTGTGCCTAAAACACTTTGGCAACGCACGAACCCTGCCGATGAGAATAATCTTTGTACCTGGGCCATGCGCTGTTTGCTTATTGAAGACGGAAATAAGCTGATCCTGATAGACAATGGGATAGGAGACAAGCAGGACGCCAAGTTTTTCAGTCACTACTACCTGCACGGTGATGCTACGCTTGCATCTTCCCTCAAAAAAGCTGGCTTTACGCATGAAGACATTACGGACGTTTTCCTGACACACCTGCATTTTGATCATTGTGGGGGTGGGGTAAAGTATAAAAACGCAGATGGTGCCCTGGAGCTTACATTTCCGAATGCTACCTACTGGTCTAATAGGGACCATTGGTACTGGGCAACAAACCCGAATGCACGCGAAAAAGCTTCTTTCCTGAAGGAGAACATACTGCCTATGCAGGAGAGTGGCCATCTGAATTTTACGGAGCCTGACAACGGTTCACCTTTCGACCAGTTTGATATCTTTTACGCAGATGGTCATACCGACAAGATGATGCTCCCAATCATTAATTATAAAGGACGTAAGGTTGTGTTTATGGCTGACCTTTTACCATCAACTGGTCATATTCCGTTGCCTTATGTAATGGGGTACGACACGCGCCCTTTGATCACGCTGGAAGAAAAAGCAGCTTTCCTGAATATGGCTGCCGCAGAAGAGATGGTGCTATTCTTTGAGCATGATGCTGTGCATGAGTGTTGCACCGTGCAGCATACCGACAAGGGTATCAGGCTGAAAGATACGTTTTCCCTAAACGAACTGTAGCATGCGGGTTGGGCTGGCCCTTTCGGGTGGTGGTGCAAGAGGCATAGCGCACCTGGGTGTACTCAAGGCTTTCGACGAAATGGGCATTCCCATCAGTATTATTTCGGGGGTAAGTTCGGGTGCCATTGCGGGTGTGCTCTACGCTGCCGGCTACACTCCCGACCAGATACTGAAACTGATCAAGGAGCTGAGCATTTTCAAGATCGTAAGGCCAGCGTTTGGGAAGGCTGGTTTCATGCACCTGGAAGAGGTGGAGAAATTATACATCAGGCACCTGGGACCAGACATCAGGTTTGAAGACCTCAGGCTGCCGGTTGTTGTAAGTGCTACCGAAATGAACGAAGGGGTTACGGCATACTTTTCATCCGGCGAGTTGATAAAGCCATTGCTGGCTTCGTCGGCTGTGCCTATACTTTATCATCCTATTCAGTTTAACGGGAAGCTGTTAAACGATGGAGGGCTGCTAAACAACATGCCTGTTGAGCCACTGCATACGAACTGTGATATTAAAATTGCGGTACACGTTAACCCGATCAATCATCAGGCGCAGATCACCACGCTCAGATCCATGGTGGAGCGGACATTGCTGCTGGGGATAAACAACAATGTGAAGCTGCGCATGCACTTATGCGACTTGCTAATTGAGCCTCCGGAACTGAAATACTACAGGCTTACCAACTTCAGAAAAGCAGATGAACTCTTTAGGATCGGGTATGAGTATACTTTAAAACTGGAGCGGAACATTAAGCAATTGATGAATAAACATTAGTGCTTAAACATAATATTCAAGTTAAAACATATTTTTATGGAATATATTCAACTTTATAAAGGTAAAATTACGTAGAATAGGGGTAGTATGTCCTAAAACCCTTATACTATGCGTAAAATTTTATTACTGCTCTTTTTTCTTCCCTTCATTTCCATAGCACAAGAAAACGAAAGCTTTTTAATAAAAGCAAAAGTAAAACAGGGCTCAATTTTATTGGGTGGCACCCTTAATGCATCTGCCTATAAAACCACCGATCAGATCTCTGCGGCGCCCCAAACCCTGAATGGCACCAATATCAATGTAATCTTAAATGCCAAGAACGGTTACTTCGTCAGACATGACTGGGTAGTGGGGCTGGTGATGACATTGGATTATGGTAGTCAGAAGATTGAGACGGACGAGATGGAACTTCCTGACAACCGTACCTTTATGCTGCTTGGGCCATTTACGAGGTATTACCTGGATAACGGCATTTTTGGTGAAATATCAATTGCGCCCGGCCTTCTTAATTTTTCAAAAAGCGATAAATTTAACTTACTAGAAGGAACTGTTGGTGTTGGTTACGCATACTTTTTCAACGAAAAGTTTTCAATAGAACCTACGCTTAGCGTCCGGTATTTTCAGCAGGTGCTGCGGGATAGAAAGTATACTTCTATCGGGCCTTTGATCGGGGTGGGGATTCAGGCTTATTTATTGCGTAAAAAAGCCCACGTAATCAAAAGGGCTTTGTAAGTATGGTAAATTGTATGTAATTATGCGTTTTGTCGCTCAATGGCTGTACCTTTGCCCGGGCAAAACACTCAAATATTTACATGCTAGGAAAATTACTCTCTAAACTGCTCTTTAAAGTTGCCGGCTGGAAACTTAATGGTACTTTAGCCCCTGAACTTCGCAGGTGCGTAATGGTGGCTGCACCACACACCAGTAACTGGGACTTTATATTTGCCCGCGCCGCTTTTTACCTCATGGATGCCCCCATTCGTTTTACCATCAAAAAAGAGTTCATGGGCTTTCCGTTCGGTGGTATTCTAAAAGCCATGGGTGCCTTGCCTATTGATCGATCCAAAAATACCAAAATGGTGGACGCCATGATACGGATATTTGAGGAAACACCCGGTGATATGTGCGTGCTTGTAACTCCGGAAGGTACGCGTAAATACCAGCCCCGCTGGAGGCGCGGTTTCTACTATGTTGCACTGGGAGCAGGTGTTCCTATTGTACTTGGTTACCTGGATTACGCGAAAAAAGAGGCTGGCGTTGGTCCTGCGTTTATACCTACCGGCGACGTAGAGGCTGACATTGAAGCGATCATGGATTTTTACAGAACTAAAACTGCCAAATACCCTGAGTTGGGGGTTAGGTAGGGTGTAATGTGGTAATGAGTTAATTACCAGTGCCCTTGTCTATTGTTTTGTTATAAAAGTATGAACCTGCCACAGTTGGTGTTTTCACCAATAATTGAAAAGCATTAGCATTTTATACTTGCAGTTGAAGACCTGCATAAAGGTTAGCCGAGTAGGATTAAACAATCATTAAACAGACTCATACTATACGATTGACACACTACAAAATCAGCATACTTAAGAGATGAATATTGAGGAGCTACGTGATCTTTGTCTGAGCCTAAAAGGGACTACTGAGGACATAAAATGGGGAGCTGACCTATGCTTTTTGGTAGGCGCTAAAATGTTCTGTGTTACAAGTATAGATCCACCACATGCTGTATCGTTTAAAGTGCTGGATGAGCAGTTTGATAAGCTGGTATCGATGCCGGGTATCGTACCTGCGCCATACATGGCTCGTAACAAATGGGTTAGTGTACAGGAGTGGGGTATTTTAAGTGATTCTGAGTGGAAATCTTATGTTAAGCAGTCTTATGAACTGGTTAAGGCTAAGTTGCCAAAGAAAGTGCTAAAGGAGATAGAAGGATAAGACTTTTTATACTTTTGTAATCTTGGCAAGACCACCCATCCATTCTAAAAAAATTAAAACTCGTAGGAACAGTCCACGACACAATTTCGTCAATTTAAGAATTATATAAAGCTAATTCTAAACTCCTTGTCCACGCTTTTTGCTCTTCGGGATTTGTAATCCGACTTAACTCCTCGAAGCAATGCTAAAGCGAAACTGATGATAAAGTGGATTATAAATCCTGACATTAGTTTGCTTTCGGATTGCAATTCCGAAAGAGCTGCTGCCTTAAATCTCAGGCATTGGGTCAAACCTCTTCTTTATCCCCTCCTTGTCAAAGGCTTCTGTTAAGACACAAGTATAACATACTCTGTATACCGCGAGTTTTCAACTCGTGGTTGTCCATGTGGGCAAGCTTTCAGCTTGCGTGAGTCGCTTTTTATACTTTGCATACCTACGCAAGCTGAAAGCTTGCCATATAATTAGCCACGAGTTGAAAACTCGCGGCAGAAATAACAGCGAAAGTAAATTTGTGTCGTAAGCGTAGCCTTTGACAAGTAGGGGTTAAGGCAGGGCCGTTTCATTCTAATAAAATACCTGCTTTGGTTGTAAGTTGTCTTGAACTCAAAGCGCTTATTTGGCTTTCCAAGCCAGTTGAGTCGGAGACTCAACATTATCTGTTAGTCACGAATCTGGATATTCGCGCCAGAAAATAGTAGAATGAAACGGCCCTGGGGATTAAGTGGGGGCCAGGCAGTGTAAATTCCCCTCTGGGGGTAGGGGCCCTCTTCAAAGAGAGGGGTAGGGGTGTGTCAATCGTATCTGGAAAAAAAAGTCCCAGCAATTTACTTAACTCAAGTTGCGATATATAAATCAAGCAGGTGTAAACACACCCACTAATTCAGAAAACTCTGATCCAAACACATTAACAAAAAAAGAGGGAGCCACAAAACTTGCGGTTCCCTCTTTTGATCTTTTAGTATGCAGGTTACGCGATCTGGCGCAGATCTACTGGTATTACTCTGGAAATACCGGCCTCTATCATGGTAATGCCATACATTACGTCGGTAGAGGCCATGGTGCGCTTGTTGTGCGTAACCACTATAAACTGCGAGTCGCCTGAGAACTTGCGGATAATGTTATTGAACTTGTCAATGTTGGCATCATCCAAAGGCGCGTCAACCTCATCGAAGATACAGAACGGTGCTGGCTTAAGAAGGTAGATCGCAAACAGAAGCGATATAGCCGTAAGCGTTTTCTCACCACCCGAAAGCTGATTGATCGTGAGCGGACGTTTGCCTTTTGGCTGAGCCATGATCTCGATCTTAGACTCAAGCGGGTTTTTCGGGTCAGAAACTACCAGGTCGCAGTTGTCTTCTTCGGTAAACAGGCTGCGGAACACATTCTTGAAGTTCTCTTTGATCTGCTCAAACGACTCCATGAATTTCTCCTTCGCCACCGTGTCTATCTCATTAATGGTATCGATGAGGGTGTTCTTGGCATTTACCAGGTCGTCGCGTTGCTCAGTGATGAACTTATTGCGCTCTTCGATCTCAGCGTAAGCCTCCGCTGCCATGGCATTTACCGGTCCCATTTTGTCTAAAGCAGACTTAACAGAAGCAATGTGCCCGTTTAGTTCATCGTCCGTTAACGGAATCAACTCATCTGTCTCTGGTGGGGCAGCGGCAAATTCTTCTGTGGAGATGTTAAACTCGGCAGCCAGGCGTTCCTGAATAGACACCAGTTTTATTTTGGTATCGTTCATGGTCTGTTGCATGCGCATTAACAGCTCATCGGAGTTTTGGCGTCTGCGCTGTAGGTCACGGATGGTTTTTTCTTTCTCATCCAGCTCACCACGCAGGCTGAAATACTTCTTCTCAATTTCTTCCAGCTGCTGCCCAAACTCATAGCGTGCCTCGGTCATCGTCTGCACAATGGCCTCGTTCTCCTCCATAAAGGCTGTAGATTCTACAGTTTCTTCTTCGGCTCTGGCAAGCTCGCTTTTTAAATTATTGATGCGCTCCTGGTTTGTCTCGACAGACTTTTGCTTGTAACCGATTTCCTGTTGTAAGGAGTTAAACCTGTTCTTAAGCTGGTGGAACTGTATATTTTCCTGGTTATAGCTTCCAGAAATAACCGTGATCTGCTCCTGATGTTGTTCCAGTTGCTGGGCAAAACGGGCAATCTCTTCTTCCAGTTGCTTTAGCTCCTGCATGTCGGCCTCGGCCTGCGGAGATACCTCCAGGCTTTGCTCGCGCAATTCGGCAAGTCGCTCATGCAATTCGTCACGCTTCTGATCGAAATTCTTCAGGTTTTGCTGGTACTGCTCATACTTGATGCGCACCGTAAGCAGGTCTTGCTGCATTTTGGCAATATCTTTCTCCAGTTGCCTGATGGTTTCTTTCTTAGACTCGTTGCGATGATTCTGCAGGATCTGGTTTTGCGTATTGATGCGGCTTTGCAGCAACTCTACTTGTTCCTGTAGGGCAGCAACTTCTGTTTCCAGCTTCTCCAGGTTCTGCTTGCGACCCAGGCGGTTACCATCAAATACACCAACCGAACCTCCGGACAGACTCAAAGGCTTCCGGATCGCGCTGCCATCCTTTAGTATAATAGTCTTGTAATCGCTGCCGTAAAGCTCATCTTCAGAGTCGTCGCTGATGTACACGTTTCGCAGCATATACTTCATCAGGCTGCTATACTTTTTATCAGCGGTAACCACCTCGTAGGCTGCCTTAAGTTTACCTTCGCTAAAGGTAGCAGTTGGCTCCAGTTCCTCTATCTCAGAAAGTATAATGAAATTTGCGCGGCCTTTGTTTTCGGTTTTAAGAAGGTTTACAGCCTCAATGGCATCCTGCAGCTCATCCACTACAAAGTAGTTCATGTATTGCTCCAGGTAACTCTCAATAAGAGGTTTATACTCAGGCTCACACGCAAGTATATCGGACAGGAGAGGGGCTGGTTTGGCCCAGCTGTCAGACTTGCTCAGGAACTTGATCGCCTCCGGGAAACCTTCCATGTTCTCTACCAGCGATTTGGTGAGGTTGTACTGGTTTTGCCTTGAGTCCAGGGTTCTGTTAAGCTCAACGAGCTCATTCTTCAGCGCCTCAATGGTGTTTTCTGTTGTTTCTATCTGCTGGGACAGCGTTTCCTCATGGGCTTGCAGCCTTACCAGTTCCGAAGTATTCTCTTCCAGTACCTGTTGTGCATCCTGCAGCTGTTCCTGAAGTAAGCGGCCATCTTCATCAGCATTCAACTGCTGACTCTGAAGGCGTTCCAGTTCCTGGTTGATATTCTGTATCTGGACCTGACCAATCTCCAGTGACTTGCTGAGCTGGTATACTTCGTTTTGCTTGTTCTTATGCTTTTGTACAAGTGCCTGATAGGATTCCTGCAATTCTGTTTTTTGCTCGTTGGCTTCCTGCAACTGCTCTTTTACGGCTGCCATTTGCTCTTCCGAGTCTGCGTACATTTCCTGCACTTCCAGTAACTCATCCCTCAACTCCAGGATGCTTTGCTGGGTATGTTCCAGGTTAGCTGAGTCTTGGCCAATTTGCTGGCGCAGTTGCTGCATGCGCTCTTTCAGGAAATTGCTACGCTCTGCCTTCAGCTTAATGTCGTTTTCCAGCTGGCGCAGCTTTGCCGTTTGCATCTGCATGGTTTTCTGGCTTTCGACCAGCTCCTGCTGCGTTCGGTTCAGCTCTTCTTTCTGGTCTGCAATGGCGTCTTCAGCCTCTGTTACGGCCATTACATAGCCTTCTTTCAGCTCGGTTTCATTTTGCACGTCCTGCTGCAGGCGCTCCAGGGTGTTTTGGTATTGCGAGATGTTGCGACGTGCATATTCAAGGCTATGTTTCTTGTAGTCTTCCTTTAACTGGAAATACTTAATGGCTTGTCTGGCTTGCCTTTCCAGTGTTTTCATATTCTTCCCGATCTCGAATAGAACATCCTCCACACGTTCCAGGTCGGCGTCCGTTTCCTCCAGTTTTTTAAGCGTTTGCTTTTTACGCACCCTGAATTTGGAGATACCGGCAGCCTCCTCAAATAACAGGCGGCGGGAGTTCTCCTTGTCGTTCAGGATCTCATCCACCATCTTCAATTCTATAATGGCATAGCTGTCGGAGCCGATACCTGTGTCTAGGAACAACTCATTGATATCCTTTAAGCGGCAGGTAACTCCATTGAGCATGTACTCGCTGTCGCCGTTTCGGAAATACTTTCGGGTTACGGTTACTTGTGAATACTCTGTTGGCAGTATGCCACGGTTATTGTCGAAGGTGATGGATACCTCCGCCATCTGAGTTGGCTTGCGGGTTTTAGAGCCGTTAAAGATCACGTTTTCCATCTTGTCGGAGCGGAGGTTACGTGTTTTCTGCTCACCCAGTACCCAGCGTATGGCATCTACGATATTAGACTTGCCGCAGCCGTTCGGACCTACAATGCCGGTGATCCCGTTGTCGAAATTGATCACAACACGGTCACCGAAACTCTTGAATCCCTTAATTTCTAATCTTGATACTTGCATTCGCGTTCGCGGAATCTCTTCTGTTCTAACTTCAAAAGTAAGGTAATTTTCTTAATTAACGGTTCCATTTTATCATTTGAAGTATAAAAATAAGGCGTGTTTACACGCTGACCCCAACTTTAATAAGCAATGTTTGCAGTTTTTAATTCACGTATAAAAGTATATATTTGATAAAGCTACCAGCACAGCATCATGGATGATATTCAGTTTATACTTTACATACTAGCCGCCGTGGCATATTTCCTTTTTATGCAGTGGCGTAAGGCATTCCAGCCCCCGAATGAGCGGGAGGATGAAGAACAGCGGCAGCCTAACCATCCGAGACAGCCCCAAAGGCCTGCCACCTCTTTTGAGGATATTCTGCGTGAGTTGCAACCCAAAGCTGAAAAAGCCAAGGCTGAGTATGAAACTGCAAAGGAGAAGGTAAAGGAAACCTTACCGCCGGTTATAATTGCCGAGGAGGTTGCCCCAAAGTATAAAAGTTATGAGAATACAGCCCCGAAGATCCTGTCGTGGGAGAAGAAATTAGAGGCAAAGGAAGCACAGAAACGTGCCCAGGAAAGACGCCAGCCTGTTTTTACAGCCTACGCACAGGAGCAGCATGTGCCAGAAAGCCGTTATGCCAGAATGCTGCGTAACCCTGCTACGGTTAAAGACGCCTTTATACTTAGCGAGATCTTTAGGAGGAAGTATAACTAAATCAGGTTGTTATGTATGATAAACCAGGCAGGTGTAGAAACACACCCTGCGCCCCTCTCAAGAGCAGGGCCGTTTCATTCTAAATATTTGCACCTTGGCTTTTAATATAGTAAGGTATCAATTCTCCCCTTGAGGGGAGTTAGCTTTTTACGAAAGGCCCTTCCAACTGGCTTTACACCCCTGTAGAGCATTGCTCGCAACTCTAAAGCTCACGCTTTAGGTTGTCCTCAAGGGGACAATTTTTCTTAGAATGAAACGACCCTGCTCTTGAGGGGGGCACAGGGGTGTTTCTACACCTGCCTGGATAGATCGCAACTTGAGTTAACAACCGTGATCCGATTTGCCTTCCTTAAAGGATTAAACTGTTAGTTGTTGAGTCCTTAATGGGGAGTTCAGGTAATTGGCGAAAATGATTTAAGAAGTTCTCAGAGCCTCATTGGCACAATATTGCTCGCTTTTTTGATACGTCTTACTACTGGCTTTGCTTTGTTGCTCTAAGCAAGCCTCGGCGGAAGTATGGCGGTTTTAGAGGCTCGTAATGAGGAAACAGCATGTAGCCATTCGTGAACGAGGTTGAGAAGCCATACTTCTGTAGCACAGCGTTCAGCTCCACTTCATCTTTTTGTTTATGGTAAGTGGTGATGGCGATCTTCAGGTTTTTGTTAGCAGATAAGATGGAGCTGCTGCCTTGAAGGAAGTCTGACTCTGCGCCTTCAATATCCGCCTTTATAAAATCCACGCTGCTTTTATTTTGGAAAAACTGATCCAGCGAAACGTGTTCCTCGTCGTTAAAATTGCTGACAAACCGGTTAATTATCTCAACCTTGTTTCTCCATGGTTTAAAGGTCGCCTCTAAGGCTTCAATCCATTCTGTGTCCGTTTCGAAGAGATAAAGCTTTTCTGCCTTTTCAATTATACTTAGGGCGAAGTTGCCTTCGGCAGCACCGGCATCAACTACAACATCCCCGTGGTTTACTGTAAAACTATCCGTAAGGTACCTGTGTGGTGAAAGTGGGTCTTGTTCCAGCAAAAGGAAATTATAGTTACGCCTGATCTTACGCGCACTCCAGTTTCTCTTAAAGTATAGTCTTTTACCATCATGCAGCACGTATTTCAAGCCTGTAACCTCATCAGTATGTACCGCTACCCGGTTCCTTTTATACTTTTTGATAAAGTTATGAGGGAAAACATGCAGTTTGTGATCAGACAGAAATTCGAGTGCTTCCTTTTTATGGGGATCTATATCCTGTGCTGGGATACTTTTGTAATAGGAGAGGATTTCACGTCTTAGTTTCTTTTTAGGCCTGCTTTCAAACAGTAATGTTATACCTGACCAGATAGCATGTAAAAGCATTAGCAGAATATTAAGTTTGGAAACCTAATATAGCGAATTATGTTTGCAGTGCTATGGTTTTTGAGTGTTTTGTATAAAGCGATAACAGGCTACTGAGTAATTTACTGCAGTCCGTCGCCGTGCGTTATGGCATACGTTATGATATTGGCCCCCATGCGCAGGGCCTGCTGGCGTATATGTTCCGGGTCGTTGTGCACTTCCTGGTCCTCCCAGCCATTGCCCAGGTCGGTTTCGTAAGTATAAAAGCATACTAACCGGCCTTTATGGATTATCCCGAAGCCTTGAGGTGGTTTGTTGTCGTGCTCATGTATTTTTGGCAAGCCACTCGTAAAGTTAAATTTCTGCCTGTAGATCGGATGGTCATAGGGTAACTCCACAAACTCATACTCCGGAAACACCTTCTTCATCTCTTTCCGAATGTATTTATCAAGACCATAGTTATCGTCGATGTGCAGGAAACCACCGCTTAACAGGTACTTACGCAGGTTTTGCGCCTCCGCCTCCGAAAAAACAACATTGCCGTGGCCCGTCATGTGCACGAACGGGTATCCGAAAAGCTCTGGACTGCCCACTTCCACCACAGCCTCTTCCGGGGCAATGTTCATGTTCAGGTTCTGATTGCAAAACCTGATAAGGTTTGGGAGGGAGGTCTTGTTCGCATACCAGTCGCCGCCACCATTATACTTCAGCTTCGCTATCCTGAAGCTGTGCATCTGGGCTATGGCGGTACTCCAGCAAAAAAGTATGGCTACAAGTATAAGTATGTGTTTTTTCAGCATGAGGCAGTAGGAGTAGTGTGTCTGTTTATACTATAACGGCGCAAAAAGGTCGTGCAGTACATTTAACGAATGGCAAGCCACCAAGGCTGCCGTTTCGGTACGCAATCTGCTCTTGCCCAAAGTAACAGGCTTTATACCAGCATCATACGCGGCCTTTATCTCTTCCGGTGAAAAATCTCCTTCCGGCCCAATTAGTATACAATGTGGCTGTCCGAATACGTAATGGTCTTTTATACTTCTAGTGGCATCATCCTCCAGGTGGGCTATAAAGGTAGAGCCAGGCAGTGTTCTTTTTATAAACTTGTGATAGGGGGTAAGGTCGTTCAGTAAAGGCAAATACCCCTTCTGTGACTGCTTCATGGCACTCACGGCTATTTTCTCAAGCCTGTCTAAGCGCAGTTGCCTACGCTCAGAATGCTCACAAAGCAGAAACGTGATCTCACTTACACCAATCTCAACCGCTTTCTCAACAAACCACTCGATCCTGTCGATGTTTTTGGTAGGCGCTACGGCGATGTGCGAGTAGTATGGCAGTTTCCCATACTCTATTTGTTTGTCTATTACCTGCAGCTTGCATTTTTTATTATTCGCATCCTGGATAATGGCCGTGTACAAACCGCCGACACCATCCACCAGGTAAACCGTATCGCCGTGGTGCAAACGCAAAACACGTGTGCAGTGCTTCGATTCCTCTTCTGTGAGCGTGTAAGTATCGTTTGATATGTCTGGGGTATAGAATAAATGCACTTTAAGGTATGGTTTAATTGTTGTGCTGTAGAAGTGTATGTTTCGCAAATGTATTTAAGTTAAGGCAGTACATTCAGTCATATTTACTGCCGGCCCTATCAATATACGAAAGTATTGGATCACATGGTAATGCTCAAAGAAAAAGCCTCTCTGCGCAAGGCAAAGAGGCTTTTTGTAATTAGATCTGCAGAGCAACTTAAGCCGTTACTTCTACATTCGGAGCACCTGCCAGGATTTCGTCGTTTGCATAGTCTGCATACTTCTGGAAGTTTTTCACGAATTTGGAAGCAAGGTCTGTTGCCTTTGCATCATACTCTTCTTTATTGGCCCATGTGTTGCGAGGGTTCAGGATCTCGTCTGGCACATTAGGGCAAGTGTTTGGCATCTCAACACCGAAGATCGGATGCTTGGTATACTTCACGTTGTCAAGCTCTCCGTTCAGGGCAGCCGTGATCATGGCACGCGTGTAAGGCAGCTTCATACGAGAGCCTACACCATAAGGACCACCTGTCCAGCCAGTGTTTACCAGCCACACGTTCACGTTATTCTCTTCCATTTTCTTGCCCAGCATTTCGGCATACTTGGTTGGGTGCAACGGTAAGAAAGCCGCGCCAAAGCAGGCAGAGAATGTTGTCTGAGGCTCAGTTACGCCAACCTCAGTACCGGCCACCTTTGCAGTATAACCTGAAATGAAGTGGTACATAGCCTGGCTGGAGTTCAGCTTAGAGATCGGAGGCAATACACCGAAAGCATCTGCCGTCAGGAAGAAGATATTCTTAGGGATATCGGCTCTAGATGGCTCGATGGCATTATCGATGTGGTAGATAGGGTAGGCCGTACGTGTGTTCTCTGTTACGGAGTTGTTTGTGTAATCTACAGTGCGCGTGCCCTCTACAAAGCGGGTGTTCTCCACAATAGCGCCAAACTTAATGGCATCCCAGATCTGTGGCTCTTTCTCGCGTGTAAGGTCGATAACCTTGGCATAGCAGCCGCCTTCAAAGTTAAACACGCTGTCTGCTGTCCAGCCGTGCTCGTCGTCACCGATCAGGCCACGGTTAGGGTCTGCAGAAAGTGTGGTTTTGCCTGTGCCTGAAAGGCCGAAGAAAATGGCGGTGTCGCCGTCTTTGCCTACGTTGGCAGAGCAGTGCATAGACAACGTGTTACGCTCCTGAGGCAGGATGTAGTTTAGTACACCGAAGATACCTTTCTTCATTTCGCCGGCATAGCCTGTGCCGCCGATCAGGATCATGTTTTTAGTGAAGTTGATGATAGCGAAGTTTGACTGGCGTGTGCCGTCTACTTCAGGGTCAGCCTCAAACTCAGGCGCACAGATAATTGTGAACTCCGGGTTGTGGTTGTCTATCTCTTCGTTGGTAAGGCGCAGGAACATGTTGTTGCAGAAAAGGTTCTGCCATGCCTGTGTGTTCACGATGCGCAGGTTAAGACGGTAGTCAGGGTGTGCACCTGCATAGGCGTCGCGCACATAAAGCTTTTTGTCTTTCAGGAACTGCACCATCTTATCGTGCAGCTGATCGAATTTTTCAGGGTCGAAAGCAATGTTTATATCACCCCACCAAACAGTATCCTCTGTTTTAGCGTCTTTTACTACAAAACGGTCTTTAGGTGAACGACCGGTAAACTTGCCTGTGTCGCACATTAACGCGCCGGTGTCCGTTAACACACCTTCGCCATTTTTAACTGCCTCTTCCACAAGCTCTGCAGGGGCAAGGTTCCAAAGCACCTCTTTCGCCTCCTTAATTCCAAGATAATCCAGACCAACCTTAGATTTATATCCAGTTTCTTTCATTTGATTTTTTTGGGGTTTTGATTTTAAACGGTTTGGTTCACAACTACAGTACAAAAGTATAAAAAAATGTTAATCCTTAATATTGTGCAATACAATTATTGCCGGGTCTTTATTCAATGTTATGGTGAAGCGTAAAATATTTGCCGATGTGCTTTTAAACTGATATATTTACCTTCTGTGTAAACTCAACATTATTAAAACAACTATCTAAATCACATCTATGTCTTTAAGAGAGCATACCGTCACCGATAAAATAACGGAGCATGCAGCTCCGATTGGTGCTGACCCAACAGGGCCTGAAATGTTTGGACATCCGAAAGGACTGTTCTATCTGTTCTTCGCAGAATTATGGGAGCGCTTCAGCTTCTATGGTATGCGTGCCTTGTTGGTATTATACATGGTTAACGACCTTTTATTTAGTGACAGTGTCGCATTTGGTATTTACGCAGCTTATGGTGCCTTAGTTTATGCCACTCCGGTAATTGGTGGTATGGTGGCCGATAAGCTGTTAGGTTACCGTAAGGCCATTATGCTGGGTGCCGTGCTTATGGCGATCGGTCACTTTGCGCTTGCTGTAGAGCACCCTGTGTTCTTTTATGGCGCTCTGGCCCTCCTGATTGCGGGTAACGGTTTCTTTAAGCCAAATATTTCAACGCTGGTTGGTACGCTTTACAAGCAGGGCGATGCCAGACGCGATGCCGGCTTCACTATCTTTTACATGGGCATTAACATCGGCGCCATGCTGGCTCCGCTTGTTTGCGGTTGGTTAGGCTATACTTATGGCTGGCACTACGGCTTCGGCGCTGCCGGTGTAGGTATGGTAATTGGCCTGCTGATGTTCTGGAACGGTGCCCGCAGCGGCGTTTTCGGGGACAATGGCTTGCCGCCAAACCCTGTGGCTCTTAAAGAGCGCGTAGCCGGTATACCTAAGGGGGCATGGGTAACTATACTTTCTGTACTTTCCCTGCCGATCTTCGGCATCCTGCTTTTCAACGGTATTCTGGAGCTGCCTGGCATAGGGTCTACAAACTTTGACGGTCACCTGATCGACTACGCCATGTATTATGTGCTGTTGCCTATAATTGCACTGGTTCTGATCTATAACCTCGTTAAAGTAGACAAAGTAGAGCGTGAGCGCCTGATCGTAGTTATCCTGCTTACGTTCTTTATCACGGTTTTCTGGTCTTTCTTCGAGCAGGCTGGTTCTTCGCTTACATTATTTGCCGAGCGTAACGTAAACCTGACATTCATGAATGCGGCACAGACAAACTCGATCAACCCGTTCTTTATCGTGTTGTTTGCGCTTCCGTTCTCAGCTATGTGGCTGTTCTTCTCCAGAAAAGGAATTAACCCTTTCACGCCGGTTAAGTTTGCATTGGGCATTGCGCAGTTAGGTTTAGGCTTCCTGGTGTTTGCCTGGAGCGCCAACTTCGCTGATGCTGATGGCCGTGTTTCTATCTGGTTCCTGATCCTGGGTTACCTGTTCATCACAACCGGTGAGTTGTTCATTTCGCCGGTGGGCCTTTCTAAGGTGACAGAGTTGTCTCCTAAGAAGATCGTAGCCTTTATCATGGGTATCTGGTTCCTTTCATCTTCATTTGCACACCACATTGCAGGTATCATCGCCAAGTTAACATCTGTTAGCGGCAGCGGCGAGGCAGAGGTGTCAGGCATGGAGTCGCTTTTAGTATACACCGGTGTATTTGAGCAGATCGCCTATGTGGCATTCGGATTCGCTGTTTTAGCTTTATTGCTGACTCCGTTAATGCGTAAGTGGATGCACGGTATTCACTAATAACGCCGAAGAGATGTAGTTTGAAAGTATAGTTTAGCTACTCTCTTTTACATAAAAAATTTAAGCCCCGGATGAAAGTCCGGGGCTTTTTTTGCACAATAAATTTTGTAGTTTTGCTATACTTAGCCTTCTCCATAAAACTATGAATTAACCAGTTAGTAACTTAAGTTTTTGCCTATTTCATAGTTTTACCCTTTTACCATGTTTACTTATTTCAGGAAGAGTGGCCGCTTAATGGCTTCGCTTTCGCTTTTTGCTTTTCTTGCTGCCTGTCAATCGCTGTCAGAAGCAACCGATATTTCAGAGATTGAAGCCACACCAGAGCCGGTTGCTGTAGTTTATGTTATCCCGAAAGGCGCCCACGCTTCGTCTAACAGCAGTTTTAAGTTGGTAAATACCCAAAAACTGCGCTTCGAAGTTACCTTCGACAGTTCGGCTGTTTATACTTCCGCTAAACCCGAAAACCAGTTCGATATAAACAAGCTTTACGGCCTGTCCGACTGTTCCACCCACCACCAGGTAAACAGTGCCCGCTTTGGCTGGCGATGGAACAGCAACAGGTTGGAGCTGCATGCTTATACTTACCAGGGTGGCAGCCGAAAGTCCGAGTTTCTAGCATTGGCAGCACTAGGCAAGCCCTTGGTTTGTGAGCTTCTGCTGGAGAATGGCAAGTATACGTTTAAAGCAGGGGAGAAGCAGGTTACCTTACCCAGGGGTTGCAATGGCAACACAGACGCCTACCAGCTGTACCCATACTTTGGCGGCGACGAAGTGGCACCACACGATATCCGAATTAGTATAAGAGAACTGTTGTAATTAAATGGTATAATTCCGTAAATAAATTGCCGTAAAATTATGTAGGCTCGTATAGTGATATGTTGTAAAGGAAGTCACCTCCAAATCTATCACACATATGAGAACTAATCTATACTATTGTAAAGCCCTGTTGCTGTGCGGGGCATTGTTTATACTTGCCTCTTGTGAGAAGCATGAGCAACAAGAGTTGGCACCTGCAACAAAACAGACAAAAGAAGAAGCATTAACCGCATCAGGGTCGCAGGAGGCTAAGCGCAAAAACACAAGCTATACTACCTATGTTATCAAGAAAGGACAGCACAGCACCAGCAGTCCGTTTAAAAGCCTTCGCACTAATTCAATGGTTTTCGAGGCTGTATTTGATAACTCTGCCATCTACACAAGTATCAACCCGGATAACCAACTGGACATAAACAAACTCTATGGCATGGCCGATTGTGGCAGTACCCACCACACAAACAGTGCGCGCTTTGGCTGGCGGTGGTACAATAACAGCTTACAGGTTTTAGCCTATGTGTATGCGAATGGTGTGCGTTATTCCAAACTGATGACTACAGTGGATTTAAATAAAGCCTATAAGTATGAATTGCTATTGAGTGGCAACCAGTATATTTTTACTGTGAATGGGGTTACGGTAAGTATGCCAAGGGCCTGCAGTAATACTGGTTCAGGCTACCAGTTATACCCATACTTTGGAGGCGATGAAGTAGCGCCACATGACATTACGATAAAAATAAAAGATCTATAGCGCAGGTATAAGCTAAAAGCAAAAGCCCTTGCACCGTATGGTACAAGGGCTTTACTTATTTATAGTATGGGATATCTGATTACATCATGCCGCCCATGCCGCCCATGCCACCTGGCATGCCGCCGCCCATTGGAGCAGCTTCCTCAGAAGGCTCCTCAGACACTACACACTCTGTAGTAAGAAGCAAGCCAGAGATAGAAGCAGCGTTCTCAAGAGCAAGACGCGTTACCTTAGTTGGGTCGATGATACCAGCTGCAAACATGTTCTCATACTTGTCTTCGCGGGCATTGTAACCATAGTCAGACTTGCCTTCGCGTACAGCCTGAACCACTACAGAACCTTCGCCACCAGCATTGGCAACAATTGTTCTAAGCGGAGCCTCCAGTGCAGTTTTGATGATCTGTACACCTGTCTGCTGGTCTGCGTTGTCAACGTCAACGTTGTTAAGCGCTTCGATAGCACGGATAAGGGCAACGCCACCACCAGCTACGATACCTTCCTCAACAGCAGCGCGAGTTGCGTGTAATGCGTCATCTACACGGTCTTTCTTCTCTTTCATCTCAACTTCAGTAGAAGCACCGATGTAAAGAATAGCCACACCGCCAGAAAGCTTCGCTAAACGCTCCTGAAGCTTCTCTTTGTCATAGTCAGATGTTGTAGTTTCCATCTGCGCTTTGATCTGGTTTACGCGAGCTACGATGTCATCTTTAGAGCCAGCACCGTTCACGATGGTAGTGTTGTCTTTGTCGATGATCACTTTCTCAGCCTGACCTAGGTAGTCAAGGTTAGCGTTTTCCAGTTTGTAACCGCGCTCTTCTGAGATCACAGTACCGCCAGTCAGGATAGCGATATCCTCCAGCATTGCTTTTCTTCTGTCGCCGAAGCCAGGAGCCTTCACAGCTGCAATCTTCAGGGAGCCACGCAGTTTGTTTACTACAAGTGTAGCAAGCGCCTCGCCGTCTACGTCCTCAGCTACAATCACTAAGCCTTTACCAGTCTGAACAACTTGCTCAAGCACAGGAAGAAGCTCCTTCATGGTAGAAACCTTCTTGTCGTAGATCAGGATGTAAGGGTTGTCGAATTCAGCTTCCATTTTCTCCGCGTTAGTAACGAAGTATGGAGACAGGTAACCACGGTCAAACTGCATACCTTCTACAGTCTTCACCTCAGTCTCAGTGCCTTTTGCCTCTTCAACAGTGATTACACCGTCTTTACCAACTTTGTCCATTGCGTCAGCGATCATTTTACCGATCTCAGCATCGTTGTTGGCAGAGATTGTACCTACCTGAGAGATCTCAGAAGAGTTCTCGATCTTCTTAGACTGAGCACGCAGGTTCTCAACAACAACGTGAACCGCCTTGTCGATACCACGCTTCAGGTCCATTGGGTTGGCACCAGCGGCTACGTTCTTGATACCGGCAGTATAGATAGCCTGTGCAAGTACAGTGGCAGTAGTAGTACCGTCACCAGCCTGGTCAGCAGTTTTAGAGGCAACCTCTTTCACCAGCTGGGCACCCATGTTCTCGATAGCGTCTTTCAGCTCGATCTCTTTCGCAACAGAAACACCGTCTTTTGTGATAGTAGGGGCACCGAACTTCTTGTCGATGATAACATTGCGGCCTTTAGGGCCTAACGTAACTTTTACAGCATTTGCCAGTTTGTCAACGCCAGACTTGATCTTGTGACGAGCGTCGGCATCAAATGTGATGTTTTTAGCCATAGTTATATCTAGTTAGATAATATATTTAAAATGGATTTAGAATTAAAGTACCGCCAGAATATCAGACTCGCGCATGATCAGGTAATCGCTACCGTCTACTGATATCTCAGTACCTGCGTACTTGCCATACAACACCTGGTCGCCAACTTTAACCTGCGGCTTCATTAAAGAACCTTGCTCAGATACTTTACCCTCGCCAACGGCTACTACCTCACCACGCTGCGGCTTCTCTTTAGCAGTATCAGGAATGATGATACCAGACTTTGTTTTTTCCTCTGCTGCAGCAGGAGCAACAATTACTCTGTCTGCTAATGGTTTAATGCTGATTGACATAGTTTGTTATGTTATTTAGTTTTTATGGTTTAAAGTTTTGATTTATAACCGGTGGAGTACTATCATTTCCTGTGCCAATGCCTTAATACTGCCATTTCAGGCCATATTTTCAGTTTTTGTGGCTGTCATTTCTGACAGTAAGGGAAAATTTGGCAGACTTTGGGAACTTTTTTGCGAACCAGGCTGACAGAGATTGCTTTTAGATGGCGGTGCAACGGCATTAGCATACGGGATATCAGCCGTTAAGTTCAGGAAGTATAAAGTATGGCCACAGAAAAAAACTGACAGGCCTACGTGGTGCGACCTACCCCGGATGGTAGTACACTAATTGCAAATGGTATAAAAAAGCAAAGCCGGCTCAATCAGCCGGCTTTGTATATGCTGGAATAGCTTTTTTCTATTCAGTTGCAGTGTCGATCATGGCTGGTATCTCAGCGGCACCAGGTATAGCGGCTGTTGTATCAGCAGATGTGCCTGGCAGCGTAGATGGCGTAGCCGGCATGTTAGACTGACGTGCACGCTCTTCGTTGATGCTTCTGATTGAGTCTCCTTCGTTTGCAGAGCCAACCATCATGTGTGTACCCAGTGTTAGAACCACAAGTGCTATGGCAAAGCCCCAGGTTAGTTTCTCCAGCAGGTCTCCGGTGCGCTTTACACCCATTAGCTGGCTGGTGCTACCGCCAAACTGGCTTGAAAGTCCGCCTCCTTTAGGATTCTGAGCCAACACAACCAAAATAAGCAGCACGCAAATGAATACAATAATACTGATAAGGGCGATGTACATATTAGCTTACGTTTTGTAATTTTTCTATCTGTTCAGCAAAGTAACTCTTTTTTTCCGGATTTTTCAAAATGAGTTGCTCATATATTTTAATGGCTTTTTTGATCTTGCCTTGTTTTATGAAGATGTTGGCAAGGCTTTCGGAGGCCATTCCTTTCTTTATCTTGGTACTCTTCAGCGACAGATCCTCCTGAGGCTCAGGCTTAAGTTTGATGTTGTTCATGGTCTTCAGCTTCGGATTAAGCTTCAGAAACTGATCTATCAGGTCTTGTTGCTGGCTAAGGTCAGGCTGCGATATTTGCGCTGTTTTCTCAAGCTCATGCGTCTTGCTGTACTCCAGTATAAGCTCCGGGTGGAAGCCAATAGGGCGCTGTCGGGTATACTCGTCCTTCACTTGCAGCACTTCACCCATGCGGCTGGAGCACATCCAGTAACCCAGGGCATCGTCGGCATACAGGCGCTCAATCTCATCTAACGTATAGTTGATCTCTGCCTCCGCAGCATCCTCATCAGGCGTGTCGGTTTCCAGTTCTGTTTCAG
Source organism: Pontibacter sp. GD7 (assembly GCF_058216375.1). NCBI lineage: Bacteria > Pseudomonadati > Bacteroidota > Cytophagia > Cytophagales > Hymenobacteraceae > Pontibacter > Pontibacter sp. GD7. Next base: position 17,804 of record NZ_JBYZMP010000020.1, on the reverse strand, counting down.
CATTCCTGATGACAGCTGGCTCGTCCTGCAGAACCTCAAGCGCTTCTTCGGTTTCGGGAAAGTGGTTTGAAACAGCCGTTTCAGTTTCTTCGGCATTTTGCTCGGCAATCGGATCCGGGTCGGGTCTTTGGGCCAGCAAATCTGTAAAAGAAGAACTAAGGCTGTTTATTGTAAGCAACATTGCAAGCTCCGAATCTATACTTTGCTGCGCTTCGTCCTGAGGTTCCGGTGCCTGTTCTTCAGCCAGCACAGGTTCAGCTACTGGCTCCGCTTCAATTTCAACGGTCTCAAGGGTTACTGCTTCTTCCGGAATTTCTTCTGCAGCCACCTCTTCCAGAAACGGAGTTGATTCAGGGGTTTCAGTCACCTGCTCTGGTATTACTTCATCCTGTATAGTGGCCGGTATTGTTTGTTCGGTCAGGGCAGGAGGGCTCTGTGCTTCTACTTCAGCAGGCTTTGTTTCTTCAAATACTGGCTCTGCCGCCGTGGAAGTATAAATAATACGTTTTAAAAGCTGTCGATCAGTGGCGTAGGAGGATGCTTTGCGCAAACGCTGCGTGGAAAGCATACTTCCTTTGTCGTAGGCAGATTTGGCTAGGAGTAAATGGGCAGTCTGGCAATAGGGAAAAGTGGCGGCCACCTTCTCCAGCTCTTCTGTTTGCTGGTCGGAGATGTTCGCTACCTGTTTTATCAGTTTAAGAAAAGCTGATTTGTTCATTTAATGTTAGTGATACTTTATGTGATAGTATGCAACTACCAGTCTGCTACAGTTTTATTAAAAACATCTACCACCAGGCGTTCTGTCATGGCGTCGATTTCGGACGGGGAGATCTGTGTAACATCACGCCCTTGCTGGAAATCCTGTGAGATGCTGAAAAGTCTGTCAAAGTTTTTATCAGGGCTCTTTGCATTAGTGAAACGCACTTGTATACCCAGTGTAAGCCTGTTCAAGCCAGCAATATCGTTTACACCTTCACGCTGAATGGCGGCAGGAGTATAAGTAAAACTAACAATCTGTCCTTCCAATTGCAAATCTCCGTCACGCTGCACTATGTTCAGGTTAGAGTTGCGCTGGAAAAATGTTTTAAAGTTATTGGTAACCAGCTGGGTAAGATTTGCAGGGCCCTCACCGGTACTGTTCTCAAAGTTTTGAATGGAAATGGTGCGCACATCCGGTGGCAAGGTAGCCCCGGAGAAAGAATATATGCCGCAGCTGTTGCATACCAGTACCAGTACAGGCAATAACAACAACCATGCTTTTTGTCTAATCCTCAATGTCATACTGCTTTAGTTTGCGGTATAGTGTCCTTTCTGATATTCCCAGGTCCTGAGCGGCATACTTACGTTTGTTGTTGTGCTTTTTCAGGGCTTTAAGTATAAGTTCTTTTTCTTTATCCTCTAAAGATAGGCTTTCTTCTTCTGTTTCGTGCGGAATGTCCTCCACTTTTTGTTCTTCATAATCCTGGTACTGCGACTGCTTAACCGGAAGATAGAAGGCGTCCTGGGGCTGTGGTTCCTGATGCTGGTAGGTTGTTCTGCCGTTTACGGTTTCGATGCCATCAAACAGGTGACCGTGCTCTTTGATCAGCTCCTGCTCGTTATGCTGGTTTGTCATGATCTCGAACACCAGTTTTTTCAGCTCAGAAACATCCCGGCGCATGTCGAACAACACTTTGTAAAGTATGTCGCGCTCAGAAAAGTGCTGCTCCGATGAGGAGGCTTCTTTGCTTAGGACAGCTGGCAGGTTGCTTTGCTCGCGGGGCAGGTAATGCCTCAGTTTATTTGCGTCGATCTCACGGTCATACTCTAATACCGAGATTTGCTCTACAATATTCTTTAGCTGACGGATGTTGCCCGGAAATCTGAATGCTAGCAGTTCCTGTACGGCATCGGGTGTCAGTGTTATCGGCTTAACTTTATACTTCTCCGAAAAATCTGCGGCAAACTTCCGGAAGAGCAGGTAAATGTCGTCGCCACGCTCACGAAGCGGGGGAACTGTGATCGGAACCGTGTTCAGGCGATAGTATAAATCCTCTCTGAAGCGACCTTTCTCGACAGCATGCAGCAGGTTTACGTTGGTAGCTGCCACTACACGCACATCTGTCTTCTGAACCTTGGATGAGCCTACCTTGATAAACTCGCCGTTTTCCAGTACGCGCAGCAGGCGGGCCTGCGTGCCAAGTGGCATTTCGCCGATCTCATCCAGGAAAATGGTACCGCCATCCGTTACCTCAAAATATCCTTTACGTGTTTCGGTGGCCCCGGTAAAAGAACCCTTCTCATGGCCGAATAACTCGGAGTCGATGGTGCCTTCTGGTATGGCGCCGCAGTTGATGGCAATAAACTGGCCGTGCTTGCGCGGGCTCAGCTGATGGATGATCTTGGAGAACGACTCTTTGCCACTGCCGCTCTCACCGGTAATAAGCACCGTCATTTCGGTAGGGGCCACCTGTGCCGCCACCTGTATGGCATGGTTTAGCAAGGGTGAGTTGCCAATTATGCCAAAACGCTGCTTTATACTTTGTATATCGATGTTGCGCATGTTATTTAATGTGTTAATGTGTTTAATGTGCTGATGTGTTAATTTCAGTAATGTGCCTAAATATTAAAGTAAGTAACTCGATCAGCACATTATTAAATTAAACAATTAACACATTAATCTACCGCCTCCCCGAACAGGGTTCCTACGCTGCAATCGTGTACCAGCACGTTTACGTAGTCGCCTTTTTTGTAATGCTTCTTATCGAAGATCACTACTTTGTTCTGGTCATTGCGGCCGCTAAGTTGCTCGTCTGATTTCTTGGATGTGCCTTCTACCAGCACTTTATGCACCTTGCCTATATCGCGCTTATTGCGGTTAAGCGAGGTTTCGCGCTGCTTGTTTATGATCTCATCCAGGCGACGCTTCTTCACCTCCAGCGGAATGTCATCCACCAGTTTTCTGGCTGCCAGTGTGCCTGGGCGCTCAGAGTAGAAGAACATGTACGAATAGTCGTACTGCACGTAATCCATCAGGGTAAGCGTATCCTGGTGCTCTTCCTCCGTTTCAGTACAGAAACCAGCGATCATATCAGATGAAATGGCGCAGTCCTCGCCAAGTATGGCTCTGATTGCATCCACACGGTTAATATACCACGCACGGTCATAAGTACGGTTCATTAGCTCCAATACTCTGGAGTTACCGCTTTGCACTGGCAGGTGTATGTATTTACAGATGTTGTCATACTTTTTTATAGTATACAACACCTCATCTGTAATATCTTTCGGGTGCGAAGTGGAGAAGCGAACGCGCAGTTCCGGAGACACCAATGCTACCATCTCTAGCAGTTGCGCGAAGTTCACGTTTTCTGTACCGTCCTCAGAAGCCCACTTGTACGAGTCTACGTTCTGGCCCAGCAGTGTAACCTCCTTATAGCCCTGGTCAACGAGAGCCTGCGCCTCACGCACGATAGAGTGCGCATCGCGGCTACGCTCACGGCCACGGGTAAATGGTACCACGCAGAAAGAGCACATGTTGTCGCAACCACGCATGATGGAGATAAAGGCACTTACCCCGTTGCTGTTCAAACGGATTGGGTTGATGTCTGCGTAGGTTTCTTCACGCGAAAGCAACACGTTAACCGCTTTCTGGCCACCGTCTACTTCGTTTATCAGGTTTGGCAGGTCGCGGTATGCGTCCGGTCCAACCACAAGGTCAACGATTTTTTCTTCCTCCAGCAGCGATTTTTTCAGACGCTCCGCCATACAGCCCAGCACGCCAATCATCATATCCGGCTTCTTCTTTTTGAAGTAGTTGATCTGGCCCAGGCGATTGCGTACCGTCTGCTCCGCCTTCTCACGGATAGAGCAGGTGTTCAGGAAAACAAGGTCTGCCTGTGCAATGTCGGAGGTAGTGTCGAAGCCGTTCTCGAACATGATCGACGATACGATCTCACTGTCAGAGAAATTCATGGCACAACCATAGCTCTCTATGTATAGTTTTCGGCTTTTGCCGGTATGCGTTTCCTGGGTAATGTGGGTGGTATCACAAGCTGCAGCTTCTTCTGGCGTGCGGCTATCTATAAAATCTAAATCTACTATCGGATCCATGCTAAATCGTTTACTGCTGCAAATATACTATAATCTCTTCAAAACCGTGACAGAATGGCAGCTTTAATCAATTTTGTGTGAGTGAATGTGTGAACGAGTGAGTAACTATTGCTAAATGGTTTAATTGTCAGATTGTTAATTCGTATTAAACCCTTTTATTCAATCATTCACTCAACCACTCATTCAAAATTCAACACTTTAAGTATGGCCTTAGCTTTTAGCAAGCACTCTTCATATTCCTTCTCCGGGTCTGAATCATATGTAATGGCGCTGCCTACCATGAAATTCAGATATTTAGTGGTGGCATTGTATTGGATACTTCGGATCACGACGTTAAAGTCGCAGTCGTTTTCCGGTGTAATGTAGCCAAACGTTCCGGAGTATAAGCCTCTTTTGGTGTCTTCCAGGTCTTCTATCAGCTGCATGGCGCTAATCTTGGGTGCTCCGGTCATGCTGCCCATCGGGAAGGTGCCGGCCAACGCGTCTACCAGGTCATTTTCAGGTTTAAGTTCGCCGGTTACAGTAGAGATCATCTGCGATACCTGCCTGAAACCGTATATGCCGAACATTTCCTCCACCTGCACGGTTCCGATGGCGCAGGAGCGGCTCAGGTCGTTGCGCACAAGGTCCACGATCATCATATTTTCTGCCAGTTCCTTTTCGTCATGCCGTAGCTGGTGCTGTAGCTGTGCATCCTCTTCTGGTGTATTGCCCCGGCGAATGGTGCCTTTTATCGGTTGCGAGATAAGCTTAGTTCCTTCCTTTTTCAGAAAACGCTCCGGCGAGGCGCACATCAGGTAACGGTCGTTATACTTCAGGTAACCGGAGAATGGAGTGGGGGAAGCCGTGTTTAAAGCAAGGTATAGGGGCAAGGGTTCAACAGCGGCATCTTCTGCATAAAACTCCATGCAGTAATTCAGCTCATACACATCGCCTTCCAGAATGTGATCTTTGATCTTCTCCACATTGGCTTTATACTTTTCCCTGGATACTTTCTGCTGTATCTGCAGGGGCGCTTTGCGGTAGCTTTCCGGGGCAGGTGTGGCAAGTATGGCTTGAAGTATAACCTCTGGTTTTATGCCTGAACTGCTTATGCTTATGCTGCCATTGTTAAAGTATAAGTATACCTCTGGGTGGAAGAAGGCTGCCACTGGAAAACCTATGACGTCCGCGTTTTGACTGCTGAGTTTTTCTACCTGGTTCTTCAGATCATACGTCAGGAAACCGCAGATAAGGTCATGTGGTTGCGACAGCTGTTGCCTTATACTTTGCAGCACATCAAACTGGTCAATCTCAATGCTTTTGCCAGAAGACACAGCCAAAAGGTGCTCAAAGCCACTGTGGGGGTAAGTGATGTTGTTCGGGTTGTAATATGCCACCAAAGGGTGCTGGTCGGCCCATGCCAGCGCCTTTAACCTGAATTCCTCCAGCGTTACGGGAATTTTGTTTGCCTGTATGGTAGTGGTAAACATCTTGGTAAAACTACTATAAGGATGCGAGTGCCAGTTTCGCCTTCGCATCGATACTGTTCTTGTATTCGTGGTCGCGGTAACTCATGGCTTTCTTAAAGTATACTTTGGCCAGCGATTCCTGCTTTTGCTCTTTGTAAAGATAGCCTAACTGCAAGGCCGCATGCGGGGCAAAGTATAAATTGCTGTCGCCACATACCGCAATAGTATTTTTGTAGAACTTAACTGCCTGCACGGTGTCCTGCAAACCATGGTAAACGCGCGCTTTCCGGTAAGTATACTCAGCCTGCACAGCCTGTGAAACCGGAGTTGTATCCAGCAGGTTAAGCGACCTGAGCGCTTCTAGGTAATACCCGCCATCCGACTGCAGCCTGGCCAACAGCAGCGGTTTTACGGGCTTTTCTTGTTTCAAAGTATACTTTGCCGCATACTTGTCTTCTTCAATCTCATCGGTGCCCACCTCGCTGATTTTATTGTAGTACCAAAGCGATTGCGGCTGATGGTTACTGAGCAAATAAGCCAGATGCAGTTTAAAATGGGCTGCTTTCAGGTAGTGTTTTCCGTTGTGCTGTTTCAGAAATGCCTGGTTGTGCGCCACCGATCTGTCGTAGTCGCCGCGGTACAGGTAGAGGTCGGCGGCCATGTGCTGCAGGTATGGGAAAGTAAGGTACTCGTTGCCTGTAGGTCTGTTACTGAAATGCCTCAGCGCCTGTTCGCCGTGTTTGGTTTTCTTGAGCATGTGCATGGCCGCAAAACTAAAGAGCAGGTTGTCGGGGTGCTGCTGTGTCAGGCTTTCAATGATTTTAATGGCCTGCTGTTCCTGTTTCTGGTCTGCAAGGTGCAGGGTAATGGCATACATGGCCTGTGCCTCTGCCTGAAACGGGTTACTTTGTGTAGCTGCGATCTTAAGGTTGGCCAGTCCTGTTTTTATACTTCCCTTCATCCCGATGATGTTCAGAAACCATTTGTAGTTATCCGGAACCGACCCGATAAGCACCTGCAGCATGCCCAGCGTTTTTTTGTTGGGTATAAAATCGGGGTGACGTTTAGCCACAGAAGTATAAATAAGGTAGGCCTGGCGTATATCCCAGGCTGCTGCTAATTTATTGCCGAACAAAAGCTTACATATGCCTAGCTGCATTCTCACTTCTGCCTGCGCATAGGTTTTCCAGGGCGTGTTCTCTTTAAGGTTTTCCAGGCGGCTTAGCCTTTTCTCCTGGCTTTGGATCAAGGCATCGAACATAGCAGGGTCCTGTTCTATGCAGATCGTCAGGAAGTCGGCGTAGTTGGCGACAAGCAGGGCGGCGGCGTTGTTGGGGTTAGCGAGCAGTTCCTGGTTTGCATACTGCCTTCCGGCATCTACTTTTAGCTTTAGCAGTTCCTGGTGCGCATGCAGGGTGGTTTTATTATAAACGGAGAGGGCACGAAGGGGCAAGGTGCAAAGCAGGACCACGCAAAGCGCCAAAAAAAAAGGATGGGGTTGAGCCATCCTTTTTAAAATTATATGCAAGCGTTTTACGCTCAAGGTACTAGTTAGTATACACGCTGCTCAACACCAGCCAGAATACGGCCGCAGTGCTCACATACGATCACTTTCTTCTGTGCTGCAATGTCAGCCTGACGCTGAGGAGGTACGGTGTTGAAGCAACCACCACATGCATCACGCTTCACAGTAACTACTGCCAGGCCGTTGCGCACGTTCTTACGGATACGTGTGTAGGCGCTAAGCAAACGGTCCTCGATGTTAGAGGCGGCTTCTTTGCGCTCCTGCTCCAGCTTGTTTTCTTCTTCTTCGCTCTCAGAAACGATCTGCTCCAGTTCGTGCTTTTTGTTATCAAGGTCTTTGCGGCGCTCATCAAGGCGGTGCTTCGTTCCTTCGATATCATTGTTTTTCTGCTCGATCTGGTAGTGAGCCTCTTTTATCTTCTTTTCAGCGATCTGGATCTCCAGTTTTTGAAGTTCGATCTCTTTTGTGATGGCATCGTACTCGCGGTTGTTGCGAACATTCTGCTGCTGATCCTCATACTTGCGGATAAGACCTTCTGCGTCTTTGATAGACTGCTTGCGCTGCGCGATAGAATCGTTTAATGCGGCAATCTCATCATCAAACTTACGAACCCTCACTTCATAGCCTTCAATCTCATCTTCCAGGTCCTGAACCTCTTCGGGTAAGTCACCTCTAACGCGTCTAATCTCATCAAGCTGCGAATCGATGCTCTGAAGCTTAAGTAAAGCTTCCAATTTACTGGCTACAGTACTTTCCATGTATTAAAAAGTGTATCTGACAGGGTTTGTGTTTACGTTCGTTAAATAGACTGCAAAATTAGTAAACTTTTTGGAAATAGTATCATAAAAAATCTCCTTTGTAAATACCTCGCTTTCGTAATGGCCAATATCGGCGATCATCATACGGCCCTCAGCATCGAAGAACTCGTGGTATTTTACATCGCCTGTAACCAGTGCATCAGCGCCTTGGAGTAAAGCGTCTTTTATTAAAAAGCTGCCTGAGCCGCCACAAACAGCCACGTGTTTTATATTTTTATTACCCACTGAAGTATATCGCAGTCCCTGTAATTCCATCTTTTCTTTCAGGTAAGCCAGAAAGTCTGCCTCGCTTAGTTCCTGTTCCAGTTCGCCGATCACGCCGATGCCCACCTCCTGGTTCTGGTTTTCGAGATTGTACAGGTAATGCGCCACTTCCTCGTAAGGGTGAGCCGCTTTAAGTGCCGACAATACTTTGCCTTGCAGGTAGGCCGGAAAAATTACTTCTATCCGGTTCTCTTGCACCTGCTCAGGCTTACCGCACTCACCAATTTTAGGGTTGGCATTATTTGATGGCAGAAACCTGCCGGTGCCCTGTACCTGGAAACTACAGTTACTGTATTCGCCAATGTTGCCTGCGCCTGCTTCATGCAATCCCGCCAGAACCGCCTCGGTGTTTTCTGTGGGTACAAAGGTTACCAACTGCATCAGGGTTTGTGGTTTGTTTACCAGTATCCTTTGTTTTTGCAGGCCTAATTTTGTGGCGATCTTGGTGTTTACGCCATTTACAACGCTATCGAGGTTTGTGTGGCTGGCGTAAATGGCTATGTTGTTTTGGATGGCTTTGATGATTGTGCGCTCCACATAATTCTTACCCGTAAGCGACTTTAGCCCTTTAAAGATAATGGGATGGTGTGCCACGATCAGGTTACAGCCCTTGCTGATGGCATCGTCCACCACCTCCTCAGTACAATCCAGGGCAATCAGCACGGCCCGAACTTCGTCGTCGGGGTTACCGGTAAGCAGGCCGGCATTATCGTAACCTTCCTGGTAACTTAGCGGGGCCAGTTGCTCCAGGTGGTTGGTAACGTCTTTTATACTTGTGATCATAGTTTCGATTTCTTTTTGGCGTGTGGCTTTAAAATTAATCCTAATTTTGCTTTAGCTAAAATGATATGGTGAAATATCTGAAATTACTGCTCTGGCCATTCTCGCTGCTTTACGGTGCTGTTACGGGCTTTCGCAATTTTCTATACAATAAAAGTATACTTTCGGCCACGGCTTTCGACTTGCCAGTTATTGCCGTTGGCAACCTGACGGTGGGTGGTACGGGCAAAACGCCGCACGTAGCGTATTTGCTCCGCCTGCTCCAAAAGTATAAAATTGCCACATTAAGCCGGGGCTATAAGCGGCAGACAACCGGATTTATACTTGCGGACTCCACTTCCACAGCTCAACAGCTTGGGGATGAGCCGTACCAGTATCACCAGGACTTTGGCAATGTTGCAGTTGCTGTGTGCGAGAAAAGGGTAGAGGGTGTGCAGCGCCTAAAACAACTGAGACCTGAGACAGAAGTGGTGATCCTGGACGATGCCATGCAGCACAGGGCCATTAAGCCTTCCCTGATGATCATGCTGACAGACTATGGACGTCCGTTTTTTAAGGATTTTATACTTCCGGCCGGTTTGCTGCGCGAAAGTAGAGATGGAGCCAAACGTGCAGATGCCGTGGTGGTGAGCAAGTGTCCGGCGCAGTTAAGCGAAACCGCCATCGCAAAGTATACTTCCAGCATCAGAAAGTATACGAAACCTGGCACTCCCGTATTTTTTTCCACGTTTAAGTATGGCAATCCTGTCCGTATAGGTGAAACCACGGAGGTTACTAAAAAAGTTATTTTACTTACCGGCATCGCCAATCCCAAACCGATACAGGACTACCTGAGGCAGGCAGGTTACGAACTTGTAAAAAGCTTCACTTTTCCGGACCACCATCATTATACTACCCAGGATCTGCTTGAAGTAAAGGATTTTACTGCAAAGTATAAGTCAAATGAAATCAGCATAATAACCACCAGTAAAGATGCCGTTAAACTTGCAGCGCCAACCCTAATCTCTGTCACAGAATCACTGCCATTATTCTACCTGCCCATTGAGGTTTCCTTTATAAAATACGCCGCTGTTTTTGACAACCTGGTACTCGACCATGTGAGGCAAATGCTGGAATATTAAGATCGTATCTGCCGTTCAGGCTTTACATTTCCCATTAAGTAAAATGATGTAGCATGCTTGTTATGCTAAAATCACTAATTTTGAACTGTGAAAATTAAGTTACTCGCCGGATTTATACTTGTAAGCTGTCTGTTGACAGGCCGCGTTGCTACTGCGCAGATCATTGATGATACGACTAAAGTTGTTTTTAGCCCTAAAACCACGCTTCAGCTTTACGAACGCGATGTGCTGGAAGGGCGTTTGCAGCGTAGCCGCATCGATACGGCTATTACAAACATGCACAACGAGCGTTTCTGGTACAACGACACAGCTTATTTTCAGCATTTAGGCAATGTGGGTACTGCTGCCAAACCGCTTTTCTTCAGAATCCCACGCAAAATTGGCGTAAGGCTTGGTAAAAACGTGTTCGACAGGTATGCCTATGATCCTGAGACTATCAACTATTTCGATACACGTTCGCCGTACTCGCATTTATACTATGTGCAGGGGCAGCGCGGTGAGCAGGTATTTGAAGGCATCTATGCCCGTAACATTACCCCGCGCTGGAATGCAGGGGTGGCCTACCGCATACTTTCTGCCAACAAGCAGCTAGGGGCCCAGCGTAGAGAGGGTCTTATAGACAACCAGGCTGTAAAGGCTTTCTCGCACTATACTTCCGAGAACAAAAAGTATGATCTGTTCTTCAACTATACTTTCATGAAGGTGGAGCAGATCGAAACTGGCGGCATTCAGCCTGCCCCAAGTGATTCGTTTGAAGATCTTTTTGACTACGAGCGGGAGCAAATTAACCTGCAACAAGCCTCCACGGAAGAGTCGAGAAACGGCCTGCACCTGACAAATATCTACAAACTTGCCGGCGAGAACCTGAAGCTATACAACACAACCAACTGGTACCGCCAGGCAGATGAGTATTCCGATAACTCCTTTACGTTTAATGGCGAACCAAGCAGACTGGTGTTTTACCCGGACACCTTGTTTACCGGTGTTAGAACAGCCGACAGAACGATCTACTCTGAGGTGCAAAATCAGTTTGGGTTTACCGGTAACAGCAGTATCTCTTTTTACAAGGCTTATTTAAAATACCGTTATGCCAGCGTGGAATACAGCGTGCTTGACTTTGTGCGACGAAATGCAGCCAGAACAGAGTTAAGGCGAAGTGAAGACGCTGCTTTTAACCAACTGTTTGTGGGTGGTGAGTTGCGCCTGTTTTATGAGAATAAAGTCGAGTTGCAAGTAGACGGAGAGTTCCAGATATCGAATGATTACCGTGTGAAAGCCCAGGGCAAACTCGCTGGTTTTTATGCCTCGCAGGAGCGTGTGCTGCGTTCACCATCACTGGTGGAGGAGTTTATGATCAGCAACCACTTCCGATGGGATAACGACAATTTTAACAGCTCCGTGATCGACAGGTCTGAAGTTGGGTTTGCGGGTAAGATAGGAGACAGGCAATACGTGAAGCTGGGTGCAAATTATACCAACATCAAGCGTTATATCTTCTTTAACGAGCAGGCGGCACCGGAGCAGTTAAGCGGCAATCAGCGTTTCTGGGGAGCAAATATCCAACATCACATAAACTTTGGCCCGGTACACTTCGAGAATTTTGCTGCCTACACCAACACCGATGAGGCCTCAAAAATTAGAATTCCAGAATGGGTAATCGACTCCAAGTTATACTACCAGGGCTTTATTTTCAAGAAGGCCTTGTACGGACAATTTGGTGTGCAAGCGTATATGCCAACCGGTTATTTTGCGGATGCTTACATGCCGGTTACACAGCAGTTCTACCTGCAAAACAACTTCGAGTTGAGAACTTACCCGGTAATTGATGTCTTTATCAATGCCGATATCAAAACCCTGAACGTATTCCTGAAAATGAGCCACGTAAACGACGGACTGTGGGAGCCGGGTTACTTTGTTACCCCATACTACCCAGGCATGCGCCGCAGCTTCATTTTCGGCATTAAATGGATGTTTTTTGATTAATAAGCTTAAGCTTAATTGTTAAATGGTTTTAGTGGATCTGTGAAGCTTTAGGAACTGTACTTGTTTTGGATCGGTGATAACCTGAGGATTAAAATATCTAGGTTTATACAAACAACAATTTAACCATTCAACAATTTAACCATTCAACCATTCAACAATTCAACATACAACTATGTCTGAGTTACAACCAAATAAAACCATACTTCGCCTGGAGTTGCCTACTGACCCGAGGTGGGTGAATATTGCGGAGAAGAATATAGAAGAGATACTGGTAGACCACGCGTACTGTGAGCAAAAAGCTGCGACCTCTGCCATATCGCTTATAGTGAAGTACCCCGACAAAACGAAGCTGGTTGATGAGCTTACTGATCTTGTTGCCGAGGAATGGAGCCATTTTGAGCGCGTACTGGAGCAGCTGAAGAAGCGTGGTTTTGGCCTTGGCCGTAACCGCCCCGACGAGTACGTGGTGCAGCTTAGCAAGCACATCCGCAAAGGCGACAAACGCGAACGCCAGCTAATGGACCACCTGCTTGTAAACGCCCTGATAGAGGCCCGCAGCTGCGAACGCTTTAAACTGCTCTGGAAAAATATCCAGGATGAGGAGCTGCAGAAGTTCTACTACGAACTGATGGTTTCGGAAGCTGGCCATTATGTAAGCTTCGTGAAACTAGCCAAAGAATACATGCCTGCTGAAGTTGTAGATGCCCGCTTTAAAGAACTGCTTAAGATAGAAGCCGAAATCATCCGCAACCTGGAGCCACGTCCGGACAGAATGCATTGATATTCGTTGTTCGTTAATCGTTGTTCGTTTTTCGATCGTAGAGACTTTATTATCGTTATTGGTTGTTGGTTATTCGTTGTTGGATTTGTAGAGACGTAATATTTTGCGTCTTGTTTGCTACAGGCAAGTACGTTTATTTTTGACATTGTAGAGACGCTATACCTTGCGTCTTGCCAGCAACAGCGCGAAATTTCCGCTTCAGCGATACCTGTTAATGTATATACAAAAGTATAAACAGCCTGGCGGACCTCACAGCGTCTTCCAGACCTGTGAGCGTCTCAGCATTATAGCAAACAAGACGCAAGGTATTGCGTCTCTACAGATTCTCGATCAACCAAGCAAGTCCTACCACTTCGTAGCAAAAAGACGCAAAATATTGCGTCTCTACAACTCTAGAGCAACGAGCAACGAATAACTAACAACTAATTACCATTATTGCATCTCTACTCTCGAACAACGAATAACTAACAACCAATAACTATATCACGTCTTTTGTTTTTTCTTTTTAGCTGCCGGGAAGAGGATGTTGTTCAGGATTAGGCGGTAACCTGGAGAGTTTGGATGTAGGGCCAGATCGGTGGGGTCTTCGCCAACCAGGTGCTGGTAATCCTCAGGGTCGTGGCCGCCATAGAAGGTCCAGGTGCCTTTGCCATAGGTGCCGTGCATGTAGCGTATCTCACCCAATTCATTATTTTCTCCCATCACCACTACTTCCGGTTTAACCAATGATTTACGGAAGGCAGTTGTCTGCCCCATAAAACCCTTAATAGTTTTGGCGTGGTTCTGTGTTAGCATGGTCGGGATGGGGTCCCATTTGGCTGAGAAAGTAAACAGCTGAAAGTAATCGTTTGCCTCCGTTACACGACGTTCCTGTGGCTGCATATCGATGTTGGAGTACTCATACTCTAGCGGGTTTCGGGATATCTTAAAGTCCTTGAAAGCAAATGTTTTAGCGTAGTCCAGTTTACTTTGTGCATTAGGGTCTGCCGCGTCGCCGTCGAACATGGCTTCTACTATGTCCACGCCTTCTGCTGCCAGGGCAATATCGTAGGTATCGGTAGCAGAGCACATGGCAAACAGAAAACCGCCGCCGGCACAAAATTCCTTTATCTTGTTTACCACAGCCAGTTTTAACTGCGATACTTTTTTAAACCCGAGTTTTGTCGCCGATTCTTCTGCCTCGCGCTGCTGCTCCTGGTACCAGGGGTAATGGCGGTAACTGGCGTAAAACTTACCGTATTGGCCTGTAAAATCTTCGTGGTGCAGGTGTAGCCAGTCATACTTTGGCAGGTTGCCTTGCATTATTTCCTCGTCATATATTACGTCATACGGTATTTCAGCATAGGTCAGTACCAGCGTTACGGCATCATCCCAGGGCATTTTCGATTTAGGGGTGTATACGGCAACTTTCGGTACTTTCTCCAGCTTCATGATGTCCATGTTGGCTTCCGGGTTGCTGATCTGATTCAGGATGCCGTTGTACTGCGCATCCGAGATCACATTGTAGCTTACGCCGCGAATGATCAGCTCATTTTCCAGTTGCGGCATGTGGTTGAAGGCAAAGCTGCCGCCTCTGTAGTTCAGCAGCCAATCCACGGGCACATTTTTGCTTAGCACCCAATAGGCCAGCCCATACGATTTCAGATGATCTTTCTGCGCCTCGTCCATGGGCACAAGTATGGTGCTTGCTTTTGCCGATACTGAAAGTATAAATAGGGTGATCAAAAGCAACGTGGTACGGAAAATCATCGGGTTCGTATTTAAAATATTACCAAATGTATAAAATTGATACTTATTTCATAGAAAGACGCTAACTTAGAAGCAGCGCTTTTTTATACTTAACGACAAATCAGGGAAAAGCGCACAAAAAAACTTCCGGACTCATGAATCTTTTGGAGAACATACGGGAAGGCCTACGTGCCATCCATGCCAACATGTTGCGAACTATACTTACCGGACTGATCGTTTCGATCGGCATTATGTCATTGGTAGGTATACTTACGGCTGTTGATAGTATGAAATATTCCCTTACCCAGACATTCTCCAGTTTAGGTGCAAACTCATTCGACATACGCAAAAAAGGCTTTAACGGCAGGGGAGGTCAGCAGGGAAGAACCGAAAGGGTATATCCAAACATTACCTACGAGCAGGCCATCAAGTATAAAGAGCTGATGTCTGACAATGCTAAAGTTAGCTTATCGGCTAATATTTCGGGGGCCACAGTGGTAAAAAGCGAAACAGACAAGACCAATCCCAACATTTCGGTGGTTGGCGGCGACGAGTACTATCTGGAAACACAGAACCTGGTACTGGAGTCGGGTAGGGGTTTCTCTAGTTTCGAGCATGAGTTTGGTTCTAATGTGGCTATTATTGGCAGTGAGATAAAAAACAAGCTGTTTAAAAAGCAGGACCCTAATGGGCAGTACATCACCATGCTGGGCCGCAGGTTTAAGGTAATTGGGCAACTGGAGTCTAAGGGCAGCAGCATGGGAGGCGGCAGCGACCGCAGGATTATCATTCCATTGGAAACAGGGCGGCAGATACCCACAGTTGGGGGCACAGAGCTAACTTACGCAATCAAAACCGCTATACCAAAACCTGAAGAGCTAGATTATGTAATGGGGGAGGCCACCGGTATCATGCGCAACGTGCGGCAGGATCCTTTAGGGCAGGAAGAATCTTTTGAGATAAGAAGAAGCGACTCGCTTTTGCAGAGCCTGAACGAGATATCGGGTTACCTGAAGGTAGGTGGCTTTATCATCGGTTTTATTACCTTACTGGGCGCCTCGGTTGGTTTAATGAACATCATGATGGTGTCGGTTAATGAGCGTACCCGCGAGATAGGTGTAAGAAAGGCCCTTGGGGCCACGGCACTTCAGATTCGGCAGCAATTCCTGATCGAGGCCATTGTAATTTGTATACTTGGCGGCCTGGTTGGTATATTCCTGGGCATTATGATGGGTAACGGCATCGCCTCATTGATCGGGGAAGGCGGATTTATTGTGCCATGGCTCTGGGTTTTTGTAGGGCTCACGATTTGTGTAGTGGTGGGTGTGTTGTCGGGTTATTACCCTGCATCCAAAGCATCTAAGCTCGATCCGATTGAGTCGTTGCGGTACGAGTAGAAGACCTGACAGTAGTTACAAACACCCCTGCACCCCTCTCAAGAGGGGATTTACCTCCCCCAGCCCCTCCTTTTGTCGAGGGCCCCTACCCCCAAAACAGGAGGGGAGCACTTGTGGATTAGTGTCTCCCTTTTAGGATTGTGATGTTAAGTTGTACCTTATTCTGGCGCGAATCTCCAGATTCGTGTCTTAGAGTGAATGTTGAGTCTCTGACTTAACTGGAGCAGAGGCCCAGCTATTTCCGTGTAATTTACTAGGTTGAAGCGGCCCTACTACCGATAGGAAAATTACATGCACGAACTAAATTCCCCTCTTGGGAGGGGTTAGGGGTGGGTAAATCGCCTATAAGGTTTATACTTTGTGTGCTCTTTTGCTGAGCCAGTTTTCATAAGTCATCTCAAACCTGATCTCGTCTGGACCATGCAGACCTGTTGTTTGCCAGCCTTGCCTGCGGTAAAATTTCTCGGCTCTGGTGTTGAATTCTGTGCTAAGCCAGATGGTTTCCTGTTTTTGGCCGAAATACCAGTTTAACATGGTGTCGTGAAGCTTTTTGCCAATGCCAAACCCTTCGTATGCTGGTCTGAGAAAAAGCGCCCACACATTGTTTTCTTTAAGGTCAACTATGGCAAAGCCAGTCAGTTTGCCATCTACTTCGCATACCCATCCTTTACCACGAACTGTTAAGTATTCGGCGCAGAGTTGGTCTTTCACCAGGCTTGGGTCTGATAAAATGTTTTCCTTAACAGAGTGCCGCACCACCTGTATTTCTGGGATGTCAAAAGTATGAGCTTCTCGGATGGTCATGGAGTGTATGGGCTGTGCTTTGTGGTTGGAGCAGTATGTTATAATTCGGTAAATATCTTTAATAGTATACCTGTTACTACAACACCGACGATTTTTAATTTTAGGCCATATGCATTAAGATCAACAAAACTTTCCTCATCATGTCTTCCCTTACCGCTCACAACTTCAGAAAAAGAAGGCCACGACTTTCCTTTAATTATACTTAAAGCAAGCAAATACAGCCAAAAGTAAACAGCTCCTAAATAATCAAACAAATACATTGAAAAGGTGAGCTTTTATAAATTGTCAATTCTATATGCACGCTAACTGGGTGGTATAGCAGATGGCGAGGAATTTGTCGTAGCCTTACTGCTATATATGGTTATGCGTTTGGTTTTTTTGTCTGTCGGGATTTTCTTTGTTCATAGTCGCCCAACAGTTTATTCAATACCTCAACTCTTTCCTCGTCAACTAGTTCGGTTTGACAAAGTTGGTCAACCATAATATTAACGTCATAAAATTGGTTATCGGAAGTTATTCTACCTTTTTCAATTATTTTGTCAATCCTTTGATAGTAAGATTTAAAAATATCGATGTCATATCTTGTCTTCTCTTGCAGATACTTATTAAACTTTAAATCTCCTGTTTCAATTTGCATCTCTGTTAAATCACGAAACCATTGTTTTAGTTTAGTCAGTCTGCCCTTTTGAAAGTGTTCTTCTGCTTGCTTCTTTAGCCCTTTGTAATGTTCATCAGAGTCAAAGTCTGCAGTTTTTATTTGCATTATTTTATTATCAAGAAAATAGTCAATTGTCGCCAATACCAAGTCCCTATATTTTAATAGTTCCTCTTGCTTGTCGTCCTTGTTGAGTTTGTTAATTGTCATCTATTGGGTTGTATTTTAAACTGCCTCACGGCTTGTATAGAAGGCGAACGAGGCGTAGCCGTAGTATGGCTTATATATCTTGTGTGCGCCCAGCATGGCGCGAGTCATATTTCTCTAGAAATATACTCAGATTATCCAGAGGGTGCAAGTCCCTTATTGGCAAGTTGGCGAAGCCGATTAGCAAGCTGCAAGGGTGGA
>NZ_JBYZMP010000019.1:0-45989 GCF_058216375.1 Pontibacter sp. GD7 | reverse complement strand
CGTTTTTAGAAGCAGAACACATAGAAGCCTCCTGTCTTTAGGTGATACATATAGCTATATCCCTAAAACAGGAGGCTTCCCTTTTTCATCCCATTACAAAGTTCGGGATGACTCATGTTTATCATCCCCCTACCCCCCTCCAAAGGGGGACACTCTGTTCATGTAATTTTTAATAAATATTTACAGAAAAAAGTCCCCCTTTGAAGGTAGGGGGTAGGGGGATGACAATCATTGTCAGAATTTTTAACTGCAAAACATCGGCTGAGAATTATAACTCAGTGTCTACACAAATCTCATCAACTCCCTAATCCTTTTAAAACAAAATCTCTATATTAGTAACCATTACCACAACACCCGGAAGCAAACATGTACTTAAGCCTTTTCGATATCATTATTCTTTTCGGCGCGCTGCAGGGGCTTATACTTGGTTTGGTGCTGCTGTTCTCGAAACCTGAAGAACGCTTAGCCGGGAAAAAGAACTACCTGGCCCTGTTGGTGCTTATACTTGCCTACAACGGCCTGGAAACTTTCAGCTGGAGCTCCGACACAACCACGTTCAATTACTTTTTCAGCCTCTTCCCGAATGTGCTGATCTTTGCGCTGGGTCCATGCCTATACCTGTATATCAGGTCGTTCAGGCACCCCGAAGGCTTTGGCAAACGTACTTTCTTCAAGCATTTCGGGGTAGTGGGACTGCAGTTTGTGGTGCGCCTTTTTATACTTCTGGTAGCCATACTTAACCAGCGGGGTGCCGTGCTGGGCCTCTGGAGTGCCGACCTGGACATGTGGCACAACACCTTGTCGGACAACCTGGCTGTGGTTGTGTTTTGCTTTTACCTGCTGCTGGCCGGTCGCGAAATATGGCTGCACCACCAGAACCCCGAAGAGCAGGTGCCTGTGAAATGGCTGCGTATTTTATACTTTTTTACCCTGGTGTGGGGTTTAGCATGGGTAATAACCTCAGTGTATCCGGTTATTTTTAAAGCCAACCAAAGCAGCTACTACTACCCTATCGAGGTGCTACAGGTTTTGTTTATTTACTGGCTGGGCATAACTGGTTTTTACCGCATTAAAGTGGTGCAGGTAGAGGCTCAGAAAAAGTCCGGATCATACTTCGAAAGCATAGACGACCACCTGGTTACAAAATGTGAGCAGGCGCTAAAGCTGGCTATGGAAACCGACAGGCTATACTTAGACCCGGAACTTAGCGTCAACAAACTGGCCGAGCACATCAACGTTCATCCTAAAACTATTTCGGCTGTGCTTAACCAGCATCTGCAAAAAGGCTTCAGCGAGTATGTAAATGATTACAGAATAGCCGAAGTAAAGCGCCGCCTTGCCCGCCACGAAACCAGGAACATGACCATAGCCGGCATTGCCCTCGATTCAGGCTTTAACTCCATGGCCACTTTCCAGCGGGTTTTCAAGGCATCCGAGAACATGACACCCAAAGAGTACGTGGCACTGGTAACAGACAACAGCTCACAGAAGGCCTGATGGATTATACTTTTCTGCTCTGTAGTTGAAACCATAGTGCATCGGCATACTTTAATACCTAACTTGCAGCTTAAATTCACATTGCATCCACATGAAAGATTACAAGAAATACTACATCGTGCCGGCTTCTCCTGAGGAAGTATACGTTGCCCTGACCAACCCAAATACCATACAGTTGTGGTCTGGGGAAAAAGCAGTGATGACAACGGAGCCAGGCTCGGAGTTTGAGTTGTTTGAGGGCAGCATTGTTGGCAAGAACCTGGAGTTTGAGGAAGGCAAAAAGATCGTGCAGCAGTGGTATTTCGGCGATCAGGAAGAACCATCCATCGTTACTATTAAACTGCATCCGCATAAGTATGGCACCTCCGTAGAGCTTCGCCACAGCAACATCCCAGACGAGGCCTACGAGGATATTACTGAAGGTTGGGACGAGGCGTATTTTGGTTCTATTATAGATTTTTACGAAGACTAGGTTTTTAGTTATTCGTTGTTTGTTATTGGTTATTCGTATATCGTATTTGGAAATGTAGAGACGCAAAATATTGCGTCTTGTCAGCCACAGAGCGTTGATGTTCGTTATTCATTGTCGGTTATTCGTAGGGATGCAACAATCCTACCATTCAACAACCAACAACCAACAACCAACAATCAGCAATTAACAATCAGCACTCTCTCCTGTTCAGGTAGTCCAGTACCTCCCCTACTTTTGCCAGGTCGCCTAAGGCGCCATACTTACGAATGCGCTCCATCTCCCCGGCAATCAGTTCGGCGCGTGTGCCGTGCACCTTGCCCTGCGAGTGTGTTACCTCTTCGCACCACGATAGGTTTCTGCCAGGGTAACTGTATACTTTAAGCTCCGGATAATGCTCGTGCACAGCCGTTACTGCCGTCATGAAAGCGCGTGGCTGCTGAAAGGGGGAGGCTGCAACTATTATACTTTTGTAACCTACTTTTTTGGCATGCTTTACAGCATTTTGCGCCTCTACGCGAGTGTTTAAGCTGGTGGTGCCTGCGGCAACGGGCACTGGCTCAATTTCGGTGTCTGCAACGCCTAGCTTTTCAAGTTCTTTTCGCCATTCTTCAAAACCGGGGTAGCCGCTCATGGCATGTGTCTGCAGGAACATTACCTTTTTTACCACCTGGTTGCTCAGCAAGTATACAGCCGAGGCGAAAACAGATTGTTGGTTATCCTCAGTTTGCCCGAAAAGGAAAACAGCATCGACAGGTGTCGGTGGCAGCGTGTCGCAAAGTGTACGAATTATCAGTTCTTCAAGCATAGGCCATGTATACGGTAGCGTGGCGGGTAAGTGTTCGCCTGGAAAGTATGGGAACTCTAATCTGAAAAATAATAAATTGCAGAGACAAAACGCATACTTTACATCAGCATGAAAGCAGCCATACTTACCACTTTATTTATACTTTTTGGCATGACAGCATACAGCCAGCAAACCGAAGCCATACTTGCACCAGTAAAGCAACAATTAGAGGCCTATAACAGCCGCGACATTGAGAAGTTTTCCAGTGCCTTTAGCGAAGACGTGAAAGTATACCGGCAACCGGGAGTACTCACCTATCAGGGCCGCGATGAACTAAAGAAGCGCTACGGTGCCATGTTTGCCGCCACTCCCGACCTGCATTGCGAGATCGTGAACCGCATTGTGGCCGGCGAAGTGGTTATAGACCATGAGAAAGTGCAGCGCACCAAAGGCCAACCCCGTACCAATGCCATCGCCGTATACAGGATAAAGGACGGGCTTATCTCCGAGGTTACCTTTATACCCCCTGCCGGCAATTAGGCAGGTATAGTTAAATTGAGATAATTAAGCTTTACCTTTGCATTTATGGCAGAAACACAGAAAAACAATCCGCTACATGGCGTAACCCTACAGATGATGCTGGAGCATTTGGTGGAGTTTTACGGTTGGGAGCATCTAAGCCACAAGATCAATATCAACTGCTTTAAGAATAACCCAAGTATAAAATCCAGCCTTACCTTCCTGCGCAAAACGCCGTGGGCACGCGAGAAAGTTGAGCAGCTATACTTGTACTCACTCCGTTTCAGTTGATCTTGACCTTACCACGTTTATTTATCTCATTTTGCTTACCCCAATTTAACATAACATACCAACTGAAAGATTTTTTTCATTATTATAGTTATACCTTTCAGTGCCGTGCGCTAAACTGCCTTAACTTCAGGTTTATACTCCATCGGTTTCATATGCGACCTGGATCTTCTAAGCTGATTTGCCAGGCAGAACCTCTGACTCAGCAATAATCTAAGTTTGCACTTAGCCTCGTTGCTTACACTACTTCTTGATAACCTTACCGGATCCTGAAATGCTGCTGCTCACAGTCGGGTTTCCGGTATAATACACACTACCGCTGCCCGAAATTTGTACTGTAAGGGTGTTCTCAGCATTTACCTCAGCCACCCCGGAGCCTGACAGATTAACTGTAGCGTTTTTTGCCAGCAGCGAAAATGCCTGTGCCCTGCCTGAGCTCGATATATTTATACTATGCTGCTCTGCCTCGCCCTTCAACGTAATCTCGCCTGAGCCAATCACTCGTGTTATAACCTGTGATGCTTTCACCCCCATGTCTATTTTCCCTGATCCGTTGAGGGTAACAGGCAAGGCAGTAACTGTAAATGTATTCTGCGTTGATACTTTACTGGAGCCATTCATGTAAACTTCCTGCAAAGCAGGCATGGTAATAAATACCTCCACATCTTTGCTTCTTCTTATGCACTCCTTGTGCTCGATCTTCCAGGTATTGTTATTTACTGTGGTATTCAGTTGGCCCAGAATATTAGGTTCGCCTTTTACCTCTACTTGCTGCACCGGCCCTTGGGTCAGGTATACTTTAAAAGAGCCGTTTACTTCAATTTTGGAAAACGGATCGAGTTGTAAAGAACGGTTTTCTATTGCACCTTCTCCTTTAATACATGTCGAATCGCTGCAGCTGCCAAGCGCAATGGCTAATACCAATAAGATCAGGGCTAAGCGATAAGCCCTGTAATTGTACACATAATCTTTTTTCATAGTTGATAGAGTTGATCAGGAATAATAAAGAGAAGATACCTGAAACAACAGAATGGTTGCAGGCATGTATAAATTTATCGTAAACGCACACTGGGTGCGTGCCAGCTGTTGCTATCAGGAGTTAGCCCCCAATATAAGTATGGCTAAGCAATCGTAATTTTGCCGTTTTCCAGTTGTTTTATACTTCCCTGGTCCAGCAACTTCCGTAGCAGTTCCACTAAGCTTTCCTGTTGTTTTGGCTCAAACTCCTGCACTAGTTCTTTGGGTAGGTATGGCTTTACCTGCAGCAGTTTCAGCACCTTAACTTTCAGCTGAATTTGCTCCTGCCAATCCCGCTCTTTTTTGCGTTCGGCAAGGCAGTGGTCGCAAATACGGCAATCGGTATCACTTATCTCCCCGAAATACTCCAGCAATAGTTGCGTTCGGCAACGGTCAGTTGTTTCCACATAATGCGCCATCTCTTTTGCCTGCACCAGGGCACGGTCACGCAGGTGCTTTAGCTTTGCTGTGTCCAGTACCAGACTAGCCGCATCCTGTCTGGGCTTGGTGAAGACCAGTTGCGGTGCATCGTGCTGGGGCTCATAAACGACCAGCTTTAGCTTGTGCATGTACTCCAGCTTTTTGCGCAGTTCCTGCTCCGGCATATTCAGCTGCCTGGCAAGTCTGGGTTCCGATATCTTTACAAAATTGGCAAAGGCCTCGCCGCCATACGTCCGAAGTATGGCTTGTATGAGTTTGTCAAGGGCCGGGTTCGCCATCTGAAACTCGTAAAGGGCAACATTCTCCACGGCAAAGTATAAACGCGAGGGCATGTAGTAGCTTTCGTTCAGTTGTAAATAGCCTTCGCTTTCCAGGCGCTTAACCGTGTGATGCACCTGCAAGGCCTGCAGTTTATACTGCTTCGCAAAATCAGCCAGGTCAAAATCGAAACTGCTCATTAAACCGCTTCCTACGGCAAGTTGATAGTAATTGGCAAGGCACTGGTATACTTTCCGGATGAAATCCACGGGGGGGTGCGCATCTTCTACTTTTTGCAGTAATTCGCTGGTATCGTTGGGGCCATAAAGTATAGTGGCATAGGCATACTTTTCATCACGTCCGGCACGGCCTGCCTCCTGGTAGTAGGCCTCTAAACTCTCCGGCAGATCGAGGTGCACCACCAACCGTACATCTGGTTTGTCGATACCCATGCCGAAGGCGTTTGTCGCTACCATTACACGAACCTTATCTTCAATCCAGAGCTGCTGCACCTGGCTGCGTTCTTCAAACTTTAATCCGGCATGGTAGGCCGCAGCAGATATCCTGCGGCTTTTCAGAAACTTTGCCAGCTCAACTGTTTGCCTGCGACTGCGCACATACACAATGCTTTGCCCCTGCATGCGCTGCAGTATCTCCAGCAAACGACCTACTTTGTCTTCGGTATAGAGGCAGGAATAGGAAAGATTAGCCCGTGCAAAGCTCTTCTGGAAGACATGCTGCTTCGGAAAATTAAGTTTTTCCTGGATATCGGCTTTCACCACATCGGTGGCGGTGGCGGTAAGTGCGATAACCGGAACACCAGGCAGTGTATCTCTGAGTGCGGCAAGCTGCAAGTATGGAGGCCTGAAATCGTAGCCCCACTGCGAAATACAGTGTGCCTCATCCACGGCCAGCAGACTTACATTCATCTTTTTCACCCGCTCCTGAAACAGCTCGGTCAGCAGGCGCTCCGGCGACAAGTATAAAAACTTAACCCCACCATACACGCAGTTGTCCAGCGCAATGTCTATCTCGCGGCGGTTCATACCGGAGTAGATGGCCACGGCCGAAACGCCGCGTCGCTTCAATTGCTCCACCTGGTCCTTCATCAGGGCAATTAGCGGGGTAATTACCAGGCAAATACCATCCAGCGCCAGGGCAGGCACCTGAAAACAGATAGACTTTCCACCACCAGTCGGTAACAAGGCAAGTGTGTCCTGCCTGTCTAAAACCGAACGGATGATATCCTCCTGCAAAGGCCTGAACTGCTCATAGCCCCAGTAGGTTTTCAGGATGTGATGGATGTCTTGCAAGGTGTAGTGTGCTTTTACACAGCGAAGATAAAGTATAGCTTACAGAAGTCAGAATTATTTGAGTGCATGTTGAGGAAAATGGCTGGTATATTCTTTAACCTTTCCACATGAACCTAAGGTGAATAAGACCTATCATAAATTCGGGAACAATCGTCATCCCCCTACCCCTCCCGAATTCAATTGTTTACCTTAAAATTTACTAAACCTGTATCTTTTACAGCAGCCAAACAAAAAGCCTCCACCTTAAAAAGGCGGAGGCTTCAATCACTGGAAAAATTACATTGTTTACGCTGCTGCCGACTGACCGTCTTCACGTTCCTCGATCACCTTTTTCAGCTTATCGATGGCCTGCGAAGCACGTTCCTCGTCAAAGCGATTGATATTCAACAGCATCTTCGTTTTCTCCTGACGCGTAATGGTCGGGTTGTTCAGCAAGCGGATGATCTCCTCTTTTTGCTTTGCCGATGCATAGCGCACACTGTTGTTTTCCTCCTCAGTCTGCGCAGTTTCCTTAGCCGCTGATGAAGAAGATTTCATGGTAGCTTTCTTTTCGGTTGGCACAGCTGGCTTAGCAACTGGCTCGTTTCCACCATAGTCCATTTCTTCGGAAGGAGTTGGCTCATAACCTGCAGCGCGAATTACCCATGCCAGAATATTACGGTAAGCTTTACCTATAGCCCTTGTCTGGGCCATACTTGCAATGGCAAACTCCTGGTAGTACTTCTTGCCTTGCTCTTTGTTAGAGCAGATCGCAAAACCCGCACCTACCACCTGCTGGCTGCGCAGATCAAGCAGGTTAACCTTTGCCTGGTATTTGATCTCATCATCCGAGCTGATGTTGATCACGTGCTCTACCACTGGCAGAATACCCAAACGCGATCCGGCGTATTGCCATCCCTCCACGTTCACGTATTCTTTGCCTTGTATATTCTGGAACAAACGGTTCTCTTTAATAAACTTTGCCAGGTCAACAGCCAAATGAAGCGTCTCATCAGACTTGGCTATATCATAGCTCTCGATCTTTGCTTTCTTCTGCACCTTCGTCTCTTTAACTGGTTGATTCATATCTTATTAGCTTTCATGTTTTTGTACATCTATTAAACACAGCGGATGTATAAATAGTGCAAAAAAACAGAAAAAATAACCAATTTAAGTAATTGATTATCAGTTACTTATAAAATATTTTCAAACACTATGTTTTACACCTTTCCTGTGCGGCTTTAGCTAAAAATTGAGCAAAGGGTAAAGTATAGTTACGAAGAGAAAAAGAATGAGTTGAAGAGATGAGGAGTAAGAGAGTTTAGGAGTTAGAGAGTTTGGGAGTTGGAGAGTTGAGGGGTTAAAAAGTAAAGAGGACCTCGCAGCGTCCGAAGGTCCTGCGAGCGTCTTATTTGCAACAATGGTGAATGAGTAAATGAGTGGATGAGTGAATATTAACTCCTAAACTCTCCAACTCCTAAACTCACTAACTCTCATACTCATTTACTTCGTTCACGATCTGGCCGTCTTTCATTACCAGTGTTCTGTCGGCCATACTTGCCAGCTGTTCGTTGTGGGTTACGATCACGAAGGTCTGGTTAAACTCGTTGCGTAGCCTGAAGAAAATATCGTGCAGTTCCTGGGCGTTTTTGGAATCGAGGTTGCCGCTTGGTTCGTCGGCGAAGATGATCTTTGGGGAGTTTATAAGGGCTCTTGCTACCGCAGTACGTTGCTGCTCACCACCCGACATCTCGGATGGTTTGTGGTGCAGGCGGTGCGACAAGCCAAGCATGGTCAGGAGTTCCTCGGCCTGCTGCTTTACCTCCTTTTCGGAACGGCCGGCAAGAAAACCGGGCAGGCTGGCATTTTCTAGTGCAGTGAATTCGGGAAGCAGGTTGTGAAACTGAAAAATAAAACCAATATGCCTGTTACGGAAGCGAGCCATTTCAGCGGCATTCATTCGGGCAATGTTGCGGCCCTCAAATACCACCTCGCCTTCGTCGGCTACATCCAGTGTACCCAAAATGTGCAACAGCGTGCTTTTGCCAGCACCCGAGGCACCTACGATAGACACAATCTCACCTGTCCCTATTTCCAGATCAATCCCCTTCAAAACCTGAAGAGCGCCATACTTTTTGTGGATATTTGTTACCTGCAGCACTTTGTTATAGTTTGGTTAGCTCTGCGTCGCCGCTATTATTCTGCCAAATCTACAAAATTATTACTTAATCATACTTTACAACAGTACTTGGCTTTCTTGTGACTACGCCAGTAGCCAGCCTCATTCATTTGTTGTCAGCTCCTGCTGGTGGCCATGTTCAAGTACATCTTTCACGAATAACTCTTTTACCAGCACCATGAGTACGGCCAGTAACGGAGCCGCCAATAGCAAGCCAATTGCCCCATGCAGTATACCCAGCAACACCTGAAAGAACAACAAGAGCGCGGGAGGCAGGTCAACTGTCTTCTGAAAAATAAGCGGGGTGATCACATAGCTTTCTATCAGTTGTATACCCCCATATAGGAGCATCGCATAAAGCGCCATCTGCGGACTAACCGTTAAACCTACCATTGCTGCCGGAATGGCTGCGATCCAGGGGCCGATGTTAGGTATAAATGCGAACAGGAATGCGATGAGCGCAAGCGCAAGTGCGAGCGGCATACCTATTAAGCTATACCCGATAGCAGTGCTCACACCCACAATGGTCATCGCGATCAGCATGGCCATCAGCCATAACTTTAGCGTGTGGTAACATTTACCCAATACCTCTGTTACCCTGCTTCTGTGCCTTACCGGAAACAGCTTGGAGAACCCTATCGTGTAGAGGGAGGGGTTTGCAGCCAGGAAAATTGCTGTGATCAACACGATCAGAATATCGGCCAGCGCACTCAGGGTTTTACTGAAGATGGAGGAAATCCGGGAGAAGATGGAGTCCTGCCCAGCCATTGCCTCATTAAAACTGTCGGGCACTTTCTCTATCAGTTGCTGCCCAAATCCCAGCTTGTTGAGCCAGCCCTGTACTTTATCAATTGCCTCTGGCAAGGTAGTCTGCATTTCCTGTGACTGCTTGCTTATGGTTGGTGCCACCAGTACTACAGCCCCGATAAGTAACCCGAATACCAGGAAAATAGAAAGGAATAATGCCAATCCGTGTTTCAAGCCAAACTTTTTCTCAAACCACTCGGCTATACCGGCAAACAGCACCCCTATAAGAATACCCGCAAACACTAACAGGAAGAAATACCCATGCTTGCCCAACATATAGAAAGCGGATACCACCAGCAATACAATAAAAGCTGCCACTGCCACCCGTTTTGCAAAAGAATAAATACCTATCATACTCAATATAAATACCTGAATATACCTTCATACTTGTATTGTACAATTCTCGTTGCATAGGCGCAGCATCCCCCCACCCTATACCCATAGCTTTGCATCTGCTTAATATTTTAAAAAAGCTTTACTTGAATTTAAGGCGATAAAGGCGTACTTTCGTGCGTCCATAAAAACTGAAAGCATGAACATACACGAATATCAGGCTAAAGACATTTTAAAAAGCTACGGCGTACGCATACAAGAGGGCATCGTGGCCGAAACTCCAGATCAGGCGGTAAAAGCTGCCATGAAACTGACTGAAGAAACCGGTACTGGCTGGCATGTGATCAAAGCACAGATTCATGCAGGTGGCCGTGGTAAAGGCGGTGGAGTGAAACTGGCTAAAAGCCTGGAGCAAGTAAAAGAAATTGCAGACCAGATCTTAGGCATGACACTGGTAACGCACCAGACAGGCCCAGAGGGTAAGCTGGTACAGAAAGTACTTGTTGCCCAGGATGTATACTATCCAGGCGAGTCTGATCCGAAAGAGTTTTACCTGAGCATCCTGTTGGACCGTGCGAAGGGCCAAAACGTGATCATGGCATCTACTGAAGGTGGTATGGACATCGAGGAGGTGGCTGAGAAAACCCCTGAGAAGATCATCAAAGAGTGGATCGACCCGGCTGTTGGCCTGCGTCCTTTCCAGGCAAATAAAATTGCTTTCGCATTCGGCTTACAGGGCGAGGCTTTCAAGGAAATGGTGAAATTCATCACCAACCTTTACAAGGCTTATGTTGATACCGACTCTTCTATGTTCGAGATCAACCCTGTTCTGAAAACATCAGATAACAAAATATTGGCAGTAGACGCTAAGGTGGACCTGGACGACAACGCCCTGTTCCGTCATAAAGACCTGGCTGCCCTGCGTGATACTTCAGAGGAAGATCCGTTGGAGGTTGAGGCAAGCGCATCTAACCTGAACTATGTGAAGCTTGACGGTAACGTAGGCTGTATGGTAAACGGTGCTGGTCTGGCTATGGCTACTATGGATATCATCAAACTTTCTGGCGGCGAGCCTGCTAACTTCCTTGACGTAGGTGGTGGAGCAAACGCGCAGACAGTTGAGGCTGGTTTCCGTATTATCCTGAAAGACCCGAACGTGAAGGCTATCCTGATCAACATCTTCGGCGGTATCGTACGTTGCGACCGTGTTGCTAACGGTGTTGTGGAGGCTTACAAAAACATCGGCGACATCAAGGTTCCGATCATCGTACGTCTGCAGGGAACAAACGCCGAAGAAGGTGCCCGCATCATCGACGAGTCTGGCCTGAAAGTATACTCTGCAGTAGCCCTTAAAGAAGCTGCTGAGAAAGTAGAGCAAGTACTGGCTGAAGTAGGAGCTTAGTTTCCTAAGTATAAAAACAGAAAGGGCTGCCAGTTACGGCAGCCCTTTCTGTTTTTATACTTAGGAAGTTTGAGAGTTAATGAGTTTTGGAGTTGGAGAGGTAAATAACTCAATTTACGTGACTCTTATTTTAAAACTGGATTTACTCATCCCTAAGCCCTCCAAGGCTACTATTAATACACTATTTTACATTCACTGTTATTCCTGCATGCCGCGAGTTTTCAACTCGTGGTAGATAGATATCCTATACTTGTGTCCTAAGCGTAGCTCAAGAGGGGGAAATTATATATACGAGTAAAATTCCCCTCCTCTGGCCTGGCCAAAACGAGAGGTTTGAGCTAGCGAGCGCAGCTCTTTAGGGGTGTGTTGCACATATCAGTAATCAAACTGTTGTTGTATCCCGCAACTCGAGTTATTTACCTCTCCAACTCCAAAACGCCCAAACTCAAACCACTTCTAATTCTACTTCTACATTCCCCTGCACACCTACGGAGTAAGGACAGATCTGGTGCGCCTCATCCACCATCTGTTTAGCTTTATCCTTATCTAGTCCCTTCAGGTCAACGGTCAGTTTAACACCTAACCCATACTTTCCGCTTTCATGCCTGAGCAGATCTACGTGTGCTTTAACGGTTGATGAAGGGTCGAGGCGCTCGTGGTGTTTACCGGCCACTACCAACAAGGCACTTTGAAAACAGGCAGCATAGCCGGCAGCGAACAGCTGCTCTGGGTTCGACTTCCCTTTCTCCCCTCCTAAGCCTTCCGGTAAAGAGAGTGGCATATCCAATACACCATCCGAAGATGTTACATGACCACGGCGGCCTCCGGTGGCAGTTACCTCTGCCGTATACAATTTTTCCATAGTATGATCTGACACTTTTTATACTTTAATTTAGGTATAGTTAACAGAAACTACTATAATTATGTTTTGCATTTCAGCCCAACACAAGCATACCTTAATTTTACCAAGCTTTCCTATACTTTTTTTAATGGATTGTTTCCTTTTATCAGCATACTTTCTATTTTTGCACACATTCTGCACCCGTAGTTCAACTGGATAGAATATCGGATTTCGGCTCCGAGGGTTAGGGGTTCGAATCCTCTCGGGTGCACAAGTACAAAAGCCATACTTTGCAGTATGGCTTTTGTTTTTTCTCGCTGCATCACACTCTTATCCTACATTAAATTCGCAAGTAAAGCTATTCTTTAGGGAGTTCGATGTAAAAAATTGTTCCCTTATTCTCTTCGCTTTCGAACCAGATGCGGCCTTTATGCCACTCCACGATGGTTTTGATCAGAGACATGCCCAGACCGGTAGAGGGCTCACCGCGCAAGCCGGTTCTTCTGGCCTTCGTAAATTTATCGAAAAGCTGATGCTGCAGATGCTTCGGAATCCCTACCCCATCATCACGGATGCTGATCAACACCGTGTCCTCTTTCTCCTGTACATCCGTTGCAATATGGCCATTGTCGTGGGTAAACTTAATGGCATTCGATATCAGGTTATTTAACACCTGCATAAACTTACTCAGGTCTACTTTGGCAAAGATCTCATTGCTTGTGCAGGTAAGCGTAAAATTTTTGTCTATATGATCTTCTCCCTCCTTGTACTGTGCTATCAGCTCGCTGATCTTTTCAGCAATGTTCACGCGCCTTCTAACTAACTCAACTGCTGCCGATTCCAGAAACTCCTGTTGCACGAAATCTCTTATCATGCGTATGCTCCTGGCGCTACTCTCGTTAATAACCTTTATCACCTTCTCCACTTCATGATTCTTGTAACGCCTCGTGCTTTCCGACAGCTCTTCTGCCAAAGCCTGAATCAATGAAAGTGGGCCGGCCAGGTCATGTGAAAGTATCTCCAACACAGAGTTTTTTTTGGCAGCAAACTTCTCAAGGTTCCGGATATTTTCTTTGATAGAAGTAATATCATCCATGATACCTCCCACGTACTGCTTCCCATCATCATCTGCGAGTAAATGCGGTGTAAACAGTAGCCAGTGCACCGAGTTATCAGGGTGTATTATCCTGAACTCAATATCCTGCTTGGCTTCCCCTTCCACGAACTCATGGTATTCCTTTATAAGATATTCTTTATCCAGGGGATGAATGCTTTCAAAAAGGATAGCGGGAGTGCTGGTTATACTTACAGTGTCAAGTTTCCACACCTGCCCACACATGTCGTTCAAGAAAACAAACTGCTTGTTAGCTATATCCCATACAAAAACAACTTTATGAGATGCGCTGAAGAGTTTATGAAACAGTTCATATGGTGCTATAGCCTGCATGGTGGGGAAGTGTAGTCTGCATAGATTTACTCAAGAAATGCGCCTTATGTTGTGCAGATCGGCAAACCACACGAAATAGATTGATGCGTATACTACTTAATTATAGAGATTCACCCAAACAGGAGGTGTTTAGAGCCGAAGCAGGATGTTATTAGCCTGGATTTAGCCTCAGATATTTTGTATTTTGAATACAGTAATTAACTTTGGCGGTACAATTCGGGGTGTAGCGTAGCCTGGTATCGCGCCAGCATGGGGTGCTGGAGGTCGTGGGTTCGAATCCCGCCACTCCGACTGCAAACAGGTCCTGTTTTTAACAGGACTTTTTTTATTGCTGAAGCCTATTTGTATGTATACACTTGCTTGTTGGCCTTTTTCCGGCGCTTGTTAAGCCAGATCAAAATGCCACTTACCCAAAGTATGGCCGGCAACAAGCCAAGTATAAACCACAGCACCCTGGTAAGCATTCCCCCAACCTCACCAAAGTGGATCGGAAGAAACCAGTTGCGTGTAAGCTGGCTGCCTGCAGGCGCAGTTAAAGGCTCGTATACATACAGTGGCTGTGCCGTGTACTGGTCAAGGTATACTTGTGGGCGGTATTCAGGCCCGCCATCTATTTCGCTGGAATTGGTAAGAGAGAAGTATACAACCTCCAGGCTGTCTTTTGGCATTGTCAGGTTGCGCTTAACATACCCCTGCCGTTCGTACATCTCCATCTTTTCCAGCACCTGGTAAATTGATACAGGTGCCTTGCCAGTCTTGTAAACAGAGGTGAGTTCTTTAGGGTTGGGTGTATCTGCTTTTGTGCCTGTTATAGTATTGGCAACTACCTGCACCCGATCCGGGAAGGCAAAGTATAAACCAGTAACGGCAGCTAATAAAAGCGGCAGGCTAAAGTAGAACCCCAGCACATTGTGTATATCAAAATTGCGGCGCTTAAACGATGCTTCTTTTTTAAAGGTGAGGCCGGCTTTCAGCTTTTTCTTTTTGCGTGGCAGCCACAAGTATAAACCCGACGACAAAAGCACCAGCGCCAGAAGCAGACTACATATACCGGTTATGGTAGAGCCTATCTCTCCTAGTGTTAGTTGCCTGTGTATTTCCAGTACAGTATCAAGCGCACCGCGGCGCTTTTCCATCTCGCCAAGGTACAGCCCCGTATTTCCATCAAAAAACAGCCACTCCTTCTTCCCTTTCACCTTAAAGGCATAGTTATCCAGTTCGCGCAACGGAAACATCACATTTGTAATCGGTGCACCGAACTGTTTCTCAGCGAGCCTGATAACTTTTTCGGCCGGCTCCAGGGGCTGGTCAGGGGCTGAGCTGACATACAGGCTGCTGTACAAAAAGCGGGTAAGCTCCGGCTGAAAAGTATAAACAGACCCCGTAAGCCCCACCACAGCAAGCACAGCCCCTGTGCTAAGGCCTATCCATAAGTGTAGCCGGAGAATGAGTTTACGCATGTTGCTTAAGTTAAAACTTGTAAGAGAGGTTGCTATACTTGCGCACCGCTGAGTGACAAATGCCAGACGCCTTTATTTAGAATTATTCTACTTAACAGCAAATGTACTCAGCCTGCACCTATTTGCCATGAGCATTCTAAAATATTTGCGCCGCACCGCACATGTAAACCCTGCTTTGCATAAATCCTTTTCAGGCATTTAACTGTATCTAAAGTATGATTTGCCAGTTAAAACCTTGTTAAATTAAAGCAGAACATACACGATGAACACCTATAATTTAAACCCGGAGCACATGAGGGCGCCTGATAACCTGACCAGGGAGGAGATCCAGAAAAGCCTGGAAGAGTTGGACAGCAAGATAAAGACATTGCGAGGCCGTGTAAATGCCACTACCGCCGACTCAAACCACACTTACCATGAGCACATTGCCGCCCTGGAACGGAAGCGTGAACTGATCGCGGAAAAGCTGAACGATAAAGAGGACACCCAAATCAAATGGCAGCACCTTAAAAATGGCCTGGA
Source organism: Pontibacter sp. GD7 (assembly GCF_058216375.1). Taxonomy (NCBI): domain Bacteria; kingdom Pseudomonadati; phylum Bacteroidota; class Cytophagia; order Cytophagales; family Hymenobacteraceae; genus Pontibacter; species Pontibacter sp. GD7. Next base: position 30,430 of record NZ_JBYZMP010000019.1, on the reverse strand, counting down.
CGACCTGAAAAATGACATGAACCAGTACTTCAGCTAACAAAAAAAAACGCCGTTGGTCAGTCACCAACGGCGTTTTTCTATACTTTATACTTTATACTTTATACTTATCCCATCACAGGCTCACGGAAACCTACCCAGGTAAAGCGCTTGATCACAAACTCAGGGTTAGTGAAAGACGCATTGCCGGCAGGGTTACCGCCCGTTACGTGGAAATCAGAGAAGCCAGCGTTCTGGTTCACATAGATGCCCCCGGTCAGGTTAAAGGATACCGGCGTACCGGCCAGGCTCATCTCATCCATGATCTTCTCCTTCACTTCTTGGTCTGTGGTATAAGCTCCGCAGGAGATTGCACCATAGTTCATCGCCATTTCCTTAGCCAGTTCAATAGACTGGTCTGTGTCTTTAGTTTTGATGATCAGCACGATAGGGCCAAACAGTTCACGGCTAAAGCTTTCTTTTTCGGTAGCGTCCACTTCGTATACCACTGGTGTGCAGGTACGCGCATTGGCAAACATCGGGTTCTGGAAATCACAGGTGCTCAGCACTTCCTTACCTTTAATAGAGGCTGCATCCTTCACACGCTCTGTGGTGGCTGGGTTCTGAATGGCTCCTAAAATATGTGGTGCCGCCTTCGGATTGTTTACCAGGCCGGTAATTGCGTCTGTGATCTTCTGTACTACTTCATCAAATGGCACTGTTTCGCCGCCTGCTTTAATGCCACCTTCCGGTACATAGAAGTTCTGAGGCGCCGTACACATCTGGCCGGAGTATAAGCTTACCGAGAAGGCAAGATTCTGCGCCACTTTATCCAGGTCATCCACAGAGTCAAGTATGATGGAGTTAACACCTGTCTTCTCCGTGAACACAGTCTTACCTTTCAGGCTTTCAACATAGTTGCCAAACTCGGTACCACCGGTATAATCGATCAGTTTAACTTTCGGATTTTCGGCCAGATCTTTCGTGATCAGGCGGTCATCGGCGTCAACGGCAAGCTGGCAGATGTTCGGGTTAAGTCCGTTTTCCTGCAATACCTTCTGTACCTCGGCCACCACAATAGCAATAGGAAGAACCGCTTTCGGATGTGGCTTCACGATAACAGGGTTACCTGTAACAAGGCTGGCATACATGCCCGGCACGGTGTTCCAGGTCGGGAAGGTAGAGCAACCAATCACCAGCGCCACGCCTTTCGGTACGGCTTTCCACGTCTTGTTCAGTTTCAGGTTATACTTGCCCATAGGCTTCTCCCACTCCGTAGCCTCCGGAAAACGGGTCTGCTCCTCCAGGCCGGCTGCAACTGCCTCCAGCGCTCTGTCTGCGGCATGCGGGCCAGATGCCTGGAACGACATCATGTAAGCCTGACCTGTAGTGTGCATAGTGGCATAAGCGATCTCGAAGAAGCGGTCTTTCATGCGCTCCAGCGACTCCACAAGTATAGCCGCGCGGTCGGCTGGTTTTACCTTGCGCCACTGGTGGTACGCCTCTTCGGCTCTGCTTACCAGCGTCTCAGGCTCAAAGTATGGGTATTTGATATTAAGCGATTGCTGTTCGTAAGGTGACTCTTCCTGGCCAACCCACTGTGCCGGCTCTTGCTGCAGCAACTCATCAAACTTATTGTTCAGGTGCGATTTATACTTGTCGCGGCCTTCCTTGTCTGCGTTCTCTCCATAAACATCAGGGGAAGGGTTTTCAGGGTAATGTGCGTAAAATTTGCGTTCGTGTAATGCCTTTATAGCCGTATTTAAGGCGTCTTGGTGCTTGTTTAGCAGATCCAGTTTCATAGTTTAAATATTATATATAATTATTTTACTATATTTTTCGACTTTATTCTGGAAAGTTACGTAAAAATATTTAATGGTACGGTGGGCCGTGAGAATTTCATCTTTATCTTTGAACTTTAAATAGCCCAATTCTGCCAACGCGCGAGTCTATCTAAATTTTTACAAGAAACTCTAAAGCCCTTGATGAAATGTCTACAGATTGCCCGGTGCTGAGGCGGCTAACTACCGTTGCCTTATCATTCCTAATAATTGCCTCCATCAACTTTCAGGTAAGTGCGCAGCGGCAGCCAGTCGGCGCCGACACCAAGCCTTACACGTTGGTTTACAAACTTAAACAGCAACCTGAGGGTGTGCGTGTTTCGGATGCTCCCTTGCAGGAGGCCTTAAACAAAATAGGGGCTAAAAACACAAAACGGAAATTCCCGAACCTGCCTGAAAACGCCCAGGCACGCAGGGCTGCCGCGCCTGAGATCTCCAGGATCTATCAGCTTAATTATGCAAGTTCGGTTAGTTTCGAAAAAGCCCGCAACCTGCTGATGGCATCCGGCATGGTGGAATACGTGGAGCCGCTTTATGAGCGTGTCCCGTTCTCGCAGCCTAACGACCCGGCATCCGACTCCACTAAGACCACGCAGTTTTACCTGAAGCTGATAGGTGCTTACCAGGGCTGGGTCGTAGAAAAAGGCGACACCAACGTGGTTATCGGTATTCTGGACACTGGTTTCCGGTTATCGCACCAGGACCTGGCAAAAAATGTGAAGCGCAATTACCTGGACCCGATAGATGGCAAAGACAACGATGGCGACGGCTACATTGACAACTATGCCGGCTGGGACTTTGCCGATAACGACAACGATGTAAAAGACGACACCCGCTATGGCGGTCACGGCACCAACGTTGCCGGCGTGGCTACCGCAGCCACCAACAATGGCATCGGGATGGCAGGGGTTGGCTATAATATTAAGTTTATGCCGCTAAAGGTTTTCTCTTCCTTATCATCTGGTGGCTTTGGCGGATACGAGGCTATTATCTACGCAGCTAACAAAGGCTGTAGCGTTATTAACTTGTCGTGGGGCGGGGAAGGCTACTCGCAGTATGAGCAGGATATTATCAATTATGTAGTGCTTGAGAAGAACGTGGTAGTGATCGCATCCGGGGGAAACACAGCCGGCAACATCAATTTCTACCCTGCCTCTTATGATAATGTGATCTCTGTGGGTGGTACCGATGCCAACGACATCAAGTTCTCCTCTTACACCCACAGCTACAACATAGACATTGCGGCACCAAGCCGTAACATGTACACCACCTCCAACTCCAACGACGAAGCCTATGGCAGTGCGAACGGTACTTCCTTTGCGTCGCCTTTGGTAGCCGCCTGCGCAGCGCTTGTCCGTTCACGATACCCGCAACTGAATGCCAGGCAGGTAATGGAACTGTTGCGCGTAAGCACCGACGATATTTATACTATAAGCCAGAATCAGCCCTTTAACGAGATGCTGGGCAGGGGGCGCATCAACCTCAAAAAAGCGTTAAAACAACAAGGGCTAAAAGCTGTGCGTTGCACCAGCTTCGGGTTAATTGGAAAGTATGTCCCGTCGTCAGGTGGCACATCAAACATCAACGCCGAGTTCATCAACTTCCTGGCGCCTACCTCAAACCTGGAAATTACGTTATCGTCTCCGTCTCCTTACATTACCATCACTAAAAATAAGTTCAGCCCGGGTGCGCGCGGCACGATGGCCATGTTCAGCTCAGTTAATCAGCCAACTTTCAGTTTTAAGGTGGCCAATGATGCCCCTGCAAATTTGGTGGTGGCGTTCAGGCTTGGCTTTAAAGACGGTGCATACGAGGACTACCAGTACTTTACCATGAAGGTGAACCCTGACTTTATAACCCTTGATGTAAACAACCTGAAGGTAACGCTAAACAGCAAAGGCAACCTGGGCTACAATGGCTTTAAGTTTAACGAAGGCGACGGTGTAGTATACAAGGAAGGAAGCCCGATGCTGTTCGAGGGCGGCCTGATGGTGGCCACATCAAACACGAAGGTTTCAGATAACCTGCGCTCCAAGATGTGGGAAAACGATGGCGACTTTATTCCGACCAGCATCACGAAACGCCATCTCGATACACCGCTTGCCACACAGGAGATCCGGTATGTCATGCACGATAACCACAACACCCCAAATGAGCCAAATGTAGGTGTAGAGATAAAACAGATCGCTTATGGCTGGAACACGCCGGGGCACTCAGATTTCGTGGTACTGGAATACCATATCAAGAACACTACATCAGAAACGTTTGAAACCATGTATGCCGGCCTGTTTGCAGACTGGGATATAGGCGAGTATTACCTAAACGCAGCAAACTGGGATGCTCAGGCACAGTTAGGATATGTGCATCATGTAAACTATGGCTACCCTCTTGCAGGTATAAAGCTTCTTTCCAGCGCAGAACCCGGGTACTACGCCATAGACAATACAGGTGCGCCAGATGATAACCTGGTCATAGAGGACAACTTCACTTCAGAAGAAAAATTCAAGACGCTGTCGAATGGCATTGCACGCAAGACCGCCGGTAAAATTACAGGCAACAATGTTTCTCATGTGGTAAGTGCCACCCTTAAAAACATGGCTCCCGGCGAGACCAGGATCGTGGCTTTTGCGCTTGTGGCTGCCGACAACCTTCAGGACCTTAAAATGCACGCTATGTCGGCGCAGCAAAAGTATACCAGCTTTAGAACAAGCCAGCTGCCGATGGCAAAAACTGATACCACTTGTGTTGGGGGAAGTATAACCTGGAAGCCGGAAGGCGGCAATAAATTCAGGTTTTACGCAGACCAACAGAAAGTAAACTTACTGGGTAGCGGCCCCGATTATACTTTGGCAAACCTACAACAGCAAACCACTATATACGCAGCCGGAGCCGACTCTCTGTTTGAAAGCACCGCTGTTTCTGGAACGTTCTCTTTTCCTAAAACACCCGTTGCCGATTTTGAAGTAGTGGGTGAGATCTTTGTTGGCCAGGAAATAAAGTTTGTGAACAAGAGTATAAACGCCTCCGAATGGCGCTGGAAGTTCGACACCATCCAGCCTTTCACTGACAAAGACCTGCTTTATACTTTTGATAAGCCAGGAACCTACAACATAACCCTTACAGTTGCAGACAGATTTAATTGCAATGAGGTTTCTGTAACAAAAACCCTGGAAGTAAAGGCTGCTAACCCAACAGCTCTGCCAGACACATTTGCGAAACAACTACAAGTATACCCGAACCCAACCACCGGACAACTGCATTTAAAACTGGAAGGGCAAGCAAGCATGTATAAACTGCCCGAAGTAATGGTGACGGACATGCTTGGTAAAACATTTGCCATACCAGTGACAGGCAGCAGTGGCGTAGTAGTTTCGGACCTGTCTGGGTTGGCTGCTGGCGTGTACCTGGCCCGCATCAGCTACGACGGCATGAGCACGGTAAAACGCGTTGTGGTGATGAAACCTTAAGCAGGTAAGTCGGCAAGATTTATACTTTACTATTGAAATCTGCCTGACTAAATACTGTATGTTCTTTACAGGCTCAGAAACAAAAATGCCTCTCTGAAATCAGAGAGGCATTTTACATTTATACTTTCAGAAATTAGGCGTTAGCGGCCTGCTTTTGCTGCTGACGGATCAGGTTTAGGGCAGAACCGGCTCTGAACCAGGCAATCTGACCTTCGTTATAAGTATGGTTTACCGTGAAGCTGTCCTGGCTGCCGTCTTTGTGCGTTAACACAACTTTAAGCGGCTGGCCTGGCGTGAAGTTCTCCAGACCCAGGATGTCGATCGTGTCGTTCTCCTCGATTAGGTCGTAATCAGCTTTGTTGGCAAACGTAAGGGCTAGCATACCCTGCTTCTTCAGGTTAGTTTCGTGGATACGCGCGAAAGATTTCACGATAACCGCACGAACACCTAAGTGGCGTGGCTCCATGGCCGCGTGCTCACGAGAAGAACCTTCACCGTAGTTTTCGTCGCCTACTACTACTGTTCCGATACCCTGTGCTTTGTAATTACGTGCTGTAGCTGGTACAGTGTCGTAACCACGCGTCATGTCGTTATATACTTTGTTAGCCTCACCGTTGAAAGCGTTAATGGCACCGATCAACATGTTGTTAGAGATGTTATCAAGGTGACCACGGTATTTCAACCACGGACCAGCCATTGAGATGTGGTCGGTAGTACACTTACCCTGCGCTTTGATAAGAAGCCTCAGGCCTTTCAGGTCTGTGCCTTCCCATGGCTTAAAGCCTTCCAGCAATTGTAGTCGGTCAGAGTTTGGATCAACTACAACCTGTACATTGCTACCGTCCTCTGCAGGAGCCACATAACCGGCATCCTCTACTGCAAAGCCGTTAACTGGCAACTCTATGCCTTTCGGCTCGTCAAGTTTCACCTGCTGGCCGTCTTTGTTTGTAAGCGTGTCTGTAAGTGGGTTGAATGTAAGGTCACCGGCGATAGCAAATGCTGTTACGATCTCTGGAGAAGCCACGAACGCGTGTGTGTTCGGGTTACCATCGTTACGCTTTGCAAAGTTACGGTTGAACGAAGTGATGATAGAGTTTCTGCGCGTTGGATCGTCAGTGTGACGTGCCCACTGGCCGATGCACGGACCGCAGGCGTTTGCCAATACAACACCACCCATCTGCGCAAAAGTATCTAACAAGCCATCGCGGGCAGTTGTATAGCGTACCAACTCAGAACCAGGTGTGATCGTAAATTCAGCCTTAGCCTCTAAGTTCTTAGATACAGCCTGCTCAGCGATTGACGCAGAGCGTGTGATATCTTCATAAGATGAGTTAGTACAAGAACCGATCAAACCTACCTCTAGTTTCGCCGGCCAGTTGTGCTCTTTAACAACAGCAGCGAACTGAGAAATTGGCCATGCCGCATCCGGAGTGAATGGACCGTTTACGTGTGGCTCTAGTGTAGAAAGGTCGATCTCGATCAGTTGGTCATAGAAAGAAGCCGGGTCAGCGTATACTTCGTCATCGGCACGCAGCAGGTGAGCTACTTCGTCGGCCATCTGTACTACTTCCTCACGCTTGGTAGCGTTAAGATATTTACGCATACTGTTGTCGTACGCGAACACAGATGTAGTTGCACCGATCTCAGCACCCATGTTACAAATAGTGCCTTTACCTGTACAAGACATAGACTCTGCCCCATCACCGAAATACTCCACGATAGCACCTGTACCTCCTTTTACAGTAAGTATACCAGCCACTTTTAGGATAACGTCTTTTGGAGAAGTCCAGCCACTCATTTTGCCTGTCAGCTTCACACCGATCACTTTCGGGAATTTAAGCTCCCACGGCATGCCTGCCATTACGTCTACGGCATCAGCACCACCAACACCGATCGCGATCATACCCAAACCACCAGCGTTAGGTGTGTGTGAGTCTGTACCGATCATCATACCACCCGGGAATGCGTAGTTCTCAAGAACTACCTGGTGGATGATACCTGCACCTGGCTTCCAGAAACCGATGCCATACTTGTTGGATACAGAAGCAAGAAAGTCATAAACCTCCTTGTTCTCGTTGTATGCGTCCTGCAAGTCAGCGTCTGCGCCAACGCGCGCCTGAATCAGGTGGTCGCAATGCACAGTAGAAGGAACTGCTGCCTGCGCCTTACCAGCCTGCATGAACTGAAGCAAGGCCATCTGTGCCGTCGCATCCTGCATAGCTACCCTGTCCGGAGCGAAATCTACGTAAGATTGACCACGCTCATGTGCTCCTGTAGCCGGACCTTCGTAAAGGTGAGAATACAGGATCTTTTCTGTCAGGGTAAGCGGTCTGCCAACCTTTGTACGGGCAGCAGATATGCGCTCTTCCATGCCGGCATAAACTGCCTTGATCATTTCTAAATCAAATGCCATAGTTTTGCTATTCTTAACGTTTTTAACTCTTCTTATTGAAGTTTACAAATGTACAAATCAATGGGTTTCTGAACAACATTCGTCAGGATGAATATACCATGAGTCTAATCTTGGGCTTTGTATTTGGTAATTGTAGCTTTTGCCTGCCTAATCTCCTAACTTTGTTGCATGAACAGATACCTATCTAATACCCCTGCCAGGCTGATTTTGTTTTTGGCGTTGGCATTAACGCAGGTTATAACCTCCTGTACTTCATCCACATCCACAGACAACACCTTGAAAGCCGGCACTTGGCGTGTAGCCCTGCAACGTGCCGATGGTAAGGAGATCCCGTTTATAATGGAGGCTGAGGAAAAAGACGGAAAAACAGTTTTATACCTGGTAAACGATGAAGAACGCATTTTAGTAGACGATATTAAGCAGGAAGGCGACTCGCTTAAAATAAGATTACACATTTTTGATGCTGACCTGATCGCAAAACCTGAAGGCGATAAAATGGCTGGCCGCTTTGTGCGCAACGACCTCGACTATCGTTATTATTTACCTTTTACAGCTGAGCTAGGCAATACAAACCGATTTAAAGCAAACCCTGCCCCTGCTACGTTTAATTTCGATGGCAAGTGGCAAGTAGTGTTTACCGACAAAGATGGCAAAAGCTACGATGCTATTGGCGTGTTTAAGCAGGATGGCAACAAGGCATCGGGCACTTTCCTGACCGAGACCGGCGATTACCGTTACCTGGAGGGCCAAGTGGAAGGCAAAGAACTAAAGCTATCGACTTTCGACGGCAACCATGCATACCTGTTCACGGCCACCCCGGAAGGTGACAGCACCCTGAAAGGCAACTTCTACTCCGGCATGGACTACATCGAAACCTGGACAGCCAGGCGCAACCCGAATGCCCAACTTGCCAGCGCCGATACTTTAACCTACCTGAAGCCAGGCTACGAAACACTGAGCTTCACGTTCCCTAACCTGGAGGGCAAGCTTGTTTCACTGTCAGATCCAAAGTATAAAAACAAGGTAGTGCTGGTGCAACTACTAGGCTCCTGGTGCCCTAACTGTATGGACGAAACTAAATTCCTGGCCCCATACTATGACAAAAACAAAGACCGCGGCCTGGAAATCATTGGTTTAGGCTTCGAGCGCAGTCCTGAATTTGAGCAAGCCGCTACCCGCCTGAAGAAGATGAAAGAGCGTATGAATGTGAACTACGACCTGCTGGTTGCAGCCACCTCAGACAAAGAAGCGGCAGCCAAAGCACTTCCGGCGCTTAATCACGTACTCTCATTCCCGACCACCATCTTCATTGGCCGCGACGGCAAAGTACGCAAAATACACACAGGCTTCTCTGGCCCCGGCACCGGCAAGTACTACGAAGAATGGGTTGCTGATTTTAACAAGACAATGGAGCAGCTGCTGGCGGAGTAGTCTGATTGTTGATTGTTAATTGCTGATTGTTGATCGGCTGAAGTATAAAAGAAAGGCTGCTACTGTTGAAGTAGCGGCCTTTTTTGTTTTTTGGCTATACCGAGTCCAACCACCCCTAACCCCTCAGAGCTACGCTCGCAATCTTCGAACCCTCGTTCTCGATTGTCCAAGGAGGGGAATTTTACCTCACCCCAGCCCTCTCCTGAAAACAAGAGAGGGGGCTTGGCTCTTACTGCTTCAACCGCCATCACAACAGCAGTTGTGTTCTCCTTTGTCATCTTGTAAAGATCTTGGTGTAAGGGAGGTTAAGCAACAGCTACGGAGTTTATACATAAGCTAGAGTAACAGCAGAGTTCCCCGCCTTAGACAAGTCTACGATCCCGGACTTGTTTCGGGAGAGGGGTTAGGGGTGGTTGGATTACAATGGCTTCCGCAACCGCACCAACCTGAACGTACCACCCAAAGCCGCCGGCTCATTCAATTCTACTCTCAGGGAAGTATGGCTTACGATAACCCCTATGCTGCGGTTGATATCCGAAAAAAGTGTGCGGGTAATTTGGTTTAAGAAACGGCGTAATAGCGAAGGTTTTTGCCCATCAGGAATAAACTTATCGAACACCATGACCGTGCCGCCTGGCTTTAATACCCGCTCTACCTCTTTGATACAGGCTACCGGATCCGGAATAACGGCAAGTATAAGGTGAAGTATAACCGCGTCGAAGCTCTTGCTTGCAAAGGTGAGTTGCTGCCCATTCATCACCTGCGCATTAACGGGTATCTGCAGCTGCTCTGCCCTCTCCTTTAGTTTGGTGATCATGCCCGGCGTGATGTCAATGGCAGTCAGGTTAGAGTAGCCTTGCAAGTATGGCAGATCCAAACCGGTGCCGGCACCAAGTATAAGTATATCATCGTCGGGGTTGGCAGCTAAAAGTTTTACAGAACGCTTTCTATACTTCCGGAAAATGCGGTCTGCAATGAGGTCGTAGATGGGCAGGTATAAAGTATAACGAAAGCGGTTCCAGGTGTTGGTGTTCAGGCTCATTTCATAGTTTTATTTTGCACGCACAAAACTATTTATACTTCCTGTTTACACCGTTACACAATTATAGTTGAGTGTTGCAGAATTCCGGACCGGTGATTTTTGTGATTGACCACAGATTAATGGGGATTAGACCACAGATTAATGGGGATTTTAGGGATTTAACTGATTTTCTCTAACCAGTTTGGATTTTAATAGACCTTGTAGCCAACGTTAAAAGCCATGCAATATCTTCAGTTCCTGCGAGTATATGGGTAAGGAATAGCTATTGCTTCGTGGCAAGCAAGACGCTTACAGATTTTGCAAACGCTGTGAGGTCTGTCGCTTTCTGATGCTGGGTGTTAATCCCTAAACTAGATATGTGAAAAAATCCCACTAATCCCAGAAATCCCCATTAACCTGTGGTCAATCACAATTAATCACCGGTCTATTTTTCCCGCTCTATGGTATAAGCGATCAGGTGCTCCAGCGATTTACGTGATGGGGAATCGGGGAAGGTGTGAAGTATGGCCAGGGCTTCAGCGTGGTAGCGGTTCATGACCTCAATGGTGTACTCAATACCACCCGACTGTTTAACGAAGTCGATAACCTGCTGCACGCGCTTGTTGTCGCCGTTGTTGTTTTTAACGTTGTAGATAACACGGCGCTTCGTAAACCAGTCTGCTTCGCGCAGGGCGTGTATCAGCGGCAGGGTCATCTTTTTCTCTTTGATGTCGATGCCCACAGGCTTGCCGATCTCTGCGGTACCGTAGTCGAACAGGTCGTCTTTTATCTGGAATGCGATGCCAACCTTCTCGCCAAACAGGCGTGCCTTCTCGATATCCTCTGTGCTGGCACCAGCCGAGGCGGCACCCACCGCACAGCAAGACGCAATAAGCGAGGCCGTTTTCTGGCGGATAATATCGAAGTATACTTCCTCGGTTATGTCCAGGCGACGGGCTTTTTCTATTTGCAGCAACTCTCCTTCACTCATCTCCTTCACCGCATTCGACACGATCTTGAGCAGTTCGTAATCGTCGTTTTGCAGCGAAAGCAGCAGGCCTTTAGATAGCAGGTAATCACCTACTAAAACGGCTATCTTGTTTTTCCAAAGGGCGTTAACGGAGAAAAAACCACGGCGGTAATTCGCATCGTCCACCACGTCGTCGTGCACCAGTGTGGCTGTGTGCAGCAACTCAATAAGTGCGGCACCACGGTAAGTTGGCTCACTAATGGTTTCGTGGAAGAGCTTGGCTGTGAAGAACACGAACATCGGGCGCATCTGCTTGCCTTTGCGCTTCACTATGTAGCTCATAATCCGATCAAGAAGCAAAACCTTCGTCTTCATCGAGGCTCTGAACTTCTTTTCGAAAAGCTCTATCTCGGGCGCAATGGGCGCTTGTATTTCCTTTAGGCCGATACTCATGTGTTAAGTATGCAATATTACTGCCTGCAAGGGTGGTTTCCAAACAGTGCCGGCAAAACAAAGTATAATTGTTAAATTGCTGCCATGCTTTAAATCAGGCTTCATACTTGGCAATGCTCTAAAATCTGTCTAAGCAAGAATTGAATACCTTAACTTAAACCAACTTTAGCTTATAATACCGTGGCTCTTAACCCGCATTTGATCAATTTAAAGCATTTGCATGTTATCTGAATGAAGACACTAAGCTAACAGTATAGCGACACAACTATATAGTGAGTGTTTGAGTACATATAAATATGCAAACACACACTCAACAGAACCTAAAACAACTCAACACCATGAAAGTTGATTTTGTAGTATATCCCGAACACGGACGCCCTTTTACAGCCGACGCTACCTTTAAAGAAGACGGAACACACAAGCCTGTCGTGATCTTCACCCACGGTTTTAAAGGCTTTAAAGATTGGGGCCACTGGAACCAACTGGCCCGCTACTTCGAAGAGCACGGCTTTGTTTTCATTAAATTCAATTTCTCCTACAACGGCACCAGTGTAGAGAATTACACCGACCTGCACGACATGGAGGCCTTTGGCCAGAACAACTTCAGCCTGGAGCTTGACGACATGCAGGCCCTTATTGACCTGCTGCACGACCCACAAGGGCCGCTTAACCAGAAAGAACTCGACCTGAACAGGATTTATATGATGGGCCATAGTCGTGGTGGCGGGGCAGTTATACTTAAGGCTGCCGAAGAACCGCGCATAAAAGCCGTAGCTACCTGGGCCGCCGTTAACCGCTTCGACAATAAGTGGGAAGAACTGCACATGGAAGACTGGAAACGGGAAGGTGTGCAATGGGTACAAAACTTCCGGACAGGCCAGCAAATGCCGCTGTACTACCAGATCGTGGAGGATTTCCAGAAAAACCGCCATCGCCTTGACATCCCGAAAGTGATCCTGAACATGCACCAGCCGCTTTTGCTGCTACATGGCGAGGAAGACGAAACCTTGCCAATTGAAATGGCTCACGACCTGAAAAACTGGAAACAGGATGCCCACTTGGTATTGCTACCGCAAGCTGACCACTCTTTTGGCGGCATGCACCCATACGAGGAGGAAGACCTGCCACCAGCCTCTAAAGCGGCAGCCGATCTAACCATTGAGTTCTTCAGGAAGCATGCATAAAGTATACTTACTGCTTGGCGGCAACCTGGGTAACCGCACTTTATACTTACAACAGGCCCGCGAAAGTATAAATCAGCGGGTGGGAAGTATAAACCGTGTTTCTAAAGTATACGAAACAGCCGCCTGGGGCAAAATCGACCAGCCTACGTTTCTGAACCAGGTGCTAGAAGTGGAAACGGACCTTAGCCCTGAAGATGTGCTGCAAAGTATAAATGCCATTGAGCAGGAACTAGGCAGAATAAGGCAAGGACATTGGGGGGCTCGTGTTATTGACATCGACATCCTTTTTTACGATGACCTGGTGCAGCAAACGCAACGCCTGACAATTCCGCACCCACAGCTGCACCTACGGCGCTTTACCTTAATGCCTTTAGCAGAACTTGCACCCAACTTGGTGCACCCGGCACTGGACCATAGTGTAAAACAATTGTTGGAGAGTTGTCCGGATACTTTGGAAGTGAAAGTATATAAAGAAGCCACTCTTTAGGGAATGGCTTTATACTTTATTGCGCTTTTACAAATGCATCACTTTCTGGCTTAAAGCAATCTGCGTTGAGGTACATGCTAAGATAGCCTGATCCACGCTTCCACTCACCTGTACTTTTATCCCTGGTCACATAAGTATGAACTGGTGAAACAGCTATAGGTACAGACAAAAATCTGCTGCTTTCTTTTTGCTTCACGCTTTCCAGCCACTGTACTGTTATAGCTACTTTATCATGCCCTTCAAGCCGAATACTATATTCTTTAAGATCAACTTTTACCCATCCCGGATTCTTACCTTTAACCTCGAAAACTATATTTTCCTGAAGCAGGCTTTTACCAGGCAAACCGTTTACCACCTCATATACATTTACCCTGAACTTAACTGAGGTAAAATCACTCCAGCCCATATAAACATTGAAATCATTGAGGAAGCAGGTTTGATTTAATTTTATGATATTCCCTACTTCTCGCCCAAGCCTGTCATGGGCAGCGGTATCCTGCATCGAATAGAAATTGTAATGGGTAAAGTACTCCCGATCATTCTTGCCCAGCACTTTCTTTTTAAGCTTATTTGCAAGCACTTTCACTTCTTCAATTTCAACCACCTGTGGCTTAAGGTAAATTTGAAGGCTTTCATTTTCTACATTTCCGATCTGAAGTTCCGTACTCTCATACCCAACACAGGAAAAAATAAGCTTATCATTGGCATTTAGCTGATCTTGCTTAACAGGCAATACAAACTCTCCGGAGCTATTGGCTACAGTACCGATAGATTTACCTAAAACGCCGATACTGGCATAAGGTATTGTGCTTTGAGTAGTGGCATCAACTATTTTCCCTGAGATTTTCACTGATTGAGAAAAAGCTTGTGAGGCTGCAAGTACTAGGGTCAATATTAAGGCCCAAGTTAATTTGTGTGGCATAGTTTGTTTTCAGTTTAGTTAACAATGAATTGAGAACCTCAAACAATGAAATAATATTGTGTTAGCACTATATCATTTCATTCAAGCACATAACCCGGTGCCTCCTCAAGTCAATCCAAAAAATTGGTGCTAAGGCAAACCTTACAGGGCGTTAATCAGTAGAAATAAGCAGGTTAGATAATTGGAATAGCCCACCTGCTCCCAATGGTGGGCTATTTTGTTTATAAGCTGGCCAAAATAATCTGAGATTTTCTAAAGCCAGGAAGACAACTGAAACCGGCCAGATATAAAAGACTCAAGAAAAAAGATGGGACAATAACAAAAAAGCCCCTCTAGTGTACCTAGAGGGGCTTTTCAGTGATCCCGTTTGGATTCGAACCAAAGACCTACTGCTTAGAAGGCAGTTGCTCTATCCAGCTGAGCTACGAGACCAGCGTTTTTCAGGAGAGCTTTGCTCTACCCTTAAACAAAAAATTTCGGAATTGCTTCCGAAATTTTTTAGTCGGGGTGGCAGGATTCGAACCTACGACCTCCACATCCCAAATGTGGCGCGATACCGGGCTACGCTACACCCCGAACTGTGCTTTCAACTCCGGAAGCGCTTGCGGCGCTGTTATTGTTGATTGCGGTGCAAAAGTAAGCGAAGATTTTAAATTGTCAAAACTTTTTTAAAATTTATTTCGCTTGCGGAGAAGGGGGGATTCGAACCCCCGGTACCGTTACCAGTACGGCAGTTTAGCAAACTGCTGGTTTAAGCCACTCACCCACCTCTCCGGGACTCTTTCTGCTAAAGAGATTGCAAACATACAACATTACCTTTAACAGCGCAATAGCTAAGCCCAACTTTTAGTAGCGAAAACTGCAAATAAAACACCTCAGCAAGTATAACTAATTGATAATATTCAGCTTGCCAAAGCAGATTTTTTCTAAATTTTTTTTGAAATTTTATCCCGGCGCCACTCAAAGTATAGTTTAACTCCTATGCAATGGTCACAGGAACCGACCGTTACCAGTAAAAATGCTTTTAATGGCCAGCTTTTAGTATATTTGTCTTTGGGGATTAACAAGAAAAGTAAACAAAACCCGCACCCTGCTATTTTCGCATGACCTGGTACCAGACCATCACTATACTTGAGATTTTGTTCGGCTCAATCTTTTTTGTGCTGTACATCGGGTATCTGCTTCGTGTGCGAAAAGTGGCGGCTTTTTTTAACCAGCGCCCACACGTGGTCTGGTTCAAGTTTTTCCTGCGGCACCTGTACGTATCGCTTATTATAATTGCCATACTTGGGCCCTCGTTCGGGGCCATGAAAAAAGAGATTAAGACTATTGGCAAAGACCTTTATATAGCCATAGATCTGTCGCAGTCTATGAACGCGACGGATGTGCAGCCTTCGCGCCTCGAAAAAGCCAAACACGAGATACAGCGCCTGATCACAAGGTTTAACTCAGATAAGATCGGACTGATCGTTTTCTCTGACGCAGCTTACCTGCACAGTCCCCTCACCTACGACCAGAATGCACTGCAGCTGTACACCCAAACACTGCGCACCAACCTCCTGCCCCATTCCGGTACAGATTATGCGCCGGTCCTGCAACTCACACTGGATAAATTCGCCTCAAATACTTCGGCGGAAACAGATGCGCAGAAAGCAAAAGTACTGGTGCTGATAAGTGATGGCGAGGACTTCGGTGAGAATGTAGAGCAGTTGGCCGAGCAGCTGAATGACGAAAACGTTCGGGTTTATACTTTAGGCGTGGGCACACTTGAGGGCGGCAAAATTCCATCGGGCCGTGGCTTTAAACGCGACAAAAAAGGCCGTACCGTAACCACTACGCTCAACCCGGCTCCGCTCACAAAATTAGCTGAGCTTACAGGTGGCCAGTACTTTGAGGTAAACAACCGCGTTAGCGAGGTTAGCAGACTAATAAACGCCATTAACAACATTGAAGGAGAGTTGCGCGAGAGTAAGACCATCGATGTAACGGCCAACAAGTATATTTACCCCCTGGCGCTGGCACTGCTCCTGATCTTAATTGATGTCTTGATACCGGTAAGAGTTGTGAGAGTATGAGAGCCATCTTCTTTATCATATTGCTTATAGGTATACCTGGTAGTGGGCTCCGTACCATTTCTCAGGTGAACGAGTATGCGGCAAAAGCAGCACAGGCCTATCAGGACAAAGATTACCAGGAGGCCATCATCACTTACGAATACTTGCTTGATAAATTAGAAACTGACGACGACCAGATCAGGTTGAACCTCGCCCATGCTTATTATAAAGCCGGCAGACTGAAAGAGGCGCTTCAGCAATACAGGTTATTGGCCGACAACCCTGCCTCGCATATGCGCTCGGTGGTACACCTGCAATTAGGCAACATCCATACAAAGCAGAAAAAGTATAAACAGGCATTGTTACTATATAAACAGGCCCTTGTAGCGAGACCCGAGAACGAGGCTGCCCGCTATAATTACGAACTCCTGAAGAAGTACCTGGAACTACACCCTGAAAAAGCCGAATTGCCGGAGCAGGAATTACCTGAGCCGGAGCAGCCACAGGAAGACAGCACGGCAATGCCAGGCCCTACTCAGGAAGAGCCGCAGCCCAAAACAAAACCGGACCCTGAAGGCGAACGGGAAGAAGAAACTGAACAGCCACAGCCTGATGAAAAGGGACAGCAGGGAGCTACGGGCACTTCGGAAAAGCAAAACCCGCAGCCCCCGCAAAAACAGGACAAAGAGCAAGCAGCAGGCAACCAACCCGGCGACACAAAAGGCACAAACCCGGACAACACATTTGACCCTAACCAGCAGGAGCGTGTAAACGGTACTGAAAACATTACAGAGGCCGACATACGTGCTCAGACACAGCGCATGCGCCTGCAAAATGCTAACATTAGCCCGGAACGTGCCAGGATGCTGCTGGATGCCATGCGCAATGCCGAGATGCAATACATACAACAGCTCCCTAAAAAGACCTCTAAAAAACCAGACAGGTCTAAGCCGGACTGGTAGCCCCTTGAAGCAGAGTCGTTTCATTCTATTTTTTGCTGGCGCGGATCTGTGAACCTTGACTATTTATACCGTTAAATTTGCAATACAACTGGGCCAGTCTTAGATCCCGGGCGCAGTCCCGGGGCGGCCTAGCTAAAGCCAATCACGAACGAGGACGCTCGCGCTATTACTTTAAGATTTTCCAGAATGAAATAATGCTGCCGTTTGTAATATGAAGCTCTTTAGGGTTTTGGCTAAAATAAATCGAACCCGCCATTGTTGGTGTTTTTCACCAACAATTTAAGGCACTGGCTATTATACTTGCTGGTGATAACACGCAGCAAGGGCAGGCACTATGGATTTTAATAAACTCAAAACAGGCTTTATGCCTAAAAACTTCTGCAGGATATACTTGCATAAAACAAACCGATTGGTTTATTTTGCAACATCCACATATGGAAACACTAACTCCAAAAGCAGAACGTACCCGTCAGCTGATCATCGAGAAATCGGCGCACCTTTTTAATTTAAAGGGGTATGCAGGCACGTCCATTCAGGATGTGATGGCGGCGACCGGGTTAACTAAAGGCGGTATCTACGGTCACTTTGAGAGCAAAGAGGAGATTGCCGTAGCCGCTTTTGAATTTGCCAGCCAGCACATTATCAGGCTGCTTTCAGACAAGATAGCGGGCCATACTTCTGCTACTGCAAAGCTTAAGGCCCTTATGGCTTTTTACAAGACCTATCTCTTCACGCCACCAATTTCCGGGGGGTGCCCTATACTTAATACTTCTGTTGAGGCCGATGACACCAATCCGCAGTTGCGCGCAGCTGTGGTTAAAGTGCTGAACAAAATGCACAAGGCCGTTAGCAATATTGTAAAGCAGGGCATAGAGCAACAGGAATTTAAGGGCACGGCAGATGCCGGTCAGTTTGCAGTACTGTTTGTAAGCATGATAGAGGGCGGCATTATGGTATCGAAAGCATACGGCGACGCAAAGCACCTTAACATAGTTTTGCAGCACCTGGAGCAATACATTGAACGAGAATTAGAACTTTAAAATTTTTTATCACAAAAAAGACCGAACGGTTTATTTAATTTAAAACTATGAACACTGAACAAGCATTGCCTAAGCACCTGGAAAGCGAAGTACTGATCCGTTTTGAAGACTGCGATCCTTTTGGGCACCTTAACAATGGCCGCTACATAGACTACTTCCTGAATGCACGCGAGGACCAGCTTCGTGAACAGTATGGCTTGGATATCTACGGGCATATAAAACAGACAGGAAATGCCTGGGTGGTGGCATCGAACCAGATCGCTTACCTGCGCGAAGTTAAGTTTATGGAGTGGGTAAAGATCAGGACCTGCCTTATGCACTACGACAACTCTAATTTATACACAGAGTACCAGATGCTGGATAAGGACACAGAGGCGGTGCTGGCTGTGATCTGGTCTAAACTAACCTACGTTAACATACGGAAAGGGCAGCGCACAGAGCACAGCCCCGAATTGCTGGACCTGTTTGAGAGAACGGCCACCGGAGGCAAAGGCAGACCGGCTCAGTACTTTGAGGAACGTGTAAAGGAACTGCGCAGCACACCAGCGCTTGCTTAACAACGTGATAACATCATACGGCCTGATAAGCTCATTTCACTCAGCAACTTGTGCTCATGCATAATTTCCTGCCAAACAGCAACTTTTGCAAGACATACAGCAGCCCCCTGATTTTCCGAATTTAACTACCTGTGGCTAAATTTGTAAGATCACAATAAAGGAAAATTCATAGAAATGCTGCCCATGAAGACTGAGTTAAAGAACGTGCTTGAGGTGCTATCCCTGGCCGAGAAGCTGAAGTATGAATTAAGGCATAGCTGGCTTTCAAATGGCCGGCAAGAGAGCGTGGCGGAACATACCTGGCGTATGTCGCTGATGGTGGTGCTGTTGGAGCCATACCTTGACAAAGACCTGGACACGGCGCGCACACTCAAAATGGTGATCGTGCATGACCTGGTTGAGGCCGAAGCCGGTGACATACCAGTATTCGACGTAACCACCGACCTGGCCAGAGAAATGAAGCAGGCGAAAGAGAGGAAAGCCATTGAAAACCTACGCGACACACTGGGCTTAGGCCTGGGGCAGCACGTGTATGAGCTGTGGCACGAGTTTGAGGAGAAGAAGACTTATGAGGCCAAGGTAGCCAATGCTCTGGATAAACTGGAAGTGCAGATTCAGCATAACCACGCCGATATATCAACCTGGCTGGAAGTGGAACAGGAGCTTTCCTTCCTGATGGGCACCCACACCGAGTTTGACTCTTGCCTTTCAGCATTGAAAGAACTCATTGAAGAATTGGCGGTTCAGAAAATGGAAAAGGCCGGCATTGATGTGGCGAAGGTCCGTGAACGTGTTGCCTCAAAGTATAATCCTTCTTTCTAATCGATTGTGCTAAACAAGAAATATCTCCCTTAAACACTATACTTCTATACCTTGTGCCCTTTATCGGGTACAGGATTTCAAATCAAAGCACGAAATACTTTTTTCCTGTTTTTTACATAAAAGCCTGCGCTCCGGATAGTGCAGGCTTTTTACTTATAGCTGTATGTCCGGCATGTGGGTTACCTCAAGCACAAAGCCATTCGGGTCTCGGAAGTCTACGGTATAATAGCTGTTGTCGTACTGCGGCATGTGCTGTGGCCCTCTTATAATGTCAGCGTTTATACTTCTGAGCCACTCCCCTACTGTATCCACCACCTCCCGGCTAGTGGCATGGAAACAAATGTGGCGAACGCCTAAACTATCGTGCAGGGCCACCGGCATTTCCTTGAAGTATATCTCATGGGTGCCGCAGCTAAAAGAGGTTCGGTTCAGTTCTTTCCAGCCAATCAACGGGAAGAGCCTGCTGTAAAAAGCAACAGACTCGTCCAGGTCCTTTACCCAGAACTCGAGGTGGGCAATTCCAATTCCGTGTTTGTAAGTCATCAATTTAAGGTTTGCCTGGCTAATCTACGGCCTTCGATATTAAATCTGAAATTACTTCGGGTATTTAAAAGCTTTGGCTATACTTGCCAAGAGCAAATTTGAATTAAAAAATGGAGTTGGAGCAGCATTACCGCGCACTGGAACATTTGTTCCAAAGCGCCAATATTCAGAAAACCATAGGTGGCAGCAGCATTGTGGTTAGCCATGGCCGTGCTGAGATCACATTGCCTGTTGAGCCGGCATACTTTCATGGGGCAAATGCCATGCACGGGTCTTTATACTTTAAGCTGCTGGATGATGCGGCTTACTTTGCAGTGGCCTCTGTGGTAAGGGATGTGTTCATTGTAACTTCTTCATTTCAACTTAACCTGGTAAGGCCAGTAACGGGAGGTCTGCTAAAGGCTGTGGGCACACTCAGGTCGCAGGGTAAAAACCTGTATGTAGCAGAGGCAGCCATTTACAATGAAAAAGGGCGGGAAGTAGCCTTCGGCACCGGTCAGTTTATGCGCACCAATCAGCTTTTGTCCAGTCTGCCAGACTATAAATTAAAGGACATTTAGAGGCTGTTTGCATTAAACCGGTTTTTTCGTTCACTTATAATTACCTGGTACTGTCCACCTATTTCAGGGCATTCACCCGCTTATTCATCGTGCCAGCCCAGCTGGGGAGTTGTATATCGTAAGTAGTTCAAATCAAAAAAAATAAAACTCATGAAAAATTACTTCCGAAGTACAACACTATTTGCCACAGCCTGTGCTCTTTTGCTTTTTTCTGCCTGCGAGTCTGAGAATGTTTCACCGGATGCGGCCTTAAACGTTCAGGATCAGCAGAACGCACATCGATCTAAATCTTATAACCTGAATAAAACCTACACTGCTGACATTATGGCTCTGAATGGGTCTGGGGTGATGGGCACAGCAACGTTAACGCTGGAAGGCGACAAGCTGACGGTGCAACTTATGGCAAGTGGCCTGGAAGCCGGGAAACTACACCCGCAACATATCCATGGCTTTATGGATAAAAACAAAAATGCCGTTTGCCCGCCTATGTCGGCTGATACGGATGGTGACGGCCTGGTAGAGTTAGGCGAAGGCTTGCCATTTTATGGCCCTGTACTGTTGTCATTAGAGCCTTTCCCTACTGCTCCTGATGGCACTATAAATTATACCAGAACATTTGATGTTACTGCGGCTATGCTGCCATTACAGAACAACGTGATCGTGTTGCATGGCATGACCGTAAATGGTGAGTATGTAGCTACCTTGCCTGTTGCATGCGGCGCCATTAAACCGAGTAACAACGGTAAATAAGCTATTTGTTTAGTGAGAAAAGGCAGCCGCACAGACGATGCGACTGCCTTTTTTGTTTGCTTTAGCCTACTGCACAAACGGTGTTAGCGGCACTTTATAAATACTGAAAACCATCTTATTCACCTCCGGACCCGCTTCATGTATGCGCGAGGTGGTAAAGTATAGATTATCCTGGTAAATGGTAAACGTATCGGCCCAGCGTATCTTATCGTCCTGAATCAGCTGTTTTATCTCACCGGCAGGTGTTCTGTAAACGATCGCGTTGTTCTCCAGATCAGCCATGTACAGGTTGCCGCGCTTGTCGAAGATCATGCCGTCGGGGGCTGGTGTCTTGCCCAGGTTCTCCACTTTTTGCCCCAGGGCCTCGCTGCTAAGGCTGCTATTGTTTAAAGCAGAAACAGGCACCCTGTACAAAGTATAACCAGTCAGGGCATGAAAGTATAAATTGCCTTCATTCGTATTCAGGGCAATACCATCGGAGTGTATCTGTGGTTGCTGTCCGTTTTGCAGCCATTTCTTCCCGTTTATTTTAAGCGTAATGTTCTCGGCCTTGGTAGACGGATGTTGGTCCAGCACCCTTCTGGCTTTGCCACTGGCCAGGTCAAGTATAACAATGGCGCCAAGTCCAGAGTCGGTTATGTATACTTTTTTGTTTTTGTCGTCGATGCGGAGGTCGTTGAGGTAGGATTGCTCCGGGGCTATACTTTTATCAAACTCCCATTTATTCTTCAGGTTGTTGGTAGCCAGGTCAAACTCAAGCAATCTGGCATTTCCCTTCACCCCCTGAAACATGGGGTTTGCCGGGTCAAGCACAAACAATGAGCCGTTGTGTGCCAGCACCGATTGTACGCATGTGAATTGGTTGGGCTTTGGCTCTCCTGTCCATTGGTTCCAGTCCGGGTTGGGGTAAAGCCTGAAGGTACCATCGTTCAGGACCTCCACGACCGAGAAAGCCACTCCATCGCGCCACCTTGGAAAATTTGCGAACATGCGTCCGTCCTCGCTTATAGTTACCCCAGTTACCTGGGCACCCTTAAACGAAAACACCCGCCTGATGGAATCCAGGGGAACGATCTCCCCAAGCTCCTCATCCGGAATAAAATCCGCAGGCTCTTTTTCAGGTATATAGGAAGTGCAGGATGCTACAAGTATGGCCAGCAACAGCAGGGGCAGAAAGAATCGCTTCATAAGGGTAAAACCAGTATATAGTGTTTTATGCATACTTATACTCACTTATGCCCCAGAGAGTTGTACTAATAAAAAAAGGAGCAGACAAAACGCCTGCTCCTTCTTCAACTTTATACTTATTTCTTAAGCTTTATTCAGTGGCTTCACCGGCAACTTCCGGCTTTGGTTCTACAAGCTCAAAGCCATACTCTTTGCCTTTTACCACCGATGGCACACCCTCTTTCATCCAAACTGGCATTGGGGCACCTTTCAGGTAGTGGTCGAAGAACTGCGACATACGCACCGAAAGGTCTTTGCGGTTTTTGCGCTGCACCAGGTTGTGGTCTTCGCCGTTGTACACCAGCATCCATGCAGGTCTGTTAAGGCGGCGCAGGGCCATAAAGTACTCAATGCCCTGGTACCAAGGCACGGCACCGTCCTGGTCGTTGTGCATAATCAAAAGCGGCGTTCTAACACGATCAGCATAGAACAATGGAGAGTTCTCGATAAACTGCATTGGTCTTTCCCAAAGCGTACCCCCGATACGGCTTTGTGTGCGCTCATACTGGAACTGGCGGCTCAGGCCCGTACCCCAACGGATACCGCCGTAGGCACTTGTCATGTTAGAAACTGGTGCACCGGCCATGGCAGCCTTAAACATATTGGTTTTAGTTACCATATAGGCGATCTGGTAACCACCCCAGCTCTGACCCTGTAAGGCCATGTTCTTATCATCAACAAAGCCCTGCGCTACCAGACTCTGAACACCCGGTATGATGCAGTCCATGGCACTCTCGCCTGGGTAGCCCTCTTTGTAAATAATGTCCGGCACAAACACCAGGTAATCGTTGCTTACAAAATATGAGATGTTGATGGTAGAGGCGCTAGGAGCCGGTGTGCGGTAGGTATGCAGTCCATCAGAAGAGCGCTCGTAGAAGTATACCAGCATCGGGTATTTCTTCTTAGGGTCGAAGTTCTCTGGCTTAAACAGTAATCCTTCCAGCGGCTCACCATCCGTAGATTTCCAGTTTACAAGCTCCACACTACCCCACAGGTAATCCTTCATTTGCGGGTTGGCATCGCTAAGCTTCTCTACTTTCGCAAAGCTGGCATCCGAAGTATAAATGTCGTTGTACTCTCTGAAAGAACCTTTGCGGAAAGTTAATCGGTCAGCGTTTTTTGCCTTATTCAATCCAGTATAGGTATTGTCAGAGCTGATCAGTTTTTCAGGGGCAACCTGCTTGCTGATGTGCTCTCTGTAATATCCGTCTGCTTTTGTAGCATAATTAAAGCCGCTCACATAAATGGCAGCGTTCAATGGTATAAACTTCTCTTCACGGTCCAGTTGCTCGTAGCGCAGGCGCAGGTTGTTTTTGCGGCCAAAAGCATCTGTCAGGTTTTCAGGGGCTCTTTTCCCGCTTGGGTCCAGTTTCCAGATGTCGTGCTTGTCGTACACCAGCATATAGCTATCATTCTCCACCCAGGCACCAAAACCATAGGCATCCGGTAACGAAGGAACATCGTTCGTCTCGTCGTAGAACGGCAGTCCGATGCGCTTGGTCAGGTTCAGGTTTGCACCACCTTTGCTGCTCATGGCATGCCAGCTGCTATCAATTGGCTCGTACCAGTAAACATAATTGCCCTGTGGCGACAAACGCGGGTAACCGCGTGTTTCAGAAAGCACCTGCTTGCGTGTACCCTTCTTTAAATCGATCAAGTAAGCGTCTTTGCGGGTTGGAGTGTCGTACCCAATGGTCAGTTTATACTTCTCGTCGCTCACGCCCAGGGCCACATCGCCTTCGCCTTTTGCATCCAGGTATACATCCGGAATTTCCAGTGTAGCCAGCTGCTGCATCTGCTTGCCCTTCAGGTCATACATTGCCAGGAAAGAACGCTTCATGTCACGTTCTTTGTTCTTTAACTGCATCGGCTGGATAAGTGGATCTTTGTAAGACCAGATATCCAGGCTCACCTTTTCCTCTTCAAGCTTGGTGGTGTCTTTCTCGTAGCGGGTAGGGCGCGGGAACGTACCAAAGAACAGGCGTTTGCCGTCTTCAGAGAAATTCAGGCGGCCATGCTCGCTTACCATCCATGCTTTCGGTATGCCTTTGCCCAGCGTGTCGGCCAGCAAAGCAGCTTTGTTGTCTTTTTTGTTCCAGTGGTATAATCCAAAGTAGCGGATCTCAGCACCCAATGAGTCCTGGGTGGCTACGTAGGCCAACTGCTCACCAGCTTTATCGGCACTGATGCCTTTATAGGAAACCTTGCCCGTATCGACAGGCATTGTTTTCAGGTCGGCTATGCTAAAGGCATATACACCGGCTTTATGCAGCGAGTCAAGTTCATCCTTCACGAAGTATAGCATGTTGCCCTTCTCCGAGAAAATGTAATCTGTAACTCGTGTAAAACGGTGCTCCTGCCCCGACTGCAGGTTGCGCAGCACAAGCTCAGTGCCGCTGTACTTTTTATTTTGCTTCAGTGGCTTGGAGGCAGGCTTTTTAGGCTCCTCCTTTTTCTCGCCTTCAGCTTTTGCCTCTGTGGCAGGCTTGGCCCCTTTTTTCTCTGGTAACGGTTTTTCGAGGTGATAAGCTAACCAGCCACTACCCTCTTTTGGCAGTTTATAGGATTTCACCCGTGGCATTTTCACCACAC
Organism: Pontibacter sp. GD7; assembly: GCF_058216375.1. Taxonomy (NCBI): domain Bacteria; kingdom Pseudomonadati; phylum Bacteroidota; class Cytophagia; order Cytophagales; family Hymenobacteraceae; genus Pontibacter; species Pontibacter sp. GD7. The sequence goes on along the minus strand of NZ_JBYZMP010000019.1, from coordinate 5,158 downwards.
TCATGTCCTCCAGCTTTACAATAGCCAGTGAGTCTTTAGGCAGGTCGTCGGGCTTCTTTTTCTTCAGCTTCAGTTCGCGCACCTTCTGGTACTCGGGCTTTATCTCAAAAATAGCGTAACGGCTGTCGTTCGTAAACTCTGCCCTGCCCCCACGGCTATATTGTTTCGAGGCGTTGCTGATGTAATTTCTGATGATCAGTTCGCCATCGCCTTCCTGCGGGTTTACATTGTACAGTACATACTGGCCGTTGTTGGAGATCTTCTCTCCCTGCACACTTTTCCAGCTGTCGTACACATCGTGCGTGAGTGGTTTTTTGGCAGTTTGCTGCTGTGCCTGGGCCTGCATAAGGCCTGTACCGCATAATGCCGCCAACAATAAAAGTTTTCTCATTGCGGGTGAAATTGGTGTTAGTAGTAGTTTAGTTGTGTTTATAAAGATAGCAATACTTAGCGAAACCTGGCTATCACGAGCATAGACTGTTTGAATGGCCAATGGTTTAATATGGTTGTTGGTTGTTGGTTTTTGGGGTTTGTAGAGACGCGATATCGTTGTTGGTTGTTGGTTGTTAGTTATTGGGGTCTGTAGAGACGCAATATTTTGCGTCTTGTTGGCTACAACGCAGAAGATTTCGTTATTGGTTGTTCGTTAATCGTTATTTGAATGTAGAGACGCAACATTTTGCGTCTTGGCTGCTACAACGTTGAGACGCTCACAGGTCTGTAAGACGCTGTGAGGTCTTTTGACTGATCCTTTCCTTGAACATACTGTGTTTGGGAGCTTTGCAGAAATGATTTGTGTAGGACAGACCGATGAAAGCCGATTTTATACTTTGTGCTTTATTACCGGTCCGCAAATAAGACGCTATGTATTGTGTCTTATCATCCAACATTGAATAACGAAACCCACTGCCTCATAGCCAACAAGACGCAAAATATTGCGTCTCTACCAATCCCAACAACAAATAACCACTAACCAACAACTAAACCTACTGTCCTGTAGCCAACAAGACTCAAAATGTTGCGTCTCTACAGACCCCAATAACCAACAACTAACAACGATATCGCGTCTCTACAATCGAACTACGATAAACGAATAACCAATAACGAACAACCATCTACGCCCCTTGCACTTAGCTAACGAACGTTTGGTTTTAAGCGTTAAACGTGGTAATTTCACACAATCAAAATTAACCCGAATCAATATCATGAAAGTAAAAGAAGTATATATCATTTCGGCGGTTCGTACGCCAATAGGTAGCTTTGGCGGTGCTTTGGCCAGCCTTAGCGCCACACAGTTAGGTGCAGCCGCTATTAAAGGTGCTCTTGAGAAAGCAGGCGTAGACAAGAAGCATGTGCAGGAAGTGATCATGGGTAACGTGATCTCTGCAAATCTTGGTCAGGCTCCTGCACGTCAGGCGTCTATGTTTGCAGGCCTTGGCCCTGAGGTAGAGTGTACTACTGTAAACAAAGTATGCGCATCTGGCTCTAAGGCGGTTATGTTTGCGGCGCAGGCTATCATGCTGGGTCATAAAGACGTGATCGTGGCTGGTGGTATGGAAAGCATGAGCAACGTGCCTTTCTACCTGGACAAAGCACGTTTTGGTGCAAAACTTGGCCATGGCCAGATGATCGACGGTTTGCTGAAGGATGGCCTGTGGGATGTTTACAACGACTTCCATATGGGTAACGCAGCCGAGAACACAGCCAAAGAAATGCAGATCACACGCGAGATGCAGGACGAGTATGCTATTGGCTCATATAAAAAAGTGGCTGCCGCTGCTGAGGCCGGCATGCTAAACGATGAGATCGTTCCAGTAGAGATCCCGCAGCGTGGCAAAGACCCGATCGTAGTAACCGAAGACGAAGAGTATAAGAAAGTAAACTTCGAGAAGATACCAGGCCTGCGCCCTGTGTTTGCTAAAGAAGGAACAGTAACTGCTGCCAACGCCTCTACCCTGAACGATGGCGCTGCTGCCCTTGTACTGATGAGCAAAGAGAAAGCAGAGGAGCTTGGCGTAAAACCAATCGCTAAGATCCGTGGCTTTGCCGATGCCGAGCAGGACCCGATCTGGTTCACAACTACGCCATCGCTTGCTATTCCGAAAGCGTTAAAGAATGCTGGTGTTGAGGCATCTGAGGTTGACTTCTACGAAATAAACGAAGCCTTCTCTGTAGTATCAATTGCTAACAACCAGAAACTTGGCCTGGAAGGTGGCAATGTAAACGTGTTTGGTGGTGCTGTATCGCTTGGTCACCCGCTGGGAGCCTCTGGTGCACGTATCCTTGTAACGCTTTGCAATGTGCTTAACAAGAAAGACGGCAAGATCGGCGTAACCGGCATCTGCAACGGTGGTGGCGGTGCTTCATCTATCGTTATCGAGAAAGTATAAATTTGGAGTTCTGAGTCTCGAATTCTGAGTTCTGAGTTTAAGTGCCGGTGTCTGAGGATGCCGGCATTTTTTTTACCCCACCCTTGCCCTCCCCTAAAAACAGGGGAGGGTATTTTATTAAGCGATTAACACACCACTAGCCCCTCTCAAGAGGGGAATTTCGCAGTACCGGGTCAAACCACCCCTTTATCCCCTCCTTGTCCAAGGCGGGGAATCTCTGCTATTACTGATTTATACTTTGTTACCAGTTGTAACAGCCGCTAGCCAAGAAGTGTCCATCCCAGCCTTTGGGTTGAGCGCCTTGTGAGATCCGGTGCCACGTTAGTGGCAGCGCGCAAGCGCAGGAGGGAACACAGCGCGATGCCCGAAGGCGAGGCCTCGCGGCCTTGAGCGCACCAAAGTCAAAGATGAAACAATAGGCAAGTAGAACTGAGGATAGGAGTACCTAGATAGAAAGACAGAGATGACTAAGAGAGGACAGCAGCTAGAAAGAACAGCAACACTAACTCAAAAACACCCTACCACATACAAAACCCCACCCCAAAACCGTTATCAAAACGCAAGCACAAACTCCAATTGGAATCCATACTTGAACATAAATGTTACAAACCACAAGTATAGTTTTATCTTGCAATCGCATAATCAGCACTATCCATCGTAACCATGTATAAAATTCTTTCCATGCTGGTGGCCCTGGCCTTTGCACAAAGTTTAGCCAGCGCCCAGACGAAAGTCATCAAATATCATCCGCAGGATGAAAGCGCCGTGAAGGAGGTATACAGCATCCTTCTGCCTGACTCTGCCATAGTAGGCTATTACAACCGCTATTATTTAAGCGGCGAGAAAGAGGCTACCGTTAAGTTTGTGCAGGGCAAAAAGGACAGCGTTTATACCGAGTATTACCCCAATGGTCAGGTAAAGCTGTTGGTCAATTACCAGAACGGTGTGATGCAGGGGCCTTTTAAAGCCTTCCATCCAAACGGCAAGCTGCTACAGGAAGGCGCTTACGAAAACGATCAGCAGCAAGGTGCTTTTAAGACCTACTCCACCGACGGCACTATCAAAAAAGAAACTGAGTTTGTAAAAGGATTTCCGGAGGGGGTGGTGCGCGAGTACTATGCTGATGGCAAGCTAAAGTCGGAGATCAGGTATAAAAACAGCAAGCAGAACGGCCCGGCCAAAACCTATTACCCTAATGGCCAGCTCGAAACCGACGCTACGTATGCGGGCGGCATGCTGGAAGGCTCTTACAAAACATACTTCGACAACGGGCAGCTACAGCATGAGGTAAGCAACCAGGCGGGACAAAAGAACGGGAGTTTTAAAAGCTATTTCCGTAGCGGGCAACTAAGCACCGAAGGCGGCTTTCTGGCTGGCAAAATGCATGGCCTGGCGAAAGCCTTCTACGAATCAGGGAAACCACGCAGCGTTATACCTTACAAGAACGGCGCTATAAACGGCACTGCCCAATATTTTTATGAAGACGGCACGCTTAAAGAAGAAATTACTGGCAGCAACAACGGGACCGACGTAAAAACGCTGACCTACTACCCTTCTGGCAACCTGCAATCCGAGCAGATCATCAAAGACAAGAAAAAGCACGGCAACTGGAAGAAGTATTTCGATAAGCCGGGCAAGCCAGTACAGGTTTCGGAGAACTATAAAAACGATAAGCGCGAGGGCGAGAAACTGGTATACCACGAAAATGGTGTGGTAAAGGAAAAGTATGTGTATGAGAACGACAAAATACTTGGCCTTAGCTTTGAGTACTACCCTAGCGGTAAGCTAAAATCGGAGACGAACCACAAAGACGGCCTGCGGTTTGGCCCTTACAAGCAGTACTATGAGGATGGCAAAACGGAAGTACTCGGACAGTTTAGGAATAACCGCGAAACCGGCACCTGGAAGTACCACACGCCTGAAGGGAAAGTAACCAGAACCAGACTTTACCGCAACGGTGAAATGCTTGAGGAGAAACTGAAATAAGCTTATACTTGAATTATAGAAGAGCACCCAGGAATGGGTGCTCTTTTTATTTCTGGCGGGTATTAGGTTGTAAGTATAAATTGTACCACCTGCATGCAGTATTTGCTTATACTTCTGTTATATTAGCTCATCAGTTAATGGCCAATGGAGGAAAGTATAAACAATTTTAAACTTTTGATATTTGAGTTTACAGAAAGCAAAACGTCCTTCGTACATAGTGCCAATAACCGTATGTTTATGCTTTTCCACTAGTTAGCCACAATTTAAATTATAGAATTTCAAGCAGTAAATGAAAAAGGTTTTATTAGCAATACCGATAGTTCTGATATTAGCTTGGGTTCTCTATATAAATCTTCCATTTAATATTACGCGGTCAGCTGACATTGAATTCGGGAACAAACTTGTTAGCAGAATTGAAGAATACCGAAAGAAGAACAAAAAGCTACCTGAAACAGGTGATTCGGAAACTCTTGAAAAGCTTGGATTCAAAATAGAACTGTTAGGGACTAAACCTGCCTTTGAGAAAATCAACGAGTACGAATATGAACTCATATACCTTGAAGGATTTGACGGACCTTATCTGCTTTACAATTCCAAAGCAGATGAATGGAAGGTCGCTTTCCCAACAATTCCTGATAGACTGAAAGAAAAATAAAACAGAGGCTAATCGAGTAGACGGCCCCGCCAGTGTTAACTGACGGGGTGCGCCTCTCACACCACCGTACGTACGGGTCGCGTATACGGCGGTTCGTCAAGGATAGCACAGCCGCTCTTTACACCAG
>NZ_JBYZMP010000018.1:0-46354 GCF_058216375.1 Pontibacter sp. GD7 | reverse complement strand
GCGTTTTTAGAAGCAGAACACATAGAAGCCTCCTGTCTTTAGGTGATACATATAGCTATATCCCTAAAACAGGAGGCTTCCCTTTTTCATCCCATTACAAAGTTCGGGATGACTCATGTTTTTGTTTCTAGCCACTCTTAAAAGTATACATGGAAGCTAAGCTCTAAAATAAATTGTTTGCTTGAGGGTAAGGTTGTGTCATTCTATATTTCTGCCGCAAGTTTTCAACTTGTGGCTTGTCATGGTGTTGAGTTTTCAACTCAACTGGGCTGGAGGCCCAAACTATAGTCCGATATTAACAAAGGCACTCACACTATATGCATGTAGCTTTCTAGAATTAATCATCCCTGTTTCGGGGAGAATAATTTTGTTTGAATTTAACAGCCCTTCACCATTCAAAGTATGAACAACCACTCCAGGTTTTACAGGCAGACAAATGAGTACAGTTATACTTTAGGAAGTATAAAATAGGGACAGGTAAGTGTTTTGGTATACTTGCTTAGCCTACCAGCAGCATCGAAAGTATACCAGTAAGCATGATAAACTTATTGAGGTCGCTCAGGTAAGTAAAGTCTTTCTTTTTGTCGGCGCGGATAAGCTTTAGCAGCAACCACACAGAAGGGGCCAGCACAAGTATAAGCATGTATACATCCAGTACAGTAGAAGTTCTGGGGTGCAACATAATCACTATTAAAAAAGCCTGGAAAATGGCGATGAGCGGGTAGAGCACTAGCTTGGTGTTGCGCAAACCAGCTACGATAGGCAGTGTGCGGCAGTCAAAAGAGGCATCGCCTTTAACATCTTCCATGTCTTTGATGATCTCACGGATAAGGGATATGAGCAGGGCAAAAAGGGCGTAACTGATGGTGATCTTATTCAGCGTGTCGGCATAAACGGCAACCACCAGCAGCATGGAAGCCGACAGCAGCGAGATAACCACATTGCCGATAAGCAGCATTTTTTTTAAGCGTGCCGAGTAACCCCATAGTAGTAACACGGCCCCCAGGTTTATCAAGCCTACCGGAATTGACAGCCAGATACCGCCCAGCACCCCCAAAGCTGAAAGTATAAGGTGCGCGAACATGGCCCTCCTGCGGCGTATCTTACGGCCTACCAGAAGCCTGCCGGGCTTGTTTATGGCATCTATCTTTATGTCGTAATAATCGTTGATGATGTAGCCTGCCGCCGCGATAAGCACCGTTGAGAAAGTAAGAAGCAGAAAGCCTGGCTCCAGCACTTTGTACCACTTAATGCCATCCGAAAGCAAACAAGCCTGCGCCAGCGACTGGCTTAGCACGATCAGCACCAGGTTTGGGAAACGTATGAGGCGAAGTATGTTTTTCACGGAGGGTTTAAATAGCTGCGTAAAGTTAAGGGCAAGAGCCGGAATTCCATAAAAAAAAGCCCTTGCATAAAACAAGGGCTCCTTTCTGAAACGGCAGAGTATATATGTACTATATTCTTTTCACGTTTACAGCGTTGATTCCTTTTTTGCCTTCCTGCGTGTCAAACTCAACGCGGTCATGCTGCTGAATCTGCAAGCCGTTAAGGCCAGTTACATGCACAAAGAAATCTTCGTTTGTCTCGTCCTCAGTGATGAAACCGAAACCTTTTGACTCAATAAAAAACTTAACTTTTCCTGTTTTCATAAAAATGAACAAATAATTTATTTTAAATCTAGCGTAATGTAGTTAGTAATTTTAATATATGCAATAGTCTATTAAGATAAATTTAATATTGAATTGCAGGAAAAGTATAGTCAGTTTACCAGGTATCCTGGGCTTTCATAATGGTCTCTATCAGCTCTCTAACTGCCCCGCGGCCGCCTTTTTTGGTAGATATAAAAGTGGATATCTCTCTGATGTCGTCGGCAGCATCGGAAGGGCAGGCTCTCAGGCCGCAGCGTTGCATTACTTCGTAGTCGGGCATGTCGTCACCCATGTATGCCACCGTGGCGGGGTGTATGCCCTGTGTGTACAGGTAGTCCTCAAAAACATCGGTTTTATCATCTATCCCCAGAAAAATGTTCTCGATGTTCAGCTGCTCCAGCCTGTTGCGTACGCCGGGCTCGTTTTTACCGGAGATAATGGCTACGTTGTATCCCTGCGAGATGGCGTGCTTTATAGCAAAGCCATCCTTTATGTTAAAGGCCCTTACGTGTTCGCCATCGGCAAAGCAGTACAAAAGGCCATCCGTCAATACACCGTCCACGTCGAAGACAAAAGTATTGATGCGGGTGAGGTCTGTTTGAGTAATTGGCATAGGTATAAGGAATAAAAAAAGGTTCTTTACAAGAAAGAACCTTTAAAAGTATATATTTTATACGATATAATCGAGAAGCGGAGGTGTTAATTAGTCCTGGTTGTCGCGCCACTCGTACACCCACGCAGCCTGGATCTGCTCCAGGTGGCCTTCGTTGGCCTCTTCGCGCTTGCCCTCAAAATTTGGCAGCGAAAGTACCCAGTCCAGCAGTTCGGTAAAGCGGATGCGGTAGATCTTAGACTCTGTAAAGTCATCACCGAATTTCTCGTATAGCGCCATGGCGATATCCTCGTAATCGTTCCAGTGGATTGGCGGCTCGTAGTTCTTATTCATTGTTCAGATGGTTAAATGGTTTAATGGCTAAATGGTTATTGGCAGAATTGGCGTTGAGCGCCCAAGCAATTTAACCATTCAGCCATGCAGCAATTTAAATTAATGCCCCAGGAAATCCTGCTCAGGTATGGTTACTACAATGTCTTCGTTGCCTTGCACCACGCACTGGCAACCCAGCCTTGAGTTGATGCGCGGATCGATGGCACGGTCAATGTAATCCTCCTCTTTATCAGAGATCTCTGGTAGGTCGTCCATGCCTGCCTCGATGTATACGTGGCAGGTACTGCAACCGCAAACACCACCGCAGTTGTGCTGCAGCTGTATATCGTTGTTCAGCGCCACATCCAAAATCGATTCACCCTCAACGGCCGGGTGTACCTCGTCTGGAGAGCCGTCTGCAAACTTAAAGGTTATATTTACTACTTTCATTTCTGCGTTTCAATTTAAAGTGCAAAGGTACAAAGCCTACTTGCCGAATCAAAGTATACGCTGCCTGATAGGCAATGAGTTTAAGCTTTTGGAGTGCAAAATTTATACTTTGGCAGCCTGTATACTTTCAGTCAGTTTTTGATAAAGCTCCTGAAAGCGGGGATGTTGTTGCAGCATCTGCAGGTGTGCCTGTATCACGTTGTCATCGTGGCGTATGGCGGGGCCGGTTTGTACCTGGTATGGGTTTTGCTGCATGGCTTTGGCGATAGTTTCCTGCACCAGTGGGTGTAGCAGTTCGGTGGGCAGGTTGGCCTCCTGCAGCAGTTGCTGACTAATGCCAAGCAAATGGTTGGTAAAATTGCAGGCAAACACGGCTGCCAGGTGCAGGTGTCGGCGTGCCTCCGAATCAACGCGTTGTACCTTGGAGCTTATACTTTGCGCAAGCGCCTCCAACTCTTGGGTTATACTTTCCTGAGAAGCCTCTACAAGTATAGGCACTTGCTGCAGGTTAACAGGTTTTGCTTTGGAGAAGGTCTGTAATGGGTAAAAGACTGCCGGCTGTGCACCTTCAACTGCATCAAGCATAATCAGTGGCTGTGAGCCTGAAGTATGGGCCACAATAGTATCCGGTGCAACTTTTAACGCTGAGGCTACTTGTTGCAAAGCTGCATCCGGCACGGCAATTAACACTGCATCTACAGCCAGGGTTGTAAAGTCTGGTGTTTGCAAAGCTTTTGCCCCAGGAAGTATACTTGCCAATTCGTTGCGGTTTGCCTCGCTGCGGCTATAGATTGCTACCACCTGATGCCCCGCGGCTACAAAGGCCTGCGCCAGGTGCCAGGCTACGTTGCCTGCACCTACTAAGGCTATTCTATACTTTTTAGCGGTCGTATCCATACTTTTAAGCTGGCTCAAGTTAAGGGCAATGCGGCTATAAAACAAAAGAGCCTCTGCCATAGCGGCAAAGGCTCTCTATACGTTCAGGCTATATTAGGCAACCTGTGTTTTCTTGTTTTGCTTTGGTTTGACAACATTCTTAGGTGTGCCGCCCTCCTGGTTACGACGCACAATGGCCATTATAAAGCCAATCGACATTACAATCGTACCAATCCAAAGTATATTTACAAAAGGTTTTTCTACTGCCTTCAGGATGATGTAATCCTTTTGCGTAGCGTTCACGCCGAATGTAAACTTGCCTTTTTCAGGGTCTACGTTCATAAGTGTAAGCCTCAGGCCAAGGTCACCAATAACCTCCGGGTAGTAACCAGCCATGCCGTCTTTGTAGATAAGCACCGGGTGGGCGTGGTATACTTTCTTCTCACCAAAAATCTTCAGGTCGGCCTGTACGGCAATGTCGCCTTTGTTTAAGGTAACACCCGGCACCTTCTCAATCACTTCGGCACCGTTAAACTGCGCCACGTAATCGTTCAGTATAATGGTGTCGCCGGCTGCCAGTTCGTGCTGCTTCATCTCGCCCCACTCTTTCTCCTCGTTCGGGTCCGGAATAGACGAAACGTGCGTGTAAAGGTCCTTATCAGCAAAGTGCTTGATATCCGGGGAGGCTAGCAAGCCCATGTTCGGGTTAACCTGTGCGCGTGGGTAAAGCGTGAAAGTCTTGTCGCCTTCGCGCTCTTTGTACTGTACTTCGTAGTATGTGTTCTCCGGAGAGTGCAGGTTTATAGTATCACCGGTTTCGAAGTATATTTTTTCGCCTACCTGTATGCGGCCACGCGCAATGGCTTTGTACTCATCAGCAGTCGGGAAAAGCAATTCGCGGTTAACGTAACCCGGCACGCCTTCCACCTCCTGGAACTGGCCATGGTAGCTCACTGTATACTTGTCCATGTCAACCGGCGAGTTTCTCCAAAGCAGCACGTTGTCGCGGTTTATATCCTCCGGGAACTCACGTGAGTACACCATACCCGATGTGTTTTGCGAGATGATGTTGGAATAACCCGATGAGAAAAGTATACCGATCAGCATTAAAGCGATGCCGATGTGCGCCACCGCACCACCAGAAAGCGTAACTTTTTTGTGCAGCAGGTTAAGGATGATGCTCAGGTTAGCAAACACCGCGAAAAGCGAAGCTGCCAGCAAAATCATATAAACAGGATTGTCGATAGTCTCGTTGCCAACCACGCCCAGCTTAGACAATACAATGATTAAGCTAAAGAAAAGCATGGTAAGCATGCCCGGCATCATGATGGCCTCTTTAAAACCACCTTTGTCGGATTTGCGCCACCACAGCAACTGGCCAATGCCTGTAAGTATGGCAATGCCTACACCGGCCCATAACTGGAACTTGGTATAGTGTGCGATCTGGTCGGCTGGAAGGGCTGCGTTAGAGTCGATGCCGATGAAGCCAAGGAATGAGTTGTAAACCGGAATAGAGGTAGTAAACAATACCTGGAATGCCGCAAGGCAAAGCACAATGGCACCAATGAACACCCAGAATTCACCGCTGTAGGTAGAAAGCTCTTTCTCGGTAGTAGGGATCTTCTTCCAGTTATACGCCAGCAAGCCAACCGCCAATACAGCAAAAGCAGCCAGGTAGCTAAATAGCTGTCCCGACAAGCCAAGGTCTGTGAAAGAGTGTACAGAGGCGTTGCCCAAAATACCACTACGCGTTAAGAAGGTAGCGTAAAGTATAAGTATAAACGATGCGATAACAAGTATAAACGAAGCCTTTAAGCCAGACTTTCCACGGCGGTACGCGATCATAGTATGGATAGCACCCACCAGCACCAGCCACGGAATGTATACGGCATTCTCAACAGGGTCCCAGTTCCAGTAGCCACCGAAGTTAAGCGTTTCGTAAGCCCAGTAAGCTCCCATCATAATGCCAATGCCCAGCACCACAGCCGCAAAATGCGACCAAGGCAATGCTGGCTTTACCCACTCGGTAAATTTACCTTTCCAAAGGCCAGCCATGGCAAATGCAAACGGTACAAGCGTAGCGGCAAAGCCCAGAAACAGGGTAGGAGGGTGAATCACCATCCAGTAGTTTTGCAATAATGGGTTCAAACCGGTACCATCGTTTGGTACAAAGTTCGGGTCCATGGCAAACACCGGGGCATCTGTCATGAAGTCGCGCATCAGGATGAACGGAGATGAGCCTATCTTCAGGTCACCGATTACCACACCCAGAATCATGGAAGTAAGGAACAGTTGCACAAACGAGAAAATGCCCATTACAGGCGCTTCCCATACTTTGTTCTTCTTACCGCTCTTGATCAAGGCAAAGCCCAATAATACATGCCAGAATATCCAAAGCAGGAACGAGCCTTCCTGACCCTCCCAGAAGCAGGAGATCATGTAGTATACCGGCAGGTGGTTAGAGGAGTGGCTCCAGGCGTAGTAATACTCGTAGCGGTGCTCGTAAATGATGTTGAACAACGCGAATATCACCATGAACACGGCAGCGCCATGCACATAAAAAGCCCCACGGGCCAGGTTGCGCCAGCTGTTGTCGCCGGCAGCCTCTACCTTGGCGCGCGAAGCCATAAAATAAGCGTAAGAGGATACGATAGCTGCCACAAAAGCAACAATCACACTTGCATGGCCAATATCCCCGATCAGCGTATTAATCATCTCTGATAGTTAAAAGTTATAAGTTAAAAGTTAAAAGTTGGTAAGGTAAAGAGTCATCACTTCTAACTCTTCACTCTCAACTCTTAACTAAATTACAGGCTTGCTGTGTTTTGTTGCACTTCTTTTTCCACGTACTTGGATGGGCACTTGAGAAGGATCTTGTCGGCCACGAACACGTTGTTTTGCATGTTGCCCGTAATTACGACCTGCTCAGAGCGTTCGAAATCCTGTGGTTTGGGGTTATAGTAGACTACCTGCTGCTCGAAACGGTTAGTGTCTACCAGCATGAAGGAGAAGTAATTAGGGTCTATAAGCGGGTCGTACTGCATGCCCACAATGTGGCCCTGTGCGTCTTTTTTGAGGCGGCCCACCACGTGCACCTTTGTCATGTCTCCGTCTTCGGCGCGCTCAATGGCCTCGTCAAAAGAAACGTAGGTGCTGGCATCGCCAACCGACGACATAATGATGACGATCGCGACAGCAATCACTAAAATCCCGATGATGTGTGACTTTTTCATCTATGTAAAAATGTGTATTCTCTTGTTCTTGTAGCCTAACACACAACCGGATATTATAAATCCATTGGGTGCGGCTTAATTTATACTTAGGGTCACACAGCGCATCGGGCCTTGGCTAGTGTTTGCCGTTGCCGTTGCTGCTCACGGCATCCTGGGCTAACAGACTGGCCACGCTTTCCTGCTCTTTCTCTTCAAGCTTAAAGTATAGCTTGTCGGAGTCGAGCAGTTTGTAGGCTCTGAGGTGGCGCTGCGAGATAAACCAGATCTCGTTTTGTGTGTTGCTAAGTATAAAATAGCACTCCGAAGTTTCGCTGGCGCTGTGCAGGCCCAATACTTTGTAAGCATAAGCCGGGTCAAAGCGTCCGTCGGTAATCGGGTGCGGTTTAACGTGTGCTAAAGGCCGAAGGGTAACGTAAAGTTTAGGGTTTAAATAGATGCTCATTCAGTTTTAATTATGTTGTTGAATGAACTAGGTACGTAAACCCGGTAGCTTTCGGCTGTTTAATCGCGCATCTGTTTTTCAAGTCTCGCTACCTTACGGTCTAAGGTAACCAGGTAAGCAATCATGCCTCCCAACACGGTAAGCAAAACCACCACTACCACGTAAATCTTTCCGTCCTGGCGCAGGGTGTCGGCCATTTCTACTTCTGGCTCGGCTACAGTGGCGGCTGTGTTTTCGGCAACTTGTGCCTGTGCCTGCTGTAAGCCAGCCGTGGCGCAAAGTATAAAGCACCACACAGCCAGTATTCTAAACAGTTTCATATAAGCGTTGTCTGAGTATTTCTAATCTTGATTTCACGTTCACGATCCAGAGGCCAAGCAGTGTCCAGCCCAAAACAGCTGGGTAAAACACCAGGCGCAGGCGGTTGTCCAAGTCGTAAGAGTTAAACCCGGGGTTGCCTCCGTTGCCAGGGTGCAGCGAGTCGGTTAGCCTTGGAAGTATAAACAGCAAAGGTATAAGCGCCGCAAAAGCGAATATGTTGTACACGGCGCTGATGCGGGCACGCTGCTGTTGCTCGTTAAAAGAGCTGCGCAGTACCAGATAGGCAAAGTATATCAGCAAGCCGATGGCCGAGGCGTTCTGCTTCGGGTCGTTGCTCCAGTATTCGCCCCAGGTAAACTTAGCCCACTCCATGCCCGTAACAATGCCCAGCACCCCGAACAGGATACCAACTTTGGCAGCCTCGTAAGCTATAACATCGTTCTTGATGCTTGGTTTGCGCAGGTATTTGATAGAGTAGATCACGGACACCAGTAGGATCAGGATCATGCCGAACCACATGGGCACGTGAAAATACAGGTTGCGGATGGTCTCGTTTAGGATGGCCAGGCGCGGAACCTCAGATAACATACCGGCCAGCACTGTAAAAACCAACAGTACAACGGCCACTATTTTCCACCAGTTTTTTTTCATTCTTTATAATCAGACATAAGATGTTAGACAAAAGACACAAGACTTTTCTCTTTACCATCGGAGTCTTTTAACACTATTCTATTTTTTAGACACTTTAAAATATCAATTCGTTCTTCATAGTATGGTGTAAGCGCATAATTTTGTCCTGAATCTGATATCTTACATCTTGTGTCTTTAGCCTTACGAGCGCCAAAGGTACGGGAATAAGATGTAAGAAACCGTGACAACGATCATGTTTATGGCAAGCAAAGTGAGTAGTTCGTCGAGGCTGGTACTTCTGTCGAGGCCATCCAGCGCGTTTTTAGACATTTTTATCAGCATCAGCAGCATCGGTATGATCACCGGGAAGCTTAAAACCGCCATTAAGGTGCTGCTGTTGGCCGCCTTGCTGGCAATACCCGATATCATGGTAAGGGAAGTAGAGAACCCGATGGCCCCCAAAAGTATAGTGAGCAGAAACATGGGTACATCCTGCACCGGGTTACCCAGCACAAAGGCATAAAACACGAAGCAGATCAGGGCCAGGATGAGCATGAGCATCGCGTTGTACACGATCTTGGCAAGTATAACCCCCTGCGGACTCACGATGGAGTAGAAGTATAAAAGCCTGCCCCGGTTCTCCTGCATAAAGCTTTTGGCAATGGCATTTACCGATGTAAACAGCAGTATGATCCAAAGCACTGCGTTCCAGACCGGTACGGTAAGCACGTTAGAGCGCAGGCCAAAGCTCAGGTAGCATACAAACACTGTACTACTGACATAAAGCAACATCCCGTTAAAGGCATATTTCTGTCGCCACTCCAGCACCAAGTCCTTCTGGATCAGGTATAAAACTTCTTTAAAGAGCATCAAAGCCAAAATTTACCGCAAAGGTACGGCACAAAAAGTATAATTGCTAAAGTGTTGGCTTTATGGTTGAATTGCCGAATGGGTGGATTGTTCTCGTAGGAACAGGTCGCGACCCAATACCTTTAATTTAATTAATAAACGCATCCAAACTGTCATCTCGACGACAGGAGAGATCTGGAATATTTTATGTAAAGCGGCGTTTCAGATTTCTCACAGCTAAGCTGATCCCTTTCGACTCTCGTCTCAGGCATGTTCGAAATGACATTTTTTATAAATTGACAGCATTGAATCGCTGCCTGTCCATACGAATATGAAATAGCACGGACCTTAATTTTGTTATTGGTTATCAGTTGTTGGATTTGGGTTTAAGTAAAATGGACACACTGAGTTGTTTAAGAGGGTGGTTAGCTTATTACTTAAGGAATTTAATACGCAGCAGGGCAAGTTTCAATTAACGCTATACAAGGCATTATTAATCAAGGTATCTAAATACTTTCTTCTGGATATTTTGTTAATTCTGTTTTTTTTTATTTTCGGGCCGGATAACACATACTATATGAAAACAAATCACATATTAACCATCACGTTACTGCTAGTGGCGGTATTACTCTATGCCGGGTCAGAAAGTATAATTTCCAGGTCCGATCAAGCCAAACCCACTGTCAAGGTCAGCCAGATTGGTATTAAGAAAGGAAAAGGCAAGACAGTTTATTTAAATGATAAACTTACTTCTGTAAAAGCTATCCTGGGTAAGCCAAGTTCGGTTTCAACTGAGTATTTTGAGATGATGGAAAAGGATGCGACTGTGCTGAGTTATGGTAGTAACAAGCTTTATTTTGTTGATGATGTTTTAGATTCTTACGAGTTAATTGAGTCAACTATTGCAGTAGGTCAACAAGGAGGTACTTTTTTTAAAGTTGGAGACAATCTTAATGCTGTTAATCCCTTAATATCGACTGCTGCAATAAAAAATAATTGGCTAACTGCTGACATCAGCACAGAGAGTGGTATTATAACCGATTACTTCATCTCAATAGAAGTTGAGCCATCTAATAGTAAGGTTAAGACAATCAGAATCAATTCATACTAAAAGACAGCGTGAGATGAGAAAAATCTCTATAATTATCATAATGGTTGTAGTTTCAGCAACTTTTATGCTGCTAAAGGGAAAAGGTATAAGACTAGTTGACGGAGATAGCGTTAAGATTTCTTCACTCTATTTGCATCCCACAGCAAACCCTAGCTCCACTTTCAACTTACTAGATCCTTCTTCTAAGCTTAGTACCGTATTTGGGTCGCCGCTGAATGTAAAAACAGAGTTTTCCGAAATGTATGGTGGTAATGTTACACAATATGAGTTCGAGGGAGTTAATGCTTCCTATTTTGAGGGACATGCAATTTCTAATCAAATTAAAAAGGCAACGGTTTCACTAGGCATTGTTGGTGCTGGCAGTATCAAAACAGGAGATAGTATAAATAAATTAGAAGCAATATTTCCAAACTCGCTTGCGCTAAAGAAGGATGGTCAAATTTTTGTTTCTATACTAACGCCTTCCGGCGAGGTATCAGATAGTTTCCTTGTATTTGACTATGATGCAAACAATGTAGTAACAAGCATCGTCATAAATTAATTGTATTGCTGTATGGCCTTGTAAATTCATTATACTTCATACAACAAAAAGAGCATGGACCGCTTTGGCCCATGCTCTTTCATTTTTTATACCTTGCTGAATTGACAATCAGCAATCCAGCAATCCAGCAATCAACAATTACTTCTTCTTTTTCTTGTCCTGCTTGTGCTTTACCACCTTGGCCTCACGGTAGAAGATAACTTCCTCGGAAATGTTGGTTACCTGGTCGCCTACACGCTCCAGCTTTTTGATGATGGAGAGTAACGCCAGTGCTTCAGAAATTCTGTCTGGGTTCTGCTGCATAAACTTGGTTGCCACGGCATCAGACTTACGGTAGATCTTGTTCAGTACCTTATCGCGCTTGATCAGGGTTTTAGCCAGCTTAGGGTCGTTGGAGATGAAAGCCACGCGGCACTCGGCGAACATGGCAAGCGCTTCTTCATACATAGGCAGTACCTGTGTTGCCTCCAGCAAATCCGGGTGCGCAGGTTCTTCCAGTTTCTGCACAAAGCGGGCAATACCTTCTGCCGTGTCGCCGATGCGCTCCAGGTTGGCGTTTATTTTGAGCACGGCCAGTACCATGCGCAGGTCAACGGCCACTGGCGTAAACAACGCGAAGAAGTTCTCGCACATGCGGTCTATCTTCACATCGAACTGGTTCACTTTTTTATCGCGCTTTACAATAAGCTTTGCCAGTTCCTGGTCTGCATTCAGCATGGCTTCGCGGCCACTCTGCAATTGGTATTCCACCAAATCCCACATCTCCAGGAGTTTGGTTTTCAGGCGCTCTAACTCTACGTCTATATGCGGCATGATGTCTTATTAATTTATTGGGTGAGATTACACAAACAAACAAGTATAAATAACTGAGAAAGGCCCGGGATTAACCGAAACGCCCCGTAATGTAGTTTTGGGTGCGTTCATCCTTAGGGCTCGTAAACATGGTTTTGGTTTTATTAAACTCCACCAGCTCACCCATGTAAAAGAATGCAGTATGGTCGCTTACACGGCCTGCCTGCTGCATGTTGTGGGTTACAATTACAATTGTATAGTCGTTTTTAAGCTCATAGATCAGCTCCTCCACCTTTGCCGTAGAGATCGGGTCCAGGGCAGAGGCGGGCTCATCCATTAGCAATATTGAGGGCGAAATAGCTAGGGCGCGTGCAATACACAAACGCTGCTGCTGACCACCCGAAAGCGCCAGCGCCGATTTATGTAGCTTGTCCTTCACCTCTTCCCAAAGTGCGGCACGTTTCAACGAAGTCTCGCATGCCTCTTCCAGTACCGACTTCTTTTTCACACCCTGTATCTTCAGTCCATACACCACGTTTTCGAAAATGCTCTTCGGAAAAGGGTTTGGCTTCTGAAACACCATGCCTACTTCTTTGCGCAACTCATCCACGCGAACGTCTTTTTTATAGATGTCCTTGCCGTCGATCAGGATCTGTCCGTCCACCCGGAAGGCTTCGATGTAGTCGTTCATGCGGTTAAATGTGCGCAGAAACGTAGACTTGCCACAGCCGGATGGTCCGATAAAAGCCGTAACGGCCTTTTCTTCCATAGATATGTTTATTCCTTTTAAAGCGTGGAAATCGCCGTAGTATGCATCGAGGTCAATCGCCTCCAATTTAGTTCTTTTGCTCATGGTGTATGTTTACCACTTAACTTTTTTCTGCTGCCTGTTGCGCAGGTATACGGCAATGCCGTTCAGCATAAAGGTGATGATCAATAGGATAATAATGGCGGCTGCAGCGTTTGTAAGGAACTCCTCCTGCGGCCTTGAGGTCCAGTTAAAGATCTGGATAGGTAATACAGTAAACTCATCAAACGGCGAAGATGGCGTAAAAGGCACATAAGCCAAAGCACCGATCACGATAAGCGGGGCAGCCTCGCCAACTGCTCTCGAAAGAGCTAAGATAATACCTGTAAGTATACCGCCAAAAGAGGCAGGCAATACTTGGGTCCAAACGGTTTGCCACTTAGAGGCTCCTAATGCATACGCACCATCGCGGATGCTGCGTGGAACTGCCTTTATAGCCTCACGGGTTGTAACGATGATGATCGGAAGTATAAGCAGCGACAAGGTTAAAGCACCTGCCAGCAAGCTGCCGCCCAATCGCATCTGGCGCACGAATATCTCCAGGCCCAGTAAACCGTAGATAATGGAGGGCACACCGGCCAGGTTGGCAATGTTGATCTCCAGGAAGTTGTTTATTCTGCTTTTACGTGCGTACTCTTCCAGGTAAACTCCAGCCGATACACCTAATGGAAAAGCTATAATGGTAGTAAGCACCAATATCCACAGCGTACCCACCCAAGCCGTAAGTATACCTGCGCGGCTTGCTCTGCGCGATGGCAGGCTAGTCAGGAAGTCCCAGTCTATGCGACCTACACCTTCAACAATAATGTCGAACAGGAATATTGCTAGTACTACCAGTCCTATGAAAGTACAAAAGATGCCAAAGAAATGGAAGGCTTTGTCCTTCAGCCTGTTTTTATCTGAGTTAGTCATACTTTTCCTGGTATTTCTTTTTGATCCAGAAGCTTAAATTGTTCAGGGCAAACGTGAAGATAAACAGCGTGATACCGGCTGCGAAGATGGTTTTATACTCCAGAGAGCCCTGCGGCACGTCGCCTAAGCTTACCTGTACAATGTAAGTGGTAATGGTCTCGATGGGCACCAGCGGATTTAAAGTCAGGCGTGGCTGCTGGCCGGCAGCAATTGCCACGATCATTGTCTCGCCCACAGCCCTTGAGATAGCAAGTATAACCGATACCACAATACCCGATGAGGCTGCTGGCACCATAACCCCGAATGACGTTTGCAGACGGGTAGAGCCCATGCCATAAGCTGCCTCACGCAACGAACGCGGCACAGAGCTGATGGCGTCCTCGCTGAGAGAGGATATCATCGGGATGATCATGATGCCCATTACAATGCCTGCCGACAAGGCGTTGAATCCTGCCAGTGATGGTATGATGGTCTGTAAAAATGGCGTTACCACTGTCAGGGCAAAGAAGCCATACACTACCGTAGGTATTGTTGCCAGAATTTCCAGTAGCGGTTTAACGAACTGGCGCATACGGTCATGTGCATACTCATTCAGGTAAACGGCAATTGTTAAACCTATCGGGAGTGCTACGGCAATGGCTACGGCTGTTGTTAACAAAGTGCCCGCCACCAGGGGCATAATGCCAAATTTCTTATCGGCAAAAAGCGGTGTCCATTCTTTCTCGGTTAAGAACTCGGATAAAGAAACAACCTGGAAAAAGCTGATAGACTCTGAAAGTAATACCCAGATAATGCCTATGGTGATGAGTATTGTGATTGCCGCAGACAACCACAACAAGCCCTCGATTATTTTTTCTGATACTCTCAAGGTGCTGTATAGTTTAAATGCTGCTGCCTTGGCCTAAAAAAGCCAGGACAGCAGCATTGATTTGTTTGTGTTATTTTTTAGCAGCAGTCTGAGCAAACTGCTTAAACTTCTCTTTCTGCTCTTTGTACATTTCTGCAGGCATCGGGATGTAACCAACCTCCTGGCTAAGATCAGCGGCGTTGTCCAGGTAGAAATTTACAAAGTCAATTACAGCAGGGCTGTTTACGCCTTTAGAGCTTACATAGATAAACAACGGACGAGAAAGTGGGGCATATGATCCGTCTTTTACTGTTTCCAGGCTAGGGGTGATAGCACCTTTGCCATTGGCATCATTCAGGTCATCTACAGGCACTACTCTTAGCTTACCCTGGTTTTCTTCGTAATATGCATATCCAAAGAATCCAAGCGCATTCACATCAGTTGATACACCTTGTACCAGTACGTTGTCATCTTCACTGGCAGTATAGTCGCCACGGCTGGCGCCGCTCTCGCCTACAACAGCCTCTGTAAAATAATCATACGTGCCAGACTCAACACCAGGGCCATAAAGATGGATTTCCTGGTTTGGCCATTCCGGACGGATTTGGTTCCAGCGTGTTATCTTGCCTTGTGCAGCGGGCTCCCAGATTTTCTTCAGCTCATCGATGGTGATGTCTTTTACCCAAGTGTTCTCAGGGTGCACTACTACTGTAAGGCCGTCGTAAGCTACTGGTAACTCAACATAAGATATACCGTTTTCCTTAGCCTGATTTGCTTCTGCCTCTTTTATCTGGCGCGAAGCGTCTACAATATCAATTTCGCCACGGGTAAACTTTTTGAAGCCACCGCCTGTGCCGGATACCCCTACTGTTACTTTCACATCAGGAGCTTCGGCTCTGTACTCCTCGGCCACAGCCTCGGTGATCGGATAGACAGTTGAAGAACCGTCGATCTGGATGCTTCCGGTCAGGTCGCCGTTGGCCTCGGTTGCACTTTTATCGCCACCACAGGCACTGAACATTAGTGTAGCGCCTAGCAGCATGGCTGCGTTTAGTTTCGCACTTGTTAGCTTAAACTTTAACATGAGCTCTTTTGAGTTAATTTGAATGTTGTTTTATAAAGTTTATACTTCTGGTAAAATGCTTCTGTTGATATACTCTAATGTGTATCAAGTAGTTGTGTTTGGGTTGTTTCTTAGGCCCTGGCACCGTTTTGCGAGTGCAAAGAGAGGCAGAACCAAGCACATTAGAAACAGTGCAATATTAACTTATTGTTAAGTTTTAGGGTTACAGCGCCACTTCCATTTGCAGCCTGAACAGATAAGTGTTTTCCCTGCCTGGTGTGTCTTGTAGCGTAGCATCGCCCTGTACTTTCAGGCTGTGTCCCACAATGTATTTTGATACGCCCAGTGTATACTGTTCCTGTGCACGGATGTTAGTAGCTGCATCAGGATTGTAGGTAGTATAACGGCCTGCCAGCTCCCAGTTGCTCGGGAAAAGGTAGCCTGCCTGAATATTGAAAGCGTTGCCGGTTACAAATGTTTCTTTAACGGCACCTTCATCGGTTCTGAGCACAACAGGGCCTGCCGGTGCAGTTTTGTTGGCATACTCTGCCATTGAAGAGAAACCTTTATACTTGAACATGTAATCCAGGAACCAGGTCTTCAGGTCACGCTCATCGCTCAGGAAATCGCCTAGCTGACCTCTGGCGCGGGAAGCGTTGTCGTTAAAGTTGTATGCGGCGGCAATGGCCAGTTTGGGAGTTTCCTCGCGGTAGATGTCGCTGCCCACATAGGCACCATCACTCTTAAACGCGCCGAAAGGCATTACTTCTATTTTAGCTGTGTAATCGTAGCCTCCGGCGTTGTTTACTGTAATGTCGCGGCCTTCACCCATAGAGATCGAACCAGACTCACGTACCAGTGCATTACCTACCATGTGCGTGTGGTGTAGCTGTACACCTGCATCCCTGTCAATGTTGAAGCGGGAGTTTAGCAGGCTTCGGTCTACGAATTGCATCTTCTGTGATGAAACGATTCGCTCTCGGTTGCCCGGTAGTTTTGTCTGGCCTACCCATAGTTCCCAGTGCGGGGCAAAATTCCATTTGGCAACGGCGTCAAGTATAATGTTGTCGGCGTTGTTGGTCTGGTTGGGTATGTCGTTGCCGATGTCGCTGTTGCTAAGGCCCAGCTCAATTTTATACTCCAGCTTGGGCGAGAACACAAAGCCATCAAACTTTAAGCGTGCTCTGCGGATAAGGAAGCGGTCATCCAGCTGGTTAGTAGAGTTATTGATAGCACCCTGGTACAGCATCTGGAAACGCGTGCTGAACCTGAGGCTGAAGGAGGAGTCGGCTGCAATGAACTGCAGGCCTTTGCCAAACTTTGATTGATTGACACTTTGCGCCTGTGCGGCGCTGATAACGAAAAGTGAGAAGAGTGCTACGAAAGCACCTTTCAATTTGATATTCACGATTCTTAATGGTTTTAGTGAGAATAAAATACTTAAGTCGTGACTAGCTAAATAAAGTTGCACCCCAGGTTTTACGCCTTCTGCGTTAGCCCTTAATGTGCACAAAACAAGCATCCTGCATTCAAAAAAGTTAGTCAGGCTTTCCCGAACTGTTCCTGTTTTGCGGTGCAAAGTTCTGGCTTTTAGCAGGAAAGTGTTAAGTATAATGTGTTATCAAATTGTTAAAAATGGGGCCACATGCTTAACATAAAAACAGCCAGAAATACTAAAATTCGCCATTTTGGGGGCGTTGTCTGCTGTTGTTATTATTGTTTCCGGAGAAAATGCATTATTTTGTTAACATTAAATTAACATGAAGCAGTGAAGCTAAAGGCCAATCTCGGGCAGGGATAGGACAGGTATGAATAATAATCCCCTGCGTAATCAAGCGTTACGCAGGGGATTATTATTACAAGTTGTAGGGTTTAGAAGTTGAACTGCGCCTGCAAGCGAAGTCTGTTCCCATGTTGCCTGTTAAAAGGGTTCTGTGCGTTTCGTACAGTTCGGTCTTCTATGGAGTAAAGGGCTGTCAGCTCCAGGTTGCGGATAATCTGCCACTCGGCGCCTATCTCTGTTTGGTATACCAGATGGCTTGGCGCATCACGTTCATGCTTTTTACCGCCATCATAATACTGCAACTTCACAAAAGGTATAAGTGTCTGGTTACCTATCTTTTTCATATACATTACCTGTGCGTAGCCGCCCTGCAGGTCTTTTACCTGTATCGAGTTCGTAGCTGGATCATACTCTGGCCCTTCGCCAATGTTATACTCAGCCTGTAAACCCAGAGGCTGCGGGTAAATCATAAGCGTGGCAGCAATGCGTCGGTCGTCAAAGCCGTCTTGCTGCTGCCCTTCTGTCGGTATTTTCACCCCTGAGGAAAGCTGGTCCGGGGTTACCACATACTTACCGGTGTATGCCTGCAGGCCAGGTTCGATAAACTGGCCGTTCTTTAATTTAAACGGATAAGAGACTCTGGCCACGGCATGCAGGTCGTCGTTGGCTTCGGGGCGGTTGGCTGTTTGGCCATTGTACAAGCCTATGCCAAAAACGCCATAGTCACCGCTTCCCTTTAAGCCGAGGCTCGTTAATTCCTCAAAACGCTTGCGGATTTCAGCAGGGGCAAAGTAGAAAAACACTCCCAGGTCACGCTCGTTGGCAATGGCGCTGTTAAGGGCATCGTTACGGTCAAGGGTTAAGCGATTGCTGCTCGACTGCAGGTTCTCGAAACCATATGGTATTTTGCTTTGGCCGATACGCACTCTGTATTCCTTTGCCTTATCCAGGGCCACATCAAAGTATGCATCCCGAATCTGGAAAAAGTTAAGAGAGGTAGAGCTGGAAGAGGAGGCAATGTCTGGCTGTATGTATATAAATACACGGTCATGTACGTTTCCGCTGAAGATCAAACGTGCGCGCCTGATAAAAAAGCCACCGTTGTCGCCTAACGATCTGTCGCACTGGTCGCACTTAAGTTCGGGATTTGTTTCCAGCAGGCGGTTATACCTTATCTGTGCATAGCCTCTGATAGAAATGATCTCGTACCAGGCCTTTTTCTTAGCCGTTTCTGTTGCCACAGCAGGTGCCTGGGCCTTTACCTCAGGCTCGGTTACAACCGGGGCAACAATAATGGCTTTTGTTGTATCGGTTTGTGCTTTGGCAACTGGTGCCGCAGCGATA
This sequence comes from Pontibacter sp. GD7, assembly GCF_058216375.1. Lineage (NCBI taxonomy): Bacteria > Pseudomonadati > Bacteroidota > Cytophagia > Cytophagales > Hymenobacteraceae > Pontibacter > Pontibacter sp. GD7. The sequence goes on along the minus strand of NZ_JBYZMP010000018.1, from coordinate 27,778 downwards.
CCTAAAGCCAGGGCAAATGCCAGTGCACAGCCGCGTGATTTTTTGAATGTCATTTTGGTGAGAATAAAATAACGTTTAAAACTGTCTGCGTATGAGAGAGTTAGTCAGGCTCTTTCAATTCGATGCGCAAAGAACGCTCGCTAATATTATTAAGATATTATGCCAATGTTATTATAATGTTAAGGGCAAAAATAATAGCAAATAGCCTTAATATATTGTAATCAGCGAATTTATATAAATGGGCTCCGTTGCAAATTGAAGTATAACATAACAGATGCGGTGTGTAGTTAACATTCGCATAATTTTCGGGTAACGCTATGTTAAAACAAGTGCCTTATTCTTAACAGAAGGGTAATTTCTATGTAAAAATGGGGTAATGTAGGCATTCTACTTTTGCAGCGAGACTAAACAAGAGTAGATCCCATGAAATCATTGCTTACAATTCTCACCATTTTAGCTGCCACCATCAGTGGCTTTGCACAACAAGGCACTTTAAAAGGAAAGGTAACCGATAAAACAACCGGCGAAGAAGTAATAGGAGCTGTTGTATTTATAAAAGGTACCTCCAAAGGAACCACAACTGACTACGAAGGTAACTACACACTGCCCCTTGAGCCGGGTACTTATAATGTGTCGGTTACCTTTTTGGCTTATAAGCCCTTCGAAAGTGCTGGTGTAAGTATAAAGTCCGGGCAGCCAACTACACTTAATATACAACTGGAGGAAAATGCCACACAGCTACAGGCAGTTGAAATTGTGGGAACGCGCCAGACGAACACAGAAATGGCCGTTCTGGAATCGATTCGCCAGAGTGAGGTGGTGGTAAGCGGTGTGGCTGGTGAGCAAATTGCCAAGTCAATGGACCGCGACGCGGCTGAGACAGTTAAGCGTATACCTGGTGTAACCATACTTAACGACCGCTATGTGGTGATAAGAGGTATGAACCAGCGCTACAACACAGTAATGCTGAACGATGCCCTTACCCCAAGTACAGAACCCGACCAAAAAGCCTTTTCTTTCGATGTGCTTCCTACAAGCGTTATCGACAGGATCATGATCTACAAGAACGGCTCTCCGGAGTTGCCAGGTGAGTTTGCCGGCGGTGTTATTAAGATCTATACTAAGAATGTGGTTGATGAGAATAAGACAAGTATAGGCGTTTCAGGTTCTTACCGTGTAGGTACTACCTTTAACAACTTCCTGACGGACAGCAAAAGCAGCACGGACATCTTTGGATTTGATAATGGCAAACGTGCTATACCTGCAGGTGTGCCGGCAAACATAAACACGGTGGGCAACCAGGATGAACTGGCGAAAGTCGGAAGACTTTTTCCGAATAACTGGGCGGCTCAATCTTCAACGGCTATGCCCGATCTGCGCTTTTCATTAGGCCTTAACCGTCGGTTTGATCTTGGTAACATCAGGGTAAGCACAGTGTCTGCGGCATCTTATAGCAACACGAACTCGCTTACCGAAGGAACACGCGATACCTACGGCGCATTTAGCGAAACAGAAGGCAGAAGTCAGCGTCAGATGAGCTATAATGATAAAGTATATACTAGCAATGCACGTGTTGGTATTATCAGCAACTGGATGGCCCGCCTGAACAACAATAATAAGATAGAGTTCAGAAACTTATTTAACCAACTGGGAAGCAATGAGGTGCTGGAGCGTGAAGGTATAGACTTTACAAACGATGACCAGCGCCAACGCAATTACTCGCTTCGTTACGAAAGCCGCACGATCTACACTGGCCAGTTACAGGGAACCCACGACTTCAACGATAACAGAAGCTCAGTAACCTGGACGGGCGGATATAACTACACAAACCGTAATGAGCCGGATTACCGCCGCCTGCGCACAGCCGATGACGATAATGACGGAGTTTACCGCCTGCTTTATCAGCCTATCCCAACACTGAGAGACGCTGGCCGCTTCTATTCAGATCTGAATGAGCAGGGTGTTATGGCCAACGGGCAGTTTGAGCACAGATTCGCAACAGCAGACTCTACAGCAGAGAATGCACCTAAAATCAGAGTTGGTTTCTATGCAGAGCACAAAAGCCGCGATTATACTTCACGCTTCTTCTCATTTGCCCCATTAAACACCAGCACCTTCGACGAGAATATTCCATACCTGCCAATAAGCCAGATCTTTGAGCCAGGCAATATCGGTACCTCTATTGGATGGAAATTGCTGGAGGATTCTAACCCGCAGAACAACTACGAAGCACAGAATATGTACCTGGCAGGTTTTGTTGGTGGTGCCACACCTCTTAACGAAAAGCTTTCAGTGTCCGGCGGTGTGCGTGTAGAGCATAACAACCAGAAAATGCAATCGCTTGGTTTCGACGGCAGACCGATCAACAAAGAGAATCCGGTGCTAAGCATACTTCCATCAGCCAACTTTACTTATGCCTTTAACCAGCGCGCTATGCTGCGTGCCGGTGCAAGTATAAGTGTAAATAGACCAGAGTTCCGTGAGATTGCCCCTGCACCATACTTTGACTTCGTGAACCTGCTGGAAGTGATTGGTAATCCAGACCTGGATATTGCCACGATCTACAACGGTGATGTACGTTACGAATTCTACCCTAACCCTACGGAGCTCATCTCAATCGGCGGTTTCTACAAATACTTTAATAAACCAATCGAGTCGGTTTTTGAGAATACCAGTGGCGCCAACACCATAACGTTCGAGAATGCGAAGAATGCCTACAGCTATGGCCTGGAGGCGGAGGTAAGGAAGTCATTACTAGACCTGTCTGAGAACAAATTTGTACAGAACCTAAGCCTGGTGCTGAATGCAGCCCTGGTAAAAAGCGAGGTGCAGTTAACTGATGACAGAGCGGCTTACCAGCCAGGCAAGCGCGCCATGGTGGGCCAGTCGCCATACGTGCTGAACACGGGAGTGTATTACCAGGATGATGACCGCCAGTTACAGTTTAACGTGCTGTACAACGTAATCGGTCCTAGAATTTTTGCAGCAGGAAGCAACCAGCGCCAGGCAGTTTACGAGATGCCGCGCCACCAGATAGACCTGTCGCTTACAAAAGGTATAGGCGAGCATTTTGAGATCAAAGCTGGTATCCAGGACCTGCTTAACCAGAAAACCCGCCTGATACAGGACTCCAACGACGACCAGAAGATCACGGATATAGACGAATCATTCAGAGCTTTCCGCAAGGGCCAGTACTCAACCCTGGGAATTACATACAAATTTTAACTAAGAACCAAACCCTAAACCTTTTAACACTTTTAACAACGATTATGAAAAAGTTATTTAATCTGATGTTGGTGGCATTGTTTTCTGTAGTGCTTTTTGCCTGCGACGATGAGAGCACTACTCCAACGCCTACAGGTCTTGCTTTTACAACTTCTCAGGAAAACGGCATGACTGTAATTTCTGGATCAACGGAGCAGAATTATACTTTTAAAGCCGACACAAAATACCTGCTAAAGGGCTTTGTATATGTGAAAGACGGTGCTATGCTTACTATTGAGCCAGGCACTATCATTAAAGGGGATAAAGCCACAAAAGGAACACTTATTATTGAGCGTGGTGGTAAGATCATGGCTAACGGTACAGCTGCCAAGCCAATCGTGTTTACATCTGCTCAGCCGGCTGGCCAGCGTGCTGCCGGCGACTGGGGTGGCATCATTATACTTGGTAAGGCCCCAGTAAACTTAGGTGCTTCCGCTAAAATTGAAGGCGGCGTAGACAGAGAGTTCGGCGGTACTGACGTTGCTGACAACTCTGGTGTACTAAAGTATGTTCGTATCGAATATCCTGGTATCGCTTTCCAGCCAGACAACGAGATAAACGGCCTTACAATGGGTGGTGTAGGCTCCGGTACTACCATTGAGTATGTGCAGGTGTCTTACAGCGGCGACGATTCTTTTGAGTGGTTTGGCGGTACAGTAAACGCAAAATACCTTATCGCTTACAAAACTGTGGATGATATGTTTGACACAGACAATGGTTACTCTGGAAAGCTTCAGTTCCTGGTAGGTATCTCTGACCCTAACGTAGCAGACGCTTCCGGCTCTAACGGATTTGAGTCTGACAACGACTCTCAGGGTTCTACTGCTACGCCAATCACATCCCCAACTTACTCAAACGTAACGCTTTTCGGTCCGCTTGGCACAAACCCTTCTGCACAGGTTAATGCAAACTTTAAGCGTGGCCTGCACCTGCGCCGCAACAATAAAACAAAGCTACATAACTCCGTTATACTTGGCTGGCCTGTTGGGTTGCTTTTAGATGGTGGCACTACGGAAGCAAACGCAACTGCAAACGAATTCAGAATTCAGAACACGGTTATTGCAGGTGTACCTTCAGGCAAAGCTTTGACACTTGCTACTGGCAGCACTTTTGATATTGCAGCCTGGTACAATGCCACGGCTAAAGGAAACGCTGTTGTAAACGACGGTGCCTCACTGAACATCGGAAACGCTTACAATGCTACTCCTGGCTTTACGCAGGCAAACACTTCAGTGGCTGCCAACTTCACAGGGTTAGATAGCTTCTTTACGCCAACTACATACGTAGGTGCGTTTGGCAGCACAGACTGGACTGCAGGCTGGGCTAACTTTAACCCGCAGAACGTAGCTTACTAATAATCTTTAAAACACTGATTGCGCATGTATGGGTGAGAAACATCGTGTCAATCACTAGCAAAGCGGATTAGTCTCCCGCTTTGCGCAGAACCCGCCTTACCGGCGGGTTTCTTTTTTATCAGGCAAAGTAATAACGTATACTTTCAGTGACGAGAAGTATAGCTGTCGCAAGCAAAAAGTGCCCACCTTGCATAGAGATGGGCACTTTTAGTATGGGGTAATGTATAGAAGAAACTTAACTGATCGGTACCTTGCGAAGTATGGCCTCGATAAAATCCTTGGAGGTGATGCCATCGGCTTCTGCCTCATAGTTGAGTATAATACGATGGTTCATAACATCGTGGGCCACTTCTTTAATATCCTCTGGCAACACATAGTCACGCTCGTCGAAATATGCTACGGCCTTGGCTGCACGGTTTAAAGCTATACTTGCCCTCGGCGACACACCAAACTGAATGTATGGCGCAAACTCGTTCAGGTCGTACTCTGCAGGGCGGCGGGTGGCAAAAACCAGTTCTATGATATACTTCTCCAGCGTTTCCGATATCTGCACCTGGTTAATGTCGTTTCGGATGTCAAAAATGTCTTCTTTGGAGAGTACCTTGGCCACCGAGTCCTGGAAAGACATGTTGGCCATGCGGCGCATGATCTCCAGTTCGTCCGCCTTTTTAGGGTAGTCGATATATACTTTCATCATAAAGCGGTCTACCTGCGCCTCTGGCAGCGGGTAAGTACCTTCGTGCTCCACAGGGTTTTGCGTGGCCAGTACCAGAAACGGAAGATCAAGCTGGTAGGTCGTTTCGCCAATGGTTACCTGCTTTTCCTGCATCGCCTCCAGCAACGCTGACTGCACCTTGGCCGGAGAGCGGTTAACTTCGTCGGCAAGTATAAGGTTGGCAAAGATTGGCCCCTTCTTCACTTCAAACGCAGAGGCATTCTGGTTATAGATCATCGTGCCGATCAGGTCAGAGGGTAGCAGGTCCGGGGTGAACTGGATACGCTGAAAGTCGAGCCGCAGGGCTTTAGACAGGGAGTTAATAGTTAAGGTTTTGGCAAGGCCGGGCACGCCTTCCAACAAAATATGGCCGCCAGTAAAAAGGCCTATCAGCAAGCGGTTAACCATATACTGCTGGCCTACCACTGCTTTGCCCACCTCGTTAAAAACCTGTTTTATTTTTCGCTGGTGCTCTTTCACCTTGTCTTCGTAAATCAAATCGTCTGTTGCCATACTGCTTCAGAAACTTTAAACCCTTAAATATAGCAATTATTGTGTATCGGTGGGTAAGGTAGGGTGCGCTAAGTACAATTAATAAAAAAAGCACCTTGTCAGGTGCTTTTCAAAATCTATACTATATAAGCCTGTGCAGATTTCTCTAATATTCATACTGCCTGCCCTTGCTGCGTTTTTTCACCGGCAAGTATACTTGAATCTGCCTTTTGATCGTTGGTGAAAAACACCAACAATGGCGGGATTATACCTTTTATCCCAAACTTTAGGCACCTTCTGTATAAGCCGATTTAGGCCACTGCAGTCTGGTGCTTTAACTGCTCAACTCTGTTGTGTTTTGCTTTCCGAACCATCTCTATCAGATTGCTGATACGTGACTCCTCAACCTCGAGGGGAAGTACCGTTACACCGTTGCGTGTATTAATGTGGATGCGGTTTTGCCTAGTCATAAAATACAACATCAGGAAAAAACCGCTGAGCAAAGCAAAAGAATCGTTGAAGTAGATCAACAAAGCCATGCCTATGCTTAAGCCAAAGTAAAGGCTGTTTGTTGTCTTTTTTACTTCCCAGTTTACAATATCCTCTAACTGAATGGAAGATAAACCAATGTTTGTCCAGGGCAAACGTCTGAAAATGAGCCTTTGGTTTGTAAGCGCCAGTTTTTTGTCAACGGTCTGCACAAGGTATTGTTCACCGGTAGCCAGTTTAGTTTGTGCCTGGTAGAGAGGGGAATTAAGTTTGTTTAATTTCGGATAGCGAAGTAATGTTAATATCACGGTGTTTTCGATAGATGTTCAAATAGGTAGATCACATTTATAGCAAAATGGTTGCATGCTATATGGCGCAAAGATAGAATTTTATTAGCGATTTTCTAATATTATGTTGCATGTAAAAATGTCTAAATCCTTGAATATAACGATTTGTTAATTTATACTTCTCTGCCTGCAAATAAAAAAGGCCCTCCCTTGTTCAGGGAAGGCCTTTCTTATATAATTTTCAAGGGCTAGTCGTTCAGGTAATAATCACCCTCATGGCCATGTGCCCTTTGGTTTTTAAAACGTGCAATATCAGACTGCATGTTGTCGTATATTTCCTGTATCTCCTCTGAGTCGGCGGTAAGTGGCTTAATGTGCTCACTCAGAAGCTTGGCCGCAAGCGGGTAAAACTTAGAGTCGTCAGTATTCTTAGCGTTTACTTTAAACGAGCTAACAGCACTTTCCAGTTTTTTAAGGGAAGGATACTTTGTCTTGTATTCCTGAATGGTGTCGCGAAGCTTTTCGCGTATCATCAGGTACACGTCCTCTTCGAACGTCATGCCGAAATCGTCATCATCCTCTTCGTCGTCGAAATTGTGTGAATAATCGTCGTCGTAGTCAAAATCGTCTCTCATGGCTGTTAGTTTCTATTATTTATTATTTGGTAGTACGGGTTAAGTTCCGGTTTGTGTCGGTGCTTTTTGCTTTTCCTCTGAAAATACAAGCCCCTGTGTTATCCGGGTAAAGTGCCTCTGCGCTTTATAAATGCATAATTAGCATTTCGCACCATTATTTGCAACAGGTTACGTGCACACCGCAATAACTGTTTTTCTGAATTAAATACAGAAGAAAACACACAACTGTAGTTTAGGCCTGAGTATGAGCCTGAAACAAAAAGCCCCGCTTGGAAAACAAGCGGGGCTTAATTTGCTGTAAAATGTTGTTTAAGCGAATTTTCTGTCGATGAGGCGGAGCATCTTGCCTACGTGCTCCTGCTTTTTCTGCCAGTCATACTTTGGGGCTACTTCCTTCATAAAGTACTGTTTGGCAGCTTCAGGGTCGTTATACTCGTCGAGTTGTTTTATGGTGTTATAGTATGTCATGTTATCACCATCAAAAAGCTCGTTAATAAAGCTGAAACGCTGGTTTATGGAAATGGAGTTCTTCAGCGAGTCAATTTTACGGTTGCTGTGTACATCGGCAAGTGAGGCTGGCGCTGCCTTCCGGAAGTTATCGTTGAGTGTAGGGCGATGGCCAGCTGCAATTTCTTCTTCCGCTTCCTCATCTTCCCGGTAAACAGGTTTTGCCACTGGCGCTGATGCTTCGCGCTGGGTAGTATGGATTGGGGCAACCACTTCCTTCTCGGCCACAGGTGCAGCCGGTGTCGCTACAGGCGTTGGGGTAGCCACCGGAGTCGGTTTGCCAAGTATCTCTTCCTCGGTAATGGCAAGCAAGTAATTAAACTGGCCTAGTAAATCTGAAAGAGGCGTAAGGCTGCTCTGGTGCGCATTCACATACAGCCTGAAGCGGCTCAGGATATACTCCCTGTCGCGGTTGCCCGGCGACAGCGTTTCTATGAATCCGGCAAACAGCTGCTTGTCAATGTCGATATACTTCAGGTTCTCCTGCAGCTTTGGCAGCGTGATCTCTTCCTGTATGCGTAAGAACTTCTCCTCAAAGGTGGCAACAGGGGCCAGTATAACCTTAAACGTGTCAAGTATGGCTTTCTGCAGCAGTGGCTCAAAGGCATCGCGCTTCATGAGTATTTTGCGCGAAAGCACATTCATGAAATTCAGCAGCGCTTCCTTTACCTCCTCATGCTCATAGTCAAAGTATGGGCTGCGCAGGTTTGCCATTTCCTGATGCCATTTCAGTAAAAGCTCTTTGATCACGAAAAGGTTTACCTGCTTAATTGGCGTAAATCCAATAAGCTGAGGGCCGTTCAGGGAGTCGTGGGTGGCAAAATGTCTGTCGCATAGCAGATTTGCCAGTTGTTTACTGTACTGCTCTAGGCGTAATTGATTATATTTGTCTTCCATAGGAATCTCTTTCTTCTGTAAAGTTATAAAATTATGCCAATCTTGACGGTGCAAAACCTTTCCGAACTTAAAGTAAAAGTAACGGAGGGGCAAACGCTGCTCAAAGCCTTGCAAGCCGAAGGCGTGGATTGGATGCATGCCTGCGGAGGAAAGGGCCGCTGCACCACCTGCCGCATTATTGTAGCGCAAGGTATGGAGCACCTGGGGCCCCTGACGGACAGTGAGCTGCGCTACCGAAACAACAACCGCCTGAAAGATAACGAAAGACTGACCTGCCAATGTACACTATCAGGCGGAGATATTACAGGCAGCGTGCCGGAGCAGACAAAACTGCCGCATATGAGTTATAGCAGTTAAAGAGGTTTCAATTTTGAATGAGTGATTGAGCGAATGTGTGAATGTAATAACAGTTTACAAATCAGCCATCCAATAATTAACAAACAGCAACCAACAATCAGCAATTTAAATTACCACATCACAAACCCATGTTTATTGAACCACGTGTAGGCAACGGAAAAAATACTGCCAGAAGAGGATGGATAGAGGTGATCTGCGGGTCCATGTTTTCGGGAAAGACGGAAGAACTGATCAGAAGACTGAACAGGGCCAAGATAGCCAAGCAAAAGGTGGAGATCTTTAAGCCTGCCCTGGACAAACGCTACCACGACGAGGACGTAGTATCGCATAATGCCAACTCCATCCGGTCCACACCCATCGATTTTGCCCAGGACATGCTGCTTTTGGGAGGCAGCTGCGATGTTGTGGGCATTGATGAGGCGCAGTTTTTTGACGAGGGCCTGGCGGATGTTTGTGCCAAGCTGGCCAACAGTGGCGTTCGTGTGATCGCTGCCGGCCTGGACATGGATTACCTTGGTAACCCCTTTGGGCCTATGCCGGCGCTTATGTCGGTGGCAGAGTATGTAACTAAAGTGCATGCGGTTTGTGTACAGTGCGGCGATATAGCACATTACTCTTTCCGGAATGCCGCCTCCGAGCAGCAGGTGCTGTTAGGAGAAACAGATTCGTACGAGGCACGCTGCCGCCACTGCTTTGTAGACGGAATGAAAGCAAAGAAATAGCTGTTCTCTAAATCCCGGACTTAAGTTAAAGTATGAACCACAGCAAGCCATTCGCTTTTTCCCTTCGCTTTTTGCTTTGCCTGTTTTTACTGGGCGGCGCTTTAAACAGCTATGGACAAAGCAGCCTGCCATTGGGTGGCTGGCGCTTGCATGTGCCTTACCAGCAGGGCAAAGCTGTAGCCCTAGCTGGCGACAAAGTATACGTGGCGGCAGAAAAAGGGCTTTTCTACTTTGATAAGGAGTTCAATACCACGCAGCCCATCTCTAAAGTGGATGGACTGAATGAGCAGCAAATAAGCACCATTGCTTACGATGAGGCAACAAAAACGCTGGTAATAGCCTACCAGAACACTAACCTGGACCTTATCCAGAACAGCCGCATTATAAATGTAAATGATATCCTGCGCAAGGCGGTTTCAGGCGATAAGGCCATCAGCGACGTTAGCATCCATAACAAACTGGCTTATATCTCCAGCACCTTCGGGGTAGTGGTACTGGACCTGGTTAAGCACGAGGTGCGCGATAGTTACCGTAACCTAGGGCCAAACGGCGAGGCTGTGAATGTGAAAGCCGCAGCTATCTTACGCGACAGCATTTACCTTACTACCGACGTAGGAGTGCTGGCCGCAAAAAACTCAGGCACAAACCTGCAGGACTACAGAAACTGGGGGCGGTTAAACAGCGGATTGCCTTTAAACGGCAGCGCCGCCGAAAAGCTGGCAGTATTCAATAACAAACTTTACGTTAGCAGCAGTGGAGGCGGGATTTATACGTTGCACCAGGGTGTGTGGGTAGCCGAAGCCTTGCCTGTAACAGGTACCGTAGTCTCTTTTAATGCAACGGCCACGCATTTAAGTATAACCAGTGCCACAAGTATAACCATAGTAGCCCGGGATGGATCTGCAAAAAACTACACACACCAACGCCTGATAGCGCCACGTGAGGCTGAAGTTGATAAGGATGGAGCCATTTGGGTGGCCGACAGCCAGGCAGGGCTGGTAAAACTTAACCAAAACGGCACCGAGGCAACTGCATATACCCCGAATGGGCCCTACAGCGCAAGCAGCTTTAAAATTTATACTTATGGCGGCAAAGTGTATGTGCTGAGTGGCGGCTATAGCTCTGCTTACCTGCACAACGGCACCTGGAACGGCTTTTATGTCTATGATCAGGGCAGGTGGGAGAGTTATAACCGATATCTGTATACAGATCAGTCTTTTGTGAAAGGCTACGATATGGTAGACGCCGTTTACAACCCAACTACAAAAAAGCTATACCTGGCCAGCTACGGAAATGGTGTAATTGAATGGGAAAGCCCGGACAAGGCCCTGCTATACAACGGGCATAACAGCACTCTTTTAAGTGCTTTGTCTTTTTCAGATAAAACTGACTACGTGCGGGTAACGAGCCTGGCAGTTGACGCTGACGGAAACGTATGGGCCGTAAACAGAAACCAGGCCACTGGTGCGCCAGGGCTGCACATGCTTAAACCCGACGGTACCTGGAAATCCTTTGTAGTACCCAATGTACCCGATGCCAGTAACCTCGACCAGATCTTGATCGATGATTACGGCCAGAAGTGGCTGTCTGTGGCACGGAGGGCAAACCGCCGTAACGGACTGGTGGTTTTTGATGAAACGAAGAACCGCGTTAAAGAACTGTCTGTAGGCAATGGAAGCGGAGGATTACCCAATGGTGATGTTTACACACTTGCCAAGGACCTGAACGGAGATATCTGGGTGGGCACAGCAAACGGTGTAGCTGTATACTATAACCCGGGAAGTGTTTTTACAGAACAAAGCTATGATGCCCGGATACCAATCGTAGACAGAAGGCCTTTACTGGACGGGCAAACAGTGCGTGCCATTGCCGTGGACGGTGCTAACCGCAAATGGATGGGCACGGACAATGGCCTTTGGCTTTTTAACCCGGAAGGGGATAAGCTGATCCGACATTTTAATACATCCAACAGTCCTATGCCGTCTAATAAGGTGCTGTCGGTGGCAGTGGAGCATACTTCCGGAGAAGTGTTTGTGGCCACGGATGCCGGCGTTGCCTCTTACAGGGCAGAGGCTACCGTTACAGAGGGCAAAGCAGAATGCGCCACTGTGTTCCCGAACCCGGTGCGCAAAAATTACACAGGCTTGATAAGTGTTTCCGGGTTGCCTAACAATGCCAATGTACGCATTACAGATGTGGCCGGCATGCTGGTTTACAAGACAAAAGCCACTGGCGGCACCTTAGCCTGGGATGCCCGCGATTATAACGGAAAACGTGTGAAAGCCGGAGTATACCTGGTTATGAGTGCCTCCGACGACGGAACCCAAACCTGTATCAGTAAAATAGCCGTACTGGATTAAATGCTAGTCAAAACAAGGGGCATCGTACTTAACCACATCAAGTACCGCGAATCATCCATCATAGCCAGGGTGTACACCGAGCAACTGGGGGTGCAATCGTATATCGTGAACGGAGTGCGCAAAAAAGGCAGCGGCTCCCGCATCGCCTTGTTCCAGCCTTTCACGCTGCTCGATATGGTGGTGTATACTTCGCAGAAGGGTGGACTTACCCGTATATCAGAGTATAAAAGCGCTTATCCTTTCGGCAGTATTCCATTCGATATCCGGAAGAGCAGCATCTTGTTGTTTCTGGCCGAAATCGTTTCCAAGACAATAAAAGAGGAGGAGGAGAACCCGCAGCTCTTCAATTTCCTGTACCAGGCCATCATATTTTTCGATGAGCAGCAGGAGCATTTTGAGAATTTCCACCTGGTGTTCTTGCTGCAACTCAGCCACCATTTAGGTTTCGGGCCTAGCTCAGGTGCCGAGATTGTAGAACAGGTGGCTTTTTCGGCCAACGCACAAACGGCCACAGCCGCACCAACTGTGCTGGCGATACAGGCCCACGAAGAACTCTTTACCCAACTTTTGCACCACCCTGAGCAGGCGCACATTCCCAATGGCAGGGTGCGCCGGGAGTTGCTGTCCATACTTATCCGGTATTACCAACTACACGTGGACAAACTCGGAGAGATAAAATCGCTGACTATACTTTCAGAAGTGCTTTCATGAGGAGTTAAAACAGAAGAGGCGCCATACTTTGGCGCCTCTTCTGTTTATACGCTTATACTTTATACTTCTTACTTTATTCTCAGTACTTCTATGTCAAAGATAAGCACTGCGCTTGGCGGGATACTGCCCTGGCCATAGGGACCGTAAGCAAGATGAGAAGGAATGAACAACCTCGCTTCTTCACCAGCTTTCATAAGCTGTAAACCCTCATCCCAGCCGGCAATAACTTGTCTAGCCCCTACTGTAAATGTAAAAGGCTGGCCTCTGTCGTATGAAGAGTCAAATTTGGCACCGTTGATCAGTTTGCCTATATAATGTACCTCCGCCAGGTTACCGGCTTTGATTTCAGCGCCGCTGCTTGGTTTCAGGTTAAGATAATACAGGCCAGAATCAGTCTTCACTACTTTTGTAGTATCCACGTTATTGTCGCGGAAGTACTTACGAATTACCTGCTCATCAATCTTCTTCTGTCCCTCTACATCAAAAGTATAAGGGTCTACATCGTCGCCGCAAGCAGAGAAAGATGCAGCCACTAGCACAAAGAGGAAAACCTTAAGCAAATTACGGCTGTTGGTTGCCCATTGGGTAAGGGTTTGCATTTTCATAAAATAAAGTATTTAAAAGATTACTGTTTGCTAACTTTTACCAGTTCTATGTCGAAACGAAGTATAGAGTTGGCTGGCATTTCCGGGCCACGCTCCTGCTCGCCGTAAGCCAGCGGAGAAGGAACAATAAGAGTGGCTTTGCTGCCTTCCTTCAGTTTCTGGATAGCCTCATCCCAGCCACGGATTACCTGGCCCTGGCCAAGCGTGAACGTGAATGGCTCGCCGCCAGTCATCGGGTTGTTGTAAGAAGACTCCAGTTCTTTGCCTTCCAGGTTGGTAAGCTTGTAGTGTACAGTTACCTGATCGCCGGCAGCTGCCTGCGGGCCTTTGCCCGGAGAGGTTACGTTATAGTATACCCCAGACTCTGTTTTCTGTACATTGCTAATGTTTTGCTTTTTAATGTACTCCTGTATCTTCTGGTCGTCTACTTTGATCTGCTTTTCAGCACGTACCTGCGCCTCTTTCATCTGTTCCTCAAACATCTTCTGCTGGTCGGCTATAGCGGCTTCTCTCGACTGTATTTTCTCAGCTTTGATGAAGAACGTAAGGTGCGAGCCAGGCTTAATGAAGGGAGGAAGCGGCTGGTTAAATGTTTTAGCGAAAAGCGAATCGGCGTTTACTTTAAATACACCACTGTCACCCGCAGACATCATCATCAGGGCATGCTCCAGGCTGCCTTTAAAAGTTGGCTCCATTACCGGGATCATGATCGGCTGGTTTTGTGTGCGTGAGTCAAAAAGCACAGAGTCTGCTGCGTTTTTGTACATCATGTGCATGGTTACTACCTCGCCAACTTTAGCGCCAGTCGTGTCATCAGCGGATACTTCGCCTTTGTTCTCGTACTCGCCCTTGTCGTTTTTCTCATAGATTTTATAGGTCAGGCCATCAGCCGTAGTATAAAACTCATCTTTTTTGTTGCAAGACTGCAACATGATCGCGCCAGCTAGTACCGGCAGCAAAAATTTAGTTTTAAATAGCATTGGTTTTAAGTTGAGATAAATTTCTAGTTATTGTCTGTAGCATGCAGCAGTTGCTCTTTGTATTGCGGCAGCAAGCTTTCAAATTTGGCAACGGTGGCCTCCAGCGTATCCATAGACATACCGCCTGCCGCGTTTTTATGGCCGCCTCCGTTAAAGTGGGCGCGGGCAAACTCGTTTGCCGAGAAATTGCCCACCGAGCGGAACGACATCTTAACTGCCTGCGTGCGGTCTATGATCAGGGCTGCAAATACGATGCCCTCAATAGAAAGCGCGTAGTTTACCAAACCCTCCGTATCGCCGGTCTTTGAGTCGTAAGCCTTTAACTCATCTGCTGTTATAGAGATGTAAGCTGTTTTATACTCATGCAGCACTACTAACTTATCTTTCAGGGCATAACCCAGAAAGCGCAAACGTAGTTCCGATGAGCTGTCGTAGATAAGGCGGTGAATATCCGAGGTACGCACCCCGATCTGCAGCAGGTCTGCGATGATCAGGTGCACGTTCTGCGAAGTGCTTGGGTGCCTGAAAGAGCCTGTGTCGGTCATGATGCCGGCATAAAGTGCCTCGCCAATGCCCGCGTCGATCAGGTCTCTGTCGCCCATTGCCTTAATCAGTTCATACACGATCTCGGCAGTTGCAGCGGCGGATGTGTTTGAGAACTCAAGGTCTGCAAAGTCTTCGGGTTGCAGGTGGTGGTCTACAAGTACTTTCGTGCCGTTGGCGTTTCCAATGTACTCACCCATCTCGTTAATGCGCGACAGGTTGTTAAAGTCGAGGCAAAAAATTACCTGCGACTCGTTAATGATGCGCTGCACGAGGGCATCATTTTTATCAGAGTATACGATCACGTCGTCGTTGCCCTCCATCCAGTTCAGGAACGAAGGGTAGTCCGATGGTGTGATAACTGTTACACGGTGTCCCTTTTTCTTAAGGTAGCCTGCCAGTCCAAGCGAAGAGCCCAGCGCATCAGCGTCCGGTTTGTGATGTGTGGTGATCATCACTTCTTTAGGCTCTTGCAGCAGCTCTTTCAGAGCGTTGATATTGTGCATACTATAGTTTTAAATCCTCTGATTAGTAAGGATATAAGGCGCGAATTTCTAAATAAAATAGTTCTAAAGCAATTATATGGGCTTTGAAGGCATACTTTAACAAATTTTAAAACCGTGTGGCCCGGAAAAGAGTTAGCAAGTATATCTGAAAAGTATGCCAAATATTGCCCGAAATCCCCTACTTTTGCAAACCAAAATCGAAAAATATAAACCAAACCATTAAATAGACATGGCCGGAAACATCACATTTACCATGATTAAGCCTGATGCTGTGGCTGATAACCACATCGGCGGCATTACTAAAATGATCGAGGAAGGCGGCTTCCGCATTGTGGCAATGAAGAAAACTAAGTTGTCTGAGGAGCGTGCCGGTAAATTTTACGAAGTACACAAAGAGCGTCCTTTCTACGGCGACCTTGTAAAGTATATGTCTAAAGGCCCTATCGTGGCGATGATCCTGGAGAAGGACAATGCGGTTGAAGATTTCCGTACGCTGATCGGTGCTACTAACCCGGAGCAGGCTGCAGAAGGCACTATCCGTAAGAAGTATGCGAAGTCTATCGAGTCTAACGCCGTTCACGGTTCTGACTCTGACGAGAACGCACAGATCGAAGCTGACTTCTTCTTCTCAGCTGACGAGCGCTTCTAATTTTTAGAAGTATACTTATTGATTTTTGAAGGCCTGCTGAACTTTGTGTTTGGCAGGCTTTTTTGTTTGAGTGCCTTTAGGGTCTACTAAAATAAACCTTGCCTGCCCTAGCTGTGTGTTCTCACCAGCAAGTATAATAGCATCTGCCTTTAGATTGTTGGTGAGAAACACCAACAATGGCGTCTTTTAAAAACGCTGTGTAGCTTCAACATACTGTTAAGTATAAAAAAATAGCCGACTAGTTAACTAGCCGGCTATTTTTCCATTCAACACAAACAATTTTAATCTCTAGGTATCACAAAGCGCTGCCCCGGACGGATAAGGTCTGGGTTGTCGCCGATCTTGTCTTTATTGGCATTATAGATTTTGGTCCAGGCGTTGGCGTTGCCGTAGTGCTTTTTAGCGATCTTTGAAAGCGAGTCGCCTGACTGAACTGTGTACACATCCTGGTTTGGGCCCGGGTCTGTAATTTTGTTCATATCGCTTTTGCTGAAGAACCCATGGCCTTCACCTTTTTGAATAGGGGTGCCGGGCTGTTGTTTAGCGGGTTCTTCTTTTCCCTTTTTAAAAAAATCTCTTAGTCCCATATCGTAGTACAGTTAAATCGTATTGTATAAGGTGTGGCTTTTGATACAGAGCCACTTACTAAGATACGCCACTGTAGCTACTTAGTTGTGCCATAATTCTGCAACGGCAAATAGTATAAGACCGTAAGTTATGGCATTACCCGAATGGTGGAAAAAATTAGTAGACCTAAAAGATAAAACTATGAATACTCGGATTTTTGAAGCAAGAGGCCTGTTGGCTAAAGCTATAGCTATGTTGCTGGTAGTAGTACTCTGGAGCTGCGGAGGCAAAGACGAGGTTGGCACCGAAAGTATGATATCGGGGGCTAACAGTAAAACCTGGAAGGCTGAAAAAGAGCTTACCGCCGCCGGCGACAAAGATAAACTGACCGATAGCGAAAAGCAGGAAACCATGCAGTTTTATGCCGATGGCCGCTTTGCTTTAGGCGGAGGCGGAACATTGCAAACCGGCACCTGGACCTATGACCCAACCGCTAAACGGCTAAGCCTGCAGTTTGAAGGCCAGGACATGACGGAGAATTTTGAAGTGACCAAACTTACAGACGATAAGATGGTTTTAAAAGCCTCGGATGGCTCTACAATGGAGCTTGAGGCGGAGTAGCAACTAATTATAGTTAGCTAAAGTATAAGCAATTAAGTTTCGATTTTTTGAGCGGCAGCCTGTTTTGTGCAGGCTGCCGTTTTTTATGGCTGCTTTACCAGCCTTCGCAGAGCAAACAGGCCAAGTAATGGCCCCAGGGCCAGCCACACAAAAGTATGCTCCGGCTTTAATAGCTGCAGTAACCAGGCTGAAACCTGTATGCTGACGATAGTGATGGCAAAACCTATACTTGTAACAACTGTAAGGGCAGTGCCCACTAAATGCGGAGGCGCTGTTCTGGCAGACAGTGCTGAGAATTGTGGTGAATCGCCGGCCACCACCACACCCCAGAACACCAGAAAAGGCACGATAAAGTATGATCCGGAAAGTATAAACAAAGATAGCACACAGCACAAACCCGACAGTAGCAATTGCACAAAAGCCACCTTTGCGCTTCCCCATAACTCAGAAAGATAACCCCCTCCAATACATCCCACGGCACCCGCAGCAATCACTGCAAAGCTATACAGCGATACCTGGCTTGTTGAGAGATCGGGTAAAGTATAAGAAAGTATAAATGGCGTAAAAGCCCATAGAGTATAAAGCTCCCACATGTGGCCAAAGTAACCGAATGCAGCTGCCCTGAAGTCTGGTACTCTGAACACTTTCAGCATATTACCGGCATCGAACCTGGCTCCCTTGCTTAAGTATGGCCCATCGGGTACAAGCAGGTACATAAGCAAGCCACCTGTTGCGGCCAGTAAGCTTACCCCCAGCAGCATGCTTTGCCAGGGCATTGTTGCACCCAGTCCCCGCAGCAAATGCGGAAAAGCAGTGCCCAGCACCAGTGCCCCCACCAGGTAGCCAATGGCCTTGCCCAGCTTGCCGCTGTACCAACTGGCCGCGATTTTCATGCCCACGGGGTAAATGCCTGCCAGCAGAAAACCTGTAGCTGCCCGAAGTATAAGTACACCAGTAATGCTTGTAGCAAAGTATAAAACCAGGGCATTGGCACCGGCCCCCAACAGTGCGCAGATCAGGAACAGCAGCCTGGGAGACATTCTGTCTGCGAGTGAAAGCAGGGCAAAGCAGAGTGTGCCCAGTATAAACCCAAACTGTACCGCCGAGGTAAGCAGGCCTAATGCCCCTTCCTGCAGTTGCAATGAACTTTGCAGTTCTGGCAATACCGCATTTCCGGCAAACCAAAGCGAGGTGCCCGCAAACTGCGAAAACACAATGGTTGGAAGTATGCGGGAAGGAGGCATGTTTTGAGTTTGGGAGTTAGAGAGTTTGGGAGTTAGAGAATTTTGAATGAGTGATGGAGTGATTGTGTGAATGAGAAGCAGTCAAAATATTAAATCCAGGTCTTTCTGTGCATAAAAAGATTTAGATCTAACAATCAACAATCAAAACCTATCCAAATATCGTTTCAGCAAATTTTTCGATGGCTTTGCGGGTTTCGTAGGTGCGCTCGAACATGCCCATGTGCCCGGTTTTGCCCAGGAAATTGACCATGCTATTGTTGGGCAGGTGGCACTGCTCCAGGGCTTTATCCAAGGGTACGGCTCCGTCTTCTTTACCGAAGATAAACAGCACCGGGCATTTGATTTTCTTCAGCACATCGGTTCTGTCGGGTCTGTCGCGCATGGCAGCCAGGCCGCCGGTTATACTTTCTTTTGGCGTGCTCTTGCCGATCTCGATCATCAAGTCAATCTCTTTGCGCAGCTTCTTGCGGTTGTCGGCAAAGAACAGCGGCTCCACAAACGACTGCATAAATTTATCCACGCCGTGCTTCTCCACAAACTCGATGGTCTTGTTGCGGTTTTCTTTTTTCTCTTCGGTGTCGGGTAGGGCAGAGGAGTGGAACAGGCAAAGGCCGCTATACATTTTTTCATACTTTTCGGCAAAAGCCATACTTACGTACCCACCCATCGAGTGGCCTACTAAAATGCATTTCTTCACACCTAGCTCATCCAGTTGCTGCTTTACATACTCGGCCATACTTTCCATGCTGTAGTCGTGCACGTTCTGGGTGTTTTCGCCAAAGCCTGGCAGGTCTAAAAGTATAATCCTGAATTTTTGCTCCAGTGGCTTTACAAACTCTTCCCATACTTTAGTGTTCTCGCAGAAGCCATGCAGGAAAACAAGTGTGTCGGTGGGGTGGGTATGTGCTTTTGTCATAGATCAGGATTTGCAGGATTAGTAGATAAACAGGATGACCTTCAAAAGTATAAAACTTAAAGTTGATTTGCGAGCGCTTTTGCAATACTGGGTCCAACCACCCCTAACCCCTCCTTGTCTAAGGCAGGGAATTTTGCCTCTCCCCAGCCCTCTCCTAAAAACAGGAGAGGGAGCTTAGCTTTTACTGCTTCTTCTGTCATCACAATAGCACTTGCTCTTATCTTCATGTCATCCTGTTAAGAATCTTGTGTGAAGGGAGATTAAGCAAAAGCTACAGGCTTTACGATTTTGCTTAATAAACATCAGAACCCCTCCCCTTAGCTAAGGAGAAGCAGTTCGACCCGGTATTGCTGATTATCCTGTCCATTCTATAATCCTGCAAATCCTGATTCAGACAAAAAAAACCTCACAGCTTGTAAAGGCTATGAGGTTTTAGTCTGAAATCTTATGTCTGATATCTTGTGTCTTTTTATACCTTAACCGGCACTCCGATCATCTCACGCACGGTGCGCTCAATGTCTTCCGGGGCGAAACCTGCTTCGCGGTGTAGTTCCAGCTGCGAGCCGTGTTCGAAGATCTTATCCGGAATACCCAGGCGCTTTACCTGCGAAGTATAGCCGTTGTCTACCATAAACTCCAGCACGGCACTGCCGAAACCACCTTGCAGGCAACCATCCTCTACAGTAATCACTTTCTCATACTTTGAGAAAATGTGGTGTAGTAATTCTTCGTCGAGTGGCTTGCAGTAACGCATGTCGTAGTGGCCCGGGGTGATGCCATCGTAAGCAAGCTTTTTGCAAACATCCACGGCATAGTTACCGATATGGCCAAAGGTAAGTATGGCTACCTCTTCGCCTTCCTGTATCGTGCGGCCTTTGCCCACCTGCTGCAACTCCAGCGGAGTTTTCCAGTTCGGCATAACACCTTCGCCACGCGGGTAACGGATCGTGAATGGACCCATATCATCCTGAGATGCGGTGAACATCATATTACGCAGTTCCTGCTCGTTCATAGGGGCAGCTACCACCATGTTCGGGATACAGCGCATATAGGCAATGTCGTAAGCGCCGTGGTGTGTAGGGCCGTCGGCTCCGGCAAAACCGGCTCTATCTAAGCAGAACACCACGTTCAGGTTTTGTAAAGCTACATCGTGCAGTACCTGGTCGTAGCCGCGCTGCATAAATGTGCTGTAGATGTTGCAGAAAGGTACCAGGCCCTGCGTAGCCAAACCTGCTGAGAAGGTAACCGCATGTTGCTCGGCAATGCCCACGTCGAATGCACGGTCCGGCATGGCCTTCATCATAATATTAAGCGAGCAGCCGGAAGGCATGGCAGGTGTTACACCCATGATTTTCGGGTTCTGCTCAGCCAGTTCAACCATCGTGTGGCCAAACACATCCTGGTACTTAGGAGGCTGCGGCTTTTCGTGATGGGTTTTGTATATCTCGCCCGTTATCTTGTCAAACAAACCTGGTGCATGCCACTTGGTCTGGTCTTTCTCGGCCAGTGCGTAGCCTTTGCCTTTGGTGGTAAGCACGTGCAGGATCTTAGGACCCGGAATGTGCTTCAGGTCTTCCATTACAGAAGCCAGGTGGTTCACGTCGTGGCCATCTATCGGACCGAAGTAACGGAACTTAAGGCCCTCAAACAGGTTGCTCTGCTTGAGTAAAGTCGCCTTAATGCCACTCTCTACCTTAGAGGCGATCTGCTGGGCATTCGGGCCAAACTTGCTGATCTTGCCCAACACGTTCCAGATCTCGTCGCGCACTTTGTTATAGGTGCGGGAGGTGGTAATGTCGGTCAGGTATTCTTTAAGCGCGCCTACGTTCGGGTCAATGCTCATGCAGTTGTCGTTGAGCACCACCAGCAGGTTCGCATTGGCTACACCGGCGTGGTTAAGGGCCTCAAAGGCCATCCCGCCTGTCATGGCACCATCACCGATAACGGCAATGTGCTGGCGGTTATCCTCGCCTTTATACTTAGAGGCCACAGCCATGCCCAGCGCCGCCGAAATAGACGTGCTGGAGTGGCCTACGCCAAACGTATCGTACTCGCTTTCTTTTCTTTTCGGGAAACCGGAGATACCGCCATACTTGCGGTTTGTATGGAAAACATCACGACGGCCGGTAAGGATCTTGTGCCCGTATGCCTGGTGCCCCACATCCCAGACCAACTGGTCGTAAGGTGTGTTGAAAACGTAATGTAATGCAGTTGTAAGCTCCACCACGCCAAGGCTGGCACCAAAATGGCCACCATGTATCGAAACAACATCGATGATGTACTGCCTCAATTCCTGGGTTACCTGTAGCAATTGCTCTGGCTTGAGCGCACGCAGGTCGGCAGGCGTGTTGATGGAGGCTAGCAACTCTCCGGGTTTAATAATCATAGAATTGTCTTTATAGACCTCTAACAAAAAATTTCAGTGAAAGTTTACAATACAGATATCGTACCCTTTCTACGAACTCGTAAAGTTAATAAATTTAAAAACACAGGCACCTACAATTGCGCATTTAGCTAACGCAAAAAAGCTCCCTGAAGTATAGTGCAAATGCTATGTAACGCTGTTTCATGAGCTTAGTTGTGTCTTTCTGATACTGCCGCCTGCAACTTAAGCCTTTGTATGCAAAAGTATACTTATATGAGATGCAACTTGTTATGAACCAGCAGCCAATGGTTTAGGTTGTGTGGGTAGAAATGGCGGTATTACGCCGGAAATGATTATTTTTGTAACCGGCGCTGCCACAAGCGCTCATTAAAAAGGCAGAATACGTGAGTTTCGAAATCAGATTACCCCTGTTTGAAGGTCCATTTGACCTCTTGCTCTTCTTCATCGAGCGTGATGAGCTGGACATCCATGACATTCCGATCTTCCAGATCACGAATGAGTTTGTGGGCTATATACGCCAGCTGGAGCAGCTAAACATTGAGGTAGCCAGCGATTTTATACTTACGGCCGCCACCCTGATGCGCATCAAAGCCAAAATGCTGCTGCCCCGCACCGAAAAGGACGAAGAAGGCAATGAGATTGACCCGCGCCAGGAACTTGTGCAGCACCTGTTGGAGTACAAGAAGTATAAAACCGCCACGCCTATACTTTCGGAACTCGAGGATGTACGCCTGGCCCAGGAAAACCGTGGCAACATACACGACGAACTGCAGCAGATTGCCAACGCCAACCACTTTGAGTATGAGTTGCAGGATCTGAGCCTGTACAAGCTGATGCGGGTGTTCGAGAAGGTGATGGTGCGTTTTGAGGAAGAGCAGAACAGACCTAAGCACACCATTATACAGTACCCTTACACCATTGAGGAGCAGCGCGAAGTGATCCTGAACATGGTGATGAAACGCAAAAATGTGGCTTTCTCAGAGATCATTGCAGAGTTTCCGGACAAGATAGGTATGATCTTCAACTTCCTGGCTATACTTGACATGTTGCAACTGAACCTGATCGATATTGAGGTAGGTGATGGCTTTAACGATTTTATTATCATTGACACCATCGATAAAGCCAACCAGGTAACACAGTTGGTAGTAGAATAATCCGATAAATTTTTAAATCACTAACTTGCCGTAAGTTTAGCTTTTGCTTTATACTTGGTGCGTCTTGCTGCCAGACCATTGAGGCAGGCGCCGTCCTTACCACCCATACATGGATCAGAATAAGAAAACGATACTTAAAAGCTTTAGCCCGATAAAGATCCTGATCCCGGTACTACTGGGTTTGGCGGCAACGGCGTGGCTTTTTATTAAAGACGACAGGGTAGGAGAGCTGAAAGGCATCGTGGAGGCCAATGTATGGTGGCTTGCAGCAGCGCTGGTGGTGCTTGTGATCCGCGACCTGGGTTACATGTACCGCATCCGTTCGCTAACCGATAAGTTCCTGACCTGGCGCAACAGCCTGGACGTGATCATGCTCTGGGAGTTTGCCTCTGCCGTTACGCCATCCGTAGTTGGCGGCACCACAGTGGCCACCATCATACTTAACAAAGAGGGGATACCGCTGGGCAAATCGTTGGCGTATGTTATGCTGACGGCAGTGCTGGACAACATGTTCTTTATTGTGGCGGCCCCCATTGCGCTGCTGCTCACGCAAGGCGAGGTGTTCCCTACTTTCAATCTTGATCCTTCTGACATTGCCAAGCTTAAATCTGCTTTTTACATAAGCTACGGACTGATTGCCCTTTATACTTTCATCATGATCTATGCGCTTTTCGTGAGGCCGAGGGCATTTAAGTGGCTGTTGCTTAAAGTTACATCCATCGGTTTTCTGCGTAAATGGCGCGTGAATGCTTTTCAGCATGGCAATGAGATCGTGTGGGCATCGGAGCAGCTAAAAGGCAAAGACTTTAACTACTGGGCCAGGGCCATTATCTCTACCATATTTGTGTGGAGTGCACGCTACTTCCTGCTAAACTGCCTGATCGCTGCCTTTACAGATGTTACCCTAAGCGAGCATGCCCTTATTATTTCCCGCAACCTTATCTTCTGGATCGTGATGCTGATTGCCATTACGCCAGGCGGTGCCGGTATCGTGGAGATGGCTTTCCCGAGTTTCTTTGGCTTGTTCCTGGGCAGGTTCAGTAACATTGTGGTGGTGCTTTACCGCCTCATTACCTACTATCCGTACCTGATTCTGGGCTCTATCTTCCTGCCAAAGTGGGTGGCCAAAGTATTTGGGAGGCAGGCACAGGAGCAGGAAGTACTTTCGGAGCAGTACCGAGGCTAACTTATTGACATTCGTAGAGACGCAATATTTTGCGTCTCCTTTACAAATTCCATAGCGTTTATACTTTCTATGAAAAGATTTCTCTTTCCACTGCTTGCTCTTTTATACTTAACGGGCTGCTCTGATAGCAACACCACACTGGAGCAAAAGCTAAAAGAAGCCGTTACAGAAGGAGAAGTGGATGCGAAAGGCTATAAAACAATAAACCTTACCGGGCTGACAGACTTCGAATGGGATAAGCTATACTACTTCCAGCCCGGCGAGGACAAAAAGATCATCAGCGATGCCATTGGTTTTAGATGGGATGGCGCAACAGTTGAAGATGGGTATCGCCGTTTGCTGTTTGTTAAAGGCCAGGAAGTGGTGTCGTACACAGACTATAATTACCGTGAGTTCCCCTTGGCAGTGTATGGTTGCCGAGGCGATAAATGGGTATACCCTAGCAGCCGCAGCACTTTTGCTACCTTTAAGTATTGCAGCGGAGACGACGAAGTTTATACTTTTATACCTGTAGCTTGTATAGAGGATATAAGCGAACTGATAGCAAACAAATGTCCTGAGAAAGCAGAGTAAAGTATAAAAGCCGGTTAATGCCGGCTTTTTTGTTTAATGCTTATGGTTACTGATTCTTAAGACTGAGGTACAGCAGGCTTCTTAAATGACTTATACTTTACAAAAAAGAGCAATGGCCCTATAAGCGGTAGAAACATTGTACCTAGTAGCCAGACTAGCTTCTGGGTTGCATCAAGCCTGTTTGTGGCCAGTATCATTATCCAAGCTATTAAAAACATTGGGATAACTGCCATAAGCACTGTTTGCCAAAATACTAGCCCAATTCCGGGAGTAACTAATGCCATAAGTTTGATTTTAAGGGTTATGTGTATAATCTATTATTTGCTCAAGCTTTTATGTAAAGCTGTCATCTGGGCCAGATGATGATCGTCGTGCTCAGCTACGAAAAGGAACAGATCCATGATACGCAAGGGGGTGTTAAGCCGAGGGTGTAAAGCATAGCGGAATACATCTTGATCCGATAGATTTGCCAACTTTTTTAGCGTGGCCTCGCGTACTTGCCAGAACTCTGAAAGCAGGTCATTCATACTTCTCAAGTTATGCTGTGCTCTGTGGGTAGCGGTATTGTCAAGGTCTGCAGGGCGCATGTGTTGCTGGCCACTTAAAATGTCCTCAACTCGGCCTTGCCACAAAGGCTCCAGATCTATCAAATGGCCCACGTTCTCTTGTATAGACCAGGCTCCATCATCTGTTTTATGAGTATATAGGCTCGGGGCTATCTGATTTATCTTGTGCTCCAGCCTAAGCGGAGTGTCTGATATCCTCTCCAAAATAGATGGAAAAGTATTCTGCTCTGAGGAGAAGTCAAACTTCCTGTCGAACCACCTGATCTGTTTCATTCTTTAAATTTGAGTAGTAATGAAATGCGAGGCTAACTTAGCCATTTAAGTTGGAAGCTTTTACTTTTTTGGAGAAGATATCTGCAAAGCCCATTTGTTTGTGGTATTAAATCGTCTGGGGCCAGCTATTTTTATGCCTGCATAGGTTACACCAAAAGCCGGAACAGCCAGTAGGAAAAAGGGTGTACCAACTCCATACTCCATCATAAGGGAAGAGCCTGCAGCAACAGATGCTGCACCAAAAGTACCTAAGCCTATTGCCAACACATTGCCACCGGCCTTTCTCCAAAAATCGCCTTTAACCTTGCCTTTTATGGATGTAATATCTTTCAAAGCCACCGTATCCGTCATAGCCACTAGAGCAGAATCACCAACCGCTTGGTAATTGTATAAAGTCAGCTTGCGCCCATCCGCTGTTGTAATCTTAACAGGTTTATTGGGCTTGAGGGTTAGTGTAGTGGCAGTGCCTGCTTTGCTAAGCGTGAGTACAGGCTGGTTTACAGTTGTGTTCTGTGCTGCTGCACTAAAACTTGCAAGGGTGAGGACTAAAAGTATAAACTGTTTCATAGCATGTTTATATTAAGCTTATAGTACGTTGCAGTATAGCACGTAACTTAACCTTAACTAGCTTTTTTCTTCATGTTTACCAATACTGCTAAAGCAGAGAATATTAAGCCAACAATTGACAGCAGCATAAAGGTTAGCTCTTTGCCAGCAACATCTTGCAGTATGATATAGCCTGCTTGAACGCCAATAATGGTGCAGATTAATATGAATAGTAGTTTAAGTTTATTCATGTGCTGGATTTTAAAATAAATATGAGACAGGTGACCGAGTTATGATTTTCCCAAAGAGCTTCTCATTACTATTCGTTAGTTATACCACAGCCAACTTACCGTCTTGGCTAACTATACTTCGTTAAATTCTTTTGGATAACGCACTGTACCGCTCACGTCTTTTAAGCCATCTGGAACAAGCTCAAGAGCCATGAACACATTTGCCGGAACCTCGAAAGGTGGTTTTATATCCCATTTCTCTGCAGGCTCAAATCCAAACTTTGGGTAATAATGCTCGTGCCCCAGCACAATAACCGATTTATACTTTAAGGCTTTCGCTTTCTCAAGTCCGGCTATAATCAGTTGCCCGCCAATACCCTTCTTTTGGAACGCTGGTAGTACAGCCATCGGTGCAAGTGCCAGGCTTGGAAACTCGTTTTGGTTTGCATCCACAATTACAACCTCAGAAAAAAGGATGTGGCCAATTACATTATCATCAGCTATAGCTACCAAAGACAGCTCCGGCACAAAGGCATCGCTTTTCCGCAATAAATCCACAAGCGTAGCCTCCGCTTCCTGGCCAAAGGCAAGCCGGTTTACTTCAGCAATAGCTTCTAAATCGTTGGGGTTCTCTGGCCTTATGGTAACTGTCATTTTCTTTGATGGGGTTGGGGTAACCTCAAATTCACTCAGAAGTCCATTATCCTTTGATTTACATGAGAGCAGCAAAAGAAAAAGTACAAGTAAAATGTTCTTCATTAACTTTCTATTTTAGATAACGGATTTGTGCAGCTGAAGCCCGAAGCGTAGCAAGGGTTAAGGCTGAACTGGGTTGGGTGCTTTTGTTTTTTTATTGTCTATGTTTCTTATTGGATTGTCTTACTTGTTCAATTAGATGTTCAAGAAGTTTTACAAATACATTCTTGTGTATCAATTGATTAAGTCGAGTGCTGACAATTATTGTATTCTCAATTTTAGCAATTTCATTCTTTAACTTAATAAGCTCTGAATAAAGCAAATCATTATCTAAGCTAATTGATGCACCACCTATATCTTCCGGCCAGAAGGCAAAAGCGTCAATTCCACAGCAAGCTGCAACGCATTCGGTTTCCAGCAATTGCCAAAACCCCATGGTTGGCTTTAAGAGGTTATCTATTTGAGATGGATTGGCAGTTGAGGCGTCAAATTCAATCCAATCTATCCACAGATTTTCTCCTATGCTTATGTCTCTATTATTGTTCAATTTTTATGATTCCAATTGCACCCAACGGTTTCGTATAAACGATGCCGAAGGCCAACAGCCAAGGTTACGTTTATACAATGTGTGCGCCCAGCATGGCGCGAGTCATATTTCTCTAGAAATATACTCAGATTATCCAGAGGGTGCAAGTCCCTTATTGGCAAGTTGGCGAAGCCGATTAGCAAGCTGCAAGGGTGGAGAG
>NZ_JBYZMP010000017.1:0-71017 GCF_058216375.1 Pontibacter sp. GD7 | reverse complement strand
ACAGGAAAGCGGTGCAGGAACACTCCCACGCCGCTTTACCGCATCCGATTGGCACTGGCCAACCTCTTCGACGAACTTAGCTATTACTCTAGGTTAAAAAGTTCGGGATGATTCATGTTTAAAAGCGCTGGCTATTATACTTGCTGGTGAGAACACGCAGCAAGGGCAGGCAGTATTACTATAAGCAGGCTCAGTATGATACAGGTTAGGCTCAATAGAATTATGAGAAAAATAAGATTAGTTAATAGACTCAAGCATTATTTAAAAAGCATAGGCTATTATACTTCAGGAGTTGTGACTACACTTGTGATTGGCTATTACAATATGTCAATAAATATAGGGTTTGGTCTTTTGGCTGTGTTTTTAGTATGGGGATTTCTCTTTTACAGATTTCACCTAAGTATCGGGACTGCGCTAATTCAAACTAATTTTAAAAAAAGAGTTTTATTAATTCTCCCGATAATTGTTTTATCCTCCATTCTGTTAACTCTGAAAATCTACACAAATGAATTTAATACATTCGGTGGGCACCCTCTGTTTTCAGAATCAAAAAGAATAGCCAACTACTTTCTTTACAGTACATGGACAACAGTCGTGATTTGGGAATTTTATTACATTATTTTGTTAAGGATCAAAAGAATGAAGAATAAAACCTTATCCAAGCTTACAATTTAGCTCCGCATATTTATCATTTAAACCCTCTCCTAACTATAACAATCCCTACATAAACTATGACCAGAAAACTCACCTTATACATTGCAACCAGCCTGGATGGCTATATCGCCAAATCTGATGATGATATTTCGTGGCTTCCTATGGTAGAAGCCGAGGGTGAAGACTACGGATACTATGATTTTATAGCAACTGTAGATACGGTTATACTTGGCAGGCGAACTTACGACAAGGTGTTAAGTATGGACGTAGGGATTCCGCATGCAGACAAGGAGTGTTATGTAATTACGCACACGCCACGGCCACCAGAAGGTAACATAACCTTTTACACTGGCAACCTGAAGGAACTGGTGACTGGTTTGAAGGCGAAAGAAGGCGGTACTATCTTCTGCGATGGCGGAGCGCAGGTAATTGCCGAATTGCTAAAAGATAAGCTGGTCGATGAGTTTATCATCTCTATCATACCTATACTTTTGGGTGATGGCATACGCCTGTTCAAAGAAGGCCTGCCGGAGCAGCAGCTGGAGCTTGTATCGTCAAAAGGTTTTAAATCGGGATTGGTACAGCTGCATTATAAACATAAATAGCTACTTTTTCCGGCTTACCCATTTATTGCCTTTAACCCAGAACCTCCAGGGCAGCAGGGCATCCTCCCCGGCGTAGTCAATGCCAATGCGAGGGCCGGTGGCTATACTTTGCTCTGGCAGAACTATACTTTTATCTTCCAGCCAGATGGTGTTGCCGGTCAGGTCGGTGCCGTAATGTTTTCTGTTGATGCCAAGGGCTATACTTGTTACCCCGGGTCCGGCAGTAAGATTGGGTTTTATACTTGCAAAGCCACGCCGCAGCAGCATTTCCTCTATCCCGGTTTCCGGTTCTATGGCACGTATCAGCACAGCATCGGCTTTGTCCTGTTCGTTGGTAATGATGTTGAATAGGTTATACATGCCGTATACCAGGTAAACATACGCCACGCCTCCCTCGCTGTACATGATCTCGGTTCGCCGGGTGCGGCGATTTAGGTGGGCATGGCAGGCTTTGTCGTTTTCGCCGGCATAGGCTTCCGTCTCCACGATCATTCCACCCGTTACAATACCATCCATGCAAGTATAAACGTACTTCCCAAGCAGGTCCTTGGCAATTTGCACCACATCAGGCCGGGTATAGAATTCTTTTGGCAGCTTCAAGTTTCGTTATTCGTTGTTGGTTGTTGGTTATTCGAGTATGGGTTTACGTTTATCGCCTTCATGAAAGTTCAACCATTTAGCAATTTAACCTTCAACAATTCCTCATTATTAAATCTTAATTCGTAATTTCGCACCCAGATTGGTGGCTGTAAGACTTTCGTTTTACGGCCTTAAAAGGGAAGCAGGTGTGAGTCCTGCGCTGTTCCCGCAACTGTCATCTTCATTAAAAAGGCTTAGTCCAACACCACAAGCCACTGTGTTGCCTGCAACATGGGAAGGCGGACTAAGGAAGAGAGCCAGGAGACCTGCCAGTCCGACACACGATTTGTCGTATGCTTTCGGGTAAAAAGCTGCACGGCCACCGCAATACCTGCGTTTGCTGTTTCTGCATTTTTACCTGCCAGCGTGCTTCGGGACTAAAGCAAAAACGTTTTGGCAAAATTATCTTTCTTAAAAGTATGGCTTTGGGGCAGTTTAGTGCTGGTTGCCCACAGTGTGCAGGCGCAAAAGCCGGATAGCACCTGGCACCAGCTGCGCACCGTGGAGGTATTTGGCAAACCAACTGAAGTATATGCAGCCGGCAGCCGTGTCGCGCACTTAGACAGCAGCTACCTTAGCAATTATACCTCTGCTTCGCTTGCACAGGCTTTGCAGGCCCGGACACCCATTTATCTTAAATCCTATGGCGTAAGCGGCATTGCCACGGTATCTTTCAGGGGCACCAACGCCTCCCAAACCGCTGTACTCTGGAACGGACTCAACATCTCCTCTCCCACGCTGGGGCAAACAGATTTCTCCACCCTGCCCATAAGCGGCATCGGTGATATGGCTTTACAACATGGGGCAGCAGGCGCTACTTATGGCAACGGTGCTATAGGCTGTGCGGTACTTCTTAACTCACCAAAGTATAACACCAAGGGCTTCGCCGCTGATGTACAGGCCGAAGCAGGTAGTTTTGGCCGCTACTTTGCCAACGGAAGTATAAACTACGGCTCCGGTAAAATACAGGCAGGCTCCAGCATATTTTACAGAGAGGCCGCCAATAACTTTAAGTATAAAGACATTACCCGGTATGGCGCACCGGAGGTGAGGCAGCAACATGCGGCGGCAGAGCAGTTCGGCCTTACCCAGGACCTAAGCTGGCAAGCCGGGCAAAAAACCATACTTGCCTTACACGGCTGGTACACCACTGCCGACAGGCAAGTACAACCTGCCATGGGCTCGTCGGCAAACAATGCCCGGCAGCAAGACGATAACCTGCGCCTGATGGCCACCCTTGATCACGAAAGTAATTGGGGACAAACTGAGTTAAAGGCCGCCTACTTTACAGACTACCTGCACTATACCAACAATACTGTAAATTCTTTAGCTGATGTAAGCACTTACCAGTTGCAGGCAGAACAGGCTTATACTTACGACAACAAATGGAGTCTGCGTGGCGGTGTAAACCTGCAGCGTTTTAGGGCTGAGAGCAGTGGTTATGCCGGCCAGAAAACCGAAAACAGAGCTGCAGGCTTTGCCCTACTCCGTTACGACCCAACTACCAACCTTAAGCTTAGCCTGAACCTGCGCCAGGCCTTCGTGGAGGGTTACAATCCAAAACCAACGCCGGCCCTCGGCATCGACTGGAAATTTTATAACCACAACCAAAACCAACTCTCCCTGAAAGGCAATGTGGCGGGCAGTTACCGTGTGCCTACCTTAAACGACCGCTTCTGGGTAGGGGCCGGAAACCCGGAGCTAAAACCTGAGCAGGGCTGGAGCTATGAAACCGGATTGCGCCATCTGCTTGTACTTGGCAACACCTTTTTACTGGAGACTGAACTCACTGCTTACCACATGCTGGTAAACGACTGGATACAATGGTACCCGGATGCGAGTGGCCGCTGGAGACCTGTAAACCTGTTCAAGGTCAGATCTGAGGGTGTGGAGGCCAGCACAAAAGCTACGGCTACGTTGGGCCGATTTAAACTGAATGCTACAGCAGGTTATACTTATACTTCGTCGGAGCAGATGGAGGTGTACGAAGGCAACGGCGACAAAGGCAAGCAACTAATGTATGTGCCCAGGCACAAAGCCATACTTAACACAGAGGCCATTTACAATGGCTGGAGCCTGCTTGGCAACCTGAACTACACAGGCCTGCGCTACACCACCAATTCCGAGTCTGCTTTTATAGACGAGTTTATACTTCTGGACCTGGCCTTGAGCAAACGTGTGAAGCTCCAAAACAACACGCTTATACTTGGCCTCCGTGCCGATAACATAACCAACACCGTGTACCAGACAATGGCTTTCCATGCCATGCCGCCGCGCGGCTATACTATTAGTTTACGCTTTATCATACCTTAATTATACTACCATCCTAAAATGAAAAAAATCAGCTTTTTCCGCAGCCTCCTTACGGCTGCTGTGCTTACTATTTCTGCACTGGGCTTTACCAGTTGCGGCGATGACGACAACGGACCGTCAGGGGCTTATGCATCCGAAGGGGTGTTTGTTGTAAATGAGGGCAATTTTGGTACGCCAACCGGTTCTGTATCTTATTACCACAAAGGCTCTAAGCAAGTACAACACGGCATATTTAGTAAAGAGAATGCCAACAGACCACTTGGCGATGTGTTGCAAAATATGACAATTTATGATAGTCGCGCCTATCTGGTAGCCAACAACAGTAATAAGATCGAGATCGTGAACGCAAACACGTTTAAGTCTGAAGGTGTGATAGAAGGCCTAAAATATCCACGTTACTTTGCGGCTTTAAATAATAGCAAAGGCTACGCAACGGAGTGGGTAAATTTTGGCCAGGGCCGCGTGGCTGTAATAGACCTTGCTACCAGAACGGTTGTGAAAACAATTGCTGTTGGTGTATTGCCGGAGCAATTGCTTATCGCCAATGGCAAACTGTATGTAGTAAACAGTGGCGGCAACAGCATTGATGTCATCAACACGGCTACTGACGCCATCGAGAAATCCATTACTGTCCCAGACTCTCCGAAAGAGTTAATAACGGACAAGAACAATAATATTTGGGTAATTACAGGTGGCAAAATAGCATACAACCCCGACTGGTCTGTAGACTATACTAAAACTACTGCAGGCACTCTGAGCCTGATAAACACCGGCACGCAGGCAGTACAAACCACATTCACGTTCCCAAGTAACCAAAGCCGCCCGAGCAACCTTGCCATCAGTCCGGGTAAAGACATGCTATACTTTAACTACAGTGGCAAAACGTATGCGCATAACATAAATGCAACAAGCCTAAGTACCACAGCACTAATAAACAGAAGCTTTTACGGACTGGATGTAGACCCTAGAACAGGCCAGATCTATGGTGGTGATGCCAATGGCTTTACCGGCGACGGAACAGTTTACATCTACAACCCCGATGGCACGCAGGCAGGGTCTTTTGCAGCAGGTATTGCCCCTAATGGCTTTGTCTTTAATTAGTTTTGATTCCTGTTTACAAACAAACGGCCTGCAGCGTAACTGCAGGCCGTTTTGCATTTCTTTTGATTCCTATTTTTTGTAATCATCCCGTTTTACCCCGGTGCCTTTGCCATCGTAAGCACCATCGCCAATTACTTTAGCCTTATTGTCATCATGATTATCGTGGTCGGCATGGTCATAATGGTCTTCAGCACTTACAGTATCTCGGTAAGGTGCCATCGGGTCATCATTGTCGGCCTCTATCAAGGAGCCTTCGTCAATTATCTTGCTTCGCTCTGTATTGGTGTCTCCGGGTTCTGTACCCTTATTACAGGCGCTTAGCCCGGCCATAGTAAAAAGGCCAAAGGCAGCAGCCCACACCAGGGTTTTTATATCGTTTATCTTCATGGTCAGTGTTTGTTTATGGTTCATATTGCCAGAAATTTTTACTGTTTGGCAGCTTTTAATTGTACGTTTCAGGCAAGTATAGAGTTAAAATCCGGACTAACGTGCCGTTTTAGCGTACCTCTTTTTACAACTAACCACTGAAAAAATGAAAGCGAAAAAACACAACAAACCACCCCTGAAGGAGACAACTAAAGACGACTCTTCAGATGTAGAGCGTGTGCAGCAAGACAAAGCAGCCCCTCCTCCGCAACCCGCCAATCCGGATAAAAACCAGGCCAGCGAAGCAGAGGAAGCACAAAAAGGCCACTCATGAAGTATAAATTCAAAGTATAAACCTATACCTTTGTGCTGTACTTTAAGCTTTTATGAGAAAATTCACCCCGCCACACTTTAAGAGAAAACTTTTTGTCATTGCCTTTATCAGTTTGTTAATGGCATCGGCACTCGAGCTTTATACTTTCGGTATCGACTCTGATTTCCTGTTGCGCTGGCTGCGTGCCTTTTTCGTGATTTTTGTGCTGATCGCCACTACCGTGCTGGCCATTGTACCCGGCGTAAATTACCTGGTAAGAAAAGTAGCTGGCAGGTAATTGTTGTCGTTTTAAACTGAGGAGGCCTGCTAAAATGCAGGCTTTTTTGTTTTGCAGTGGTCTTAGGCACTCTACCTTTCATGAACCTCCTGCGCACACGAACTGTTGGGAAACAGACAAAAGTCAAATAGTACCGATAGAATGCCTAATTTTGCAGTTCTATTTATTAAAGCCATACTACCTTGGAGAAACCGAACATCCTGTTAATAACACCGCCGCTTACCCAGCTAAACACACCCTACCCTGCCACAGCCTACTTAAAAGGCTTCCTGAAAGGGCAAGGCTACACCGTTTACCAGGCGGATCTGGGTATTGAGCTGGTGCTTAAGATGTTCTCCAAAGATGGCCTAACACGTATTTTTAAGGAGATCGAGGAAGGTGATTTTGAACTGTCGGATAACAGCCTGCGCATACTTCGCCTCAAACGTGAGTACATTCACACCATCGAACCTGTTATCCGCTTTCTGCAGAACAAAGACCTGACATTGGCACAGCAGATCAGCTATAGCCGCTTTCTGCCAGAGGCCTCGCGCTTCGATCAGGTAGAGGACATTGACTGGGCGTTTGGCAGCATGGGCATAACAGACCGTGCACGCTACCTGGCCACTTTATACTTAGAAGACCTCGGCGACCTTATAAAGGAAACCGTTTCGCCATACTTTGCCTTTAGCCGCTACGCTGAAAAGCTGGCACTATCGGCCACCTCTTTCGACCCGCTGGAGGAGGCTTTGCAGGAACAACCAAGCCTGCTGGACCAGATGCTTGTTGAGCTTTTGGAAGAACACCTGCAAAAGGCTAATCCGGGGATTGTAGGATTTTCTATTCCGTTTCCGGGCAATTTATATGGTGGCTTAAGGCTGGCACAACACATCAAACAGAAATACCCAGGTATAAAAACGGCCATGGGTGGCGGCTACCCGAACACCGAACTGCGAAGCCTCCGCGAGCCACGCCTGTTTAAGTACATTGATTTTGTTACGCTGGATGATGGCGAAGGCCCTTGGCTGAAACTACTGGAACACCTGCAAGGCAAGCGTCACGTGGAACAACTGCAGCGTGCATTTATACTTACTGATGGCGAAGTGCAGTACATAAATGGCTGCACCGACCCCGATGTGCCGCACACAGAGGTGGGTACACCCGACTACAGCGACCTGCCACTAAAGGATTACCTTTCGGTGATAGACGTGATAAACCCGATGCACCGCCTCTGGAGCGATGGCCGCTGGAACAAACTGACCATTGCCCACGGCTGCTACTGGAAACGCTGCTCTTTCTGCGACATTACCCTGGATTACATTAACCGCTACGATGTGGCTCCGGCCACTTTACTGGTAGACCGCATCGAGCAGATCATAGCCCAGACCGGGCAAACAGGCTTTCATTTTGTGGATGAGGCCGCCCCTCCTGCACCACTCCGCGACCTGGCCATTGAGCTTATCCGTCGTGGCGTTAAGATCAGCTGGTGGGGAAACATCCGTTTCGAAAAAACCTTTACCCCTGACCTCTGCCGCTTGTTGGCTGCATCTGGTTGTATTGCGGTTTCGGGTGGTTTAGAGGTCGCATCCGACAGGTTACTGGACCTGATGGAAAAAGGCGTAAGTATAGCGCAGGTAGCCCAGGTTACCGACAGCTTTACGCAGGCTGGCATCATGGTACACGCGTACCTCATGTATGGCTTCCCGACGCAAACCGCCCAGGAAACTATAGACTCGCTGGAGGTAGTGCGCCAGCTTTTTGCCAATAACGTGATACAGTCCGGGTACTGGCACCGCTTTAGCATGACGGCCCACAGCCCGGTAGGCAAAAATCCTGAGAAGTATAAAGTAGTTAAGGTTGGTCCGGAAGAAGGACCTTTTGCCAACAACGACCTGTGGCACGACGACCCGACTGGCACCGACCACAGCATGTTTGGCGAAGGGCTGGCCAAAGCGATTTATAACTACATGCACGGTGTGGCTTTAGATGAGCCCTTATCGTTCTGGTTCGATTTTAAAACACCTCGCACAAAGATCAACCCGAACCTCATCAGCAACGCCATCGCCCAGCCGCATAAACCGGACAGCAGCAGGCAAACTGCCCGTGTACTATGGCTCGGCAATACCCCAGACATCGACTTTACCATGTATGCCAAAAAAGGCCAGACCATAGAGCGGTGTGTGCTTACTTTCTTCGAAAAAGGCGAGGATTTCCAGGTAAAGACAACGGCAAGTATAGGCCAGTGGCTTTTTGATTTGATAAGGAGGATTGTGCCGGAAAGCAACGAAGCCGTGCTGTTAAAGCAGCTGCGCGACAGCTTCCCTCCGGAGGCACATCTTACATTCGATGAGTTTATGGCCTCACCAACCTGGTTTGAACTACGCGAAAAAGGGCTACTGTTAGTGTAGCCCTTCTCCAGCTTGTTGCTTATTTATACTTTGCTTAGTTAGCCGGTTGCGAGATACAGCAGTTTAGTTACTGATATGGGCAACCCACCCTAACCCCTTCAAGGAGTAGGGCCGTTTCATTCTAGTAAATTACACGGTAATGGCGCGTGCGTCCTCGCGCGTGTCGGGCTATGGCTGGGCCTCTGGCCCAGTAGGATTGCAAATCCAACGGTATAATAAGTCACGGATCACAGATCCGCGCCAGCAAAAAATAGAATGAAACGACCCTACTCCTTGAAGGGGTCAGGGGTGGGTAAACCCATTTTTAGTTAGAATAAGATTCTCTCAAATTGAGTTAGTTAGCCGGTTGGCCAGCAGGAGGAGTGTACTCAACTCCCATACGCTTTAGATAGTCTTTGATCGGCCCCAGCCCCATTGCAGCACGACGTTTGTCTAAATTAGCTTCATCCTCCACGGTGTAAAGCTCCCACTGTTTCGTTTCGGGGTTCATCCGCACCTGGTTTCCGTAGAGCTGAGGCAGCCCCTGGTTCATTCGCACTCTGTCTTCCATCATAGCCAAATGGTTATTGGATGCCTCTCCTTTAGTAGCAGCCTCACGCAAAAGAGGCAAGTACTTTTCCATAATATCTTTAGGGGACTGCTGTATCACTAAAAAATCAGCTAAACTCGAAAAAACAGATTTTTTTTTATGTGCATGCAACCTTTTGCGGTATTTGGTAATCTTATACATGAAAGCAGCACAAAACTGCTTTACTACAACCATACCTACCTAATAGAACTATGAAATTTCTGGTCCTGTTTCCGCTCCATTCCGGGGCGGGAACAGGGTTAAACCAGCCCCTGCCGACACTGTTTACACTATTTCATGTAAGCATCTCTGGCAGCCTTAAATTCTGAGCCAGCTTTCCATTTTGGCCACTCGTTGGAGTAAGCCAGCCGCTTCCCGACTTTAAACAGCAGCACCAGATCATCTACTGCGCCTTCCAGCACCAGGTCCTCACGCATTTCGTCAGAGGGTTTGTGATAATGCTTGGCAAAGTACTCGTCTAGTTTTTGTTTGCCATAGTCTTTTCCTTTCTCTACATGATCGATTCCAGGGCCAACAAATAAAGCCGGCACCCCTATTTTGGCAAAGTTAAAGTGGTCTGATCTGTAGTATAAACCTGCTTCCGGATTGGCTTCCGGGGCTATGTACCGGCCAACGGCCTCCGCCTCCTGTGTAATGTACTCTTCCAACTCAGATTGACCCAGCCCATACAGCACAATGTCCTTTGTTTTGCCATAAGAGTTCATCATATCCATGTTAATGTTGGCCACGGTTTTCTCTTTCGGGATGATCGGGTTGGCGGCGTAGTAGGCTGAGCCCCATAGGCCTTGTTCCTCAGCGGTTACAGCCAGGAAAACTATACTTCGGTCTGGTGGGTTTGGTAACTTTTTGAACGCCTTTGCAATCTCCAAGAGACCAGCCACGCCTGTGGCATCGTCTACGGCACCGTTGTAAATGCTGTCTCCGGTGGCATCGGCTTTGCCATAGCCCAGGTGGTCCCAGTGGGCTGTGTAAACAATGGCCTCACCGGGTTTGGTGCTGCCTGGTATCTTAGCCACGAAGTTATAGCTCTTATCGTTGGTGATGTCTGTTTTAAGTGAAGTGCTTAGCTTTAAACCCATCGGCTGTGGTTTATTGCCTAGTTCAGCTACGGTAGCTGTTATAGAAGTATAGTTCATGCCGGTAAGTTCAAAAAGCTTTTGCGCAGCGGCCTCAGTCAGCCATCCTTCTATCGCGCACTTATAAGATTCCTTCCCGCGTTCGTCAAGGTAGAGTTTTGAAGTGTTCCAGTTGTTTTGAACTACTTCAAAGCCATAGCCTGCAGGCTCGGTTCTGTGTATGATCAGGCAACCTTTGGCACCCTGGCGGGCTGCTTCCTCATACTTGTAGGTCCAGCGGCCATAGTAGGTCATGGCCTTGCCTTTAAATTTGTCTGGTGTTTGTTTGTAAAACCCTGGGTCATTCACCATCACCACCACAATCTTGTCTTTCACGTCCAGGCCGGCATAGTCGTTCCAGTTATACTCGGGGGCCACGATGCCAAAGCCTGCAAAAACAAGCTCAGCGTTGTTGATGTCTATACTTGGTTCTGTGCGTCGGGTCCAGAGCACGTAGTCTTCGCGGCCTTGCAGCACCAGTTCTTTATTTGTCCCTTTCACTACCATCTTAGATGCAGGCATGGTATGTATGGCCACCATCGGCACCTTCTGCAAATAACTGTTGCCATTACCCGGCTCCAGTCCCAACTTCTTTGCCTCCTGCTCCAGGTACTGTAGGGTTTTCTTCTCTCCGCTGGTAAAAGGCTTGCGGCCTTCCAACTCATCAGAGGCCAGTTCAGCCAGGTATTTGCCATAGCTATCCACAGAAAGTTCTGCAGTAGCCTCAGATTTTATTGCGCCGGTTTCGGTTTTGGAAGAGGTGCAGGCTGCCAGGTAGCCCAGCAGCACAACGAGTAGCAGTGAAGAGAGTCTATTTTTCATATCAATTGGTTTGGGTATGCTATACTTTATACTTTGATTAAGGGCTTAAGATGCTGTTAAAGTATAAAAGCTGCCACTTTCGTAACAGCTTTTATACTTTAATGCTAATCCCGTTTTGTTTTGAGCAACTGCCGTAGTTCCGCAAGTTCATCTCTATACTTTGCGGCTTGCAAAAAGTCCAGATCCTTGGCGGCGGCCTCCATTTGCTTCTCTGTTTTCTTGATAAGTTTCTCCAGTTCGTCGCGCTTCATGGTCTGGATAATCGGCTCTGCAGCGATGGATACCTCCTCCGGACCGGCATACATTTTCACTTCCTTCTTCTTCATATCCGCCACCGAGGTCTGCTCGAAAATCTCGTCTTTAGACTTAAGCACCGTGCGCGGTGTAATGCCATGCTCTTCATTGTAGGCCATCTGGGTGGCTCGACGGCGGTTGGTTTCGTCGATGGCACGCTGCATAGAGCCTGTCATTCTATCAGCGTACATAATTACCTTACCTTTCTCGTTTCGGGCGGCGCGGCCCATGGTCTGGATAAGGGAACGCTGGTCGCGCAGGAAGCCTTCTTTATCGGCGTCAAGTATGGCAACCAGGCTAACCTCCGGTAAGTCGAGGCCCTCGCGTAGCAGGTTTACCCCTACCAGCACGTCAATCTCGCCAAGGCGCAGTTCACGCAAAATCTCCACCCTATCCAGGGCTTTAACCTCCGAGTGCAGGTATTTTGTTTTGATATTAAGGCGCTCCAGGTACTTGGTAAGTTCTTCGGACATGCGTTTGGTTAGCGTGGTTACAAGCACACGGGCACCCTCTTTCACACGCTCGTCAATCTCATCCAATAGGTCATCCACCTGGTTTGTGCTTGGGCGGACTTCAATCACAGGGTCCAGCAGGCCCGTCGGACGAATGATCTGCTCCACTATCACACCTTCGGATTTCTGTATCTCGTAATCGCCGGGGGTTGCACTTACAAACACAACCTGGTGCATCAGGCTCTCGAACTCGTTAAAAGTAAGCGGGCGGTTGTCCATGGCAGCCGGTAAGCGGAAGCCATACTCCACCAAAGCCACTTTCCTGGATCTGTCGCCGCCCCACATGGCACGCACCTGCGGTACGGTTACGTGGCTCTCGTCAATCACCATCAGGAAATCATCCGGAAAATAATCAAGCAAACAGAACGGACGGGCACCCGGCGCACGGCGGTCGAAGTAGCGGGAGTAGTTCTCAATGCCAGAGCAGTAACCCAACTCGCGTATCATCTCCAGGTCAAACTCAGTGCGTTCTTTTATGCGCTTAGCCTCTGTAGGTCTGTCCTCTTTCAGGAAGTACTCGTGCTGCGCCACCATATCAAACTGGATTTCGGAGATGGCCTGCTGTAGTGTGTCTTTGCCTGTAACAAAGAGGTTGGCAGGATACAATGTCACAGCTTTCTCGTCAGAAAGTTTTTTGCCAGACTGCGGATCGATACGGTGAATCTGCTCCAACTCGTCGCCAAAAAAGTATAAACGGTAGGCAAAGTCGGCATAGGCCGGGTAAATATCCACAGTGTCGCCTTTTACCCGGAACGTTCCACGTGTAAACTCGGCCTCGGTGCGGCTGTAAAGTATCTGCACAAAAGTATAAAGCAGGTTATTGCGGCTGTAGCGTTGCCCCGGGGCCAGGTATAAAACATTCTTACCAAACTCCTCGGGGTTACCGATACCATAGATACACGACACAGATGCTACTACCACAATATCGCGGCGGCCCGACAAAAGCGCGGAGGTAGTGTGCAGACGAAGTTTTTCTATTTCTTCGTTAATCTGCAGGTCTTTTTCTATAAAAACATCCGAAGAAGCAATGTAGGCCTCCGGCTGGTAGTAATCGTAATAGGAGATAAAATACTCTACTGCATTATCGGGGAAAAACTGCTTGAACTCGCCGTAAAGCTGGGCAGCTAGCGTTTTGTTATGGCAAAGCACCAGCGCAGGCTTACCCACATTCTGGATTACATTGGCCATGGTAAAGGTTTTACCGGTACCCGTTGCTCCCAGCAATACCTGTGCAGGCTCACCGTTTTTTATGCCTTCTGTAAGTTGGGCAATGGCCTTGGGCTGGTCGCCGGTTGGCTTGAACTCTGATGTCAGTTTAAAATCCATGTATCTGATTTACGGATTAGTAAAGATAACCTTTTACGACTAAACATACTCGCAAAATGCTAACAGTTATAGTAATTGCTTGTTACGAGAGTAGGCGCAAGTATGGCTATAAACGAAAAGAAGCCTGCCGAATATCGGCAGGCTTCATGGTAGTTCTGTGCAGAAATCTATATGTCTAACTTATTTTCCTGCTGCCACTACCGGGGCAGTATCTTTACTACAGATATTGGTAATCCGGGCCGCTGTATAATGCACATAGATTGCGGCGCATATCTGTGGGTCTTCTGTTTCTTCAAGCTGGCACGTAAACGTCGCGCCTTCATACTTTAAATCGTCCGGCAGGTTAAGCACCCTTACCAATTTGGTCATTTCCCCAAATCCGCATCTTGCTACACCATCCTCCTGATCGGCAACACCAGTTAACTCGACCAGATCGCCTTGCCCGCACATGCTGGAACTATCCACAACACGGGCACTAAAGCATGGCACTATGTCCTCTTCTTCCGCACAACCGGCTAACATACCTAACAGCAAAAAACATGCGAGAGTATTTAATAAACCTTTCATGGCAGCAAAATAAAATGCGTTGAGCATGTGCTCTTTAATTTGTGACCCCAATACATGCAATAAGGTTGCAAGCTCCTGTAGAAAATTTTTCATACGCGAAATAAGCAGCAAAAAAGCCTGCCGAAGCTCGGCAGGCTTTAAAAGGAGTTCTCTTCCTAATCAAAAAACAACATTAAATAAATTAACTCAAGCTTTAAATCTTACCCTTCAGTCAGGGTTGCACAAACACGTTTCACTTTAACAGATGGGTATGTTACTGCGTTTGCCATGCACTGCCGGGTATAACTGCCTTTCTCCTGAAAGGCAAGGCTTAACCTCAGACCTGGCGTCCTGAATTCCTGTGGCAGATTATCCGTTGCTACTAATTGCCCACCATAGCAGCCTCCCGGTAAAATGCCTTTGCGCTGTATACCGTTTACCTGAAGTATAAACCAGTTGCTGTCGCAATCCTGCTCCAACACAGTGGCCTCCACGCAGGCAGGCTCGGGATCGGTGCCGGTGCAGCTGATTACCAGCACAGAAAGAATAAGGTAGAGGAGTGCGATAAAGATAAGGTTTCTCATAGTTTGG
Organism: Pontibacter sp. GD7; assembly: GCF_058216375.1. Classification (NCBI taxonomy): domain Bacteria; kingdom Pseudomonadati; phylum Bacteroidota; class Cytophagia; order Cytophagales; family Hymenobacteraceae; genus Pontibacter; species Pontibacter sp. GD7. Next base: position 56,546 of record NZ_JBYZMP010000017.1, on the reverse strand, counting down.
GTCAGTTTATGGTTGAACTAATACAGGTCTATACACAGTACACCCTTTGTTACAAACCTCGGGGTTAACGGTACAGCACGTAGGTATCTGTGAAAACGGCAGCCGGGTCGCGGCCAGTGAATACACTTTGCAGCACGAGCTTTCGGGTTTTAAGCTCCAATATTTCAAATTTCTCTGACCGGCTTAAGTTACTGAGCAAAATCATCTTGCCGTCATACTTTGCTTTGTAGGCATCGTGCGCCGCATTACTCAGGTTGCTGCTTGTCCGCACCAGAAAGGCACTGTCTGCCTTAAACTCGAAATACTCCTGTGGCCGGCCTGATTCTGTGCTGGTGGTACAGCTGTTATCCCTGCACAGCTTGCTGCTTACTTGCTCGATGGCCCAGCGGCCTTGCACCGTCGCTTTCACACTTTCTGTGTCGAAGGCGGGTGCAAGGTCTTCCACTTCTGAACAGCCTGTCATGGAGATAAGGCCAGAAAGGGCCAGGAAAACTACATAAGTAGTTTTTTTCATAGCTTAGATAAGGGGCGTAAATTCTTGTTAATTATTTGATGTAGCCGGGCTAAGGCAAAGTATAGCCACCGCCTGCGACTCCGGCACTGCTGCCATACAGGTAACCACATCTTTATACTTGTCGTCGCGTTCCACAACACTGAAGCCGATCTTATACTTCTGTCCAGGCGTCAGTTCCTTTTGCCCTGTCGCGTTATACCAGGGCTGCAGGTATTTGCCGTCTGCAGATTTCAGCCAAACATTCCGGAATGCGCCATAGCCACACATTACTTGCTCCGCGGTAACTTCTACTTCGCATGTGATTTGTGGCTCCGGGCACACTGCGATGTCCTCCTTTTCACAACCGGAGAGTACAGATAAAAGCAGAAGCGCCAATAGTATATACCAACCAGACAGGTTTGATTTCGCGATTGCCACAAAAGGGGCTACATTACCAGGCAGGTTCTTCATAGTTTTATAGGTTAGCAGTTTACTAATTGGCGCTTTCTACAATCTGATGACCCCAGTGCAACGGCGGTGGTTGCATGGCTTGTTAAAAAAAATGAAATTATTTTTGCCCCAGGTTATAGTTAACCGACATGTTAACCCCAATGGTGTATGGGTTACCCTGCGGGGCCAGGGCTTTTTCCGGCTCCGACAGAAGCGGATTGAAATAGCCACGGAACTCAGGGCCTGCCGTTACGGAAACCGCATTGGAGATACGCTTACCTAAACCAGCCGACACATTGCCAGAGAACTGCACTTTCCGGAACGGGGAGTCATCGTTGTGGTCATAGTCCACGTCACGTACCTCCGTAGAAGAAGCAAGTATAGCAGTCTCTACCAGGAAATTGGCAGCCACGCCGCCTGCTGCGTACCAGAACCAGTCTTTGCTGATGTTACCATCGTACTGCAGGCCCACCGGAAGCGTAACATGCCGGTAGCGGTAGTTCACATAGAAATCATCGGTTTTGTTTACGCTCAGCGAGTCGGTGGTAAAGTTATTGTTCAGCGCTGGCAAAAACACCGTAGAGGCTGGCAACGGCACACGCTCTAAGGTGCCGGGCTTGTACACATACTGGTTGATGATGTAGCTGGATTTGGTGCGGGCAGTGTTCTGAGTAAAGCCAACACCTGCCAGCAATTTTATTTTCTTAAACAGGTTAAAGCCTGCCTTTACTTCCGCCGCGTAAGAGAATGCCGGGTCTGTGTTTGCCTCAAACTCGTCGCGGGCATCGTTCATATTATTGGCCGTTTCCAGACTCTTATCTGCTCCGCCTGCAATAAAGCTACGGTGACTTACAGTATTCATCATCTGATTCGGCATCTGGATATTCTGGTTAAAGTACGATGGCGCATAAGCCAAACCCAATGACCAACGGCTGTCACTGCCTTCGTTTTTGTCCTCTTTCGAGGAGCCTCCTGCAGGTGTGTTTAATACAATGGCCAGTTCCTCCGCCTTTTTCTGTTTAGCCAGATAATCCGCAAGAGCTGTTTGGCTTAGCTCCACCAGCGAACGGGTACGACCTGCCCCACCTGTCATACTTTGCTGCTCTCCATTACCGAGGTAAGATGCCGGTACAGAGGTGATTGCCTGACGTGCTGAAGGAAAAAACGATTTACCGGCGTTAAAGCGCGAAGGAACAGTACTTTTACCTGCATTGCTTTCACTTGTAGTCGCGAAAACCGATTGCCCTACCGCCATGGCAGACGGCCCTGAAACCGCTGATGCACTGTTTATACTGAATCCGGAAGTTATCGCCGTTGCCCCGATCGCCACAGTGGCCGGCTTTGCAGGAGCAGTGACTGAGTTTATACTTTGCCCGGCAGGTATTGCATTGGCAGCGTATACTTTTGGCGTGCTTCCAGAATTTTTATGAGCCTTTGCTGCCGGGGCCTGGCGTTCCATTTCCGCAGGGGTGGCCTGGGCGGTTTCGGCCTGGCGGTTTTCTGTAGCGGAAATGCCGGCCTCGCTTGCTTCAGGCATTATGTGCTGGTTGTCGGCCATTCCTGGTTCTATGGCAGCGGCATTGTTAAGCTGCATAGCGGCAATGCCGGCATCTATATTGTTTTCGGTTTTGTAATGATAGGTCAGCAGGGCTCCTGCCAGCATAAACAGCACAAAACAAGCAGCAGCCAGCTGCCTGTACAACACCATTCTTCCCCGGAAGTGCTTATTTTCCTGCATCGTCAGGTCATGGTCTATGCGGGCCCATAGATCAGGAGATGGCGATGCCTCAGCGTCGTGAAACCGGCGCTGGAAGTCATCCTCCAGGTATCCGCGCTTTTCGTTAGTTGCTGATGACATGCTCTTTATAATTTTTTTCCTGGCGCATGAGCATATTCTGAAGTATAACTCTTGCGCGTGAATATTGTGACTTAGATGTACCTTCTGAAATGCCAAGCATCTCACCGATTTCTTTGTGGTTGTAACCCTCAATGGCATAAAGGTTAAACACCATGCGGTATCGCGGTGCCAGGCTTTGGATCATTCCCAGCAGTTCGTCCAAGGAGTAGCCGCTCAGGTTGGCCCCGTCGGATGGTAGGTTGGTAACCTCCTCCGCCTCATGAGACACGGTAAGCAACTGCTTGCTGCGCAAATGTTTCAGGGCGGTGTTCACCATAATCTTCCGGATCCAGAACTCCAGCGGACAGTCCCTTTTGAAGTTTAGCAGGTTTGAGTAAACTTTCACAAATGCCTCCTGCATAATATCCTCCGCCTCGAAATTGGTTGGAGCATAGCGCAGGCAAACAGCCATCATCTTTTTGGAGTACAGGTCATAGAGCAGGCGCTGCATGTCGCGTTTGCCTGCGATGCACCCCTCTATCAGTTTGTCCTCCTCGGATTTTGGTTTTGTAAAAAAATTCAAACGCTGCCTCTTTATGCCTTGTGTATCCTTAAGATTCCGGTTAGAACAAAAGGGTTGCAAGGCGCTAAAAATTTTTTAATCGCTGGCTGGCACAGGTACCTGCCCGTCACAAATCGGAGGCAAATATATTAAAATTACATGACGAAATTTATTTGGAACAAGAAAGCGTTTGACTTAAACAAAAGACTATGAAACGGTTATACTTTTCACGCCTTGCTTAGCCCTGAAGAAACAGCAACAAAAAAGCCTCCCGGTTTCAGGAGGCTTTACTTTTATGTTCTGTTAGTTATACTAATGTCAGGATGGAAAACTTATACAACAGCACCATTACAATGGCCAGCGCCAGCACCCAGGCATACCCTACTATACGGTAAGCAGCTGTTGCCATACTACCCGATGTACTATTCAGTTCTTCTACGGCCTGCAACCTGGCCTGCCCCACCACATTTTTGGAAAGCAGGTGATAAGAAAGGTTAAAACCTAGGGCTACCACAACCACATCATCCAGAAAACCGAACACAGCCACCAGGTCAGGCACCAGGTCGATCGGGCTGATGGCATATCCTATTGAGAAGGCAACCAGCATGCGTACATACCACTTCACGCGGCTATCGCGGTAAGACAGGTACAGGGCATAGATTCTGGTGTTGATCTCGTGCGTTTTCTGCTTAAGGGTGTGTAGCTGTATCATGGGGCGGCGTTTTGTATATGCCCCTTGTACGCAAAAGGCACCTCTAAAAGTTGCACCAAATCAGCGTACTTTTACTAAACTTTTATACTTGCACCCGGTGTTATGCATTCCATATTTGCCAGGCCGCCTCTGCCTGACCATGCAACATGCTTATTCCATTGATAATTTGAGCTCCTTTTTCTTCACAGCGCTCTAAAAACACCGTTTTTTCCGGATTGTACACAATATCATAAACATAATGCTCCGGCGTGATGCCTTCGTATGGAATTTCGGGCAATGTGTGTATGTTGGGTGCCATGCCCAGGGGCGTAGTGTTCACGATAAGGTTGTGCTCCTTTATAGTTTGCTCCGTTAGTTGCGCATAGCTCAGTTCCCCCTGCTTTGGCGTTCTGGAAACAGAAGTATAAGGTATGCCAAGATCAGAGAGGGCGGTACAAACAGCCTTAGCTGCCCCACCGGTACCTAACACCAGCGCCTGTTTATACTTCTCTTTTGGGTAAAAATCCTCCAGCGTAGTCTTAAAGCCGATATAATCTGTATTGAATCCTTTGGTATGCCCGTTCTTAATCCTGATCGTGTTCACAGCACCTATCCTGGCAGCGGCATCATCCAGCTCATCCAGCAACGGGATCACCTCCTGCTTGTAAGGTATAGTTACGTTCAACCCGACGAGTTCCGGTTCGCGTTGCAGCAGCTCACCAAGATCCTCAGCTTTGTCAAGTTCATACAGGTCGTGCTGTGCATCGGCAATGCCTTCCCGCTCAAACTTAGCCGTAAAATACTTCTTCGAGAACGAGTGCCCCAGCTTTTTACCGATCAGTCCGAATTTGCGCATACTTTATACTTTATACTTTATTGGTGTTGTCATCCGTGAACCTGTCGATCAGGTATACCAGGAAAAAGCCGAACAGTGCCAGCGCAATGCCATACACCAGGTATGACTCCTGCCCTACCACGGCTTCGTAAGTCCCCGGAAGCACGTTCTCCTGCACCAGGGGCTTTACCTCTCCATGGCGGTCTGTGTAAGTCTCCAGGGTTTGTTTCCAGGGCCATACTTTGTTAAGCGAGCCAACCATAAACCCTGTTAGCAGGGCCACGGTTATGTTGTGGTAGTGGCGCAGCATCCAGTTAAGCACATGCGAGAACGTAAGTATACCCGTAACGCAACCCACCCCAAACACGGCTATTATGTCCAGTTTCAGGTCTTTCACGGCATTAAGTATAAACTCATACTTGGCCAATAGCACCAGCAGAAAGCTCCCCGAGATACCAGGCAGAATCATGGCACAAATGGCGATGGCCCCTGACAGGAATATAAACCAGTAGGCTTCCGGGGTTTGCGTGGGCGTGGCCACGGTTACGTAATAGGCAATGGCCGTGCCCAGCAAGCCGGCAAGTATAACGCCCCAGCTCCAGCGGGTAATCTTCTTGCTTACCACCACCGCCGACGCCACGATCAACCCGAAAAAGAAAGACCAAAGCAGTTCAGGGTAATTGTTGAGCAGGAACAGCACTACCCGCGCCAGCAAGGCGATCGAGAAAAGTATACCGCCGATCAGCACAACCAAAAAACTGCCATTGATGTGCTTCCAGAGCTCCGCAAGCCTGAACTTTAGCAACAGCTTAACAGCCTCTCCGTTTACTGAACGGATAGAGTTTAAAAGCTCTTCGTAGATGCCCGTGATAAAGGCAATGGTACCCCCAGACACTCCTGGCACCACATCGGCGGCCCCCATGGCTACCCCTTTAGAAAAAAGTAAAATGTACTCCTTTAGTGATCTCCGTTTCATTTGCTGCTCTGAGACTATAGCTGGAATTAAAATGATGCTTAAAAAAATTGCCCGCTCGGGGTATCCGGCGGGCAATTTATACTTTTGATTTTATACTTTAACCCTGAAAGGCAGAGTTTTCGATATTCAGGAAATGGTTGAAGGTATCGCCACGTAGTCCTAAGCGTATTGTTTCCAGAGGGATAACTTCGCTTGGAGCAATATTACCTAAGTTTACGTTAGTGCCCAGCAGCTTGATAAACCATACTTGCTGTGCTTTCTGCGGAGCCTCCCACAAAATCTTCTCGAACGGGATCTTTGTCAGGATCTCTTCTACCAGGCCGCTGCGAACCTCGCCGGTAGAACGGAACAAGCCAACGTTACCTCCTTCACGGGCCTCGCCGATCACTTTCCAGGCTCCTGCATCCAGTTCTTTCTGCATCAGTTGTATCCACATATAAGGCGGAATGATCTTCTCCGCATCCTTGGAGCCTACTTCCGAAAGCACAGTAACCTGCTCTGCCAGCTGCTGTATGTAATTACACTTGATATCGTGCGGCATCTCCAGGGAGCCATCCGATACTTCTGCGAACGTCATGTTATACTTGTCCAGCACACGACGGTAGTCATCGAACTGGTTGCGTACTATAAAGGCCTCGAAAAGGGTACCTCCAAAGTATACCGGAATGCCGGCTGCTTTATAGGCATCCAGTTTGCGCTGCAGGTTTGGAGTAACGTACGATGTGGCCCACCCTAATTTAACAATGTCCACATAATCCCCGGCTACTTCCAGGAAGTCCTCTACCTCACGCACGCTCAGGCCTTTGTCCATGGCCATGGTAAAGCCGCGCTCACGAGGCTTTGACTCGCGCTCAGGTATACTTGTCAGCGTATAGTTCATCTGGTTTTATTTGCGATATTGATCAATTAATCTGGATAAAGCACGCTGTGACTCGAGCTCAGGGAAGAACTCGAACAGAAGCTTGTGCTTTTCGAAATCCAAAATTAAGGCATTTTCCAGATAATTGTAAGCTTCGCGGTATTTTCCTGCCGAAAGCATGTAGGCGCAGGCCCTATAGTATAGCTCTGCTTCGTCTGGCTGCAGTTCAATCGCATTTAAAATTATTTCGATGGCCTCATCAAAATTCCCCTGTTCATACAGTATAATGGACCAGTTCAGGTAGATGTTCTTGTCGTCGGGCTGTATCTCAGCGGCGCGTGCATAACTCTCCAGCGCCGACACCACGTGCCCCACGTTATACTCGGCAGCGGCCAGGGCAACCCAATAGTCTACGCTATCGTCGTAAAGCTCCACAGCCTTCCTGAAAAAATGGACCGCCTCGTACCATTTGCCCTGCGCATCCAGGATCACCCCAATGCCGAACCAGGCTTCATCCATGTCCGGGTCAAGGTCAACGGCTTTCTGGTAGTAGCGCCGCGAAAGGTCCCATTGGCTTAATTTCTCGTAGCACTCTCCTATGTTACAGTATACTTCGGCAGAAGGGGTGCCGTGCTCCAGCATGGCGTTAAATGCCTCAATAGCCTTGGTATACTCGCCTATATACACATAAGCATTGGCCATATTATTATAGGCTGTGATAAAATCTGCCTTTATAATGGTGGCATAGTCGTAAGAGGCGATGGCCTTGTCGTAAGAGCCAAGCTTATTGTACACATTACCAATGTTAAACCAGGCCACATACGAGTATGGGTCATTGTCTACAAACTCCTGAAAAAAGGGCAGGTGCTCACGTATAGTACCGGTTACCTCCATACAGTAGATGACCTCCTGCATGGCTGCCTCGTTCTCAATATTAAGGGCAATGCATTTCTTGTAATACTTTATAGCCGAGTTAAACTTACCCCAGGTTTGGTAAGCCAGGCCAATATTAAAGTAGATATCGTCTCTGTCCTCGGAGTATGCCAATGCTTTTTTAAAGTAATCAATGGCATCCCGGAACTCTCCGCGCTGGGTATAAATAATGCCGCGGGTAAGTTGCACATCGGCATTTTCCGGCTCTACCTCGGCTACCTGGTTAATGATCAAAAGCGCGTCCTCAAAATCGCCGGACATAGCCAGAAGCTGCGCTTTGTCAATCTGCAGACCCGAAGAAAAAGGATATTGCGCCAGAGCGGCGTCGCAGGCTAAAAGCGCCTTCTTATATTCAAAATTGGCAGTATAATAATCTATGATAGACTCAAAGTCAGTCAGATCGAAAAAAACCGTTTCTTTATTGCCGAGCATTTGCTCAAAACGGTTTACCAGGTCCAGCTCTTCGCTGTGTTCTTCAAAATTATCTTTCATCTCAACATCCAACAAGCTGTAAGGGCACCAGCTTTTGTTTATTTACATATTAACACTTTAAATAGTTTAGTTCACACCATATTTTCAGCCGTAGGCTTTAAATTCTGGCAAACCCATTCTAAACTATCCTTAACTGACCTGAACTCTGTTCCTGTAGCCTTCTGCACCTTGGCGTTACTGAACACGTGGTTCTTGCCAGTGATGCGTGCGGTTTCTTTTGTAATCAGTGGCCTCCCGCCCGTAAACCAGGTCCGGACCCGCTCTAAGCGCCATACTACCTCCGTTAAGGCATGCGGCACTTTAATGCCTGGGGCTTTCTTATCAAAGCATTTTGCTACCTCTCTAAAAAAGGCTTTGTAACTCATCTCACCCGCATTCAAAATAAACCTTTCTCCGGATATTTCTGACTGCGTTAAACGGATCATGGCTTCCACCACATCCCTGACATCTACAAAATTTGCACCACCTTCCGTGTAAAACGGCTTCTCATCGTAAACATACTTAAACAGCTGCGTGCTGCTGCGATGCCAGTCGGCGGGGCCAAGCACAACCGACGGGTTTACAATAACGGCCTGAAGCCCCTCTGAAATGCCCCGCCATACTTCCAGTTCACCGAGGTACTTGGAGCTGGCATAGGCAGAATGGTAGGCCGCTGCATCCCATTTGTTTTGCTCATCAACTATAGTAGCTCCCTTTGGCCTCCCGATGGCCGCAATCGAACTAACATGGCACAGTTTTATACCTGTATGCTCCAGGCAGGCATTCACTACATTTTCAGTACCCTCTATGTTCACTTGCTTCAGCAACTCCTTGTCCTGCGGGGCATACGATACCAGACCGGCACAATGATAAAAGTGCTGCACTCCCTCCAGGGCCTCTCTCAGAAACATGGGATCAAGTATATCTCCCTCCAGCCACTGCACCTGCCCGCTGCCCTGTATCTTTGGCACATGCCCTCTGTAACTGGCCTTTACTGTATAGCCTTCTGCCAGCAAAGCCGGAATCAAGAAACTGCCTATAAGGCCGCTACCGCCTGTTACAAATGCCACCATAGGGTAATAGTAATAGATTAATTAAAGAAAAGGATTATAGTTGATTGTTGCGGACCGCCAGGCTAAGCGCCTTTGGCAGATACTTACAGGATAGCACCCTACCAAGCGATTCAGTATGCTTCAGGCTGTGTGCATCAGAGCCTAAAAAGTCAACCATGCCGTTGTCGATCAATTTTTCGACCACTGTTCTGGCCACAGGCGAGTAATAACCCGCAAGGGAATTCAGGTTGGGCTGAAAAAGTACTCCCTGCTGCCACAGCTCTGCCAGTTCGTTAAACTTGCCATAGAAGTAAGTATAACGCTCGGGATGCGCCAGCACAGGCTTGTAGCCCTTGGAGCGCATCTTGAAAATTGCCTCCCGCAAATTCAGGGGCTCATTCAGGAAAGAGGTTTCGAACAGCAGGTAGTTGTCTCCGAAAGTCAGCAGCTCTTCGTCATTTTCCAGGCTGTTCAGCAAGCCTTCGTCCAGGTAATATTCCGCCGCGCAATCCAGCTCCATCTCTATACCGGCCTCCTGCACTGCGCTCCTTAGCAAAGCAAGCCGCTCCCGTATTATCTCAGGTGTGTTTTTGTAGAAATCGCTCATGATGTGGGGCGTCATGATCAGTTTTCTGTACCCCAGCGCTTTCATGGCCTGCACCAGCTCCAAAGATTTCTCCAAACTGTCAGCCCCATCGTCAATGCCCGGCAGTATATGCGAGTGCATATCAACGCCTAACGCACTGAAAGACTCTTCTGCGATGCCCTCACTTTTAAATAAGCTTTGTAGAAATTTTTTCATGCTTGTGTTTCGGCCACACCTGTTCCAGGACTTGCCCGGTGTGTAAACTAACATCAAAGATAAGCTAAATAATAGCTGCTATCAAATTCGTATGCGCCAGCTGGCCAGGCTTAGACTTTACAATGCAGTATAGGTTAAATTACATGTTATACATTGGCATTTACGTACAATTGGCTAGCTTTGTAAACAACGGCTGGTTTAATACCGTTATATACGCGACTTTAACTCCTACATAAACTTTTTTGATGGAATTTAAACTTACAGAAAATCAACGCATGGTTGCGGACATGGTCCGTGATTTTGGAGCAAAAAACATTAAGCCAAAAATGCGTGAGTGGGACGAAAGCCAGGAGTTCCCGGTTGAGGTTTTCAAGCAACTCGGCGAACTGGGCCTTATGGGCGTACTAGTACCCACAGAATATGGTGGCTCAGGCTTTGGTTATCTGGAATATGTAACTGCTATTGCTGAGCTTTCTAAAATAGACGGCTCGATCGGATTATCCATGGCTGCGCACAACTCGCTTTGCACCGGCCACATTTTACAGTTTGGTAACGAGGAGCAGAAAAAGAAATACCTTCCAAAACTGGCAACTGCCGAGTGGATCGGTGCCTGGGGCCTTACGGAGCCCAATACTGGTTCTGATGCAGGCAATATGCGCACCGTTGCGGTACAGGATGGTGATCATTGGATTATTAACGGAGCCAAAAATTTTATTACGCACGGTAAATCTGGTAATGTAGCTGTCGTGATCGTTCGTACCGGCGAGGTAGGCGACTCTCATGGCATGACCGCTTTCGTGATTGAGAAGGGCACTCCGGGTTTTAGCGCTGGCCGCAAAGAAGACAAGCTTGGAATGCGTGCCTCCGAAACCACAGAATTGATCTTCCAGGACTGCCGCGTGCATAAAGACCAGATACTAGGTGAAGTTGGTGAAGGCTTTATTCAGGCCATGAAAGTGCTTGACGGTGGCCGTATCTCTATTGCTGCCCTATCGTTGGGCATTGCGCAGGGTGCTTTTGAGGCGGCTCTGGCCTATGCTCAGGAGCGCAGCCAGTTCAACAAGCCTATTGCCAGCTTCCAGGGTATTGCGTTCAAATTAGCTGATATGGCTACCGAAGTGGAGGCCGCAGCATTGCTTACCTACCAGGCAGCTGACATGAAAAACCGTGGCCTGAACGTGAATAAAGAGTCAGCCATGGCAAAACTATATGCCTCTGAGGTGTCGGTGAGAGTAGCCAATGAGGCCGTACAGATTTTTGGCGGCTACGGCTTTACCAAAGACTACCCTGCCGAAAAGTATTACCGTGATGCCAAGCTTTGCACCATTGGTGAGGGAACAAGCGAGATACAAAAGCTTGTTATATCAAGAGCTATACTTAAATAAGGCGCTTACAGGCAGTTATTTATACTTGTTTGTGAAGCTGACAATTTATTTTTCACAGATTTGGATAAATTTTTACCCAATCTATTGATTTTTAAGTATAACCTTCGTTAAATTTGCAACCCTAATTCTAAGAGAAGAGAGATAACATGATTATTGTAAACGTAAAAGATAACGAGTCTGTAGACCGTGCATTAAAAAGATTCAAAAAGAAATTTGAAAGAACTGGTGTTCTGAAAGAGCTACGTGCGAGAACTTATTTCGAGAAGCCTTCTGTAGCTAAAAGAAAGCAAAAAGAAAGAGCTGCTTACAAGCAGAAACTTTTTGCTGAGCAAAACTACTAGTCTTTTATACCAATATATCGGATAATTCCATAAATTAGTGTAGCTGATAACTCATCAGGTATACTAGTTTATGGAATTATTTTTTAAGTACCTAAAGTACGAAAAGCGGTATAGCCCGCACACCCTTACCTCCTATCACACCGATCTGGGTCAGTTTTCCCTGTACCTGGAGCAAGTATACCAGATCACTGATCCTGCAGAGGCAGATCATACCATTATCCGCTCCTGGATACTGACGCTTGTTCAGAATAATATAAAGCCACGCTCCATTAATCGCAAGATTGCCTGTCTGCGTGCATATTACCGGTTTTTACTGTCGCAGCAGCAGATAAGCGTGAACCCAATGGTGCGCATCAAGGCACCCAAAGCACCCAAGAAGCTGCCTGCGTTTGTACCCGAAGAATCGTTCAACTCCCTTCTGGACAGCTTTGAGTTTGAGTCTACTTTTGAAGGGCAGCGCGACAGGCTGATCCTGGAGTTCCTGTATGGCACGGGCATTCGCCTTGCCGAGTTGATAAATATTTCGGAAGCAGACATTGACCTGCGGGCACAAACCGTCCGTGTGTTGGGCAAGGGCAATAAAGAGCGCATAGTGCCTATAAACAGTTCATTGCTTAACAGTATCGAGTCTTATACCCGGCATAAGAAAAGCGAATTTGGGAATAACAATTCGGAAAAGCTGCTCGTTACTAATAAGGCACGTCCACTTTACCCAAAGTTCGTTTACCGCATAGTTAAAAAGTATATTAGCTTGATCACAACCTCAGAACATAATAGTCCGCATGTATTGAGGCATTCCTTTGCTACACACCTCTTAAACAAGGGGGCAGATTTAAACGCAATTAAAGATTTACTGGGGCACTCCAGTCTTGCAGCAACGCAAGTTTACACGCACAACTCAATAGAACAACTAAAGTCGATCTTTGAGAAAGCGCACCCGAAAGCATAAGTTAAACCATTAAATTTTACGACCATGAAGCTACAGATGCATTCCATCCACTTCGAGGCTGACCAGCAGCTGACCGATTTTATACAGCAGAAAATAGACAAGTTGGAAACTTTCTATGACCGCGTAGTGGAAGGTGAAGTGTTTCTTAAACATAACAACAGCGACGGTATAAATACTAAAACCGTAGAGATAAAACTGTTTGTACCCGGCGCTACACTCTACTCTGAAGAAAATGCAGCATCTTTCGAGGCTGCGGCTGACGCTGCCGTTGAGGCAATGCGACGCCAGCTAAGAAAGTTTAAAGAAAAGCAAATGGCTCACTAAACCATCTAGCAAATTTGGTTTCGTAAGCTTCGGCCTGAAACCATTATAAAACAAAAATGCCTGCTTCGTAAAGCAGGCATTTTTGTTTTATACATAAAAAGGGATCTATACTGCTGATTCAGAGTATATACCAAATTCCTCTTTGATCTTATCAACGTAATCCAGTTTCTCCCAGGTAAAGGTTTCGAACTCCTTCTCCACTCTGTGGTCGTTCTCAAATACTTTTACCTTTTTAATGCCCGGAGTTCTTCCCATGTGGCCATAAGCAGCTGTTTCTGAGAAAATAGGGTTCTGCAGACCGAAGCGCTGAACAATAGCATAAGGGCGCATGTCAAATAACTTGCTTACTTTTTCTGCGATCTCGCCATCACTCATCACGTTACCGTCGGCATCTTTTACCTTCGTAGAGCCATAAGTTGTTACATACAAGCCAACCGGTTTAGCTACGCCAATAGCATAAGCTACCTGTACCAAGGCCTGATCAGCAACACCTGCAGCCACCAGGTTTTTAGCAATATGGCGGGCAGCATAAGCTGCAGAACGGTCTACTTTAGAAGAGTCCTTGCCAGAGAAAGCGCCACCACCGTGCGCACCTTTACCACCGTAGGTATCCACAATAATCTTACGGCCAGTTAAGCCTGTATCGCCATGCGGGCCACCGATCACAAACTTACCAGTCGGGTTGATGTGGTAAATGATGTCATCGTTAAATAATTTCTGAATACGCTCCGGCAATTGCTTCAGTACACGAGGGATCAGAATATTATCCACATCTTGTTTGATCTGGCCTACCATCTGTTTCTCGGCAGCTTCCTTCGCTTCTGGTGTATCGCTTTCAGGCATGATAAACTCATCGTGCTGAGTGGAGATAACGATCGTGTCGATCTTCTCCGGAACATGGTTGTCGCTGTAACGAATGGTTACCTGCGATTTTGCATCTGGCCTCAGGTAAGTCATTTCCTTGCCCTCTTTACGGATGGCAGAAAGCTCCTCCAGCAACAAATGCGAAATGCTCAGGGCAAGTGGCATGTAGTTGTCGGTTTCGTTTGTGGCGTAACCAAACATCATCCCCTGGTCGCCGGCACCCTGGTCCTCAGGGTTAGAACGCTCAACACCCTGGTTAATATCAGCAGACTGCTCATGAATGGCGGAAATAACGCCACACGCATCTGCATCAAACATATATTCAGACTTCGTATAGCCAATTCGCTTGATCACTTCGCGGGCTACCTTTTGCACGTCTACGTAGGCTTCTGTTTTCACCTCACCGCTCAGCACCACCAATCCGGTCGTTACCAGCGTCTCGCAGGCTACTTTTGATTGAGGATCCTGCTTCAGGAACTCATCCAGCAACGCATCTGAAATCTGATCGGCTACTTTATCCGGATGTCCCTCTGAAACAGACTCAGAAGTAAATAAATAAGGCATTTTCTCTATGGGTTTAGGTACAAAGTATAAACCAGCTACCACAGTTGATAGCAGCTACAAAGCTAAGACAATTCTGCCACAGTTAAAACACAGAGCGTTAGTCTGTAAGTTATTAAAGTATAATTAACTCTAAAATATTTCAGCGCTTTTCTGCAGCTGCTCTGCGCCAAGTATAATTTAATGGCAATCTATTACAAAACCATAGCGTATAAGCCCACGTTTCAATTACCATTAAATGAATAACCGGAAACTACAACTATGAAAAAAATATTCGCAATAGTCGCTGCCCTTACTTTGCTAACGGGCCGGGTGCAAGCGCAGGACGATTCACCCTACAAAACAAACCTTAAAGTAGACGGACCTATAATTGTGGCAGGCATGGGGCTTAGTTACTATGGCCTCACGCTAATGCAGGACAAAAGAAGCCTTACGCAAGAAGAGATTGCTAACCTGAGCAAAGATGATGTCAACGGTTTCGACAGGTTCTCAGCTGGCTGGGATTCTGAGGATGCGAAAAAGATCAGTGATATTCCATTCTATGGTTCTTTTGCTACTCCTTTTTTGATGATGCTGAACAAAAATGTGGGCAGTAAAGCAGGACAGGTATTTGTGCTTTACGTGGAAACAATGGCTGTTACAGGATCCTTGTTTACTATGACAAACGGAAACTTACCTCGAACCCGGCCATTAGTTTATAGCCCTGATGTAGAGATGAGTGAGAAAACCAGGGCCAACGCCAGAAACTCGTTCTATGCAGGCCATACTGCTGCTGCTGCAAGCGCCACCTTTTTTGCCGCAAAAGTATTCCACGACTTTAACCCGGACTCTCCAGCAAGGCCTTATGTTTGGGCAGCCGCCGCGGCTGTGCCTGCAGCCGTGGGTTATTTGCGCCTAAGAGCAGGTAAGCATTTTTTAAGTGACAACCTGCTAGGTTATACTTTAGGCGCAGCGGCCGGTATACTTGTACCACAACTGCACAAGAAAACCAACAAGACAAACATCAGCCTGGTACCCGTGGCAGCGCCAGAATACAAAGGCGCACTTTTAACCTATAGTTTCTGATAAGCCATGAAGTATAAAGTATTGTTCTGGCTACTGTGTACTTGCCTGCTGGCACTACCAGTTAGTGCACAACAAAGCCCTTATAAAACTGACTGGAAAAAAGATGGGGCTATTGTGGCAGGAGGTATTGGTGCATCAGTTGTCGGGGCAATACTTATCGAAAACAAAACAAGGCTTACTGAGCAAGACTTAAATTCACTCCGGATCGAAGATGTAAATCGCTTTGACAGGTTTGCAGCCGGTAACTTCAGCGAGTCTGCAGAAAATGCAAGCGACATTCCATTTTATGGTTCGTTCGCGTTGCCGCTGTTACTCTTGCTAGATGATGATATCAAGCAAAATGCACCCCAAGTATACTTGTTATACGGACAGGCCATGTCAATAGCAGGTGGCGTGTATAGTTTAACGGCCGGACTTAGTCGCCGCAAACGCCCTTATACTTATACTTCGGAGGCACCTGTTTCTTTGCGTACCGACAAGCAGGCCACCAACTCTTTTTATGCCGGCCACACGGCTGCCACTGCTGCGGCTACTTTTTTCCTGGCTAAGGTTTACCACGATTTCAACCCAGATTCACCGGCAAGGCTTTACATCTGGGCTGCTGCGGCGGCGTTGCCTGCAACAGTTGGTTACCTGCGCATCAGGGCTGGCAAGCATTTCTTAAGTGATAATATTGTGGGGTATATTGTAGGTATGGGAATTGGTATACTGGTGCCGGAATTGCATCGGAAAGAATCCCGATTTACGTTACAACCTTTTAGAACAACAGAAATGCAAGGAATTTCTTTCGCCTATGATTTTTAATAAAAAAAGGCCTTGGAAACCCAAGGCCTTTTTAATGATATAGGAAATTATCTATCCTTTGTTAATAACTAAACCAACTCTCTTTTCGTTTGCGCTTGGTTTAAATTTATCATTACCAATTAACTCAATAACGATCAACTGATCTTTAGCTAGAGCTGTACCTGGGTTGATAACATCTATTTCAATAAATCCAAAGCTAGAGTTAGCAGGAATAGTAAATGTGCTACCTGTATTGTAATGAGTTCCTTTTACAGCTGCATCGGCTGCGATGGTACCACTTACAAAAGTCTCATTCGGCACTATACCGTAGCTGATAACCTGATCAACGCTTTGCTGAGCTCCCACTAAGTTAACTCTTAACTTAATCTTTCCTGTTGATCTTGTAATCAACGGGTCAGCAGGAAATCCATTGGTAGTTGCTGTATAGACATTACGACCAGGAGCAGGCACCCTTGTTAAAACAGGGTAATCTTTACCTGTTGTGTTTGCGTTCCAGGTAGCTGCATCCATCTCAACAAGTTCTCCTTTAAAAACTATGTCCTCGTTTTCGATGCATGATGTAGCTGCGAAAGCTATGAAAGCAAAGAATGCTAATAATAATTTTTTCATGACTTTATACTATATAAAATTAATAACCTACGTTATTTACAAGATTCTTATTACCATCTATCTCTCTGGTTGGTAGAGGAGGCAGCATTTTATAATCTGTGAATGCCAGGTCTGTGTAGTGAGGACCTTTTACCAAGTTCATGCTCTGTCTTTTCAGATCGAAGAAACGATGACCTTCAAAAGCAAACTCAATTCTTCTCTGTCTCATGATCTCAGTTCTCAGAGCTGCACCAGTTAACAGTAAATCAGAAGCTTCCATTGTAGAACCAGCGTAGCTAGTGTATCTATTCTTCTTAATGTTGATTAGTGCTTCTCTCGCTTTAGCTTCATCAAGTACTGTTGAACCTACTGCAGACTGAGCTTCTGCAAGAATCAGATACATTTCAGATAATCTTAGAACAATCGCATTGTCAAGGTTGATAAAACCATTTTTACCTAAGTATTTGGTTGTCTCAACAAATGGTACCCCACGGCCAGTAGTTCCTAGTTCGTACAGTAAGTTACGCACATCATTAGAACGAGCTGTAATCGCAGCTGTATTAGCGCCATTGTTTGTTACAGTGATACCTAGATCAGTAAGCAATGTATTTGTAGGTACTAAGTCCCCAAAACCACCTGTTTGGCTTCTGTTACCTGCTACAACCAATGTAGTGAAAGATGTCTGTAATGACTCGTTCACACCAATGTTCTCAGAGTTAATCGTGTATGAAACCTCAAATATTGATTCTGGGTTCACTTTATTTCTCCAGCCACTCACATAGTTTGAAGTTGTCATCAGACGGCTACCATGAGAAGTGATCACTTTCTGAGCGTAAGTAGCTGCTTTAGCATAATCTTTATTATAAAGAGCAACACGCGCCATCAAGGCCTGTGCTGCCTGCTTCGTTGCTAATGCAGGAGAAACACCAAGATCACCAAGTACTGCTTCAGCATCAGTAAGATCTTTAGAAATCTGTGCATAAACGTCTGCTAAAGGAGCTCTTGAAGGCAAACGTAGAACTGCATCTTCAAGGGTTTTAACCCCATTCAACAACAACGGAACACCACCTTTATCATTTTCAGGAACAATTGCTCCCGGGATATAGGCATAAACTCTTGCAAGGTCAAAGTATGCTAAAGCTCTTAAGAACTTAAGCTGGCCAACCCAGGCATTCTTTTCAGCATCTGTTACTGCAGGCACGACATTCAACTGAGGAATAGCTTCCAAAGTCAGGTTGATATCGTTGATCATGTAGTAATAATTCTGCCAGTTGTTAAAGTGTGCTCCATGGATGTTTCTGGCTTCGTTCGCAAATCTACCAGATTTGTTAGTGAAACGTCCATTGTCAGCAAGTGCCTCTGGGAAGGCAATCATATCTCTACCGTAAACTCTGGCAGACTTCAGCCTTGAGTAAGCTCCTGTAACAGCAGCATTAATGTTCTCTCTTGTGTTTAAGGCTGTAGAAAGCTCAATTGACTGCCTTGGATCCACTTCTATGGCTTTCTCGCATGATGAGAAAGTCAAAGCGGCAGCAAAAAGTGCTATCGTTGAAACTTTATATTTGAAATTCATTTTTATTCAATTTAAAAATTAGAAACCTAACTGAATACCTACAGTGTAATTCTTGCTCTGTGGGATGATACCAGTAGCAGTTCCAAAGAACTCTGGATCATAACCTTTGTAATCATCATAAGTGAACAGGTTAGTACCCTGTGCATAAACTTTCGCAGAGTTTAACTTAGCAAACTGCAGGAATGTAGATGGTACGTTGTAAGAAAGAGTTACTGATTTCAGACGGATATAATCCACTTTGTTGAAAGTACGGGTTGAGCCAGTTACGTGGTTTACACCTGCAGACTCGATACCAGCATCGTAAGGTCTTGGCACGCTAGTGATCTGACCTGGCGTCTGCCAGCGGTTGTCATAGAAATACTGCAGTGTGTTGAACGAACGGTTACCATTTTCCATCAGGAAGTTCAGCTGGCCGTCTGTCTGCATTCTACCATACTCATACTGGAATAAGAAGTCTAATTCTAATCCTTTATAAGAAAGTGTGTTAGTTAAACCACCGTAGAACTCTGGCTGCGTGTCACCGATTACTACACGGTCAGCAAGTACTGGAATGTAAGTGATATTTCCATTGATATCATAATACATTGGGCGGCCTGTAGCTGGGTTAACACCTGCATAACGCTGTGTAAAGATAGCACCTACTGGGTAACCTACACGTACTGAGTTATCAGAAGGAAGTACATCGAAGCCACCGTATAGTTTTCTAACTTCGTTATCGTTATAAGCAAAGTTGAAGTTAGTATTCCACTTGAATCCACCTTCAGCCATGATGTTAGCAGTTCTTAACTCTACTTCGATACCACGGTTACGAAGCTGACCTACGTTGGAGGTAATAGAGCCAAAACCTGTAGTCCAGGAAACTGGCTGATCAAGAAGAAGGTCTTTGCTTTCTCTGTTATAAACTTCTACAGTACCAGCAATTCTGTCATTGAAGAAACCGAAGTCAAGGCCAAAGTTTGTTGTCTGGTTAACTTCCCACTTCAAATCAGGGTTTGGAAGCTGAGTTGGGTTGATACCAGCAGAACCATTGTAAACAGTTCCTGAACCAGCTAAGCCTCTTGATGCGAAGTTAGAGATGTTGTCGTTACCTGTTGTACCAAATGAGGCACGTAGTTTCAGGAATGACAGGAAGTCAACTGACTGCATGAAGTTCTCTTCTTTGATATTCCAACCAACCTGAACTGATGGGAAGAAACCAAATTTGTTGCTCGCACCAAAACGAGAAGAACCATCATAACGGCCTGTTAAGGCTAATAGGTACTTACCATTGTAGTTATAGTTAACTCTACCAAAACCAGAGATACGCTTGAATTCAGAGAAGAACTCACCATTGCTTAGTGGGTTTGCAGCAGAGTTCAGGTACTTAAACTCAGGTGATGGGAAACCGTCAGCAGATGCTGAAATGCCTTCGTTCTGCTCGTGCTTATACTCAAAACCTGCTAAAGCATTAACTGTGTGCTCTCCGATTTTTTTATCAAAGTTTAATGTTTGAGTAGTCAGGAAGTTAGTATTCCAGTTGCTTTCAACTGAACCTAAACCTTTTCTTGCAAACGCATCATTTGTTCTAGGGTCACGATACTGCTTACCCTGTACGATACGGTAATCTAAGCCGTAGAACGTTTTGAAAGTTAATGCAGGTAAGATCTTATATGTAGCAGAGAAGTTACCAACCAGGAAGTTATTACGCTGGTTTGCCTCGTTAAAGTAGTTAACTGCTACAATGTTCTGGTTCAGGATGCTTGGGAAAACCTGACCACTTCCTGGTATACCAAAGAAAGATCCGTCTTCGTTGTAGATCTTGTTGCTCGGCATCATAAGTGAAGCTGAGAACGCTGGGTTACCTAAGAATGAACCATCAGTAGAGAATGGCGCTTTCTGGCTGAATGAAGACAGGTTAATAGAAGAAGCTAATGTAAGCTTATCTGTTACTTTATGTGATAGGTCTAATTTAGCTGTACCTCTCTTGAAGTCTACTTTCTTGAAAATAGCTTCGTTAAGGTTGTATGAACCTGCTAAATAGAAGGTAGTTTTATCATTACCGCCGCTTGCAGACATCTCATAGTTCTGGATTTTACCAGTCTGCATTGTAGCATCCTGCCAGTCATAAGTAGGCAGCGCAGCAATTTCTTCTGGAGTAAGAGTAGCACCGTTAGGAATTCTCATCTCATTCACCAACGTGAATACTCTGTTGGCATCCATACCATCTTTGTATCTGTTATTATAGGCTTCTGTTCTTAACTGCAGATACTCCTGAGTATTAAGCACATCAAGTTTCTTAAGTGGAGTAGAAGCACCACCATAAGCACTTACATTAAATGAGGTTCTACCAGCTTTACCTTTTTTAGTTGTAATTAATACTACACCGTTGGCAGCCTGAGCACCATAGATGGCAGCTGTTGCAGCATCTTTCAGTACCTCAATAGAAGCGATGTCATTAGGGTTTAGGAAAGCCAGTGGGTTAGACTGGGTGAAAGAAGCATCGTTACGAGTGTTTAGCTGCACACCATCAACTACGAATAGAGGTTGGTTACCAGCCTGAAGAGAGCCTACACCACGAATACGCACGTTGATAGCACCACCTGGGATACCGTTGTTAGCCTGCACTAATACACCAGCAGCCTGACCTTGTAATGCTTTATCAAGAGATGGCATAGGCTTATTTTCGATAGCCTTAGCAGCAACCTGTGAAATCGCACCTACTGCGTCTCTTTTTGTAACTGCAGTACCGTAACCTGTAATAATTACTTCAGACAGTGCCTTGGAGTCTTCTCTTAACTGCACGTTAATGCTAGACTTTCCGCTTGTGCTAACTTCCTGCGCTACATACCCTAGGTATGAGAACACAAGAACCGCATTATCATTAGATACATTTACAGTGAAGCTACCATCTGCTCCTGTAAAAGTACCTACTGTCGTTCCTTTAACGACCACGTTTACCCCTGGTAGAGGTTGTCCATTCTCTGCGGCAAGTACTTTACCCGAGATGGCCCGGCTCTGTGCAAGCGCAATATTACTTAGCGCCATTAACAGAGCAAAGCTCAACAATAGAACTTTTCTCATAAAGATAGATTAGATAATTGGTTAGTTTGATAATAATATTGTTGCCAAATATATCAGTAAAATCAATATCCAAAAATTTTTTTGCTAAAATAAACAGAGGTCAAATCCGCGTTTAAACATCATAAAGCAGGATTATTCTATATCTCTAATAGTATATATTTTTAGAACTCTTCTATGATATCAGAAGCTAAAATCCAAGCACCACCTTTAAAGTTTAAACATTTAAATGTTTTAATTTTGCAAGATTTCAAACACCAACCCTCCTTATTTTATATAAATAGTAGGTATAAGCATAATCTTTAAATTATTCATCATGCTTTTCCAATGGTACAACTTGTGTTTGGAAGTATAATATTCATGAAAATAGATACACGAAAAAATGCAACAAAAAAAAATCGGCATGAAAGTAACCTTTCATGCCGATCTACGTTGCTGATCTACTGCTTTTACTTCAGATTTTCTTCAAACAGCTTGTAAATCCTTTTGTACTCATCGGTCCAGCTGGCTGGCTCAACAAACCCGTGATCCTCAACCGGATACACTGCGAGCTCCCAATTATCCTTGCCTAGTTCTATAAGCCTTTGCGTTAGCCTTACCACATCCTGGAAGTGGACATTGGTGTCTACCATACCGTGCGCAATCAGCAGAGCTCCTTTTAATCCTTCCGCATAATATATCGGTGAGCTTTTAGCGTAGGCGGTGCTGTCGGTATATGGTGTGTTAAGTATGTTGGAAGTATAGCCGTGGTTGTAGTGCGCCCAGTCTGTAACAGAGCGTAAAGCAGCGCCTGCTGCAAACACATCAGGCTCCGTGAACATGGCCATCAGTGTAATAAATCCTCCGTAAGAGCCACCATAGATACCGATCTTTTTCGGGTCTACGTTATACTTTTCCACCAGATGCCTGGCCCCGTCAACGTGGTCACTCAGATCTTTGCCACCCATAAAGCGGTAAATACCCGTACGCACGTCGCGGCCATAGCCTGCGCTGCCTCTATAGTCTATATCCAGTACAGTATAGCCATTGTCGGCCAGAAAATTATGGAACATATACTCTCTGAAGTATGAGCTCCACCACTTATGCGCATTTTGCAGGTAGCCAGCTCCATGCACAAAGATCACAGCTGGACCATTAGCTTTGGCGTTCTCAGGGCGGTAAAGGCGTGCATGCACATCAGCCCCGTCTTTTGCCTTAAAGGTGATCACTTCCGGCTCACGCCAGTCATAAGATTTAAATTCTTTGGTAAGGGAGCTGGTAACCTGCTTCGGCTTTGCACCACTCTTGTTATCCATCACATACAACTCCCATGGCTTGTTGCTCGCAGAATAGCGGATAGCCAGTGTCTTCTCATCCGGAGAAAGCTGCACCTCATGGGCACCCGTCATACTTGTAAGCTGTACCATCTCGCCACCATTAACCGGCATGCGGTAGTAATGCTTTACGCCAGGGTGCACTTTATTAGCGATGAAGTAAAAATGCTTTTTATCGTCAGATAGCTGTACATCAGACACCTCAAACTTACCACTGGTAAGAGCCTTCTTCTTACCTGAGTTTACATTTACCGCATATAAGTGTGAGTAGCCGCTTTCTTCTGAGTGGAACCAAACGCTTTCGTTGTCTGGCATCCAGCCAATCTCGCCGGCACCATAGCCTATACCAGGACCACTGATCCAGGCCTCATCACGCTGACGGTCCAGCACTGAAAGCTTACCGGTAGCCGGGTCTAGTTTAAGAATCCAGCGGTCTTTGTTATCCTGCGACCTGGCCACAACTACAGCATGCTTTCCGTCCGGCGACCAGACAGGGCCATAGATTGCCGTGGCACGAAGTTCAGGCTTTTTAGCTTTGGATTCAGCTGTCCTGGCAGTACTTGCCTTAGCCTCTTTCTCAAGCAGGTAAGCAGGTTGTTCGTAGATTCCTGCTACGTCGTTCATCATCACTGCAAAGGCCGTATCGCGCTTGGTGTCATACACGAAGAACTCATAGGTGTTTTGCGCATCTCCAACTTTAGTGCGGGTATTAATGTCTTCGGTATAACCGGATGCCGTAACGTAATCAGGCACAATGGCAACTTTGCTGTTTTTTGGCCTGCTGATGAGCTGATAAGTAACAAAACGTTCGTCAGGGCTCAGCGTCGGATTATTTACGATCTTATCCTCTACATAAATTTCCTTAGGCCTTGCCGGTGCATCTGCTAAGCGCTGCTTGCGTTGTTGCTCCTTTGCTTCTTCACGCTCTTTTACCACTTGCAGTAATGCCAATTGCTGCTCTTTCAGCCAGTCGCGCTGTTCGTTCTTCCCCTCCCCTGCCGGCTTTCTGCCTTTTTTGAAGTCAGTCAGCTGCATGGTCTGGCCGTTGGCCATGCTCCAGGCATAGAGGTTATTTTCTTTGGTGTAAACCACTTTCAGTTCGCTGTGGCTGAAGGCAGGGCTACTTTCACGCTCAACGGTGTTGGTGATCTGCTGCACCTTTCCGCTTTTCACATCATATAAAAAGATGTCGCCGTTTTTCTCATACACCTTTTTGGTTTGTGCCTTGTTATATGCCCCATACTGGCTTGGCAGGCTTCTGCGCTCTCGAGCGCTTACCTTTTGTATGTTCTTGCCATCTGCGTTAACTGCGTAAAGCGAGTCGCTTTTATTGCCTTCAGGGTTCCAGTAAAAATATATTTTTTTGCCGTCTTCAGACCAGAACACATTACTAGGTGATGTCCCGATCCACTTCGGGTCGCGCATGATCTTCTCAACGCTTAGGGTTAGCTTGCCATCCTGGGCTTGCACTGCGCCTGCGCACAGCATAAGCCAGCCCACAACGGCTAAAGCCTTTCTTTTTAATAGCATAGTAGATTAGTATAGTTGATTTGTTGTGTAGATATTATAATCCCTTCAAATTAAGGAATTATACTTTATGTAAGCAAAATCGCCGCCAGTTATAGTTCCCTATGCTTCTGGCGGCGATTTATACTTATGATTTTTTCCTCGAGGCAAAATCCATACTTGGGTGCTGCTCGTGATGGTTGGTTATACTTTGATAAAACTTTGCAAAAGTTAGCAGCTCAGCTTCGCCAAATAGTTTTCCTATAAAGGTAATGGTAGTAGGCATACCATTTTTCTGGAAACCGTTTGGCACGACCACGCACGGATGCCCCGACAGGTTTGTAAGCACTAAGTTGTTACCGGCAAACGAAGGGCTTAAGTATACATCTATGTCTTTCAGGGTTTCCTGCATCTGCTGCACCAGCAGGGTGCGCACGCGCTGGGCCTGCAGGTACTCAACGGCAGGCACAAACCTCCCAGCCCTGAATATGGTTGGCCAGGCATTTTTGTGCTGTGCCACAAGCAAGCTATCCCTGCCGCTACGGGTAAGTTCGTCAAAAGCGGCAGCCCCCTCTACCGAGATGGTAAGGGTCAGGTCGCGGACAGGCAGGTTTGGTAATTCGATTGGGACCAGCTCTATACCGGCTTTACGAAGGGCTGCAAGGGCAGCCTCGTCATTTTCCTTGAAACCGTAAGTGCGCTCAAAGTCTTTTTTGAGATAGCCTACCCGCAGCTTTTTCGGATTTATACTTTGGTTATAATTAAAAGGCGCATCATAAACAGACTGATCTTTTCCGTCGGGTCCGTAGATAGCATTAAAAACAATGGCTGCATCTTCTGCAGAGCGTGTGATCGGGCCTATCTTATCCATAGACCAGCTTAGCGCCATAGCCCCATGCCTGCTTACGCGGCCAAAAGTAGGCCTAAGGCCAGTAGTACCGCAAGCCGTTGAAGGCGACACGATAGAGCCCAGTGTTTCGGTGCCGATAGCATAAGGCAACAAGCCTGCCGCCACCGCAGCAGCCGAACCTGCCGACGAACCACTCGAACCTCTGTTTATATCCCAGGGCGAACGCGTTTTACCACCGTACCACACATCTCCCATGGCCAATGCGCCCAGGGTTAGCTTCGCCACCAGAACACCACCGGCATCCTGAAGCCGTTGTACTACAGTAGCATCCTCATCTATCAGCTGGTCCTTGTAAGGTGTGGCACCCCAGGTGGTTTTATACTTTTTAGTTGAAAGCAGGTCTTTTACGCCAAAAGGTATACCATGCAGCATACCTTTATACTTGCCGGTTTTGATCTCTTTGTCTGCTTTCCTGGCTTGCTCCAGTGCCAGTTCCTCTGTCAGGCTTGTCACACATTCCAGCGTTGGGCCATACTTTTTCAGACGGTCCAGGTAAAACCTGGTCAGCTCCTCCGACGTGATCTGCTTTGTGCGTATCAGCTCTGCCAGTTGCGGCAAAGTATAAAATGCAAGTTCTTCTCTGTTCTGAGGTAGTTTAACCCCTGCTGCTTTAGCAACCTCAAACTTGCCTTTCGCTTTTTCAAAAGTATAGCCTACCGGTATCGGGTTAAACACAAGTGCCGGCGCCACATCATTTGACAGAGGCTGTTTCCTGATAACCTCGTAGCTCTGCTTAAATTCTTCCAGGTCCGTTAAGGCAGAGTCTAGTTGGGCGTCCTTAAAATTCAGCCCGATCAGCTTTTGTGCTTCCTTCACCATAGTTACGGTAAGCTTGCTCTCCGCCACCTTAGATACGAAGGCGCCGGATATGAAGCAGCCGGCGGCTATTAGTATTACTACCCTCTTGTTTGTCATTCAAAACTTCCTTTAAAGTATTACTCAATTTAAAGCTTAACGGTAAAAAAACAAAGGACCACTTTTAAAGTGGCCCTTTGTCATTATAGTCTACTTTTAATTGTTAAAGCATCTTTAAAAAAATTATCAACTAATTTTTTAATCATTTAATACCGGGTTGTTCAGCAGTTCTGCCTGTGGTATATTAAAAGTTAGCTCATCAGAATCCCAAGCAAAAGATTTACCTGCATCGAATAAGTGGTTAGCACCCCTGGTTACAGTTTTCTTGTTTCTCTTAACAGAAAGAAGCACTTTTCCTTCACCCCACAGCTCAATTCTTGTTTGAAGATGAATCTCATCAAGAAGAGCTTGCCCACTTAATGTATCGATATAGCTATAATCTGCTGCATCAGTATAACGCTTAGACAAGAGCATTCTCAGCATGTCCCTAGCAGCCCCAGCCTGGCCTAGTTTCGCGTTTGCTTCTGCATTTAACAAGATCATGTCCTCAATGCGCATGTAAACATAGTCCGTCTCGATATAGCGCTGTCCTCCAATCTTTCTTGCCGGAGCAAAGAACTTGTTTCTTGGCTGTAATGCACCCGTTTTACCTGGAGCAATAAACTGCTGCTTTCTTAAGTCATTAGCTGGGATAGCATCATACAGGCTTCTGTCAATTGTTTTAGCATCACCTGCCCAAGCATAGCTATAGGTAAATACGTCCATCTGCCCCCACCAAGATACCAGGTTAAGACCATAGTCCAATACAAGGTCCACACCCCAGATCCAGCTTGGAGTAGCAACATTATTAAATCCTGATTGCGGATTTTTAAGAGCACCTGCTGCGTCAAACTGAGCAACAACCTCATCAGGGTTAGTAACACGGGCACCTGAAGTCGTAATAACTTCGTTTGTAAGCGTTACTACACGCTGCAGATCTGCTGTAGTCCCACGAGCTGATAGCACGTACGCCAGTAAGCCTTTCGCTACGTTTTTGTTAACTTCGTGCTTACCTGCTCTTGTAAAGCCATCTAGGCTTGTTATGGCAGCATCCAAATCAGAAATAATCAGGTCATACACCTCTTTCGATGTACTTTTTGGTTTGGATGAAGCATCCTTGGTTGAGGTATACAGCGGTAGAATCTTATCATTACCCGACTTGTACCCTTCAGAGTAAAGCTGCGCCAGGTAGAAGTATGCGTACGCACGCATTGCCTTAGCCTGCCCCATCATATGAAGTCTGGCACCTGTTTGTGGAGCATCGTTACCTCCCAGGATATCGATCAGTGTATTTGCTGATCGAATAATTCTGTAATAATATCTCCATGGAGTATAGGCTTGGTTAACAGTATTATCAGTAGTTGCCTGATAACGCGCTATACCTGAATACCATCCGTAAGTTGTACCAGCCAACACCATGTCAGACGAAATCATGTCTGTAAAGATGTCATAGCCTCTTTGTCCAAAGTCATCGTGACCTGTTGTTCCGCCTGTACCTGTGTTATACATGGTCGCGTACATACCAGACACAAATGAATTTAACAATGCAGGGTCTGTCTTAGCCGCTTCTTCTATCTGCTCCAGCGAAAGCTCATTAGTAGGCTTTACGTCTAGAAACTCCTTCTCGCAGCTGCTTAGTGAAAATGCAATTACAGCTGCCGCTATTATATTTAAACCTTTTCTCATTTTGATCAATTAATTAAATTCTCACTCTTAAACCTGCTGTCACCGTAGACAATGGAGAGTAACGGTATGTGCTTGATGCACCTGTCTCAGCTGTGGATGGATTGAAACCCTGACGCTTAGTATTGATCCACAGGTTATCACCTGACACCCACACAGAAAGACCTCCGACACCGAACTTATTAACATAGCTTGATGGCAATGTATAGCTTAAGCGAATGTTATTAAGTACAAGATAGTTGGCCTTAGTCAGGAAGCGTGTTGATGCTGAAGTAACATTTTTATCCAGCTCGTTTGATAAACGCGGCACATTTGTAACATCGCCTGGGTTCTGCCATCTGTTAAGGATATCCACATGCCAGTTATTGCTGCCTACCAGACCACTATGCATTAAGCTAGCATAAGCGCCGTCATAAGCATAGCCGCCGAAGCTGTAAAGCATCTGTACTCTTAAGTCAAAACCTTTGTATCCAGCATCAAGGTTAACTGCACCTCTCAGATCGGGGATGGCAGACTTACCATTATACTTTAGCGTCGCATCAGCGTATGTATCGGTTGTACCCTGCAGGATGCTGCCCGCTTGGTCAGGGTTGCTAGCCAAGTAGTCAGTCAGGTTACCGATCCCTTCACCTTTATCGTAAGAACCGTTACCGTTTGCATCAATGTAATGCACTGTCCATGTGCTAGTGCCGTTAGCTGCATCTACCCCAGCAAACTCGCGCAGGTAGTAATCGAAAACAGAGTGACCTTCTGACCATCCGTAGATTCCCTGCACGTCGATAGCCTTTGGCTTACCTGTTGATGGATCGATAGGCATTTCAGTGATCTTATTCGTAAACTTCTCACCATTTACACTTAGATCCAGACGGAAATCGCTTGTCTTTATTAGGTGTCCTGTAAGATCAAACTCCAGACCTTTGTTCTGAAGGCTACCCGCGTTTGATGTCATGATAGCGATACCAGTAGATGGCGCAGTTCTTACATCAAAAATCAGATCGTCTGTATTTTTTACATAGTAATCGATAGAGCCCTCCAGGTAGTTACCTAAACCAAACTCTACGCCTGTTTGGAACATTTTTGAAGTCTCCCAAGTAAGGGCTCGGTTACCTGGTGTAGTAAGAGTGAAACCAGGCTGATTGTTAACATTGTCTACAGAGTACAGATCATATCCAGGATAGTATCCAACACCTGCCTGATCACCGATCAAACCGTAGCTGGCCTTCAGTTTAAGAGAGCTTAGTGCGCTCTGTGAGCTCATAAAATCTTCGTTTGAAACTACCCAAGCTGCACCAACCGAACCGAAAGTACCCCACTTATCATCTCTAAACCTTGAAGATCCGTCTCTTCTAATCGTAGTTGACAAGAAATACTTCTTTGCAAAGTCATAGTTAATCTGTCCGAAGTAGCTTTCTAATGCATACTGGTCAGTGTAAGAGTTTTGCGTTGGATTTTTAACAACTGCGTTGCTTAGCTCAAGTAAGTTCGGGTCTACTAGCCTGTAACCGGAAGCGGAGAAGATGTTCTGCTTAAAGTTTGAAGCTTCGTGTGCTGCAAGAACCTCTAAACCATGCTGACCAATGGCGGTGTTGTAACGCAGCATGTTCAATAAGTTATAAGAGAAGCGGTCGGTTCTTGTAAGACCTAAAGCACCCTGCTGACCTGCAGAAGAACCATAATACTTATTATTCAACCAGCCATACTTATTGTGATAGTACTGCACACCTAGTCTGTTCTCGAACGTTAAACCCTTCATGAGAGTGAAGTCTAGGTTAGCATTACCATTGATCTCGTCACGGTTGTCTCTTCTGGTGTTGTAAGTCGCGTCAGCAATTGAGTTTGTCAAACCGCCGAAACCACGAGCATAATCACCTTCAGCACCATAGTCGTACTGCGGACCACCAAATATTGGGTCTTCGATGATATTACCTTCTGCATCTCTTCTAAATAATGGGTATATAGATGGCATGTTATCCACAAACCAGAAAATACTTCCTGAATCACTGGTTTGTCCGTTAGTGTTTGTCTCAGATCTGGCATAGCTGATATTGATACCACCAGTTAACCATTCTTTAATTTCCTGACGCAGGTTAACTCTACCAGTTAAACGCTCATAGTCAGAATTGATTGAGTAACCCTGGTCATCGAGGTAACCAAAAGAAGAGAAGAAAGATGTTCTGCCTGAAGAGCCGCCAAACTTAACGTTGTATTCTCTACGTGCAGAGTTCTGGAATGCAAAATCCTCCCAGTTTTCTGGAGTGTACTTTCTTGTCACGCCTGGTCTAACTGACTTTGTAAGCGGATCGATAAGCTCTCCGCCATTAGCTACGTTCCACATATTATAACCTGGTCTTACACCAGAAGTAGAGAATAACCTGTCGTTAGCGTATTTAACCGGATCAGCGTTGCCAATTGCAGCACCACGGTTATAAAGACCTTCCCAACCTAACGCGATGTACTGCTCAGGCGAGTTGATTGTCTCGTAGCGTGGCAATAAAGCCATGTTTGTACCAAAGTTAGCATCAGCCTCAATAAAAGACTTCTTACCTCTACCTGATTTAGTTGTTATTACGATAACACCATTTGCACCTCTAGAACCATAGATAGCCGTAGCGGCAGCGTCCTTCAAAACAGTTGTTGATTCAATGTCGGCAGGGTTGATAGAGTTTAGGCCACCTGAGAAAGGCACACCGTCCACTACATACAGAGGAGATCTATTACCGTTAACAGAACCAATACCACGGATACGTATTGTAGATGCTGTACCAGGCTGTCCGCTTGTGTTGATTACTCTTACACCGGCAACCTCACCTGCTAACGCCTGAGAAACGTTTGATACGCTTTTGCTTTCAAGCTTCTCAACGCTAACAACTTTTGCAGTACCCGTAAATGATTGCTGAGTAGAAGTTGAGTATCCCACAACTACAACTTCTTCTAACTGCTTCTGGTCAACACCAAGGGCAACACTTACTGTATTACTATTACCGACAGGCACCTCTTGAGTTGAATAGCCAATAAATTTGAATACAAGCGTATTCTTTCCCTCCGGTATAGTTATGCTGAAGTCTCCATTCGCCCCAGTTGCAGTACCTGTTGTAGTACCTTTTACCAAAACTGCTACCCCAGGAAGCCCTTGACCAGTTTCCTTGTCCGTTACTTTTCCATTTACAGTCCTGCTTTGTTGCGCCCACGCTGGCAAAGCCAGTACTAACGCAAAAAAGAGACTCAAGAGTAAACTCTTCTTCATAATGTGTGAATTAGGTTAGATAATTATTAAATGTGTGTAGATAAGAAATTCAACCAAATATAATTATTAATTTTCGATGTCAAAACATTTGTTTAAAAATTTCGTAACAAATAAGTTTCTACGATAAAGAAAGTTATAATAGCATAACATCCTATTCACTAACAATCAAGGCTAAACACATTATAATCAGGCAAATAAGCCACAATTAGCTTTCAAGCAAAATAAAAACCCTCATGCTATTATAAACATAATGCAATTAACCATAACACATAACACCCTGATGTTTTAACAACATTTATATAACTTTACCAATGTAAATTAACCAATACATATATTTTAACTGAACAATTGCAAGAACCATAACAAAACTTACCTGACCGGTATTTTACAATTCAATGTTTAACCACTGTCAGAATCCACCTTTTAATAAATTTGTTCAGCAAGCATAGTATGAGCAGAGCGTATAAGAGCGGAGGCGCCATACAAACCAAACTTAACCATCTGTTTAACTGAACATTAAGACCTATACTTACCCATCACCAAAATCATTCTCTGCCACATCCATTCTTTCCCGTCAAAAAAGCAAACCACAGATTTTACAGACTTTTGCTTATATTGAGCTTATTCATAACCTCAACCCATGAAGAAAGCCTTACAGAAATTCGGGCACAGGATGCTCGCTGTAGCATGTGTTATACAGTTGCTTTTACTACCCGCATTTAATGCCACAGCAGCCACACCGAAAACACTGCTCTGGGAGATCAGTGGTAATGGCCTGACTACACCATCCTATGTTTTCGGGACCATACATGCGCTTTGCCCGGATGATTTTAAAATGCCGGACGCAGTCATAAAAAGGTTAATGCAAACAGAGCAGCTTTCGCTGGAGGTTGACATGGATGCGCCTAACTTCATGGCCGAGCTTATGCAAAGCGCCACTTTACCGGCAGGCAAAACGCTGAGCGCCATGCTGTCCCCGGCAGACTATAAAATACTTTCGAACCATCTGGCTACAACGCTACAGCTAGACATGAAGCTATTTGACAACATGAAGCCTTTCATGCTACAGTCGCTGCTATTGTCGCAGATTACTGATTGTAAGGCGGTATCGTATGAGCAGCGGCTGGTGGAGGCAGCCCATGCGCAGGGGAAAGAGGTAATTGGCGTTGAAAGTATAAAAGAGCAGCTAGCCGCCATGGACAATCTGCCACAGCAACTGCAAACGAGCATGCTGATAAAGACTGTGAAGGATATGCCCGCTGCAAGGGCTTCTTACTTAAAACTGGTAAAGTTATACCTTGCCCAGGACCTTGACTCCATAGCGGAGATAACAAAAGAAGATCTGTCGGAAAAGGAGTACCAGTTGTATGAGCAGGCTTTCCTGGTGGCACGCAACCAACGCTGGATACCTGTAATGGAACGGGAGGCAAGAGCCAGGCCTACATTCTTCGCAGTAGGCGCCGGGCACTTGCCGGGCAAACAAGGTATACTTGAGCTACTGCGCATGCAAGGCTACACTGTTAAACCAGTAATAGATTAGATATCTCGCGTTGCGGTTTAGGATAGACGAGGTAGGTGTACCCCCTAGCCCCTCCGAGGAGCAGGGCCGTTAAGTTCTAACAAAAATAGTCCCCTTGAGGGCAGGGTCGTTTCATTCTACTCATTGCTGGCGCGGATCTGCGATCCGTGACTTCCTATACTGTTGGATCTGTGATCCGACTGGGCCAGTCGTAGATCCCGGGCTTGACTCGGGAAGGCCCAAACTATAGCCGATCACGAGTCGCAGATCCCGGACTTGATTCGGGACGAGGACGCTCGCGCCATAGACATTAATTTAGTAGAATGAAACGGCCCTACCTCCGAAAAGGGGAATTTTACTCGTGCAGGTAATTCTCCTCCTGGGTGGCTTGATCGCAGCTTGAGTTAAACATACCATAACCTGTTATTAACTTAACCGGTTAACCATATTTGAAATGCTAAGGCACCTTCACAGCAAGTCTGTCTTTGGCTTAGCAACTTGTTACATGCGCTTATTTAAAACTATGAAAAACTCATTTAGAGCACTTTTGCTGGGCTGGCTCCTGCTTTTCAGCCTGCAAGCGGGGGCACAAAGTATAAGCCTTTGTGCAGAGAGCAGGGCACAGGCTTCTCAAAGGCAGGCTGTAGCCACACCTGCGCACCAGCAGCTCATGAACCGCTACGATGTGTCGTTTTACAAACTGGACCTGGCCCTTGAGCGCAACTCTACCCATATCCAGGGCAATGTAACCACAGAGGCCAGCGTCAAAAACACGAGCCTTAACACCTTCGCCTTTGAGCTGCACCAGAGTTTTCAGATCGACTCTATACTTGTCAATAATAAGCGTGAGCAAAGTATAACCCGGAATAATGGAGATGTAACGGTGCAGTTAAGTTCGCCATTACTACCTCTTGCCAGGTTTAAAGCCGTTGTATACTATAAAGGCACTGCACCAAAGAGCGGGGCCGCAGCAATCGGCAACGGCTTTAGCACTGCCCGTGAGCCTGGCTGGGGCAACAACGTTACCTGGAGCTTAAGTGAGCCCTATGCCGCTTATGAGTGGTGGCCCACAAAACAGGTCTTAACAGACAAGGCTGACTCGGTTCATGTTTTTGTGACCACCAGTGCCGAAAATAAAGTAGGCTCTAATGGTATACTTACCAATGTGGTGGAGCTGCCAGGCAACAAAAAGCGCTACGAGTGGAAATCCGGCTACCCCATAGACTATTACCTGGTTTCGGTGGCCGTTTCAGATTATGAAGAATACCTGCAGTTTGCCAGGCCAGCAGGGGCTGCCAAACCTGTACCTATACTTAACTATGTATACAAAGGCGGCGCCTTAGCCACATTTAAACCGGAAATGGACCGGACACCCGGGTTCCTGGAGCATTTTTCGGAGCTGTTCGGGTTGTATCCGTTTCATAGGGAAAAGTATGGACATAGCATGGCACCTATGGGAGGCGGCATGGAGCATCAGACCATGACCACCCAAAGCACGTTTACCTTTACCCTTACTGCCCACGAACTTGCCCACCAGTGGTTCGGCGACAACGTAACCTGCGCCAGCTGGCAGGATATTTGGCTGAACGAGGGCTTTGCCAGCTATGCGGAGTTTCTGGCCTTGCAGGAGTTTACTACGGAAGAGGTGGCCCGAAGCTGGATGAGCAATGCCCACAATCTTGCCTTGCAGCGTCCGTTCAGCTCGGTAAAAGTGCCTGACACCACCATGGTTGCCAGGATCTTTGACTACCGCTTAACTTATAAGAAGGCTGCAAGTGTGGTGCATATGCTTCGGTTTGAGATCAACAACGATGCCCTCTTCTTTAAAGCCCTACGCGCTTATCAGCAGCAGTTCGGTGGGAGTACCGCATCCACTACAGACCTGAAAAGGGTATTTGAGCAAACTACAGGCAGGCAACTAGATTACTTTTTTGAGCAATGGTATGCAGGGGAAGGATTTCCGGTGCTTAAAACGGAGTGGAACCAGAAAGACAACAGACTGCTCATAGCCACGGAGAGCACAGGAAGCGGGGCGACGGCCTTCTTTAAAACAGACATGGAATACCTGATCTCCACTACCGCCGGAGACACCACCATACGTGTTTCGCAGAATCAACCCAAAGAAAATTACCTGCTGCGCGTGGAGGGCAATGTGCTTCGCATAACCCCAGACCCAAATAACTGGATACTGAAGTATGTTACCCTGGTTTCCAGAAACGACCAATTGGTAGTACCTGATCTTGGACCGCCGCTGCTTTATCCCAATCCGTCCACAGGTGAAGGCATAACCGTTGCCAACCTCCATTTTACGCCCACTACCGCAGAGATCTATGATGCAACAGGCAAAAAGGTAAGCCACACACAGCTGAAAAAAGCCCCTGAGGCATACATCGCCCTGCCAAGACTGGCTGCAGGAGTATACTTTGTTCTGTTAAGCGATGGCACACAACACTACCGAGGCCAATTTGTAAAGTCAGGTAATTAACATTGAAGCTGTTTAGAGTTTTAGTTAAGAAGTATGACCTCGCCATTGTTGGTACTTTTCACCAACAATTAAAAGACGTTGGCTACTATACTTGCTGGTGAAAACACGCAGCAAGGGCAGACAGAGTAGATTTTAATAAACTCTGAACAGGCTCATTATGCATAAGTATGACACGGTATATAGTCGCACCAAAGTATAATCACACCTAAGAACACTGCTTTAGTTTAATTTGACGGCCATTTAATAGCGCATCATAGAGATAACCTTCTGTGCTTCCCGCACATTGTACTCATAAGCAAGGCGTTTATAGTTGATCAGGTCTATGATGGTACCGATCAGGCAAAGGCCACCCGTAAAGAAATACAACAGTCCCAACGCTATCTGCCCTACCAGGAAGCGCTGAATACCAGCCACCCCGAAAAAGCCGATGATGGTGGTAATAAGTATAAGCATGGGCTCGCGCCGGCGGCTGCGGTAGATAGAAGCAAACTGCCTTGCCTCATCCTCCGACATTTCATTAACAAGCGTCTGCACATAACTCATTTCATCGGGCTCCAGGTCCGGCATAAGGTGTAAGATGTTAGCCATTAGGTTTTAGAATAGTTAGTGATTTAAAATGTTCTCGATGCCACTGTATCAGCTTCCAGCACCTGTAAAGTAACAGCAGCAAGGCAGGTCCGGCCAAAGGATGCGCCTGCCACGATGCCTGCCAGCTGCCCTGCAGCAAAAAGGAGACACCGTGACCAAGTCCACAGCCAGGGCATCCACTCTCCAGTATCCAGCGATAAGGGCAAAAGCTGAAGAGGTGCTCCCCTTCCGGGTTCATGGTTGCAAGCAACAACAAGCCCAGCCCCCACATACCGGCCTCTGCCAGGTAACTTATCCGTGATATGGTTAGGTTTTTGATCATCCTGCTATAAAAGAGGCCAGCTTATACAAGCTTTACTGTGGCTGTAACATTAACTTAAGCATTACATCCGAGGATTACAAACGCACCGGCAACGAGTTAGGTTAAAGCGCTGCATACCTCTTTGTTTGCCAGGCATGTAAAATGTATGTGTTAACCACCTTTTAAGGTAGCTTCTCTAAGTATAAGCCACACCCATCAACATAATTTATTCACAAAAGTATATTATAATAATACCAAAAATACCATGGATTGTAATGTAGGTTTAATAGAGCAGAAAGCCAGGGCGATTGCTGGCTTGGCCTTGATCGGTATCGGAGCATACTATAACACAAAGCCCCTGGCTATACTTGGCGTGATACCAATAGCAACTGCCATGCTTCGCTGGTGCCCTATCAACGCTGCATTAGGCTACAATGGCTGTAAAAATGAGATAACATTAAAAAGCACGAGAAAAAAAGAATGATGTGCAGGAAGAACTAAATACCCACGCAAACGCAAACCCTGAACAGGATACCCCCCTTACTGTTAAACCTATAATGGTATATGACGGCGCCTGCGGTTTTTGCCGCTTCTGGGTAAGCCGGTGGCAACGCAACACTTTAAACGAGGTCACCTATACCCCCTATCAGCAAGTACCAAAACTTTACCATGGCATTACCCGACAGCATTTCAGCAAATCGGTTTACCTGATCACAAAATACAGAAGGCTACGTGGCGCTGCGGCCGTGTTTGAGGTACTGGCCCTTGGCGGCAACGACTTCTGGAACAGCGTTTATTACAATGTGGTGCTTGCAGACGTGGTGTTTGAGGCTGGCTATCAATTAATTGCCGCAAACAGGAATGTCTTTTTCTGGCTCACAAAACTATTCTATAAAGAGGCAAGGACATACGACAAGCCTGAGGTGCCGCGTAGCCATGCTCCGGGCAAACAATGAAAACCTTTCTTAAACCATCTTACCCCGTGCTGTAGTATACTAAAAGCAAACTCACCCTGCCAGCCGCATGGAGTACATCGTAATCATTATACTTACACTTATTAACGGGTATTTTGCTTTATCTGAAACGGCCCTTGTTTCTGTTAAAAAGAGCCTGGTCGAGCACAAGGCCTCCACTGGAGATACACGCGCCAGAACAATACTGCAACTTCATCAGCACCCCGAGAATTTTCTGTCATCGATACAGTTAGGCATAACGCTGATAGGAATTGTGGCAGGCGCCTACGGCGGTACAACCCTTGCCGGCCACATTGCGCCATACATCAGCCAGATAGAAAGGCTACAACCGTATGCATTCCAGATCGCCATAACGCTTTTGGTCATACTTATCACCTATTTCACCATTGTGGTAGGTGAGCTTATACCCAAAACAATTGCTCTGCGCAACTCCATTGGCGTGGCACTATTTGTGGCTCCTTCCATCAGGCTTTTTACAAAAATCACCTATCCGCTGGTACGGTTGCTGTCAGGCTCTACCAATTTCATGATCCGCTTGCTCCGAATAAAACCCAAAGACAGCTCACAGACCGTTACCGAAGAAGAGCTGCGGCACATGCTGCGTGTTGCAGGGCGCGAAGGCGTGCTGGAGTCGGAAGAGGAACAGCTGCACCAGAACATTTTTAGCCTCTACGACCAGCGTAACCGTAGCCTTATGCGGCACCGCACCAATGTAGACTGGATCGAGGTAAACACACCTCTACAAGCTATACATGATAAGATTTTACAGAGCACACACTCCAAGTTTCCGGTATGTTCAAAAACCATAGATCACGTGGAAGGTATACTGACCGCCAAAGATTTTCTAGCATCTGCACATAAACCCGAATTTAACCTGAAAGCGATCTTAAAGAAGCCCTTGTTTGTATCAGAAAGTATGCTGGCTGTAAATACACTTCGGATATTCCGGCAACAAAAACAGTATTTAGGCATTGTAGTAGATGAGAACGGGGCCGTAGAAGGTATCATAACTCTGCACGACATTATGGAGGCGATCGTGGGGGATATTCCTGATACAGGTGAACAGAAGGAGCCGGATATCTTTGTACGTGAAGACGGCTCATTGCTCATTAACGGCTCTACTCCTGTTGCCACCCTCAACCAGCACCTTAGCCACAAACTGATTCCGGTGGACCACACGCTTTATGCCACACTGGCCGGGTTTATACTTCATAGGGTTGCCCAGGTACCACACGTTGGCGACAAACTAAAACTGGACGGATATATGCTGGAAATAGTTGATATGGATGGCGTCCGGATCGATAAGATCATACTTACCAAATCTGATGAAGCTGCCAATCATGAGATTCGGGCATAACCTATACTTAGGTTGCCAATACATAACAAAAGCCATCTCGCACCTTAGTGCAAAATGGCTCTGTGTCAGTTGTAAAAATTTTCGCTGTTCTGGTCTTATTATTAATTAAAAGTACTGCCCGGGTATTTCCAGGCGCTGTTTAACATCATTTAAACTCATACAGCTTTACAGGTTTACCATCTGGGTGGCCTGTCATCAGGGTGTCTTCTTACCGGCCTATTATCCCAGTTCGGATCCCTGTATGGAGGCCTGTCTTGTTCGTGGCCAAACCGGGGGTTTCTTTCATTTCCGTAACCCCAGTTCGGACGTCTGTCTCTTTCAGAGATCCAGCCCGCTGGCCTGTCTGTTATTCTGCAACTAGGATACTGCGCTTCCATTCTGCGCTCTTCTTCCATCCTGTGATCCCGTTCCAATCTTTCTTCCCTCAACATTCTGTCGTAGGTAGCATCAGTAAACTCCCTACTGAAACCGAATCTATCATCAAGAGGGCTTAAATTCATGTCTCCTACGTTGTAGAAAATATCAGAAAGGTGATCTCTTCCGCTTCTTCGACTTCTCATCATTTACTCCTTTCTTGTTATCTGCCAGACTGTTTCTGGCATGGGTGCTTAAATTAGTTCTATTTTTATATACGTAAATTTTGTAAAAAACTATGTATCAACACCTTAAATATTATACATATGCCTATCTGACACCCTTTTTCGGTTACTGAAGTATGTTTAGCCTAACCGAAAATACTCTAATTCCGAACTTCTGCACCTAACAAGATTTTATACTTTCAGCCACTCCGGATCCCTGCCCAATTGCCGAAAACCTGAGCTCTCTCCATAGCAAAAAAGGCCTGCGCAGCGATTTGCAGCACAGGCCTTTTTGTAGACGATCAGTTAAATTCTTATTTCTTTCTATACTACTGCCATTGTTGGTGTTTTTCACCAATAACCCATCGGGTCAAGCTATTGTATTTGCCAGTGATAACACACTGCAAGGGCGGGAGGTGCGGGATTTTATTATAGTTTAAACAGCTTCGAACCCTTACTTCTTCTTCTTGGCTTTGGCTTTGGCCTTTTTCGCTTTAGCCGCCTTCACCTTTTCTTCCGTCTCCTGGGCCTCTTTCAGCAGGGATTTCCAGTCGTAAGTGGCGTCGGCGCTAAAGTCGATGGTGGCTTCGTAGTCTTCTTTATCAACCTCCAGCACTTTAATGTCTTTAGTTAGATACTGCTGTATCTCATCCAGTATAGGTTTTTCCTCGGGGGCACAAAAGCTAACCGCGATTCCTTTCTCTACACCCCGGCCTGTACGTCCCACCCGGTGCACATAGTTTTCAGGTTGCTCCGGCAAATCGTAGTTCACCACATATTCCACGTTGGGTATGTCAATGCCGCGCGCACTCACGTCAGTGGCAATAAGCAGCTTTACATCCCCTTTCTTAAAGCGGCGCATCACATCCAGCCTGTCTTTCTGCTCTTTGCCGCCATGTATACTTATGGCTTCTATACCTACCCGGTCCATGGCTGCCACTACACGCTCTGCACGCACTTTTGTGCGCACAAAGGCCAGTATTTTCTTATCAGGGTTTTCCTTTACCACACGCTCCAGAAAAAAGCGCTTATCGTCCATGTCCACATACATTACCGAGTGGTCAACGTTCTTGGAAACCGGGTCTTTAGGGGAGATTTGAATACGAACCGGCTTGTGCACCAGCGAATAGGCAAGCTCCTTTATTTTCTCGTTGATGGTAGCCGAGAAAAACAGCGTTTGCCTTTTGCGCGGCAACTTGGTGATCAGCTGCCTGATATCGTGTATAAAGCCCAGGTCAAGCATATGGTCAGCCTCGTCCAGCACAAGCACCTCTACCCTCTCCAGTCTTATGTAACCCTGACTTACCAAATCAAACAAACGGCCCGGCGTAGCCACCAGCACATCAATGCCAGCCTCTAGTTTCGCGATCTGCGGCCCTTGCTCTACGCCCCCAAAAACACAGAAGGTCTTTACACGGGTGCCTTTCCCGATCTCGTTAAAAACCTCTGTTATCTGAAGCGCCAGTTCGCGGGTTGGCACCATTACGATGCATTTTATACCATCCTCACGACGGCGGTTTTTCCTGAACTGAAGCATGTCCAGCACTGGAATGGCAAAAGCTGCTGTCTTGCCGGTACCTGTTTGGGCTATGGCAAGCACATCCTCGCCTTTCAGTATGGGCGGGATGGCCTTAAATTGTATATCGGTGGGTTTGCGAAAGCCTAATTTGCCAAGGCTCTTCTTTATCTCATCGGAAATACGGTAATCTTCAAACTTCATGGCTGTGCATTTATACTTGGCTCGCCTATACTTACGGCATAACCATACTGCAAAGGTAGCTTATCTTTTCGGTATCTGCTGCTTTTAGCGATTCATACCAATTGAGCTCGCCCCTGCAAGCCTAAACAGCTTTCCGTTTTTCTGGTTTACATCTACCAACTATGGTATACTACATAAAGGGAAATAAAAAAATGATAGTCAAATAAACCTTTTTGATAGTATTACTATTATGAGTGAAAGTTTTCATAACTTTGCGCCAGCATAAGGGTTATAAGAACTATTAGGCTACAGGTTTAAACGGCGCACCAAGTATACGTAACATGATAAACAACATCCAGATAAGCCTTAACCATAAGTCTTACCTCCGGGAGCCAGAGAACACGGAACTCGGCAGAAAGATCATATCAGCAAGTGTAAGACTGATAGATGAGCTTGGCTTTGAAGATTTTACATTTAAGAAACTAGCTAGGGAGATAGGGTCTACGGAGGCATCTGTTTACAGGTATTTTGAAAACAAGCACAAGCTGCTGGTGTACCTGGTATCGTGGTACTGGGCCTGGCTGCACTACACGGTTCTGTTTCAGACCCAGAACATTGCCGACCCGTTTGAGCGGTTGAGCCGGGCCATAGAAGTTATAACGCGCGCAGGCCAGGACGACGACCCGGCTGTTATGCACATTGATGAGCGGATCCTGCACAGGGTTATCGTGGCAGAGTCTTCTAAAGTATACCATACAAAAGAAGTGGATGCTGAAAACAGGGATGGTTATTTTCTGGAAATGAAGCGCTTTTGCAAATACCTGGCCCAGATCGTGCTGGAGGCAAACCCCGCTTACCCTTACCCGCATGCACTCATCAGCACCCTTTTAGACGCTGCGCACCAGCAGATCTTCTATGCCCAGCACCTACCCTCGCTTACTGATATCAAGCATGAGCAATACGCCGATACAGTAGATTTTCTGAAGCAGATGGTATTTGCAGCAATAGGCAGAACAAACGATTACAAGAAGTCACTTTAACAGAAAGCTTACATGAAAGTAGAGAAGAAATTTTCCCCGATGCAGCGCTTTATACAGTTGCTGGCCATTGAGCGACGGGAAATTCTATATATGTATGTCTATGCTTTTGCGGCAGGACTTATAAGTTTAATGCTTCCGTTGGGCATTCAGAGTATCATTGGCTTTGTATCCAGCGGACAGGTTACGGTGTCGGTTATAGTACTGATAAGCCTGATCGTGCTGGCCCTGCTGATTGTGGGAGGATTGCAGGTAATGCAACTATGGCTGGTAGAGTTTATACAGCAGCGCCTTTTTGCCCGCACAGCCTCTGAGTTTGCTTACCGCGTACCCCGCTTCCAGCCGGAGGCGTTGCTAAAGTACTACCCACCCGAGCTCATGAACCGCTTTTTTGACGTGGTTACCCTGCAGAAAGGCGTAGCAAAGATCCTGGTAGACTTTTCTACAGCTGTGATCCAGATCATCTTCGGCCTGATCCTGCTTTCCTTCTACCACCCATACTTTATTTTCTTCGGACTTATACTTGTGGTAGTACTGGTGGCCATTATCTGGCTAACCGGCGAAAAAGGCATCGAGACAAGTATAAAAGAGTCGAAGTATAAGTATAAACTGGTGGCCTGGCTCGAAGAAATGGCCCGCTCCCTGAGCACCTTTAAGCTGGTGGGCCATACTAACCTGCCCATGGATCGCACCAATTATTATGTTAAGAATTACCTTGATGTGCGCCGAAAGCACTTCAGCATACTCATGACGCAGTATTATAGCTTCGTGGGCTTTAAGACCTTTATTACAGGTGGCCTGCTGGTGCTGGGCTGTATCCTGGTGGTGCAGCAGGAGATCAACATTGGCCAGTTCGTTGCTTCCGAGATCATCATCATCCTTATCATGACGGCCGTTGAGAAGATCATCATTAAACTGGACACGGTATATGATGTAATGACGAGCCTGGACAAGATCGGACAAGTAACGGACCTGCCTGTGGAGGAGATCAAAGGTATAAAGCTGGATGAACTGGACTCAGATGGAGGTCTAAGTATAGAGGCCCGTAACCTGACTTACCGCTTCCACGATTCTAAAAAGATAGCCCTTGATAACATCACCTTCTCAATAAAACCGTCCGAACGCGTGTGCCTGGCT
This sequence comes from Pontibacter sp. GD7, assembly GCF_058216375.1. Lineage (NCBI taxonomy): Bacteria > Pseudomonadati > Bacteroidota > Cytophagia > Cytophagales > Hymenobacteraceae > Pontibacter > Pontibacter sp. GD7. The sequence goes on along the minus strand of NZ_JBYZMP010000017.1, from coordinate 13,849 downwards.
GGGTTTAACAGCTCAGGGAAAAGCACACTTATAAATATGCTGTTAGGCCTGTTACCATCCTATGAGGGCGTGCTGGCCTTTAACGGAGTTTCGATGCACGATCTGCACAAGGGCAACCTACGCAGCCTCATCGGAGACAATATCTCGAAAGAGCAGGTGTTTGATGGCACACTGTTGGAGAACGTGACACTGGGCCGTGACCTGCCTATGAAAGACGTGCTGTGGGCAATAGAGTTAAGCGGACTACAGGACTTTGTGTACAGCCAGCCTGATGGCATCCACGCTTACCTGACGGGTGGCAGCATGCGTTTGCCTGGCAGTGTGGCCCGAAAGATCATTATGGCGCGAAGCCTGGTGCAAAGGCCTAAGCTACTCATACTTGATAACCTGGCAGGCATGGCAAGAAAAGAAAAGATGGAGCTATTGAGCATGCTCACTAGCCCGCAGTTCGACTGGACCATGATCATTGTAACCAATGACAGGGATGTGATGGAAGTATGCGACCGCACCCTACTGCTGCAGAACGGACGTGTGGTCGCCTTTGAAGCATATGACCAACTAAAGGACCTGCATATTTTACATGAATTAACAGAAGTAACAATATAAACTATGGCTTTCAAATTAGAAAAGTCTGAGAATAAGGAACACCCTCAGCTGGAAGTGATGGCTGAGGTACAAACGCCTCGCATTGGCCGCAATCTTAGCTACTGGATCGGCATCATCTTCGCGATCGTACTTGCCTGCCTGTTCCTGCCCTGGACGCAGAACATCCGCTCGCAGGGTACGCTTACAGCCTTAACCCCTGAAGACAGGCCACAAACCGTTGAGGCCACCATTGCAGGCCGGATTGAACGCTGGCACGTTATGGAGGGAGCCTTTGTAAAAAAAGGCGATACCATTGCCAGCATCTCCGAGATAAAGGAGAAGTTCATGGACCCAAACTTACTTACCAACCTGGAGCAGCAGGTAGAGGCCAAGCAACAAGCCGTCAGCGCCAATGAGAATAAGATACAGGCCATGCAGGAACAGATAAAAGCCTTGCGCGAGGGCCTTGACTTTAGTCTGCAGAAAGCCCGCAACAAGGTAGAACAAACCCGCCTGAAGCGTCAAAGCGACAGCATGGACGTGGTGGCGCAGCGCACAGAGCTGTCTGTGGCAGAGTCGCAGTTTCAGCGCCAGGAAAACCTGTACAAGCAGGGTCTGAAATCGCTTACGGAACTGGAGCAACGCCGCCTTAAGCTGCAGGAGGCACAAGCGAAACTACTATCACTGATAAATAAGTTTGAGGCTACCAAGGCTGAGTTGCAAAATGCCCGCACCGAGTTAAGCTCATTAAAGGCAGAGTATGGCGACAAGATTGCCAAGGCAGAGGCTGAACTCAACGCCACACGCTCTTACGTGTATGGCACACAGGCCGAAGTTGCCAAAATGCAAAGCGAGTACAGCAGCACCAAGGTCAGAAGCCAGTATTACCAGATCGTGGCACCTCAGGATGGCTACGTGGTACAAACCCTGAAAGCAGGTATAGGCGAAACCATAAAAGAAGGCGAGGCGCTGGCCACCATTATGCCACGCGACCCCGACCTGGCGGCGGAGCTATACATTAACGCACTGGACCTGCCGCTTATAAAGCGCGGGGATGATGTACGGCTGCAGTTCGAAGGCTGGCCTGCCCTGGTTTTCTCCGGGTGGCCTGGCGCAAGCTTTGGTACTTTTGGAGGTATAGTAGCGGTTATAGACAACACAGGTACCAATGGCAAATACCGCATGCTTGTAGTACCTGACCCTAAGGATGAACCTTGGCCAGACGCGCTGCGCGTAGGTTCTGGTGTATATGGCTGGGCCATGCTAAACACAGTGCCTATCTGGTATGAGATCTGGCGACAGCTAAACAGCTTTCCGGCAGACTATACAGCCCCGCAACCTGCCAAGGATAAGAAAAGCAAAGCCACCACCAAAACTGAGGAGGAAGAAAAGTGATGCAAACTCGGGTATTTATACTTTGCCTGTTCATAAGTCTGATTAGCGGCCGGGCATATGCCCAGGCACAGGACTCGGTGCAGGTGCTTACCCTGGAGCAATATCATAGCATTATACTTGCAAACCACCCGGTTGCCTCGCAGGCCAGGCTACTGACCGAACAGGCACGCCAGGAACTCAGAATTGCCCGTGGTGCCTTTGATCCGGAGATAAGCAGCAAACTGCAACGGAAAGAGTTTAACAGCAAAGAGTACTACAACATCTGGGATAACACGCTGCGCGTGCCGCTTTGGTTCGGACCTGCTTTAAAGGCGGGGTTCGAAAAAAACCAGGGACAGTTCCTTAACCCGGAAAAGAATACTCCAACAGATGGTTTAAGCTATGCCGGCATAACTGTTCCGCTGGGGCAGGGTTTATTTATTGATGAGCGCCGCGCCACCCTGAAGCAGGCCAAGCTGATGCAGGGCATTGCAGAGGCTGAGCGCGTGAAACTAATAAACAAGCTGCTGTTGGAGACTACAAAAGATTACTGGGACTGGCTGTTTCAGTACCGTACCGTGCAGTTATACCGGGAGGCACTGGACCTGGCGGACTTTAGGTTACAGGCCGTGCAAATCAGAGCGCAGGAAGGCGACCTGGCTGCCATTGATACCGTTGAAGCCTTAATGGTGGTACAGGACAGGCAAGTGCAGTTGCAGCAGGCCCTGCTAAACTATAACAATAACCGCCTGAAGGTAGCAGTCCACTTGTGGGCCGAGAATGCAGTACCCCTGGAACTGGAGGAAAACACGGTGCCCACCCTCCTGGGAAGTGAGATCGCAGCCCTGCCCCCGGACTCGCTGGAGCAGTTGTTGCAATTTGCCCGGAGAAACCACCCGGAATTAGTAAAGCTGGATCTGAAGGGCGCACAACTGGAGATTGAGCAGCGTTTTGCCGCTGATAAGCTGAAGCCTAAAATAAACGTGGACTACAATGTGCTGCAAGGCGATTTCTACCTTAATTCTGAGGCGCTGGACCAGCAGTATTTAGGCAACAACTATAAACTGGGTGTGAGCTTTAACTTTCCGCTGTTCTTACGGCAGGAACGAGGCAAACTACAGCTAACCAAGGCAAAGCAACAGGCAAATGCATTGGAGTTGGTGCAGTCGGCACGTGAGATTGAAGCCGGCATAGTGGCGGCTTATAACGATTGGCAGGCACTGGAAGCGCAGATACTCTTACAGGAGCGGGCTGTAGCTAATGCTTTAACGCTGCGTAACGGCGAAATTACCCGCTTCGAGAACGGCGAAAGCTCTCTCTTTCTCATCAACTCCCGTGAGATGAAATACCTGGAAGCCCAGGTAAAGCTCTACGAACTAAGAGCCAAGTACGCCAAAGCCAAAACATTCCTGTACTGGGCCGCCGGCGATATGGTGGATTGAGGTGATGTTTGGTTATTCGTTATTGGTTGTTGGTTATTAGGGGATGTAGAGACGCAATATTTTGCGTCTTGCAAGCTATAGCACAATCAGTTTTGCTTTGGCAATACCGGTTAAAGTATAAAATCTAAGTATGGATTACTTTCCGGACCTCACAGCGTCTTCCAGACCTGTGAGCGTCTTAACGTTGTAGCTACCAAGACGCAAAATATTGCGTCTCTACATTTCCCAACAACCAATAACAAACAACAATTAACGATAACCGCGTTTCTACATTTACCTAATAACCAATAACTAACAACCAACATCCAAACATCACCCTTTCCTGCCAAACCACTGCTGCACGGTAGTGGCTAGGTGCGTGAAATTCGCCTCGCTGGCACCATAATTATCGTAGGCAAACTTCAGGATGATGCCGGAAACAACCACCAGGAACAGCACACGCACAAAACCTACGCCGCGTTTAAGGGCAGTACGGGTGCCTAGTTGGGAGCCGATAATACTGCAAACCGCCATCGGGATAGCAACCTCGTAGATCACATGGCCTTTGTAGGCAAAGTATAAAAGCGCAGATAAATTGGTGGCGACGTTTACCACCTTAGCAGCAGCAGAGGCCGCCAGGAAGTTAAACCCGAACAGCCCGATAAAGATAAAAATAAGGAAACTGCCCGTGCCTGGTCCGAAAAAGCCGTCGTAAAAACCGATGGCTGCCCCGATAAGCAAACCGTACACCCGCTCTTTCCGCTCGCTTAGCTTAGGGGCATGCAACGAGCCAAAATCCTTTTTTATAAACGTATACACCGCCACCAGTACCAGCAGTACCAGAATAAGCGGTTTTAGCAGGTTGGCGTCAATGTGGCTAAGCGCCCTTGCTCCCAGAAAGGAAAATATGAAAGCCGCACCCGCCGCCGGAAGTATGGCCCAGTAGTTGATATCAACGGTGCGCACGTACCGCACCATCGCGGCTGTGGTACCGGATATACCGGCAAACTTACCTGTGCCAAACGCAGTAGGCAGCGGCACACCAGGCAGGAAAACCAACAGGGCAGGCAATTGAATCAGGCCTCCCCCACCTACAATCGAATCAATGAACCCGGCCATAAAGGCAAAGAAACACAGGTAAAGTATACTTTCTATTTCCACTCTAAAATCTGTAAGTATAGCAACTTGCAAACCCGCATCAAGCACTCTGACTATCAAGCAGCTGCATTCGCTTTTGTTATTTAAAAAAAGTGGCGCAAGATACACCAATACCACGGCATCTGATGCAGACCTGCCATAATATTTATAGTGAGAGGCTGTAAACGCTTTGATGGCACTCTTCTTGTACACCTCTTGTTACAAAACTGCATTTACCTCTAACCTAAATTCATTACCTGTGATCAGACTACTGCTAATTTACACCCTCCTGTTTACTACGCTTGTTACCCACACCAGCTGCGACAAAGATGCAGTTGCGGCCCCGGTAGCGGAAAAAGAGCTTTACGTTTCATCTGAGTTGGTTACCACTGTGCCCAAGGCGCTGCTCCAGTCACTGGCCTCGGCAGATGGTTTTGGCATTTACTCCGACGAGATAAAGTATGGCGTTTCGGTATACAGGCTGCAGTATTACACTACTTACCAGGGCCGGGAGCTAAAAGCATCTGGTTTGGTTTGTGTGCCTGTTGGCATGGCTACACCGGCACCGGTTATCAGTGCGCAGCATGGCACTATTTTCACACAGAACGATGCACCTTCCCGTTTTACAGGCCTTTCGGGTTTTGAGCTTTTTGCTGCTGCGGGGTATGTAACGCTTATTCCGGATTACATCGGCTTTGGCGCCTCCGGAGATGTGTTCCACCCTTACTACGATCAAAAACACTCTGCCCATGCTGTGGTGGATATGATAAAGGCCAGCCGCAGGTTTTATACAGAGAAGAACATCAACGTAAACGAGCAGCTATTTCTGGTAGGTTACTCGGAGGGTGGTTACGTAACGCTGGCTGCCCAAAAAGAAATTGAAACAAACCCACAGCATAACCTGAAAGTAACGGCCTCGGCAGCAGGGGCAGGCGGTTACGACCTTAGCAGCATGCTTGCCGGTGTTACCTCAGGCCAAACGTACCCTTATCCGGCTTACCTGGCTTATGTATTGATGGCCTACAACAATACCAACAACTGGAACCGCCCCTTAACAGACTTCTTCCAGGAGCCTTATGCCAGCAGGCTGCCTCAGTTGTTTAATGGTAAAAACGGAGGTAGCGCCATTAACCGTGAACTCACCACTGATCCTCAGAAACTGTTTAACCCTGTGTTTTACAACAACCTGAAGGATGCCACCAAAGAGCTTACCCTAAAGCAGGCCTTACTGGCAAACAGCTTCCACGATTGGGCACCACAGAGCCCGACCCGGCTGTACCATGGCACCTCCGATGACATTGTGCCGTTTACCAACTCCAAACTGACTTATGAGCGGTTTATGGCTAAAGGAGCATCACAAACAGAGCTGATAAGTATAAACGGCGGCACGCACAGCACCTCTTTCATACCTATGCTGCAGTCACTTATACCCTGGATCAGATCATTCTAAGCCTGACACTGCAAGAGCCCCGCAAGTAGAGTTGCGGGGCTTTTATTTTCTGGATAAGTATAACCTGTATCTAATGTTAAATCTTTTATCCTATATTGGGCCTTCAAATTAACTATTTCAGCATCAAACACCTTGCATGTATTCACAGGCTGCTTAGCTGCCCTTGATACAGCTATGATCTAACAAACAGTAAGCCCTTTATGAAATCATTTGTACGCCGTGCTACATACCTGCTAGTATTGTTCGCCTTGTTTCTGCTACAAGCCTGTAAAGACAAAGAAGATACTATACAGCCTGAAGTTAAAACGGAAGAAATTGTGGCTACCTCGCCTTCAGAAGCAACTTTGCAAGGCAACATTGTAAGCAAAGGCAAGTATCCCGTAGCTGACTATGGTTTTATATATGGCCCCTCTCCTGAGCTGAATCTTGAGAGAGGGCTAAAAATTTCTTTGGGTAAAGATGCCACAGTGGGTGCCTATAGCAAAGAGGTAAAAAACCTGCATCACCACATCACCAATAAAAGCAACCCCATCCTTTATGCCAGAGCGTACATGACGACCGAAAAGGGTACTGTCTTTGGTCAGGTCACCTCTGTTAAGCTTCCCTCTACCACCATACAGGGGGTTTCGCCAAACACTGGCAAAGCAGGCGAAACCATTGCCATTATCGGCAGCTTTTATACCAGTAACCCCGACGATGTGCAGGTAACTTTTGCCAATAAGATTGCCAAAAAAGTAGAGGTAAGCCCCAACAAAATTGTGGTAGAAGTTCCTTCTGCAATTGACCTGGGCTATTATGCTATAAACAGGCAGGTGCCTGTAGTGCTTAGGTTAAAAGATGAGGTTTTCAACGTCTCCTCTACTTTCAAAGTACTTCCAACCATCAAAGATTTTTCTCCTAAGTCAGGGCAGGCAGGTACTGTAGTGCTGATCTCCGGCGACAACTTTGTCTATAATTCCTTCAACGGAGCTGCCAGAGTGTTTTTTGGCCAGAAGGAGGTAACAACTATCACCAATGGCTCCTACGAGTTGCGGGTTACTGTACCTACTGGTTTAACCACCGAGAAAGTACCCATCTCTGTGCTCATAGATGGGGTTACCACCGTTCTGCCAGAGGAATTTACTTTGCTCCCTCACAGCATAAGCTCTGTTTCTCCGGCTGCTGGCATGAAAGGTAGCTCCATTACCATAAACGGAAGCGGCTTTCCTGTAACCTATCCATACGGCAACTCTGTGAGTGTAACAATTGGCGGCATTCCAGCCATTATCAGCCATGTAACCTTCAACCAGATTTATGTAACTGTACCGCAGGGAGCTTATATTGGAAGCAACGACGTAGCCGTTACGATTGGCGCCCACACCGTTAAGGCTCCGCAGCTGTTCGAGGTTATTGCGCCAGCTGTCTCCTCCTTCTCCCCTGCATCTGGCGGAATTGGGAAAGAGATCACAATTTATGGTGTATTTCAGGCAGGGCAGTCTTACACCGTATACTTTGGTTCGGTGGCTGTAACCTCGTCTCTTGCCACTTCTAATACCATAAAGGTTGCTGTTCCGGCCAGCGCACTACCGGGAGCAACACAGATTTCTGTGCTATTCGGAAACACCAGGGTATACACAGCCGATGACTTTACCGTTTTAGAGCCGCAGATCACTTCGTTCACACCAGGAACCGGGGCTGCTGGCACAACCGTGACCTTAAATATAGCCAACTTCACGCCTGGCTACTACACTATGGTAAAATTTGGTACAGTGGGGGCACAGATAATAAGCTATACAGCCTCAACCATGCTGGTAAGGGTACCGACCGGCATTACCGGCCCTGTTAAAATAAGCGTTGTGCACACCGGAAGAACCATTACCAGCGCAGAGGACTTTATTATCACCGACTAACTCTTCACAGCTTTTCCAGGTCAAAGTATAGCCGGCACCAAAGCCATACTTTGACCTGGATCTAAAACCTCCCAGCAACCACTACCCGCTCTTTAAACTCTCGCTTTTCACCGTTCAGCCCGAACAACTCAATATAAAATATATAAGTACCAATATTGGCCTTTGAGCCATCCTGACGCAGGCCATCCCACCTGAAAAAGCCATTGGTTGCCAGCAACTCGTTACGAACCAGCTTTTTTATTTCACGCCCTTGTGCATCGAAAATGGTGATGTTAGCCACAAAGCCTGTCCGGTCAGCGGAATAGTTAATGGTGGTAAAATCCTCATAGCCATCGCCATCCGGAGAGAATACCTTTGGCTCTATCGTGAACACCTGCTGTGCCTGCACACTGCGCTGCGACTGCGAATTTAAATAACCCGGAGTGGCAAACACCGTTGTAGCCGCCGAATGGAAATTACTGGCCACCGTAGGCCCATCCAGCCTGATCCGCTCCAGCGATACCCCATTTTTATCATCTATCAGGGCAAAGTGCATGTCAGCGGAATAACTGAACCTGTCGGCGGTACGGTTATTGGGTTGCAGTACCACCACGGTTCCGGCCGCATCGGGGTAGCTTGGCAGGCTGCTCATGCGCAAAAAAGTCTGCTGCCGGGCTGCAGGGTAGTTGCTTTTGATATTGTCGGGGTTGGAGGTAAGCACCACATATTGCCCCGGTGCCAGCACATAATTAGCGGTGGTTATACTTCTGATGTTACTGATCGTGTCGCCGGAAGTGTTGGCCAGTTTCCAGTCTTTCAGGTTGATATACTTGTCGCTTCGGTTTACCAGTTCCACAAAGTCTACGCCGTTGGGGCGCGGGTTAAAAAGTATCTCATTGATCACGACATCGCCGGGTTCAGGGGCAGAGGGCAAGGCAAAAGTTACGGTTAGCTGCAGATTGCTAAGGTTTCCTGAGCAATCGGTTATACTTTGGGCTGCTAAGGTATAAAGCTGCCTTTCCTGCAAGGGGGTGGCTAGTGTAAGTATAACATCCGTAAACAGCGGACCCTGTACCTGTACGTTGGCTATAGTTATACCTGAACTTATACTGTAATTGGCTATACTTGCTGCCCTTGCGCTATCCAGGCGTTCGGTAAAACGGAGCAATACTTTGTTGGGGGCAATGGCGGTGGCATCTGTAATGGAAGGTGGCGTATTGTCGGGGTTGGTTGCTGCTACTGAGTTGGCTTGTGCCGGTGTCCCGCCACGCGGGTCTACGGCTGCTGTCCAGTTTTCGATACCGGCGCAGGGGTTGCTCACATCGATCATTTCCAGGCTCCAGCCACCATCTTTCTTATTGTTGTTCTTGTACCACGTATCCGAATAGTTTACCGCATAAATCAGTTTCCCGTTGGGTTGCCTCAGTTGCAGCAACTCGCCGCTATTGTTAAGGCTCGGAAAATTGCTGATGCCGATCACCTTGCCATACTTTGTAAAATTCGCCACCTGCGTATTGGGCACTACTACCGCATACTCGCCGGGCATAAGCTGCACGTTCGGGAATGTGGTAGTAGAGGTAGCATCAGAGTACCGGATGCCTTGCAGCGTAAATACTTTGTTTGTGGTGGTGTTGTAGATTTCGATGTACTCCTGGGCAGGTAATCCTACAACAGGCGTTTCGTCGGCCATGATCTCCGTAATGATCAGCTCGTTGTAGCCGGGTAAAACTGCCGGAGGTATAAAAGTAAAGCTGCGCTCGATAGTGCTGCTCAGGCGATTGCCGTACAAATCCTGGAGATTGGCTATACTTAGCGTGTTATTGCCAATCTTAAAGCTTTGCCCGAATACCAGCTTAACTGTACCGACTTCCGTTAGTTCTGCTCTGATGGGATTTATACTTCCGTTTAAAGTATAGTTGGCTATACTTTGCGCTTGCTGTAAAGCCAAAGGCTCGTTAAACCGAAGTATAAGTTCTTGTACCGTTGGCACCTGCAATTCTTCCAGTTGAGGAGGTTGGTTATCCGTTATCCTGAAATCATCGAAATAAAAGTTCTTCCCGTTAGCTGAAGTATACTTGAGCAGCACCCCAAAGTATGCGGAGCGTTTATGGGTGGCATCGGTGGCAGTACCTTGGCTGGTATAACTCTGACCGGTACCGGTTAAGTCTATACTTAACTCCCATTGGTGATTTATACTTCTGGTTACACGCACCCGCACAATATTGTTAGTGCCCCCTATTGTCCCGTCCTGCCCGTTAATGATCATAACAGCAGACTTACCGGCGTCTTTCCGGTACAGGCTCACCTCGTCGGCGGTGTTGCCGATGCGCACAAAGTAGCCGCTTGTTGTGCTCCCGTTCAGGTCGGGGTTATCTGCAATCAGCCATACATCGGTGTAGTTAGTAGAAGAAGTAGCCAGTTTCAGGTTGGCCCAGAACTCCCAGGTAGTGCCCACAACTGCCTGCGAGGGCGTTACTAGTTGCAGCGTAGTACCTGTAACAGCAGGGCCATTGCTTTGCAGCTGATTTTGGGCATTAACAATAAAGCTACTAACATCGCCTGTCCAGGTAGGGTTTTGGGTGAAGTTGCCGTCGGAGAAGCTTTCCTGTAGCTGACTGTGCGCCCACAACGGAAGTAGCAGAAGTATCAGACCTCCCCCTAGCCCCCTCCTAAGAACAGAAGCTGAAATTAGAACGCTACAAGCTTTAGCAATTTTACAAGCTACAGTTTTTAATTTCTTGTAAGTCGTTCTGGTAAAGTTTGTTTCATGCATAGAGATTGTGGTAAAAACTTACTTTATTTGCAGCCGCATCGGCAAAAATCCGCCTGGTGCCCGAGCAAACAGAGCCGTTCATAGGTTTGAAAAACGCTGTGAGGTCGGGCACAACAAGCCCCTTTCGTAATTTTAGAACTATTACGGCAGGCATGGGCGTTAGTTGAGAGTTGAGAGTTGGGAATTTTGAATGAGTGATGGAGTGGATGAGTGAATGACTTAATAACTTAACGATCCAGCAATCAACAATTAACCACATTAGCACATTACATAATTAGCACATTAAATATATACCCTAAATGAAAGTAGCAGTAGTAGGCGCCACAGGTTTGGTTGGCGGTGAAATTTTGAAAGTACTGGCGGAGCGCGACTTCCCGGTAACGGAATTATTGTTGGTTGCTTCTGAGAGATCTGTTGGTAAACAGATGGAGTTTAAGGGTAAACAGATAAAGGTTATCGGGATGCAGGACGCCATAGCGGCTGCCCCGCAAATTGCCATTTTCTCCGCTGGCGGCGGCACCTCTACCGAGTGGGCCCCTAAGTTTGCCGAGGCTGGCATTACGGTAATTGATAACTCATCGGCGTGGCGCATGGACCCTACCAAAAAGCTGGTAGTGCCTGAGATCAACGCCAAAGAGCTGACAAAAGAAGACAAGATCATAGCTAACCCGAACTGCTCTACCATACAAATGGTGGTAGCCCTGAACAAGCTGCACGAAGAGCTAAAGGCGAAGCGCATTGTGGTAAGCACTTACCAGTCGGTGACGGGTACAGGCGTGAAGGCGGTAGAGCAGCTGATGAACGAGCGTGCCGGCAAGGAAGGCGAAAAAGCTTATCCGTATACCATCGACCTGAACGTGCTGCCACACATCGACGTGTTCCAGGATAACGGCTATACCAAAGAGGAGATGAAGATGATCCTGGAAACAAAGAAGATCATGGGCGACGACTCTATCCGTGTTACAGCCACAGCAGTGCGCATACCGGTAATGGGCGGCCACTCGGAGTCTGTGAACGTGGAGTTTGAGAAGGATTTTACACTGGACGAAGTATACCGTATACTTGGCGAAACAGAAGGTGTTGTTGTGGTAGACGACGTTAAAAACCTGCAATACCCGATGCCGCAGGATGCCCACGGTAAAGACGAGGTATTTGTAGGCCGTGTTCGTTTAGATGAGACCCAGCCACGCACACTGAACATGTGGATCGTGGCCGACAACCTGCGCAAAGGCGCTGCTACTAACGCCGTGCAAATTGCGGAGTACTTAGTAAAGCACGAGCTGGTGTAGATTAGTGCGTATCACGACACACGTATCACGTAGTACGATAAAGTATAAATAGTAAAAGCTCTACCGGACTTCCCAGTCTGGAGGCTAACTGACGGGGACTTCATAGTCCCCGTTTTTTATGGATATGGTTTTTCTACAAACGATTAACCCACCCCTCCCAAGAGGGGAATACCGCAATCGTGTTAGTTAACTTTTCTCCTATTTATTTAAGGTGTCAAGTGAAAAAATATTTTGCTTCCAGGAAATAGTTAAAGACACGGGATAAAGTAAATCGCCTCTTGGGAGCAGGATCGTTTCATTCTACTATTTTCTGGCGCGAATCTCCAGATTCGTGACTTACAAATAAGGTTGAGTCTTCCCGGGACTCTGCCCGAGACTGGCTTCCTCAACTGGCCCGGAGGGCCAATAGTACAGGTTGAAAGTATGGCTGCTTATGATCTAAGTATAGAATGAAACGGCCCTACTCTTGGGAGGGGTAGGGGTTCTGCTCATTTACAGTATTTGAGAGATATTATATTCTATAATTTTGCTTATCTTGAATCAACCAGCATTTGGCCTTTTTGCTAGTCAAATATTTAGAACTAAAAAGGCTTAAAAAGACTACATAAAGGGATCCCACTCTCCGCATATAGTGCAGATAGTAGGAGTAGATACTCCTGCTACACAGTAGTTGGGTGCCATTGTGAGAATATTTTCACCCAGCGGCAATAAAAAAAAATCAGCAGAAGAGTGTATACGCAACATTCGCAGCATGGCTTCTGGAATATGGTTTTTGACTTAATTCCCTCAACATAAAGAAACAGGGATTTACAATGGGTAGCGCAAGAAAAAATAACGGCATTTAACTACTTGTTAAACAAATACTCTAAAACATTAGCTGTATCCAGTAAACTTATATGATATTAAAAAACGCTCCTCTTGTAAAAGCTCTAAATGTTATAAAGTATTTGGCAATCTATTATCTATCTATAAAGATGATATGTTTTGCAATCCCGAAATTTCTTTTTATGCAATTTAGAATATTGCATTATGAATCATTTATTCCACTAGCAGAAATTTCAAAACTACAACATATGTGGTCTTTCTTTGGAAGGTCATATAACTATAACTTATTTATTGGAATAGTTGAATTTGTGATAGGAATTCTAGTTGTGTTCAATAAAACTAGATTGATCGCATTATTGTTATCACTCGGCGTTTGTGCAAATATTCTAATCTTAAATATTGAATTTGATGTCCATTTTGCGATACAACATGTTTCTGTTGACTTAGCAATCACTATATTGCTATTGACAGAATATTACAAGGATCTATATCATTTTTTTATTGAGCTTGGAGGGAAATTGAGAATTCAAGTTAACTCGGCAAGTAGTGGTTTCTTGAAAAAGCTACCTTTTTTATATGTTATAATATTTCCAATTGGGTATTTTGTTTTTGCTTATAAACTGAGATCAAGTGTTGATGAAGAAATTGTCGGAAGTTATAGAATTAAGGATTTTCAATTAAATGACAGTTACCTTGAAATAGAGCAGGGAAAATTGGGTAAGTCCCCAATGATTTTTTTTGAACGCAATAATTTGGCAGTTTTGTCTATAAATGACAGCATTTATTTTGGTGGTTACTTAACTAAAAATGACTCTATTACTATTTATTTTAGAACTCCCATAGTTGAAAACATCCGAAAAATTAAAGGTGAATTAATAAATCAAAGTTTATTAAGGGGGGCGATAAGCGATAGTGTTTTAATTAATATGGAGATCGAAAGACTTCTGCCTGAAGAAGATTATCTAAACAACCTATACACTCAGTAAGAGCAGAAAAACAAAACCACCCAATCGAGTAGACGGCCCCGCCAGTGTTAACTGACGGGGTGCGCCTCTCACACCACCGTACGTACGGGTCGCGTATACGGCGGTTCGTCAAGGATAGCACAGCCGCTCTTTACACCAGCT
>NZ_JBYZMP010000016.1:0-80237 GCF_058216375.1 Pontibacter sp. GD7 | reverse complement strand
AGCTGGTGTAAAGAGCGGCTGTGCTATCCTTGACGAACCGCCGTATACGCGACCCGTACGTACGGTGGTGTGAGAGGCGCACCCCGTCAGTTAACACTGGCGGGGCCGTCTACTCGATTAGCCATAGATTTACTTTCTTCCTTTTTCTACATACTCATCAAAGTCTGCATAGTCCGCAACAACTTTTCCTATTGAATCAATAGCTAAGTAATGCCCTTTTCTTTTTTGCATTTCTATGATTAAGCTTTCCTGAATTTTATACTTCTTTAAAATCCTTTTAATGATTTCAACTTGTTCAGAGTCTTTTGCTATGGTTATAGAAACTTCGCCATCATCATGGCTATTTATTTTAATTCCATTTTCTAATTCTATTTCTAAGTTATGAATATAGAAATCAGGATTCTTTAAGAAAAATGTATTGAAGTCGGTGATCGTTTTAAAGCTATCTGTTTCAACTAAAGATAAATAGTTGTCTTCACTGTCGTATGCAACAATATCTATTCTTCTAATAATTAATGCGGGTTCTAGAATTGTAGTTGCTTGAAGAGAAGACATTTCAAGGAAGTAGTATCTTTCTTTTCCTTCTGTTGGATAGTCAAAGCTTACTAATTGTATCCTTGTGTATTCATCTTCGTCTAAATTCATACTTTTAATTTTTGGCCAACTACGAGCTAGCAGGAGTACCTACTCCCACTATCTGCATTATATCATGTAATTGGATTCAGGCTTCGGATTATACCTCTTACCATATCTTACTACCAATGCAAACTCCACTGAAACAAGATACATGAAATAATGATATGTTAAAAAGTATAAATCAATATAAAAACAAAAAGGCGAACCGTGTGGCTCGCCTTTAAAGTATAAATTTTGCGGATTAGTTTTTCTTAGGAGTTTCTTTTGCCTTATCAGCATTAGCTTTTTCAGCTTCGTACTCTTTGTTCAGGCCTTCTACTACTTCCGTAGTAATATCTCTGGTAGAGTCGCTGTATAGGATGGCGCTGTTGCCGCGCTGGTAAGTAAGCACCATTTTATAGCCTTTTTCTTCGCTAAGCTTCTTCAGGTAAGTTTCTACCTGGTCGTAGATCTTCTTCATCTCTTCCGACTCTTCTGTCAGAAGCTCGTTGCCAGTGCTCTGCTGTAGCGACTGAAGTTGCTGCTGCTTCTGCATCAGGCGTTGCTCTGTGGCGCTGGCCTGCTGCACTGTCATGTTTTGTGCCTGCTGCTGGAAACGCTGCACTTCTTTCTGGAAAGACTCTGCCTGAGAGCGAAGGCTTTTCTCTTTTGCCTCAGCCTTAGACTGTAGTCTTGTTTTTACGTCAGTAAAGTACTTATAATTGGCAAGCAGAGAGTCAGAATTTACGTAAACAATATCCGGAATACCTGTTTCTGCTGTTTTAACAGCGCCAGCATCGGCTACTACAACTTCTTTTTCGCCGTTTTGGCTGCATGCTGCAAGGGTAGCTGTAGCCACAGCAACGCCTAAGGTTAGCTTAAATAATTTCACAGTAAGTTTATTAATGTTTCTTAGTTGGAAGTTTTTCAACTCTAAATATAGCTTAATTTTTGTTTAAGCCTAAATTTTTTAATGTTTTAGTATCTCCTGGTAGGTTTCTTCGGCTTCCATCAGGCCATTGGCATCAATACCGGTCAGGCGCACGTGCTTTAGTTCATTTACCAGCACAGGGTCATACTTGGCGGCTACACGCACATAGTTTTCAGTCCAGCCTTCCATTATGCCGTCCTTCACATCATCCTCGAATAGCACTGTAAACTCACGGCCAATGTTTTGCTCGTAGAAGTGGCGCTTCTTTTTCTCGGATAGGATGCGCAGCATATCGGCCCGGCGGTTGCGGTCTTTTATACTTACTTTGCCCGGCATGTCAGGAGCCATGGTATTTTCACGCTCAGAGTACGGGAACACATGCAGGTAGCTCACGTCCAGGTCGTTGATGAAGTTGTAGGTCTCCAGGAAATCCTCTTCCGTCTCACCCGGGAAGCCCACAATCACATCTACACCAATACAGCAATGCGGCATCAACGATTTTATCTTCGCAACGCGGTCAGTGTACAACTCGCGCTGGTAGCGGCGGCGCATTAGTTTAAGGATCTTGTTAGAACCCGATTGCAGCGGCACATGGAAATGCGGCATAAAGCGCTGGCTCTGCGACACAAACTCAATTATCTCATCCTTCAGCAGGTTAGGTTCGATAGAAGATATTCGGAATCGTTCGATGCCCTCCACCTTGTCAAGCTCCTGCACCAGTTCATAGAACGTTTCCACGCGTTTGCCATCCTGCAGGCCAAAGTCGCCGGTGTTTACACCTGTCAGTACAATCTCCTTCACGCCAGACTCCGCAATCTCATTCGCAGACCTAACCACGTTCACAATACTGTCGGAGCGGCTGTTGCCACGGGCCAAAGGTATGGTGCAGAAGGTGCAGGAGTAGTCGCAGCCGTCCTGTACTTTCAGGAAAGTGCGTGTACGGTCGCCGAAAGAGTAGGAGTTATGGAAGGTGTTTGCCTCAGAAATAGGACTGGCGTATACTTCGGCTTTCTCCTTTTTCTCAAAGGTCTCCAGTATATCCACCAACTGAAACTTCTCAGCAGCACCCAACACGGCGTCCACGCCCGGTATCTCAGAGATCTCTTTTGGCTTAAGCTGGGCATAGCAGCCTACAATGGTAATAAAGGCATTCGGCGAGTGCTTCAGGGCCTCTTTTACGATCTTACGGCATTTCTTGTCGGCATTATCCGTAACCGAGCAAGTATTGATAACATATATATCCGGCGTATCCGTGAACTCCACCTTCTCGAAACCGCGCTCCTGGAAAATGCGCCCAATCGTGCTGGTTTCGGAGTAGTTCAGCTTACAGCCAAGGGTATAAAAAGCTACTTTCTTCATAATAAGACCGCAAAGGTACGAAATTTAATTTTGAAAACTGAGTGGATGGGAGATGGATGGTTATATTGTTAAATTGTTGATTGCTAAATGGTTGGTTTTGTGTCGTTATTGGTTGTTGGTTATTAGTTGTTCGATTATGGTGGTGGGTTAGAATGCTCACAGGTCTGGAAGACACTGTAAGGTTGGGCGCTGTCTGTAAAAGTATAAATTAAACCTGCTCATTCGGGATTAACCCACCCCTAACCCCTCCGAGGAGGGGAATTTTACCTCCCCCACCCCATCCTAAAAACAGGAGGGGAGAAATCGTTATCGAAAGTCCCCCTTCGAAGGGGGTAAGGGGGATGACAATCGTTCCCGATTCCCCTCCTCGGAGGGGTTAGGGATGGATTTTACATTCTGTTAATCCTTTAACACAATCAAGCAATTCAACCATTTAACAATTAAGCCTTTCAACAATTCAAAATTACTTTCTCACAAAATCACCATAAGAATACTGCATATAGGCCTTAGCCAGTTCAATTTGCTCGTTCGTAACGCCGCTTTCCTGCGTGATCACCTGCTTCGAAACGTTATCAAAAGTCATAACGCCCTGTGGGGTTACATACCCGAAACCATCGTTGAACACATAGAATGCGAACGGCTTAGAAGCGGTTTCCAGTAAATTGCGCCCCCAGCTAAAGTCCTGGTGCGGTAGTTTTAGCGCTGCCAGAAGGGTAGTGGCGATGTCTGTTTGAGAGCCGATGGTGTTTACCTGCAGACCTTGCCGCTTAACCACGCCGCCTGTAAGTATAAATGGTATCTTATACTTGCTTGGCTGGTGGTTGGCATCGTCGCCGGGTAGCGGGTGGCCGTGGTCTGCTACGATTACCACCAAAGTATTTTGCCACCAGGGTTGTTGCTTTGCCTGCTCTATAAACTTGCCCAAAGCCCAATCGGTGTAGTACACGCTGTTCCGGAAAAGCGCGGCATTGTCAGTACCCGGAAACTTAGGGGCTATCGGTATTTCGAAAGGCTCGTGGCTGCTCAACGTATAAACCGTGCTGAAAAAGGGCTGTTTTTCGCTGCTTAACTCATTTAATACCTTGTCAAACAAAACATGGTCGTGTGCGCCCCATTTCGAGTTGTAAGTGCTGGGGTCAAAATCATACTTATCTACCAGCTTATTGTAACCGCCATTTAACAAGTATGATTTGATGTTGGCAAACTCTAACTCGCCGCCGTAATAATAGCTGGTTTTATAGCCCAGTTTATTAAAAACCTTACTTAACTGTGGCAGTTTCTCGGTTTTCTTAGGCTCTTTTATAATTGAGGTGATTGTCTGCACCGGGTAGCCGCTCAGCAGGGCCACCATGCCTTTCTCGCTTCTATCGCCGCTGGCGTAGATGTTTGTAAACGTGATGCCTTCAGCAGCCAGTTTATCCAGGTTAGGTGTAACGCCTTGTTCTCCCCTTAAATGCCCTACCAATTTAGCCGTGTAACTCTCCAGTATTATAAAGAGCACGTTTGGCTTGGCTGTTGAAAGTATAGTTGCGGTGTCCGGTGTAGTATGCGAAGTATAAAGCTGTTTTACTTTTTCCTCGGCTTCCTGCTCAGGCATGTATTGGTAGGGGTTGTGGCTCGACTTGCTATACTTGAGCATGGCATGCATCAGGTTCCAGGGCATGTTCAAGCCGGCATGGTTGGCATAAGGCTTCTCAGAGAAGTATGCTACGCTCTGGTTTATCGGGATCTGCTGCCAACCGCCACGCAAGGGCAACACTAAAAGTATAAGGAAAAGAAAAGAAAGGCCTATACTATAAAGTTTTTTGGTACCCCAGTTATTTCTCCACTCGCCAAATACCTTGCTATACAAAAGTATAAATGCCACACTCAAACTAAGGGCAACCAGGCTCAGCAGGAATACGGGTGCGGAAGTGGCAGTAGCCACCATTTCGCCGGGGGTGCTCAGGTATTGCAGCGGGGTAGCATCCAGTCGGAAGCCCCAGAAAGTATAAAGTTCCAAGTCAGCGGCAAGCAACACTGAGATCAATACCACTAAAGTATAAGTATAGATTCTGACGATGCCCACTGTTTTTATACTTGGTTTAACAGCCGATACCAGGCCAAGCAAGAAAGGGATGATGCTGATATAAGCTGTAAATGAAGCATCCAGTCGAAGGCCATACAGGAAAGTATAAAACACCTCGTTGTTGCTTAGCTGCTCCGTTTTACCGGCATGGTACACCAGAAACAAAGCACGGGCCACCACAAAGAACAGTAGCCAGTACAGAAAGTATAAAGGTTGAAAGTATACGCGTTTTTTCACGGCGCAAATATAATGCATTACATCAGCCATTCTTAACGACTATGCTTTAAAGAAAATTCCAACTGCGCAGGAGAGGTGCCTATAATTATACTTGTGTAAGTATGAAATAGTATAAATGGTGAATTAGGCCCTTTTGTATAACGGGGGTGTTTGTGAAATAAATAGTATATTTCATGATACACCCCTTAAAAATTAGACCCCTTTTATTTGTGGTTGCATAAAACTATTTATCTTTGCCTTAGAAATTACAACCCAACCCTATAACCCATGGCAATTCTTCGATTTAAGGCGCTTGAACTGGTAAGTCAGCGTAAACCTGCAGAGGTTAACCTTCCATCTGAAAAAATTACTGATTATTACGGTGAAAACGTGTTTGGCTTTGAGGCTTTGCGTGCCACCATGTCGTCGGAATACTTTAAGCGCCTGCAGCGCACCATTGAGGCTGGTGAGAAAGTAGACCGTACCCTTGCCGACGCCGTGGCTGCCGCCATGAAGACCTGGGCCATGAGCAAAGGCGCCACGCACTATACGCACTGGTTCCAGCCACTAACAGGTGCCACTGCCGAAAAGCACGACTCATTCTTCGACCTTACTTCTGACGGTGATGCGATCGAAGCCTTTAAAGGAAGTGCACTGGTGCAGCAGGAGCCGGATGCGTCGTCTTTCCCAAGCGGCGGTATCCGTAATACGTTTGAGGCCCGTGGCTACAGTGCCTGGGACCCGTCTTCACCGGCTTTCCTGATAGAGAACGCAGGCACCAGAACGCTGTGTATCCCGACTATCTTCGTTTCTTATACCGGTGAGGCGCTGGACTATAAAACACCACTGCTTAAATCGCTTAAACTGTTGAACGATGCAGCCGTGCCGGTTTGTCAGTACTTCGATAAAGACGTAACCAAAGTAAGCACCACGTTAGGCATTGAGCAGGAGTACTTCCTGGTAGATAAGGCACTTTATGAGGCACGCCCTGACCTGATGGTGTCTGGCCGCACTTTGTTCGGACACATTCCTGCTAAAGGTCAGCAGCTGGAAGACCACTATTTCGGAAGTATACCGAGCCGTGTGCACGCCTTTATGGTTGATTTTGAGAAGTCGGCCTGGAAACTGGGTATACCATTGAGAACACGCCACAACGAGGTGGCCCCAAACCAGTTT
Organism: Pontibacter sp. GD7; assembly: GCF_058216375.1. Lineage (NCBI taxonomy): Bacteria > Pseudomonadati > Bacteroidota > Cytophagia > Cytophagales > Hymenobacteraceae > Pontibacter > Pontibacter sp. GD7. The sequence continues at coordinate 73,872 of NZ_JBYZMP010000016.1, read as the reverse complement.
GAGTGCGCCCCAACCTTTGAGGATGCCAACCTGGCCGTGGATCACAATCAGCTGCTAATGGACATAATGGACCGAGTAGCAGAACGCCATAATTTTAAAGTGTTACTGCACGAGAAGCCATTTAAAGGTGTAAACGGCAGCGGTAAGCACAACAACTGGGCTATGAGCACAAACACCGGCACTAACCTGCTGGCGCCTGGCAAAAAGCCTAAAGAGAACCTGCAGTTCCTGACGTTCTTTATCAATACCATTAAGGCAGTTTACAAGTATGACGATTTACTGCGTGCAAGTATAGCTTCTGCGAGCAATGACCACCGCTTAGGTGCCAACGAGGCACCTCCGGCTATCATGTCGGTGTTTATCGGTCAGCAGCTTACCGAGGTTCTGGATGAGTTCGAGCGTACCTCTAAGGTGCCTATCGAGAAAGGCGACAACATGTACCTGAAACTGGGCATCGACAGAATACCAGAGGTACTCCGCGACAACACGGACCGTAACCGTACTTCTCCATTTGCTTTCACAGGTAATAAGTTTGAGTTCCGTGCGGTGGGTTCATCTGCCAACTGTTCGTCATCTATGACGGTTCTGAACACCATCGTGGCAAACCAGCTGCAGGAATTCCGCCAGACAGTGGATGAATTGATCGATAAGAAAGGCGTGAAGAAAGAGGTTGCCGTTATACAGGTGCTTCGTGAGTACGTGGCCGAGTCGAAGCGCATTCGTTTTGAGGGCAACGGCTACTCTAAAGAGTGGGAGGAAGAGGCAGAGCGCCGTGGCCTGTCAAATATCAAGTCTACACCGCTTGCACTGGATGTGTATGAGCGTGAAGATGTGGTAGAGTTATTCTCGAAGCATGGTATACTTACACCTGTAGAGTTAAAGGCCCGCCATGAGATCCTGTTGGAAGATTACGTGAAGAAGATTCAGATCGAGTCGCGTGTGATGGGTGACCTGGCTGTAAACCACGTGATCCCGACGGCTATTGCATACCAGAACAAGTTGATCCAGAACATCCGTGGCCTGAAAGAGCTAGGGCTGGAGGACGAGTTTACACAGACTACGCTGGAGTCTATCAAGAAAATGTCGCGCCACATCACCACTATCCAGAAAAACGTGGACGCCATGATCGAGGCCCGTAAGGTAGCTAACAAGATAGAGGATGTGCGTGAACGCGCCATTGCCTACCGTGAAGAAATCTTTAACTACTTCGAGACCATCCGTTACAGCGTAGACAAACTAGAGCTAATGGTGGACGACGAAGACTGGCCACTGGTGAAGTACCGTGAACTGTTGTTCCGCCACTAAGAGCTAGTATAAATTAAAAACAGGAAAGGCACCCATCAGTGGTGCCTTTCTTTTTGTCCTGCTTATAAAGCATACCCAGTACTACAAAACTACCTTACTCAATTCAGGCGGAAATTCTGCTGTTTAATGGAGTTCAATTTTCGGGAGGTTTGCAGCAAAGTGGCCACCAGCAACGCAATGATCACCGCCATGGCAATAATAAGCGTAGAAAGTACCTTGATCAGGTTCATCTGGTGTTCGGCGGAATCCAGCAGTTCATGGCCAACGGTACCCTGAATTTTGCTCAGTTCGTGCAAGGGTGTGAGCAAGTGCTGAAAAGAAGCGCTGCCGGCTGTGTTATAGCTGACTTTTGCAGCATTGGTATTCTGGTTTCCGCTTTGGCTAAGTATAACTTTCTGTACAGCCAGCAGTTTTTGCCGGGCCTGTTTGTAATTTTCAAGAGATTGCCGTTCTGCGCCGGTAAGCAGCGTTCCCTCAAACTTAACAAGTATAGAGTCTATTTGCTGCTGGTTGGTGATGATCTTGTCACCGAGCCTGCACTTACGCAGTGTGTCCGTTTCCAGAATGTGCTGCTCCAGTAGCAAGTGGTTCTGGTAGCTGCGCTCCACAATGGCCGAAATATCCAGCGCCGGCACCAGTCTATCTTCATACACTGATTTAAACTGATGTCCGATCAGCTTCATGCTGTAACTCATAAACCAGTTGGATAACACGATCACTGCGAAAATAAAACCCAGTGCCAGCGAAATTTTATCCCGCTGCCTTAAACCTATAGTCCAGTCCATACTTCACTTTGTTTATACTTTAAAGCTATCATTTTTTAGCAGCTTCGCAACTACAAATTCCATTTACAGCAAAAACCAGACCTGCACCCTGACAACATTATCATTTAAAAATACTAAAACTAAAGTTGTGAGGCGCGTATAAAAGGCACATCAAAGCATGAGATAAACTTAAAGCTATACTTCGTGATCCCGATTAAAATACACACGCAACCTGACGATTCCACTTGTGGCCCGACCAGCCTGCATGCCGTGTACCGGTATTTTAACGACCCGATCCAGCTAAGCGATGTAATAAAAGAAGTGCCATACCTCGACGAAGGAGGCACCCTGGAAGTTTTGCTTGCCTGCCATGCCTTAAAGCGCGGCTACAGGGCCAGCATCTATACCTATAACCTGCACCTGTTCGACCCCACCTGGATCGGGCTTAGCAACGAGGAGATTATCCTGAAACTGGAACAGCAACTGGACTTTAAAAAAGGCAGCAAGTTCCGCAGGGCCACCATGGCTTACATTGATTTCCTGCAGTTGGGCGGTGAGCTAAGAAGCCGTGATTTAACGAAGGCTTTGTTGATAGAGTACTTTGAGCAGGGTATTCCGTTGCTGACCGGCCTGAGCGCCACCTACCTGTACAGAAGCGCGCGGGAATACGGCGACGAGCAGGGGAATTCGGTGTATGACGATGTGCGGGGTTACCCCATGGGTCATTTTGTGGTGCTGTGCGGCTTTGCCGAGGACATGAAAAGCATTGTGGTAGCCGACCCTTACCAGGAAAACCCCTACTTCAAGGATAATTACTACGAAGTTAAAGCGTCTCATCTTATTAATTCCATTATGCTGGGTATGGCCACCTTCGATGCGAGCCTGTTAGCCATACAGCCTGCCAGCACAGAACCAGAGCAAGTATAAAACATGCGAAAAATTGTTGTTGTTGATTATCTCAAAGATTGGGATGCGGCGATAGAAGATATAGAGGTAATTGAAGCGCAAAGCTACCTTACCGACTCTACCTATACAGACATACGAAATGCCAGGATCTTTAACCTGTGCCGGTCTTACAGGTACCAAAGCGCCGGCTACTATGTTTCGTTGCTGGCTGAGGCGCGGGGCCATAAACCAATCCCCAGCGTTACCACCATGCAGGACCTTAAAAGCCCCACCATTGTGCGCGCCATAACCGTGGAGCTGAACGACCTGATACAGAAGAGCTTGGCCAGCCTGCGTTCCAATAACTTTACCCTTAGTATATACTTTGGGCAGAACGTGGCAAAAAAGTATGAGAAGCTGTGCAAGCAACTGCACGATCTGTTTCAGGCGCCGTTGTTGCGTGCACAGTTTGTTTACAAAGATGAGTGGGTGCTACAAAGCGTAACGCCGATCCCAATAAACGAGGTGCCTGAGCATCACCATAATTACCTGGTTCGTTTTGCAAAATCATACTTTGCGCGGCACCGTTTTTCAGGGGCGCGCATCACCCGCAAAACCTACGACCTGGCCATATTGGTAGATCCCGATGAAAAAGAACCGCCTTCCGATAAAAAGGCCATCCAGCAGTTCATGGATATCGCTGATACTATGGGGTTTTATGTGGAGCTCATAACAAAGGATGACTACCGCAGGATACCCGAGTTTGACGCACTCTTTATCCGTGAAACCACTGCCGTGAACCACCACACGTACAAGTTTGCCCGAAAGGCCTATGCCGATGGCCTTGCCGTGATCGATGACCCGGTTTCCATACTGCGGTGCACTAACAAAGTATACCTGGCGGAGTTGCTGACGAAGGCCAAAGTACCCACTCCCAAAACGATGATCATACATAAGGATAACCGCAATGAGGTGGAGAAAGAGCTTGGTTTACCCTGTGTGCTGAAGAAGCCAGACAGTTCCTTTTCGCAGGGTGTGGTAAAGGCCAAAGACCCCGAATGCCTTAAAAAGAATCTCGACGAAATGCTGGCAGACTCAGAGCTGATCATCGGGCAGGAGTTTTCGCCGACGGAGTTTGACTGGCGTATCGGTGTGCTTGACAAGCAGCCGCTTTATGCCTGCAAGTACTACATGGCCAAAGGTCACTGGCAGATCTACAACTGGGAAGGCAAGAAACAAGATACCGCCGGAGACGTAGAGACAGTACCATTCGAGGAAGTTCCGTTTGTGGTGTTACACACTGCGTTAAAAGCCGCCAACCTGATAGGCGATGGCTTGTATGGGGTTGATGTGAAGGAAATCGACGGAAAAGCATACATCATAGAAGTAAATGATAACCCCAGCATTGAAGCGGGGTGTGAAGATAAAATTCTAAAAAAAGAACTTTATGCATCCATTATTAAGTCCATTAAGCGCCGTATCGACAGTCACAAAAACATTAGGACAGATGAGCAACCGTAAGACACCGCTTAAGCTATTCGAGGGCTTTGGTGTGGAGCTGGAGTACATGATCGTGGACCGCGACACCCTGGCAGTACGGCCCATAACCGATAAGCTGATCTACGATGAGGTGGGAGCCTACTTATCGGATGTGGAGTTTGGGGATATTGCCTGGAGCAACGAACTGGTGCTGCATGTGGTGGAGCTGAAAACGCAGGGGCCTGTAAGCAAACTGGCCGGCCTGCAATGGAAAATGCTGGAACATGTGCGCAAAATAAACCAGATGCTGCAAAAGTATAATGCCATGCTGCTGCCTACAGGTGCGCACCCGCTTATGAACCCTGATACCGATACGGCCTTGTGGCCGCACGAGTACAATGCTGTGTACGAGGCCTATAACAAGATATTCGATTGCAGTGGGCATGGCTGGGCTAATTTGCAGAGCACCCACCTGAACCTGCCCTTTGCCAACGACAAGGAATTCGAAAAACTGCACGCTGCCATTCGTGTACTGTTGCCCATTATCCCGGCCATCAGTGCCTCATCGCCGATACTGGAAGGAAAACTGAGCGGTCTGGATGACACCCGCTTGGAAGTATACCGCCACAACCAGGACCGTATCCCTATCATTGCCGGTAAGATCATACCTGAGCAGGCATTCAGCAAGCAGGAATACGAAGCCAAGATCCTGAATCCAATCTTCGAGGCCATAAAGCCTTATGACAAAGAAGAAGTGCTGCAGGATGAGTTTCTGAACTCCAGGGGTGCCATTGCCCGTTTCCAGCGCAACGCTATCGAGATCCGGTTAATTGACATACAGGAAAGCCCGGTAGCTGATATGGCGGTGGCTCAGGCTGTGGTAGGCATACTGCAGGCATTGGTAGCAGAGCGCTGGCAAAGTATAGACAGACTCAAGAGTTGGGACGAGAGTCGCCTTGCCTCTATACTTCATGCTGTCATCTCAAAGGGGCAGCAAGCTGTGATCACGGACCTAGAGTACCTGGAACTGTTCGGTTTTAACTGCACTGAAAACTGCACGGCAGGGGAGCTTTGGAAGTATCTGGCAAAAGAAGCACTGCAACTCGAAGATCAGCCGGAGGTGGCTTATGCACTGCATGTTATACTTTCCAGGGGCAATCTTTCCCGCAGAATTTCAGAGGCAACCGGCGAAAACCCATCCGTAGACCGTATAAAGGAAGTATACCAAAGTTTAGCAACCTGCCTCCAGAACGGAGGTGTATTTCTACCTGAAAAACCATGTTAAAACTACTATTAACCTGCGAACACGGAGGCAACCAGATCCCTGTTGCCTACCAGGAACTGTTTCAGGGGCAGCAGTCTGTACTTAACTCGCATGCAGGCTACGACATAGGAGCCCTGCAGTTGTTTAGAGAATTGGAGCCTTTGGCCGATATCTCTTTTTATTCGGAAACATCGCGCCTGCTCGTAGAGCTAAACAGGTCGCTGCACCACAAAAAGCTGTTCTCCGACTATACCCGCGTACTTTCGGATAAGGAGAAAAACGCTGTTTTAAAAGAATATTACTTCCCGTATCGTGATAAGGTAGAGCACTTGGTCCAGGATTTTGTAAGGGCTGGCAGGCAGGTATTGCACATTGCCGTGCACTCTTTTACTCCAGAATTAAACGGTGAGGTGAGGCAAGCTGATATAGGCTTACTTTATGACCCCCAGCGGAAAGGTGAGCAGCAGTTCTGCCGCGATTGGCGTCTGGCTATGAATCGTGTAAATCCGGAACTGTTTGTGCGCAACAATTATCCCTATCTGGGCATCTCCGACGGCTTTCCGACCTATTTGCGAAAGAAGTATAAAGCAGATGAGTACCTGGGCATTGAGCTGGAAGTAAACCAGAAATTTCCGGAAGGTGAGCAGCAGCGGTGGGAAGATGTGATCCAAACGATCAAGTCCTCTCTGGCACAAACGCTGAAAGTATGGCGACCTAACAGCAAAGAAGAAAGTGTGGCTTGAAGTATAAAAAAGGCATTTTCAACAACAAAGTTACCTCATATGAAGTATTGTTCATTATATAGTAATTGACAATATTTGCCAAATGCTGCAGCGCAGCATGATAATTATCTTACAATTTAACACTTGAGACTATGAAACTAAGAAGTTTACTTAACCTGGTTCTGGTACTGTTGGTCGGGCAAATGATATTTGCCTGTAGCTCCGCAAAATACTATGAGTTTGCACCCAATAAACCGGAAGCCTACAATAAAGTGAAGCCTAAAGCTGCGCCAGAGGATCAGCAGGCAAATCCATCTTTATCTGAAATTGCCTTACAGGCAGCCGACGAAAAAGCAGCTACAGATGAGGCAGTTCCTGTTTTGGAAGCCAGCGCGGCTACCACTCCTGCGCCAGCCAGTAAAGCGGTAAAAGCCAGTGCGCCTGCTAAGCCTGCTACAGTGGCTGCTCCTGTTACTGTTACAGAGGCTGAGGCCCTTGAAATGGCGAAAGAACGCGTTGCCAGCATGACCAAAGCCGAAAAGAAAGAACTTAAGAAGGAAATAAAAGAAGCCTTAAAGCAGGATAGAGGTGGAAGCAGAACTTCTATTGTAGAGATCATACTTGCCATACTATTGCCGCCATTGGCTGTGTTCCTGCACGATGGCATCGGCACCTCTTTCTGGATCAACATTATCCTGACTCTCCTGTTCTTCATCCCGGGTATCATACATGCCTTGCTGGTTGTAACAGATTCGATATAAAGCTTTAGAGGAGCACAGATAAGGGAAGCACCGCTTAGTGGCGGTGCTTCTTTGCTTTATGCAACTTAACATCAGGGTTATAGTAAAAGCTAACATAACGGACAAATAGCCTGCACAATGGAGTACAAGGACTATTATAAAATACTTGGCGTTGATAAAGAGGCCTCTCAGGCTGAGATTAAAAAGGCATATCGTGCGCTAGCCAAAAAATACCACCCTGACAAAAACAAAGGCGACCAGGCCGCAGAGAACAAGTTCAAAGATATCAGCGAGGCATACGAGGTCTTGGGCGACAAGGAAAAGCGAAGCCAGTACGACCAGTTAGGCGCCAACTGGAGACAGTTTCAGCAGGCTGGGGGACCGGGTGGCGGCAGGTACCAAAGTTACGGCGGCGGTTTCTCTCAGCAGGACATGCATGATATGTTTGGTGGAGGCGGGGGCGGCTTCTCTGATTTCTTTGAGCAGTTTTTTGGCGGTGGTGCTGGAGGTTTCGGGCAGACAGCCGGAGGCCGGACCCGTGCACGCAAGGGCCAGGACTACCAGGCAGAAATGGAAATCACACTGGAGGAAGCCTATAACGGCACTTCGCGATTGATAAACACTGATAAACAGCAGTTGCGCATTACCACCAAGCCAGGCGTGGCTGACGGACAAACGCTGCGCATAAAAGGCAAGGGCGGTCCGGCTGCAGGGGCCGGTGAGAGCGGGGACCTGTACATTAAGGTATTGGTAAAGCCTCACCCTAAATTTGAGCGCAAAGGCGATGACCTGTATACCGACCTTGACCTGGACATGTACACGGCCATACTTGGAGGCGAGACCCAGGTAAACACCATGAGCGGCTTGCTAAAACTTAAGATACCAGCCGGTACGCAGAACGGGAAAACGCTCAGGCTGCGGGGCAAAGGCATGCCGCACTACGGAAAACCTGACCAACACGGCGATCTTTACGTAAAGATAAATGTTGTGCTGCCTACTAACCTGAGCACGGAAGAGCGTAATCTGCTGGAAAAGCTCCGGGATCTGCGCCACACCAGGGCAGCATGAAAGTATAAACTAACAACTACCGAAAGCCATGCTGATGACCATTGAAGACGCTAAGATAAACAGCTCTCTGGAGGATTTTCTGGACAGCCTAGCAGACAAGAACCTAAACTACTACGCCTCAGACCTGATGCACCTGACAGGCTGCGAAAGTATGGAAGAGCTTGGGACGGCGCTGAAGCGTGCCACAGAAGTATGCACCTGCATGCACATTCCGCTGCGCGAGAACTTCAAAGTGGTGTTCCGGCCTCAGAATGGTGAACTGGTGCAGGACTGGCGGCTTTCGCCGATGGCTTACATGCTGATGGTGCTAAATGCAGACGCGCATAATAACCTGGTGGCACACCTGCAGGTAGAGGTGGTCAAGCGTATACTTAACCAGGAATCTGAGGAATAGGCTGAGGCAGTACTTCCTATTCGCTTATCACATTATCCCATCCAAATCTATTGCAAAGGCGCAGCATGTTTTCCGGCATCTGTGCCTTTATACTTACCGGCTTGCCTGTGTATGGGTGCGTAAAGTATAAATTGGCAGCATGCAGCAGCAGGCAAGGGCTTTCAAGCTCCTCCAGAAACATTTTGTTATGGCGCCAGTCGCCGTGCCGTTTATCCCCGACAATATAATGCCTGATGTGGGCAAAATGCTTGCGTATCTGGTGCATGCGGCCAGTTTCAGGGCTTACGCGCACCAGGCTGTAACGGGAGGTGGCATAGCGGCCAACCGGTATAGGCAGCTCTACAGTGCCGAGGCGGGTAAAATGCGTGATGGCGTCCTGTGGTGCTCTGTTCTTGTGGTCTTTGTCCGGACGTATGGGGTTGTCTATTGTCTGTGCCTCCGGAGCATACCCACGCACGATTGCAAAGTATGATTTCTCAACCTGCTTGTCTTCAAAAGCCTTTACCATGGGTGCCGCAGCCTCCGACGACTTCGCAAAAAGCAAGACACCCGAAGTGCCCCTGTCGAGGCGGTGTACCGGGTAAAGGAGATAGCCCAGCTGGTCGCGCAGCATTTGCAGGGCAAACTCTTTCTTTTCCTCGGCAATTCGGGTACGGTGCACCAATAGTCCGTTGGGCTTGTTTATAGCCACATAGCATTCATCCTGGTATATTATCTCCAGCACAGCAATAAAACTTGATTCCCGCAAATATAAGCAAGTTGCTTCGGTGTATTGGTAAAGTTGGCAAAGTATAGCACCCTAAACCAAAACAATCGGTACACTTCACGTATATTTGCCAGAAAACAGGTTTAAGCAGGTATGGCGATTTCAGTGGACAATTTACGCAAAGGCAAAAGATACAGGTTAACTAACTACGGAGAGCAGTTTGACTTTCAGGTGATGGACATGCCGGAAGAAGAAAAGTATGTTCTGAAAGACCTGCACACCCTGGAAGTATACCAGCTACAGGACCTGATCAAGTATGGTAGGGGCAAAGACTTTGACCTGGAGGAAATATAAGGCTCAGCTTGAAAAGTATATCATAAAAAACAGGGATGGCACACAGCGCGTTCTGCTGCTTTGTAAGTTGCTTTTAATTAGTGAAAGTATAATACAAAATACCTCTTTTGCGTTAACCTTACGGCGGCCCGGACAGTATACAAATCATAGTTAAAACCCGGTATACCCAAGATCATGCAAAAGAAACACCCTCACTATTTCGTATACATTTTAGGTCAGGAGCCTGGAACAGATGTAAACATTGGTATTGCCGATGATCTGCAGCAGCGTATGGCATACATTCGAGAACATGAGCAGGAAGCCGGTGCAAGCAGGCAAACTGCTCCAAAACTGGTATACTACGAGCACTACGACGAAGAGGCAATAGCCCTTAACCGTGAAAAGCAGATCAAAAGTGGTGATCTTAGCACTACAAATAACCTGATTGCCTCCATGAACCCTAACTGGCTCGACCTTAGCGATACACTTCCGGGCTAATTACAGGATTATACTTTAATACACACAATTCCTCTGCATTTACCACAGGGTAATTAGTAAATACTGATCAAATTGGTCATTGTGCCAGATTTAGGATAACTTTAAAGCGTTTGGCGGCACTTCGCCGTAACTTTTAAAGCATTAGATCCGCTTGGTGGATATCAACACGAAAAGCTACAGGGAAAACATCAGACTGCAACTGTTTGTCGTGTCGGTAGGTGTGCTCCTGCTGCTCGTTAAATTCGTTGCCTTTTTCCTTACCAATTCCAACGCCATTCTAACAGACGCCCTGGAATCCATTATTAATGTGGTGGCCGGTGCGTTTTCGCTTTATAGCCTGGTGCTGTCTGCGCAGCCCAAAGATCTAAACCATCCTTATGGGCACGGTAAAATAGAATTTGTAGCGGCAACCCTGGAGGGCTCCCTGATCGTGGTAGCCGGTGGTGCCATAATCATTAAGTCTGTTTACAACCTGCTGGAGCCGCAAATGCTTAACAAATTGGATGTTGGTATTTTGCTTACAGCCATTGCAGGCGTAATAAACTACGTAGTAGGTGCAGTAACTGAAAGGAGAGGGGATAAGAACAACTCGCTGGTGCTGGTAGCAGGAGGGAAGCACCTGAAAACCGATGCCTATTCCACAGCTGGTATCCTCATTGGTTTGCTACTCATCTACCTGACAGGGCTGGTATGGCTGGATAGCATTGTGGCCATAATCTTCGGTATAATGATCGGGTTTACCGGCTATAAGATACTCAGGTCTGCCATCGCGGGTATAATGGATGAAGCTGACTATGAATTGCTGCAACGCATTGTGCGGGTGCTGAATGAAAACCGCCGGGAAAACTGGATCGATATTCATAACCTGCGTGTGATAAAGTATGGCACCACACTACACATCGATTGTCACCTTACCGTTCCGTGGTATTTAAATGTTGTTGAGGCACACGATGAGGTAGAGGCTGTTGGCCGTTTAATCCGGGATAAGATAGATCCGGGCATCGAATTGTTTATCCATACTGACCCCTGCATTGCACCATCCTGTAGCATCTGCACAAAAACAGACTGTCAGGTTCGGCAGCATCCACTGAAAGAGCGTATTGAATGGGACTTTGACAAAGTACTGGCAGACAGAAAACATGGCTTATATTAAAGCGTTGATCTTTATGTAAATCTGTAAGTATACTTCATGCGTAAGTTTAAGTAAAACATTACACGTATGACTACTCTGTTTTATATCTTCCTTCCGCTTATACTTTTGTTCAGCGCCTGTTCGCAGCGCAACTCCGACACAGCCATTTCTGGTGCCACAGAAGAAAGAATGATTGCTCCCGAAGACACAGCAGGTATGGCTAAGGCAACATTTGCAGGTGGGTGCTTTTGGTGCACCGAAGCATACTTTGAACGTTTGAAAGGAGTGGAGGCAGTTATTTCGGGGTATGCCGGCGGCACAACTGCCAACCCCACTTACGCCGAGGTTAGTGCAGGCAGAACCGATTTTGCCGAGGCTGTTCAGGTTTATTACCAACCGAATAGCATTAGTTTTGACAAACTGGTAGAGGTATTTTTTGCCACCCACGACCCGACAACCTTAAACCGCCAGGGGCCGGATGTGGGGGAGCAGTACAGGTCGATTGCCTTTTACCGGACAGCAGAGGAGAGGAGGAGCATGGAAAATCATATCCAGAAGCTTGCTGCCTCTGGGAAGTATAAAAACAAGATTGTAACCTATGTAGAGCCGGTCAAGAAATTCTGGCCAGCCGAAAAATACCATCAGGATTACTACAAACTTAACCCGACGGATCCTTATGTGGTATCCGTGGCGAAACCTAAAGTAGAAAAATTTGAAAAGGAGTATAAACAGTACCTTAAACTGGAATACGTGAAATAAAGGTTTTTTATCAAATTAAGGCTTGTTCACGTACTATGAAGTCATAATGCAACTTTAATTAAAATAATAAAACTATGAGCTTCATAATTAACTTGCTGGTAAGTGCAGCTGTGATTCTGATTCTGTCTTATGCTATGTCTAGTGTGCATGTAAAAAGCTTTGGCACAGCGCTTTGGGTGGCTTTTCTTATAGCGATTGTTAACGCGACTCTAGGCTGGATTTTAAGAGGGTTATTAAACCTGGTGTCATTTTTTCTACTGGAAGCAATTGTAAGTTTAATCGTCACGGCATTGATGATTAAGTTGGTGGATGCCTTTGTAAAGAACTTTAAAGTAGATGGTTTTTTGCCGGCTTTGATAATAGCCGTGGTTACGGCACTGGCTGTAGCTGCTGTTGGCTGGCTTACAGGAAGCAACGACTACTACACGTTTATCGTTGAACCAATGAACCACATGACGGCTCAGTATTTAGCCTGAGCAATAACTACAAAGTATAAACTAACGGCACTGCCATACAAAGCAGTGCCGTTATTATTTATAAATGATTGGCTAAGTATAATAACTCTATTTAACATAAAGTATATTATCAGTGACACTTATTATAGATGTATATAATCAGTCTTATAATTTATATTATGTTAAGTATTAAATCTAAAAGTATAGCATTACATACTTCTCCTATACTTTTCCATTTTCTGTACCTCTCTCTATCTTATCTCCCTTCAGCATCTGACTGCATGTATAAATGCTTCAATGTGCTGCGCAATTACAGATATCACCAGTAAGTATAATAACTAGTGCCTTAGATTGTTCATGAAAAACACCGACAATGGCAGGTTCAATTTTTTAAATAAAACCCTAAACAGCTTCATATTATACTTTTCCTCTTACCTAATATGTCAACCTGTTTGATCTTGAGTTAAAACCAAGGTTTATCGAATTCCACGCAGCCTGTAGTTTGTCTTAACCAGAACGTATACTTTTGAATTTGAAGTTGTGTAAATTATCTTTTAGAATGACAGGGCTTGTTCAGCGGAAATTAGAGCCTGAAAATAAGAAATTATGCAATTAACGGTCTACCCCTTCTACTCTTTTATACTTTATTTGTCGTATCCTATTTAACATAATAGTATCGCAAGCCCATAAAAAAAGAGGAACATTCCTGCTCCTCTTTTCATTAGATTCTAAAATCAGATTACTGATTCAGTTTCTTAGAATATTTGTCAGCTTCGGCTTTGTTACCTAGGCGAGTATAAACTTTAACAAGTGTAGACATCGTGCCCTGATCGTTTGGCTGTGCCTCAAGCGCCTTCAGGAAGTATGGTACTGATGCCTCGTAGTGCTTTTTAGCCTGCGCCTCTAGTGCTTTACCTTTCTTCTGGTAAGTAGCGTAGTCCATTTTAGCTGCCCTGTTGTTGAACTCGCTGCCTTTGTTGTACTCAAGTACACCCAGGTTGTAGTAAGCATCAAAGTTTTTAGGGTCAAGCTCAATGGCTTTTTTGTAGCTGGCAGTAGCACCTTCCAGGTTGTTTTTACGCTCCTGCAGGTTACCTAGTACAGCGTAAAGGCTGGCGTTGTCCGGGTCAGCTTTGATAGCATTCTCTAATTTAGCCATTGCTTCGTCGCCACGGTCATTTTTCAGGTAGTACTTCAGCTCTTCCTGCATCAGGTAAACGCTGTTCGGATGCTCTTTCAGGCCGGCAGCCAACGTGCTCATTACTGCATCGTCGCTTGCATCAATTGCCTGCTGCAACTGAACCTTGTTTTTGTATACATCTTCTGTTTTATGACCAATAGAGATCAATTTGTCATAGAACGTGATCGCCTGAGGATAGTCTTGGTTTGCAGTGGCTGCATAAGCGGCATAAAGTACTGCAGTAGTATCTTTAGGGTCTACTGTAGACGCTAACTTATACTTGTCTATAGCCTTTTCCCACTCCTGGTTGTTGTGGAACTCTACTGCCTGGTTAAGTACCTGGCCATAAAGTATGTTTTTACGCTCAGGAACCAGTTTGCCAAACTCACCGTCTTTACCGTCCAAAGCAAGCGCTTTGTCAAATGATTCCATCACGATCATTGGAGTTTCCTCAGACGTCAATTTACCGTAGATAGGGTTGCCGATCATATCCTGGTAAATCACGCCACGGTAAAACCAGGTCTTTGCTTTTTCCTTTGTTTTATCATGCTGTATAGCCTTGTCAATATCAGCCTGTGCTTTGTCCAGCACACCATTCTTATGGTTCAGGATGGCACTGTTCACAGCTGAATTTTGCGCACTGGCAACTGTTACAGTAGCCGCGGCAAAGGCAGTTAAAAGTATTCTTTTCATACTAGTTTGTGAAAAATGGTTTGTTTGTCTGTTTAACGAATATTAAATGAAATATAATTCCTTTAAGTTCCAGTTTACTATTCCTCAGTTGTCTCTGGGTCAATCATGGTGTCGGGCTGCAGCGAGTCTTCCGGAGTGATCTCCGACTGCTCTAGTACAACCTCTTCCTCGTCTTCCATTTCTATTTTAGCAACAGAAGAGATCTGGTCGCCTTCTGTTATCTTGATAAGGCGCACACCCTGCGTTGCACGGCCAATTACCCTGATGTCAGAAACACGCAGCCTGATGGTGATGCCAGAACGGTTGATGATCATCAGATCGTCTGTGTCAACCACTCCTTTTATAGCCACCAGATTACCAGTTTTCTCCGTAATGTTCATGGTTTTAACGCCTTTACCGCCACGGTTCGTGATGCGGTACTCCTCTAACAGAGAGCGCTTGCCAAAACCATTTTCAGAAACAACCAATAGCTCTGTGTTCTCATTCTGTACACAAACCATACCAACTACCTTGTCGTTTGGTCCGCTAAGCGAAACGCCACGCACACCAGCCGCATTACGGCCCATTGGTCTTACCTGATCTTCGTTAAATCTGATAGCCCTGCCCGACTCTAACGCAATTACGATCTCGCTGTTGCCGTTTGTCAGCTGCACATCCAGTAATCTGTCGCCTTCGTTAATTGTAATGGCGTTGATACCATTTGTTCTCGGACGAGAATAAGCCTCCAGAACGGTTTTCTTGATCGTGCCCTGCTCGGTGCAGAATACCAGGTTGTGGTTAAGTATAAAGTCCTGGTTTTTCAGGTCATGCACGTTAAGTACGGCGCGTACCTTATCCTCTTTCTCGATCTGGATAATGTTCTGTATGGCACGTCCTTTCGTGGTCTTCCCTCCTTCCGGAATCTCGTATACTTTAAGCCAGAACACCTTACCAAACTCTGTGAAAAACAGCATGTGGTGGTGGGTGCTGGCAATGAACAGGTGCTCTGTAAAGTCGCTTTCCTTGGATGCGGCCACGCCTCTGGAACCCACACCGCCACGGCTCTGGCTGCGGTACTCGCTAAGCGAGGTACGCTTAATATAGCCTTCATGCGAAATGGTGATCACCATATTCTCTTCCGGGATCATGTCCTCGTAAGAGATATCGCCGGTGCTGGCTTCGATGCTGGTGCGACGCTCATCGCCGTAGCGCTCTTTTATCTCGTTCAGCTCATCCTTGATGATCTGCATTCTTCTTTCCTCGTTGGCAAGAATATCTGTCAGGTCCTCGATCAGCTTCATGATCTCCTGGTACTCTGCCTGGATCTTGTCACGCTCCAGACCTGTAAGGCGCTGAAGACGCATGTCAAGTATAGCACGGGCCTGGATCTCAGTTAGTTCAAATCGCTCCATCAAGCCATTACGGGCAATCTCCGGGTCACGGGAAGAACGGATCAGGTTGATCACTTCGTCCAAGTTATCCAGCGCAATCAGTAAACCTTCCAGGATGTGTGCACGTTTCTGAGCTTCTTCCAGTTCGTACTGCGTTCTGCGGATAACAACCTCATGCCTGTGCTCCACAAAGTGGTGGATCATGTCCTTCAGGTTCAGCGTCATTGGGCGACCTTTTACCAGGGCCACGTTGTTAACGCCAAACGAAGACTGCAGCGCAGTATACTTGTACAGGTTATTTAGAACAACATTCGGAATAGCATCACGCTTCAGGTCATACACAATACGTAGGCCGTCACGGTCAGACTCATCGCGTAAGTCAGCTATACCTTCGATCTTCTTCTCATTGATCAACGCGGCTGTTTTCTCGATAAGAGAGGCCTTGTTCACCATGTAAGGAATCTCGGTAACGATGATCTGCTCTTTACCGCTTGGGGAGGTCTCGAACTCGGCACGGCCACGCATCAGCACACGGCCACGGCCAGTCTCAAAAGCAGACTTAACGCCATCATAACCATAGATGATACCACCTGTCGGGAAGTCTGGCGCCGTAATGTACTGCATCAACTCCGAGATAGTGATCTCACGGTTATCGATGTAGGCCACAATGCCGTTTACAACCTCTGTAAGGTTGTGCGGGGCCATGTTGGTAGCCATACCTACCGCAATACCAGATGTACCGTTAACCAGCAGGTTTGGCAGCTTTGCAGGCATCACACTTGGCTCCTTCAACGAGTCGTCGAAGTTAGGCACAAAGTCAACGGTATTCTTGTCCAGGTCGTTAAGCAGCTCGTCGGCAATACGCTTTAAACGCGCCTCGGTATAACGCATGGCTGCAGGCGAGTCGCCGTCGATAGAGCCGTAGTTACCCTGGCCATCAACCAGCGGGTAACGCAGAGACCACTCCTGTGCCATACGCACCATCGTGTCGTATACAGAGGCATCGCCGTGCGGGTGGTACTTACCAAGCACCTCTCCTACAATCCTGGCCGATTTTTTATAAGGTTTATTGTACGATACCCCCAGCTCGGACATACCATAAAGCACACGGCGGTGTACCGGCTTTAGTCCGTCCCGAACATCGGGTAAGGCTCTGGAAATGATAACAGACATTGAATAGTCGATGTACGCACCGCGCATTTCGTCTTCAATGTTGATCGGTATTATTCGTTCGCCTTCAGTCATGTTGAAAGTCTAAAATAAATTAATTGGTTGTGTTTTTTAGATTAGGCAAGTTAAGCAAAAAAGGCATTAAGCCCTATATAGCTTAATTCTTATTTTTGCTTTTGTTTGATTTTTTGGGTGCTTCTTCCTTTGAAGCCTTAGGCAGCTTCTCTCCTATTTTGGGGTTCTGCTTTTTCCAAAGTGGCTGACCTCTGAACTCTTCCTCGCCGTGGCCATGCACCATGCGCACGTGGCACGAGTAAATCGGGCATGTTTTACAGGAAGTTAAAAATGAGAGTAAGAAAGCAATGCCAATAAAAAGAAGCAGTTTGGATGTTGCCATGTTGTAAGGGTTTGAAAGCGTTTTATAGATAACGAACGCTTTATATCCATATCATACAAAAGTAAGCATTTTTGCTTAAAAAAACACCTTTTAGCCCTACTCTTTCGCCTTGCGAAGTATAAATTAAGGCTGAAAACCATTTATGGTGAAACCTCCGTCAACTGCCAGTGTCTGACCTGTAATGTAAGCAGCTGCAGGCATGCACAAAAAGGCTACGGCACCGGCCACATCCTCCGGTTTTCCGATCTGCTGCATAGGTGTCCTGCTGATAACGGCATCGGCGTAATCCTTATTTTTGAGCACTGTTTGAGCCAGTGGTGTGCTAATGTACCAGGGCGCCACCGCATTTACCCTTATGCCATCCACAGCCCACTCTGCAGCCAGGTTTTTGGTAAGTTGCGTTAGGGCAGCTTTTGTCATGCCATAAATGCTGCCTGTGCGCACGTGCGTAAGTCCGGCCACTGAGGTTACATGGATGATATTTGCCTGGCTGCTTTTCTTCAGTTCAGGGTATAGCATGCGGTTCAGTTCAAAGGCGGAGCGCAGGTTGGTGTTCATCACAAAATCATACTCCTCTGCAGTATAGTCAGCGGTTGGCTTGCGAATGTTGGTACCCACGTTGTTTACTAGTATATCCAGTTCAGCCCAGAGTTTTTGCACGGTCTGCTGTACTTCTGCCCGGCCTTGTTCCGTGCTTACATCCGCCACAAGCGTATACAATCCCGACGGGTGTTGTTCGTGCAGTTTTTCAAGGTCTTCGGGTTTGCGTGCCACGGCAAGCACTTCTGCCCCCAGCGAAATAAATTCTGCCACTATGGCTTCTCCGATTCCCTTAGAGCCACCCGTTACTACTGCCTTTTTGCCTGTCAGCAGCCATCTGTTCTTATCCATAAATTATACTTTGTGGTTGTATCGGCTTGCGCTATACTTGCCGGCTACTTCCCTTTAATTCTTTCCCAATACGAGTTCAGGTATTTTTTGCCGATATCAGGTCTGTTGTTTATCTCTTCAAATTGTATCTCGCCTGTATCATTTTTCCAGAGATGATACACAAACACGTAGCCGCCGCCATTCTCGCGCCAGCCATCAAATTTACCAAACCGGAGGTCGTTAATGTAAATACCCTTATCAGGGGCTTGCTCAACGGTGTAATACCCTTTTGTTATCTCAAGCAAACGCTCCACTTTAGAGTTGCCCAAGTATGGCTCCAGCAGGTGTTTCTGCTGTGGCTCAAACTCGTACGCAACCTTATTGTCCTTATCCAGGAGCGAGTAAAAGCCATTGTAAAAACCATCACTTGACTTGGCTGTAACAGACCAGAAAATGGTGTTTAAAGGAGTGGGTTTGCTGATGTATGCCTGGTAGTTTATACTTTCTGACTGCAGGTTTTCCTCAAATACCCGGTTGGCTTGCGCTTTAAACATAAATGTGAGGGCCAGGTACGATGTGCTGAGCACAAGTCCGGTATAGTTTAGCCACCTGCGTGTGGGCTTATGGCGCTTGTAAAACGCTGCTGCAAGCGTAAATCCAAGAAAAGGCAGGGTGTACAGCGGATCTATCACAAAGATGTTGTAGAAGGCGACGCCATAATTACTGAATGGCCAGAACAGTTGCGTGCCCCAGGTAGTACAGGCATCCAGGAGGGCGTGCGTGGTAAAACCCAGGGAAAAAAGCATGGTCCATTGCCAGAAACCTGCATTTTGCTTTTTATACAACTTGTGCAGCAGCCACCCAAGTATAGGCGATATCACTAGCGCAAACAGAAAGGAGTGCGTTACAGACCTATGAAAACTAAGCTGTTGCACCATGTCCAGCCAGGGGTTGGCCAGCACATCCAGGTCTGGTATGGTGCCTGCGATGGCACCCCACAACAAAGCCTTGTTACCGAGTTTTTTTCCGGCGACAACCTCCCCAACCGAGGCGCCCAGTACAATTTGCGTTAATGAATCCATGTATGTTACCTGCTCTTTTCTACTGTCAGGTGTATGCTGCTAATCGCTTGGCAGCATCCTTAGTAACAAGTTAAGGTACACAAAAGTATAAAGTTCTGATGTTTTGCAACATTTTTTACAGACCCAAATGTGCCTATGGATTCATATTTATTCTTTTTTGCAGGTATTGCCGTTGCCCTGTTTACAGCCTACGACCTCATTTACACAACCTTTGCACCAAGAGGGGCCGGCTTTATCACCGGATTTGTGACTACTGTAGTATGGCACACGCTCAGGACGCTGTACAAAATTACCGGGAGGCGTTTGATCCTGCGCGGCACCGGGCCGATCATAGTGTGTGCCACGCTGCTTTGCTGGCTATTGTTGCTGTGGGCAGGGCACTACATGGTTATGTTAGCTGATAAGAAAGCCGTGGTGGACTCTACCACAAACGTAGAAGCCAACGACCTGCAGCGGGTTTACTACACAGGTTACATGCTATCCACGATGGGAAACGGTGACTTTAAAGGCGGCAGCGACGGCTGGCGTATATACGCTGCGGTTATCTCATTTACCGGGCTAACCCTTATCACGATAGCTATATCGTACATGGTGCCTGTTATTTCGGCGGTAACAGAGCGCAGGGCACTGTGCATACGCATCAGGGCACTAGGCGAAACAGCCGAAGGTATTATTCTGAACTACTGGAACGGAAAGGACTGTAAGCGCCTGGAGGATAAGTTTGACGCACTGACTGAGGCCATCTCACTGCAGGGGCAAATGCATCTATCTTACCCGGTATTGCATTACTTTCATCACGGCGACAAGGCAACTGCCCTGGTACCCACGCTTGCCGTACTGGATGAGGCCCTGTCGATCATGCTTTTATACTTGCCGGATGATGCTAAACCGGGCAAGCAGTATCTTTTTCCCTTGCGCAAGTCCATCACTGTGTTTCTACAAACGCTGAACATTGTTGCTGAAAATGAGCAGGAGACCAAAGCGCCACCCCTGGAAACAGGACGTTTGCGAGCACAAGGGGTTCCGCTAAATGTGCCTGAACAGGGCCAGCTCGAACAACTTGACCACAGGCGAAAACTGCTTAGGTCTATGATAGAGCACGATTGCTGGGACTGGTACGAAGAGGCAGATTCGCCTTTTAAAGCAAAGATGGACCTGCCCCCGCTCAGTTAGCGGATGATCGGCATGCGTTTAAACTCCTTTGTTCTGTCGAAGAGGTAGCGGAACGTGGCGTGGGTCTTATAAACGCGGCTGCCTAGCTGCTCAACCAGGTGTATCATCTTCGGGTTAAAGTCGCCGATCCAGTTCATCTGCAGATCCACATAAGGCATACTTGGGTTATCCTGTACTACTTTGCCTGCCTCCACAACCATGGCAGCTTCTACGCCCTTGCTCTGGTGCTCCGGGGTTATGCCAAACACAATACCGTACATGGTAGTGCAGGCGCCGCGCCATTTATGATATACAAACTTCAGCTTGCCCCATAGATTCATCTCTCCGTTCACATACTTAAACAGTCTGTTAAGCTCAGGTATGGCAATAAAGAAACCAACAGGCTCATCGTTAAAGTAAGCAAACCACATGATGCGCTCATCAATAATTGGCTTGAGTGTTTTCATGATGCCGGCTGCCTGTGCCTCGCTCATAGGTTTTACACCTTCATGCTTGGCCCAGCCTTTGTTGTACACTGTCCTGAAATCTTCGGTATACTTTGCAAGGTCTTTCTTATCCATGTGGCGGAAAGTATAGCCAGGGTCAGCAAGTATGCGCTGCGCCTTTAGATTGCAGCTCTCCGGAAGCGGATCATCTACTTTGCGGTAGTAAGTGTACTGGTTAAAGTATAAGCCAAAGCCATAGTTCTCGAACAGCTGGCAGTAGTATGGGTAATTGTAATGCATGCAATAGTTGGGCTCAGTAAAACCATCCACCAGCAGGCCCCACCACCTGTCGCGGTCCCCAAAGTTTATCGGACCATCCATGGCTTCCATGCCACGCTCCTGCAACCAGTTTTTGCAGGCATCAAAAAGTATGTTGGCAGCCTCCTGATCGTTAATGCAATCAAAAAAACCCATACCACCCGTAGGCTGATCAAATGATCTGGCGGTTTTCTTATTGATAAAAGCGGCCACACGCCCTATTGTATTTCCCTTGTCGTCTTTCAGTATCCAGCGGATTGCCTCACTATCGCGGAGCAGCTTGTTCTTTTTCGGGTCAAAAACAGCTTCCACATCCTTGTTTAACGGGCGGATATAATTCGGGTCTTTTTTGTACAGCTTTACCTGCACCATCAGAAATTCCTGAGCTAATTCGGGGGTGTTTACCTCTATCAGTTGCATAGCATTGTGGTGTATCGGGATGCTAAGTTACAGCATTTAGCCTGATAAAACATAATCTGCGCAAGGTGGCGGCAGAAAGGGTATAAATGAAAAAAGCCCTCAGAAATCTGAAGGCTTTGCTCTTTAAGAGCCCCCAGTCGGAATCGAACCAACGACCTACTGATTACAAGTCAGTTGCTCTACCAGCTGAGCTATGGAGGCTTGTACTTTATGTTTTCTGAAAAAGCAGCAGAAGTACAAACTAGTGCTTTTCGGAGTGAGCCCCCAGTCGGAATCGAACCAACGACCTACTGATTACAAGTCAGTTGCTCTACCAGCTGAGCTATGGAGGCTTACTTTTTGATGTGCTTTAGTGTGTTAAAGCGTTGCAAAAGTATGGCGAAGATTTAAATGATGCAACTACTCGCCAGAAAATTTTGCAACGCTTTTCCTAATAAATTGAAATTCAGCCTGAAAATTTTACGACCTGAATGCATTCAGTTGGTGCTGCAGCATGCCAATGCGTTTTTGGGCATCCGCAATGCGGCCCTCATACTCCTCACGCAGCTTGTCAGCGTTCTTTGAACGGGCAAAGAACTCGATGTTTGTGCGCAGTGTCTGAATATCGTTTTGCAGCTGAGAGATCTCACGGCGTATGGTGTTCTCGCGCTGGTGCAGCTTCTGGCCTGCATCCGGGCTGTGCTTCATGCGCTCCACCTGTAACTTCACCAGCATGTCGCTGCGCTCTTCCAGGCTTAGTTCCGGTACACGCTCCAGGTATTTCTCCATCAGGGCAATATACTTGTCCTCCGCCTTCGGACTGGTGCGTTTGGTAGTCTTGTCCAGTTCTGCCCATTGTTGCTTATACTGCTCAAACTCATCCAAAGAGCCGGTAGCGGTTGGCTGCGACAGCTTGCTGGCAATCTTGTCGCACAGCTCCATTTTCTCAGCCGATAGTTTTTCCTGCTCTGCCGTTTTCTGGTCTTCGTTAGCCTGCTTGCGATCAAAGAACTCGTTGCACGCAGCCCTGAAGCGTTGCCATATCTTGTCGGAATGCTTGTCTGGCACACGGCCGATGGTTTTCCATTTTTTCTGCAGCTGAATCAGTTTTTCCTTGGTGCTGTTCCAGTCGGTGCTGTCTTTCAGGGTCTCAGCTTCTTCGCAGAGCTCTGTTTTAAGGCGCAGGTTTTGCATTTTCTGCTCATCCAGGCCCTTGAAGAATTGGTTTTTGTGCTGGAAAAATGCTTTGTAGCTACTCCAGAAGTTTTTGTTTACTTCTTCGGCATACTCTTTCGGTACAAGACCGGCGGCATCCCACTCTTCTTTTATCTTCTGAATCTCATCGGTCTTGTCGCGCCACTCATTTATCCTGTCTGTATTAAATTCCGGAAAATCCTTCAAACGCTCAAGTATGGCACGTTTCTTTTCCAGGTTAGCCATTTCAATGCCTTTGCGGTTCTCCTGGTAAGCACGGCGCTTTTCATGCACTTTCTCAGAGGCCTGTATAAATCTTTCCCAGATCGGATCACGCTGGTCGTTTGGTACCGGGCCAATGTTCTTCCACTCTTCGTGCAGGTGGCGCAGTTCCTGTAAGGCTTTGTTGATGGATTGCTCAGAGGCCAGTGCTTCTGCTCTTTCGATCAGGTGCAGCTTGGCATCAAGGTTACGTTTTCTGTCAAGCTCCTTCAGTTCATAAAAGATGCTGCGGTTGTTGTAAAAAATATCCAGTAGTGCATGGTACGAGTCCCAGAGTTCCTGTGCGTTGCCGGCAGGTACAGGTCCTAAACTTTTCCACTCGTTCTGTATCTTCTTAACCTCGTCGTTGCTGCTTTTGGTCTCGGCAGACTCTACTAAGGCTCGCAGCTGGTTTAACAGTTCCTGCTTACGCTCTAGGTTACGCTGACGCTGCTCTTCTGCATTCTGGCGCTGCTTGTGGCGCGAGTCGCGGTAGTTTGCCAACAAAGCGTCCAGGTTCTGGTGCTCCGGAGAAGTGTGGTAATCAAAATCTTCTTCGGTTCCCCCCTCCTCTTTAAACTTATCAAGCGCTTCGGCACGTTCGGCCTGAAATTTCAGGTCGTATTGCTTCTGCATCTCGTTAATGGTTTTGTGGCGCTTGCTAGGGTCGCTGCTCTTAAGTATGGCAGTCAGTTCCTTGCGCAAATCCTCCATAGACCATTGGCTGTAGTCGGTATGGTCTTCCTCACCATCTTCCTCTTCTTCAGCTTCAGGTTGCTGTTCAGCTTTGGCAGGTTCGGCACTGGTATTCTGCTCCGGTTCAGTTTCCGCAGTTGGCTCAGCGGTGGCCTGCTCTGTTGTTTCTTCTTCTACAATGTCTGTATTGGCTTCTGCAAATGTCTCCGTTATACTTTCAGATGTGTCAGACTCCTCTGCTGTTTTCAGGTCAGGCTTTATTTCAGGCTGTTCTTCCTTTGGCACTTCCGGCTCGTCATCCTGCTGCGCCTGTTTTTGGGCATTGATCTCTGCCAAGCGCTGCTCTACGATATCCATTGGTTTGTTCTGGTTATCGTTGGCCTGGTTTTCAGCGCTTTGGTTTGTGTTGTTTTTCTCAGCACCTGTTGCGTCAGCATTTCTATTTTCTGTTGTCATGGCTACTTTCTATAAGTATAACGTTAGAGCGAATTAATTTAAGCGTGGGTCTACGGGGTAGTTGGAAAGCACTTTATACTTGCCTCCCATCTGCCTCAGAACGCTTCGCCACAGCTTATCTGCCTCCAAATTAAATAATTTATTTGCAGCATTGTTATTAACTATCCAAACATTTTTATCTATTTCTTCCTGAAGCTGACCTGGTGTCCAGCCGGAATAGCCTAAAAAAAACTTTATATCCGATGTTGACACAATACCAGAACCGATCATGGTGCGCAGAATCTCGAAGTCGCCGCCCCAATACAGGTTCTCGCCAAGTTTCACTGCCTGGGGCAGTTCCGACAGCTTGTGTATGTAATGCAGGGTGTTATACTGCACGGGCCCGCCAATACCCAATTCCGCATCAAAAGAGTCGTTGTAAAGATCAAGTACATCCGATAACTTCAGGTTGGATTTGCGGTTAAGAACCAGTCCGAATGTCCCTTCTTCTTCGTTATGGCTGCACAACAGCACCACACTCCGCTCAAAGTTCGGATCTCCCAGAAATGGTTCTGAGATCAGGAGGCTGCCGTTCTGAGGTTTTATCAAACTAGTATCTTCCATTGTATATTTTCTTCCTTATACTTCAAGGGCTATTTCATAGTTGGGGTATACTTAAAGCTTTTGAAGCGAGTTGTTTAATATTTAGTTACGCAAATAGTGCAATATTGTATTGCTGCTGCCAGAATTATACCTGTGTTTGCTGTTTGATAAATTGACGTGAAGCACGAAAGGTAAACGGCTAATTATTTATATAGCCTAAATTATTTTTATAATTTTGGGAAAATACAATGCAAAACGATGGCCCTATCTCATAATATTGCCGATATCCGCACAAACTATTGCAAACAGGAGCTCACGGAGGACTCTGTAGCCTCTAACCCGATCGATCAGTTTAAGATATGGCTGGAGGAGGCAATAACGGCCGCCGTGGAGGAAGCCACAGCCTTTGTGCTTTCCACTGTGGACGAGCATGGAAAACCGTCTGCGCGTGTATTGCTGCTGAAAGAGGTGAATGACCAGGGCTTTGTGTTTTTTACAAATTACAACAGCCGCAAAGGGCATGAGCTGGAGCAGAACCCTTACGCCTGCCTAACTTTTTTCTGGTCCGGGCTGGAGCGCCAGGTGCGCATTGAGGGCAAGGTACAGAAAGTAGCCCCTGATGTTTCGGATGCTTATTTTCATAGCCGGCCAAAAGGTAGCCAGATCGGTGCCTGGGCATCGCCTCAGAGCCAGGTAATAAGTGGTCGTGAAGTGTTAAAGGAGGCAGACGCAAAGTATACGGCAGCCTTTGCAGACCAGGAGCTTGTGCCGCGCCCGGAGCACTGGGGTGGCTATATTCTGGAGCCAACCCGTATCGAGTTCTGGCAAGGCAGACCCAACCGTCTTCACGACCGGATTTTATTTGAATTAGAAAACGGCTCTTGGCATACCAATCGCCTGGCACCCTGATTTTTAGAAACTGATATTAACGATAGCCTTTACCATACTAAACAAATGGCTGAAATATTACCCTTAAAAGCCTGGCGCTACAACGAATTACTTGACCATAAGATAGACGAACTAACATCGCCCTTGTTTGATGTGGTTTCAGCGAAACAGCGCGAGGTACTATACCGCAACAATATCAACAGCATACATTTATCTGTGCCGCGTGGCAGCGCCCCTGCCGAAGAGGCCGCCGTTCTGTTGCAGGACTGGAAAGACACCAATGTGCTGGTGCAGGACCCGCTGCCGGGTATCTATGTGTATTACCAGTACTTCCGTTTGCCGGGCAGCGATAAGGAGTATTGCCGCAAAGGCTTTATCTGCAACATAAAGGCCTACGACTGGAACGAGGGTGTACTGCTGCGCCACGAAAACACCATACCAGATGCCGTAAACGACCGCATAGACCTGCTGGAGCGTACCGAACTGAACACAAGTCCAACACATGGCTTGTACACTGACCCGGAGTTTATACTGGAACCCTTTATGGATGAAAGTATAAAATCACCGATCTACGAAACTGAGGACTACCAAGGCGTGCGCGATGTGCTGGCCGTGATCCACGACCATGCCATTATCGAGCTGTTCCTGAAAACGCTGCAAAACCGCCAGATTTTGCTAGCCGACGGACACCACCGCTACGAAGGCTCTTTGGAATACCGTAAGAAAATGACGGCGCTGAACCCGGAGCACACTGGTTTTGAGGCTTACAATTACCACATGATGTACCTCACTAACTCCGAGCATGACGACCTGCGCATTTTGCCAACACACCGGGTGTTGAAGGATATTGATATGACGGATGAGGAGTTTCTGGAAAAGCTGGAGCCATACTTTGTGGTCACACCCAAAGAAGACCCTTACGAACTGAACGAGGTAATACTGGGTAAGAAATGGGCCTTTGGTTTATACTTGAGCGGTAATGCCTATAAACTGCGCCTGAAGCCGGAAGTACACGAGCAAATTACCTGGAAATTTCCGGATGAGGTAAAAGACCTTGACCTGACCGTGATGCACTATTTTGTATTTGAGAAAGTGTTGGGTGTTTACCGCGAGGCACAGCGCAACCTGCCGGGGCTTAGCTATGAGCGGAACTTTACGGCCTGCATCCGGAAGGTTGAGACAGGCGAGGCACGACTGGCCCTGATCACCAACGAAATATCAATGGAGCAGGTAAAGCGCGTGTGCTACAGTGGTGCCATTATGCCGCAGAAGTCTACGTTCTTTTACCCGAAAGTAATTTGTGGTTTCCTTTTCAGTTCAATCAAAGAAGATGAATTTATCACGGCCCCTGCTGCTTGCCTCTAACTCACCGAGAAGAAAAGAACTCCTGACCGGCCTGGGTCTGGACTATTCGGTCCGGGTAAAGGAGGTGCACGAAGAATTTCCGTCTCATTTAAAAAAAGCCGAAGTTGCCGAATACCTGGCCTCGCACAAAGCCGACGCTTACAAGGATGATCTGCAGAACGAAGTACTGATCACGGCTGACACGATCGTTTGCCTCGGTGACCGAGTGTTGAACAAGCCACAGACCCATCACGAAGCAGCTGAAATGCTACGCGCTTTATCAGGCACCTGGCATGAGGTAATTACAGGCGTGTGTCTGATGACGAAGGAGAGCAAGACCGTCTTCCACGACATCACTAAAGTATACTTTAAAGAACTTACCCAAGCGGAGATAGACTTTTATATTAACCATTACAAACCTTTTGATAAAGCTGGTGCCTATGGGATTCAGGAGTGGATCGGCATGATCGGGATTGAGCGTATCGAAGGTTCATACTTTAACGTGGTAGGCCTGCCGGTGCAGAAGCTTTACCAGAAGCTGACAGAGCTTAATGTGTTGATTGTTGATTGATAATTGCTGATTGTTTATTTAACTCAAGTCGCGATTAACCCACCCCTAATCCCTCCGAGGGGCAGGGCCGTTTCATTATAGTAAATTACATGATTATGGCGCGAGCGTCCTCGCTCGTGTCGGGTTATGGCTGGGCCTTCCCGTGACTGCGCCCGGGACAGGCTGGCCCAGTTGGATTGCAAATCCAACGGTATAACAAGTCACGGATCACAGATCCGCGCCAGCAAAATATAGAATGAAACGGCCCTGCTCCGAGGAGGGGAATTTTGCTCGTGCATGTGATTCCCCTCTTGCAGACTAGCCAAAACGTGAGTTTTGAGCTAGCGAGCGTAGCTCTCAGGGGTGTGTTTACACCTCCTAGGTTTATCATTTATCGCAACTTGAGTTAGTTAATACAGAGTTTGTTTAGGGTTATTACAACTCACTCAACCCACTCTTCCTGCGTATTCTCCCCAGCAAGTATAAATATAATGGCTGTTGATTGTAGGGGAATGACACCAACAAAGGCGGTTTCACGCTATTTTATGCAAAACATCTAAACAGCTTCACACTAGACTTTGAATTAACTACCTTTGCACGCTGTTTATGCTTCCGATATACTGCTGAGGTATAAACAATCAACAATTAGCAATCAGCAATCAAAATGTCTTTTACAAAATTATACCTGGCTCCGGGCAAGGAGCATTCTTTAAAGCGCTTTCATCCATGGGTTTTCTCTGGTGCCATCCGTAAGATGGACGGCAATCCCGAAGAGGGCGATGTGGTGGAAGTATACTCCAGCCAGCGTGAGTTTCTGGGTATGGGCCACTATGCGCCGGGATCCATCGCGGTGCGTATTTTCTCTTTTGAGCAGGTAGAGCCGGATTATACTTTCTGGGAAAGCAAGGTACAGCAAGCTTACGATTACCGCAAAAAGCTGGGCCTTGTGGATAACTCACACACCGACGTATATCGGTTGGTTTATGCCGAAGGCGACGGAGTGCCCGGCCTGATCGTGGACTTTTACAAAGACACAGCCGTGGTCCAAACCCATAGCATTGGCATGTACAATATCCGTGAGCATGTGTCTAAGGCGTTGCAGGAAATTTACGGAGAAACCCTGGTAGCAGTGTATGATAAAAGTGCTGAGTCGCTTCCGGCCAAAGCTGCGGTTAATCCAGTAAACGGCTACCTGTTTGGCGAGTCGAAAGGTGGCGTGGTGGTAACGGAAAACGAAAACCAGTTCTTTATTGATTGGGAAAGCGGCCAGAAAACAGGCTTCTTTATAGACCAGCGTGAGAACCGTGAATTACTCGGTCGCTACGTGAAAGACAAATCGGTGCTGAACACATTTTGCTATACAGGTGGCTTCTCGGTTTATGCGCTTAATGCCGGTGCCAAAGAGGTACATTCTGTGGATGTGTCTAAGAAAGCCATCGAGCTTACCATTAAGAATGGTGAGTTAAGCCAGGCCCCTGAACGCCACGAAGCCTATGCCGTTGATACCTTTGATTTCCTGAAAGGCAAGGAAGACCGCTACGATGTGATCGTGCTGGACCCTCCTGCTTTTGCCAAGAGTAAAAATGTGCGCCACAATGCGTTAATGGGATACAAAAGATTGAATGCCGAGGCTATGAAGAAGATAAAGCCAGGCGGTATACTTTTCACGTTCTCGTGCTCGCAGGTAGTAGACAAATACCTGTTCAACAATACGGTTATGGCAGCAGCCATAGAGGCTGGTCGTAATATCAAGATCATGCACCACCTGTCGCAGCCAGCCGACCACCCTATTTCTGTTTTCCACCCGGAAGGCGAATACCTAAAAGGCCTTGTGCTGTTTGTGGAGTAATGGACCGGTGATTAAGTATGATTTTATAGGTTGAGATTGATTTCTTGATCATTCGGGAAAGCCCGATGCTAGCTCTTAGTGTCGGGTTTTCTTTTGATTAATACTTTGGAGGTTCGTATTACTAGATACCATCACTCTCCCAAATTAAGTTCGTGAATGTAGGCCTAATTAGTGCCGGGTATCTTCTAAAGATGATTACACACCCCTGAGAGCTACGCTCGCTAGCTCAAAACTCTCGTTTTGGCTAGTCTGCAAGAGGGGAATCTCGCAGTACCGGATCAAACCACCCCTTTATCCCCTCCTTATCCAAGGCGGGGAGTTTTTCTGCTCTACTATTTATACTTGCTTGCCAGTTGCGACAGTTGCCAACTAAGAAGTGTCAATCCCAGCCTTTGGGTTGAGCGCCTTCTATTGTTGCGGTGCCCGCTAGGGCAGCCCGCAGCGGAGCGAGGAGCAGCTTCAATAGACAGCGCGATGCCCGAAGGCGAGGCCACGCGGCCTTGAGCGCACCAAAGCCAAAGGTGAAATAATACTGCTAGTTATTCTAAGGAAGAACAGTAGCTAGTTAGAAAGGTAAAAAAGTGCGTGACTTGATTATGAAACTTTAAACTATACTTCCAGCCGGCAACTCAGAAGGCAACTCCATCCGGATGCGCCATTCCTTGGGATAGTAGTTATTAACCCGATTACCTATTTGTTTGGCGAAACCCAGGGGCATGTTTTTATACTTCAGCAATACCCAATCATTGCCACTGCTATTCAGGCTGATGTCTTCTTTTCGGAGGTAGCGCAGGGCTTGATCCAGGTCAAGGTCTATACTTACAAATGCCTCCTGGTTTAGGTGCTGCGACAGCGCCAGTGCGTGCATGGGCTTTAGCTTTTTGCCTTTAACCTCGGCCACTTCTATCCCGGCATAGATAACATGCAGGTGCTGGTATACTTCATCAGCAGCCTCAAACAAGTTAGCCGGCAACGCAGAAAGTACTTCGCCATATTGCAACCACTCATACTTTACCGGATCCAGCAGCCAGTCCTGTACCAGCGCCTTTTCTTTTTTACCTGCCGGTTGCAGTTTGTACTTCTTCTTTTTCGCTGACTTTTTAGGACTCTCGCTCCCATCGGTTTTGCGCAATACAGCCATAAAAAAGCCCTCGCCTGAGATACGGTGCGGGTAAAAGCGATATCCTTCCACGCCGTTTAGTTGGGTAGCTACCACACCCCAGTCAGGGTCAAGCTGCAACTTTATACTTTCAGCATCTTCCTGTTCTGCAAGCCAGGCAATATTTTCTTCATTCTCCTGTTCGTTCCAGGTACAGGTGCTATATACTAAAACTCCTCCCGGCTTCAGGGCATCCCATACATCCATCAGTATGCGTTGCTGGCGTTGTGCGCACAGCTTCACATTCTCCTCCGACCACTCATTTATCGCCTGCGGGTCTTTCCGGAACATGCCCTCACCGCTGCAAGGCGCATCCACCACCATCAGATCAAAAAAAGCAGGCAACCTTGAGAAATTGCTTGGGTCGCTGCTGGTTACCATTACATTACCACTCCCCCATTTGGCAATGTTCTCAGCCAGAATGTTGGCCCGGCTTTTAATAACTTCATTGGCTACCAGAAGGCTGTCCTCCGATATCAGGCTGGCAATGTGCGTAGATTTACCACCGGGTGCGCCACAAAGGTCCAATGCATGAATGGGTTGCGAAAGATCTAAAGCTTGTTTTAGGGCTTGCTCCAGGAACATGGAACTGGCTTCCTGTACGTAATAGCAGCCGGCATGCAATAAGGGATCTAATGTAAAAAGTGGCCTTGCCGGTAAATAGTAAGCGTTTTCTGCCCAGGGTACTTTGGGCAGGCTTGGTTGCGTTGCAAGTTTACTGCTGTTTACCCTGATACTGACAGGTGCCGGTTTGCTAAGCGCTTCCTCAAAGTTTGTGTACTCATTGGCAAGCAGGCGCTGCATGCGTTCTTTAAAGCTGATCGGGAGTTCCATGAAGACAAAGGTACGGCAATTAATCCGCTGGTAAAAGTATGGCAGCTTTAGTGCTGGTTTAGTTGCTGCAGGTATTCCTGTACGATCGGTATATCGGCGGGGCACCAGTTATAGTGGGCAAGTTGCTGAGGCTTTACCCATTCATACTTCGCATGCTCACGGAGTTTTATACTACCTTCTGTAATGGAACAGATATATGGCACAAGTTCTATGGTCTTGTCCGGGTAAGTAAAACGCACAGGTGTAAGTCTTTTATGGTGCTTAATTTTAATGCATAGTTCTTCCTGCACTTCACGCTCCAGGCATTCTGTTTCCGATTCGCCTTGCTCCTGCTTGCCACCCGGAAACTCCCATAAAAGCGGCTGCGACATACGTTCACTACGCTGGGTAATCAATACCAGGCCATCGCTTTCAATTAGTCCGCAAATTACGTTGATGTGCAAGATTGTGGTGTTTTGATTGTTGCGCACTTTTAGAAGCAAAGTGACGGAATGGTCTAAACAGTGGCGTTGCTAAAGTTTAGTTATGGTTATGGGCAATTTTCATCTTTCGGCTCTTTTGTCGTTTGGTATGTTTACCATTCCGCAACCATCTACTAGCCAGTTACCATTAACTTCTACAATTTTCATAGTCAGTTTAAATTCTGGCCAATTTTTTCCTTTAACTGTTAAATAGTTTATATTTTCATTAAAAGAGTCAAGTTCAAAACCTTCACTTGGATTATCTTGAGCATCAAATATGGGGTCAGTGCCAAGCCCTAATTCTGGATCTTGTATATATGCTTCGTTAATTATTTTTTTTAATTCAGTTTTGAAACTATCTGTAGTTAAACTATTCGAATTAACCCATTCAAGTATACCAATTGATTGGTTCATTTCACTTGAATTTTCAACGTATCCATTTATAAAATTCAATGCATTATGAATTCTATTTTCATTTATTGAAACTGCCTCTTGCTGGGTAGTGCTTGCAACAGAATTATTTGTGCTTTCAAATTGACCACAGGAGGCCAATACTAAAGTTGTAAGCACCAAAGCATGTTTTAACATTTTCATTCGTATTTAATTCCACATAACGGACCGCGTACATGCTTAACCTAAAATGACAGAACAGGTTGAGCATGGATTATGTTAGCACAATTAGTTGTTAGTCATTAATCTTCTTCAACATGAGGAACAACTGATATGTAGCTTACTTTCCCACTTTTATTAAGTATGATTTGAGCCTGAAATGAAGAACCTGGTGGCACTTCATAGTTGTAAAAGATTTCTTCTTTTAAGACATATCTATCACTTGGCTTTCCCATAATCTGAAGAACTGTAAGAGAGTCCATTCCTAATTGTACATCATGAAGCTTCTTCACATTTTCTGAACCCAGTACTGCCGAGCTGCTGTACTTACTTTCATAAATAGAATATCCGATCAACAATGTTAAGCATATTGAAAGAGTAAGTAAGAAATAGAAAATCCTCTTCATCATTAATTACCTATTTGTGCCAACTATCATATACAAGAAACTATTCCGGCTATTGGCCTATTGCCTGTAGTGCAGAGAACCTGCTTCTAATGTCTTTCGGCATCAGGTAAAGGTTCGATTTTATTCCCTGTACTTTCAGCTAAATATAAAACATTCCGGTAAATTTTAAAGCAGTCCGGCGTGGTATGATAACCACAATAACTACACTGACATTTAAGATCGGCTAACCTAAGTACTTACTTGTAACCCAGGTTTCAAGGCGATAAAACAAATACCCGATTGCCAGGCAAACAGGCAAGTTAAGCAACAGGTATTTGTTTTCGATGGCAAGGCCAAAGTATAACACCTGCACCAAAAAAATATGGTACGATGCCTGCCCAAGTACGGCAAGTATGGTTAACACCGGGTTTTTAGAGGCGAATGGCAAAGTGTAAAAGCCTACTAAAATTAGCAGTGCTGCATAACCAAATGAAATCACATTTTGCATTTCCCAGCTGTCATATACAGGGTCAATGTCTAGCTGCATGGTAGCGGCAAGGTATAAATATAGGGCCCCGATTAAACCAAGCACTAAAAATGGAACAACAACCCTCCAATTAAAAGGTTGAGTAAACGCTTTAGCCAGCCACAAACCGTAAGCAAGTGCCGAAAAATAGCGCGGTAAAGCAGCACTGTACAGATACCCTTTTTCAACAAACCAACTATACTGCTTGCTTAACAGCAGAAAGGCTACTTCCAGCGCCACCAAGCCTATTGTTGTTAGCACCGGCCTTTTTCTAAAAAAATAGCCAAGTACGGGCAGCACAACTATGGATTGCAAAAGCAGGGTAATAAAATAATTGCCCCGGCCGGAAACAGGCAGAACGCCGATCAATGTATATTCGCTAAACTCCAGTACATCCCGGGCGAATAGTTGCTGCCAAAGTATACCCAACGGTATGGATATGAGAAAAACAACCAGAAAAGGAATTAACAGGCGAGTGGCTTTTTTGCTGAAGTATACTTTTGAGTAAAGGCTGGTGAAAGGCGCTGGCTTGAGCGAAAGTCCCAGGTTCAGACCCATCAGTATCATAAACACTGGTACCGCCTGCCAGATGTGGTAATAGGCAAAGTATTGTTTCAGCTCAGCCTTTGACAATGAATGCAGGATGATAACGGCGATGATCGCCAAGCCTTTCAGGACGTCTATCTGCTGAAAATGCCTTTTATTTTTCTGTTGTTGTGGCATCGGTGGGCTGGTAGCAAGTACATGCTGTCATTTTAAATTTGCATTGTTATAAGGTAAGCTTACTGTTCTGAACAGTAGCTCCAAAAGTATAGAATATCTTTTAGAGCCAAAAGAAGTATAAAAATATAGTACTAAACCAGTTAAAGTATGCCGCTCAGCCTTAATTACAGGTTCATTTTAATTGTTGCAGTAACATCAGCTGTGGCTACTGCTGTGCTTGGCCTGGCCCTGGCCCATACTATCTGGTACAACTACGAGCTGATACCGCTTTTCGGCAGAAACAGTGTGTCCAGTTACCTTACCTCGGCCAGCATGATCTTTAGCTTTATCATCACGTTTATGGTTACGAAAGCCACCCGCAAGGCAACCCGTTCACAGCAGATATTCCCTTTGCACTGGCACCTGAAAAGCCAGACATTGATCGATCAGCTTCCGAGGCAAACCACACTCAGGGCATTTATACTTGGCATTGTCGGGGCACTGATGTCGGGCCTTACGATTGCGCTTTTATACTTCAAGGACTTTTCCTCTTTCTACTTCTACCAGTTAGCCGCTTTCAGCGCGGTATACTTTGTATTGCTGGCTTCAGCCATGGCCATCATGACGGCTTACAGGTCTATGGGAGATGATGTGCTGAAACAGGTAAGGTTATAAACGAAAAGAGGTGTCCGTTTCCTGAACACCTCTCTTTTTCTTATTTGAATTTCTCCTTCAAGATCTCAAACTCCACTGCCGGCGAAATGCGCTCGTAAAGTATGTTATACACGGCACTCGTGATGGGCATATCCACGCCAAGCTTTTTGTTGAGTTCAAATATACTTTGTACTGCGTAATAGCCTTCTGCTACCATGTTCATCTCTACCTGCGCCGATTTAACAGTATACCCACGGCCAATCATGTTACCAAAAGTACGGTTACGGCTAAACTGCGAGTAAGCAGTTACAAGTAAGTCGCCAAGGTAGGCAGAGCCGCTCAAGGCACGGTGCAGCGGCATTTTGGCATCCAGGAAACGCTCGATCTCGAACATGGCATTGGAAACCAGTACCGCCTGGAAATTATCGCCATAGTTCAGGCCACGGGCAATGCCACAGGCCAGGGCAATAATGTTCTTCATCACGGCACAATACTCTATCCCGTCCAGGTCATCGAGTGGGTTGGCTTTTACATAGCGGTTGCGCAGCATTTCGCAGAAACGCTCTGCTGTGCTTACGTCATGCGACCCGATTGTAAGGTATGACTGCTTTTCGAGGGCAACCTCTTCGGCATGGCATGGACCGGCAATTACCAACTGGTGCGAATTTGGCACCTGGTAAACCCGCTCCATGTAATCCGAGATCAGGATGTTCTCTTTTGGGATCATGCCTTTTACGGCTGATACCACCACTTTTCCATGGAAGGCATCGGTTGCAAGACCAGTAAGAGCTTCCTGCACAAAGGCTGCCGGCACTGCCAGTATCACCCAATCCGCCACGGACACCACAGATGCAATATCCGATGAGGGTTTAACGTAGTTCAGGTCGTAAGATACCCCGCTCAGGTAACGGGGATTATGTTTAAAATTGATCAGGTGCTGCACATCGTTTTTGTTGCGCATCCACCAGTGTACCTGCGATTTGTTCTCCGAGAGGATCTTGACAAGGGCCGATGCCCAGCTTCCTCCTCCCAAAACGGCTACTTTTTCCAATGTTTGGTATTAATTTAATCCTTGCTCTCAGCAGCAATGGCTGCCTTATCCAGCGATTTGGCATCCTTCACGGCTACCTTGGCGCCATCTTTCAGTGTAGTAGACACTGCCCTGAAAGGACCTGTTACCACTTTCTGCCCCGGCTTGATTCCGCTGATGATTTCCATATTCTCAAAATCGCTGATGCCTGTTTTCACATTTGCAGTGTTTACAGAGTTGGTAGCCTTGTCATATACAAAAACTACTTCTTCCACTTTTACAGGTGCCTTCTGCGCTTGCTCATTAGCTTGATTCTGAGTTTCTTCGTCCTCTTTACTGTCTTTATCAGCCGGTTTTTTCTCGTTAGAGCGGGTCGTAACAGCAGACAAAGGTACGGATAAAACATTAGGTTTTCGCTCTGTAATGATATCAACCGAGGCGGTCATGCCCGGACGGAAAGGACGTGCATTGTTTTTAGAAAGGTGGCTATAAGACTCGTTAAGCAAACGGATACGCACCTCAAACTCCGTAACTGCCTCCAGTGAGGCGGCATCTTTGGCCGTGTTGGCAATGGAGGTAACCACGCCTTTGAACTTTTCATCTTTGCTGGCATAAGAGTCTACTTCTACCTCCACAGAGTCGCCAAGCGCTACACGTATAATGTCGTTCTCGTTCACGTTGACGCGCACTTCCATGTTGTTCAGGTTGGCGATGCGCATGATCTCGGTACCGGCCATTTGTGAAGTACCTACCACGCGTTCGCCGCGCTCTACGTTAAGTTTCGACACGATGCCGCTAACAGGAGCATAGATCGTTGTCTTGTTCAGGTTTTCGCGGGCATCTTTTAAGGCGGCAAGGGCATTCTGGATGTTATATTCCGATGCTCTTACACTCTGGCGCAACGACTCCACTTCCTGCCTGGCTGTCTCGTAATTGGCTACTGCCTGCTGCCAGTCGGCCTGCGAGATCACTTTCTGGTCGTAAAGCATTTTATTGCGATCGTAAGTCTGCTTGGCCTGCGTTAGGTTAGCCTGTGCCTGGCCCAGTCTTGCTTTTGTCTGGGCAAGGTTAGCTCTGGCTGCATTTACACTTGCCTGCTGCGCATCCACAAACGACTGATAGTTGTCAGGGCGAATGCGCACCAAAAGCTGGCCTTTCACCACAGAGTCGCCTTCTTCCACATTCAGCTCAATGATCTCACCTGAAACGTCGGGGCTGATCTTTACTTCCGTTTCTGGCTGAATTTTGCCGGAGGCGCTTACCTTTTCAACGATTTCTGTCTTTTTGGCTTCCGCCACTACCACTTCAATGCCTTCTTCTTTACCGATCCAGCCGGCTTTTTTTGCCACAATAATGCCAACCAGCAGCACTACCAGCACCACAACCAGTATCGGTATCAGTTTCGATTTTTTCTTTGCCATGTTCTTTTAGAATGAGATGTCTTTGCCTTGATAAAAGTCAAGTACTTTTAGTTTAAAGAAGTAATCATACTTTGCCTGGATCAGGTCTGATTGTGCTCTGCGGTAGTTATTGGCTATCACGTTAAAATCAACTGTATTGATAACCCCGCTGTTGAGGCGCAACTCTGCGTTACGGTAACCCTGCTCCAGCGACTCTACCTGGCGTTTGGCGGCAACATACTTTTTATAAGCTGCCTGTGCATCGGCTGCTGCCTGCTCAATGGTCTGGCGTAAAGCGTTGCGCTCAAGCTCTGCGTTTAATTGCGCGTTTTGCTGGTTTAGTTTGGCACGCTGTACGGCGCTGCGAGTAGCAAGTCCGTTAAAAATGGGCACCTGCAGCGAGAACTGCAGCTGCTTACCCAGGTTGTCGTCCAACTGATCGCTGAAGGTATACTCGCCACGTGTACTCTCCGGGAAGTATACTACCAGTGGGTTTGTTCCATCCGGGTTCTGGAAACCAAGAATCTGGCGCTGAAAAGCACCATCGATCTGGGTAGCCACCGGTGATAAACGTGCACTGGAGTAACCTGTAAAGATACCTGCCCCGAAATTAAAGCGCGGGTAATAAGCGCCTCTGGCAATGGCAACGCCTACCTCTGCGCTACGGGCACGCAGGTCTGCGCTCTGGATATCCGGCAGGGTTTGCACGGCAACATCATACACCTGATCAGGCGATATGGCAACCGGGTTGATCGTAGGCTCCGGAATCTCCGGTATCACAATGTCAAACTTTTCTGGTTTTTCCAGGTCGAGCAGCTGGATCAGGTTCAGTTTGGAAATGTCGATCTGGTTCTGTGCATTGATCACGTTCAACTCATCCGACGCAAACTTTGCCTCGAGCTCCAGCACGTTTGTCTGTGCCACGCTACCTGCATCGAATAGTATGCGGGTGCGCTTTAACTGCTGCTCTGTGTTGGCTCGTTGCAGTTCGGCGGTTTTAAGCAACTCATTCGAGAATAGCACATTTAGGTACGAGGTGATGACCTGCAGGATAATATCGTTCTGCATTGCCTGCACATCGTTGGCGCCGGCCTGTGCCAGCAACCTGTTCTGCTTTACCTGGTTCTGCTGCTGAAACCCTTGGAATAACGGCACTGAGCTGCTCACCGAAAAGTTATTTGACCGGATCTGCTGCGTACGGAACTCACTCGTAAGAGGGTCCACGGACGAACCATAGTTGTAAGTATGCGAAGCGTTGCCGTTTATACTTGGCAACAGGTCAAACTTAGACTGCTTCAGGTTAACGTCTGCTATGTCGCTGTTTACTTTGGCCTGCTTAACGCGCAGGTTGTTTTGTATGGCATAGTTAATGGCTTCCTGCAAAGACCAGGTGCCATTGGCAGGTGCCTGTTGCGCCATACTATCCTGTAATCCTGCAGTACAGGCCAGGCCAAGGGCAAGCAACAAAAGCTTTGATTTTTTCATAGTCACTATCTGTTTTTAAAGGTCTATGTTCGGGATGTAAACCACGTGTTTTACCCAGCTTAACTGCTTCAGGTATTCCAGTGTGATCGGTTTAATGCCAGAGTCCATTTCGATAAACTGACGCGCCATTTCGTTCTTACCCTTGCGCGAAACGTTCATGGTAGCAATGTTGCAGTCGTCGTGGGCCAGCACGGAGGCGATAAAGGCTATACTTCCGCGCACATCGTCGGCATCAATGATCAGGGTGTGCAGCGTGGCCGAGAAATTAGCTGTAAAGCCGTCCACTTCCACAATCTTGATAACGCCGCCTCCCCTGCTCTGGCCTATAACCTCTACCTGGCGGTCGCCGGCTTTCAGGTTAAGCTTTATGGTGTTCGGGTGCATGGTAGAGGCATTGCCAACAGACTTGAAAGTATACTTCAGGCCTCTTTCTTTGGCATGGTCGAAAGCATCCTTTATGCGTTTGTCGTCGGTTTTAAAATCGAGCAGGCCCGCCACAATGGCACGATCGCTGCCATGTCCCTCGTAAGTGCGGGCAAAAGAGTTGTAAAACGTGATGATGGCCTCTTCCGGGGCGGCACCAAGTATGCGTATGGCGGCACGTGCAATGCGCACCACACCCGCTGTATGAGAACTGGATGGCCCGATCATCACGGGGCCAATCATATCAAAAACGCTGCTTTTTTCAGCCATAATAGATAAAAGCTCGATTAAATATCGTAAAAACCAAATTTATGAATTAACTCCCGGTTTTACAGTAATCTTAGGCTAAAATAGGTTTATTTCTACAAAAGAACCCGATTTTTCTACAAACCGGCTCATTCGATCTAGCAATTATGCTTTTGTCAGGACGAGGTAGGTGTGCCATTGCGCAAAGGACTGTGCCGGCAAATGTTGACTTTTGTCATTATTGGCACCGTTTTATTTCTTTACTTTGCGCCATATAAATATTTGATCATCCGTAAAACGTTTTAGATGGAGCATTCATTTAAACCCGAAGTACTGGAGCAGTTAAAAAGGCTGGAGGAAAAGTATGTGCCGCTTGGGCAGGACCTGGCTGCTTACCTGGAGGGGCTTTTTTACACTAATTTCCTTAACTACTGGGACTACATCCACCTCGATACACTGCTGAGCCTGCAAAACCCACGCACCAATATTCCGGATGAGAAGATATTTATCATTTACCACCAGATAACAGAGTTATACTTTAAACTGTGCCTGGAAGAATACAGACAAATAGCTGAGGAAAAAGATATTACCGGCGATCAGCTCACCAAACGCGTGAAGCGCATCAACCGCTACTTCGACAACCTGATCAACTCTTTTGATGTGATGGTGGACGGCATGGACCCGAAACAGTTCCTGCAGTTCCGGATGGCCCTGATGCCAGCCAGCGGTTTCCAGTCGGCGCAGTACCGCATGATAGAGATCGCCTCTACCGACCTGCGCAACCTGGTGGCCAAAGACAAGAGAGCTGTGTTGGGTTTGCAGAGCACACAGGAAGAAATGATCGGCTGTATTTACTGGAAGGAAGGTGCCACCGAGGTTGCCTCCGGCGCTAAAACCCTTACTTTAGTTCAGTTCGAGGAAAAGTATACAGATCAGCTGATTAAGTTCGCCAAGCAATACCAGCATACTAATTTGTGGAGTGTATACAAGAGACTGCCTGAGGGCCAGCAACAGGAACCTAAACTAGTAAAAGCCCTGCGTGCCCTCGACAGCAACGTGAATGTGAACTGGCCACTGATGCACTACAAATCAGCGGTGCGTTACCTGCAGCGTGACCCGGAAGTCATTGCTGCAACCGGCGGTACCAACTGGATGAAATACCTCCCTCCTAAGTTCCAGAAACGCATTTTCTACCCCGAATTATGGAGTGAACAGGAAATTGAAGAATGGGGCAAAGGCTGGGTAGAGAAAGTGTTGAATGGAGAGCAGTAATTGCTGAATTGTTAAATTGTTAATTGTTATTTTGATGCACACAGTTTCTTTCCGAACTGTGTGCGTCTTTTTTTAAGCAGAATGAATTTGCATTATCTTTGTTGTGTTAATATCAATCATTGCTGAATTAACAATCTAACAATTCAGCAATCCAACAATTAAACAGGTTTAAGGCTAGCTACCTTACCCATATTTTATGAGAAAAAAAGAATTAGACCTGGTGTTCGCACCGGAAGTTGCCTTTGATGCGCAACAGTTAGAGCACGAGATTCTGAAAAGTGCCCGGGTTAATCCAGAGGAAATAAAATTTGTGCACCGGGTAAAACGCTCAATTGATGCCCGTGGCCGCCAGGTGCTGGTACGCGTTCGTGCCGACATCTACCTGGATACCCCTCCCGCTGATATCATCTCCCCTGTTTATACTTATCCGGATGTGAGCAATGCCAGGCAGGTTGTTATAGTTGGCGCTGGTCCGGCTGGGCTGTTTGCTGCTTTGCGTTGTATTGAGTTAGGGCTAAAGCCGGTTGTGCTGGAGCGCGGAAAAGATGTAAGAAGCCGTCGTCGCGATCTGGCAGCTATTAACAAAGAGCATACAGTAAACCCAGACTCCAATTATTGCTTCGGAGAGGGTGGCGCAGGTACTTATTCTGACGGCAAGCTGTACACCCGCTCTAAAAAGCGTGGCGACCTGCAGCGCATACTTCAGATACTGGTACAGCACGGTGCTACTCCCGATATACTGTTCGATGCACACCCGCACATAGGTACCAATAAATTACCCAAGATCATTGAGGCCATCCGGGAAACGGTGCGTGCCGCTGGCGGCGAAGTACTGTTCGATAAGCGTGTTTCCGATTTTATACTTGACGTTGATGAAATGCGCGGTGTGGTAACTTCTGATGGTCATACTTACTTAGGCGAATCGGTTATACTTGCCACAGGCCACAGTGCCCGCGATATTTTTGAGCTGCTACATGAAAAAGGTGTTACCATAGAGGCTAAGCCTTTTGCCATGGGAGTGCGCGTAGAGCATCAGCAGAAACTAATCGATAGCATACAGTATAAATGCGAAGACCGCGGGCCATACTTGCCGGCATCTTCATACGCACTGGTGCACCAAACACATTATAATGGTAAACAGCGTGGTATCTTCTCGTTCTGCATGTGCCCGGGCGGGTTCATAGTGCCATCGGCAACTGCCCCCGGCGAGGTAGTGGTTAACGGCATGTCGCCGAGCCGCCGCGATTCCCGCTTTTCTAACTCGGGTATTGTAGTAGCCATTGAGCTGGAAGATATGGAACTGGAGAAGTATGGCCCGTTGGCAGGTCTCCGGATGCAGCAGGCACTTGAGCAGAAAGCCTGCGATATGGCAGGCGGCACACAGGCTGCCCCTGCGCAGTTGCTGAAAGATTTTGTTGATCGTAAATTAAGCAAGCAGTTGCTGGAAACGTCTTACCAGCCTGGCCTTGTTTCTATGGACATGAACAAGCTTTTTTCAGAAGACATGGCGTACCGATTGCGCGAAGGTTTTAAGGCATTCGGAAGCAAGATGCGTGGCTACCTTACCAACGAGGCGCAGATCGTGGGCGTTGAAAGCCGAACTTCCTCGCCGGTGCGTATCCCCCGCGACCGAGAAACGCTGGAGCATGTGCAGGTACAAAGGCTGTTCCCGTGCGGCGAGGGTGCCGGTTATGCCGGTGGTATCGTGTCTGCGGCCATGGATGGCGAACGTTGTGCCGAGATGGCTGCCCTTAAGGCCGGTGTTCGTATCGCCTGAGCCGTTTTTGAGAACATTTGACCACCCATGGCAGCTTTGCCCGTAAAGTATAAGCAACAGCCTGACGGCGTTTTGTATTTGTAAACACCTTAATATGATAAGCAGCATGAAAAAGACAGTTGTTGTTGGTGCCACGGATAACCCCACGCGCTATGCCTATAAAGCGGTGCACCGTTTACAGCAGCATGGGCATGAGGTGG
This sequence comes from Pontibacter sp. GD7, assembly GCF_058216375.1. Taxonomy (NCBI): domain Bacteria; kingdom Pseudomonadati; phylum Bacteroidota; class Cytophagia; order Cytophagales; family Hymenobacteraceae; genus Pontibacter; species Pontibacter sp. GD7. The sequence continues at coordinate 31,307 of NZ_JBYZMP010000016.1, read as the reverse complement.
TTCCGGTTGGCATTCGTAAGTCTGAAGTTGGCGGAAAACCCATCGTTACGGACCTCAACCAGCCGATCGAGGATGTAGACACCGTTACATTATATGTTGGCCCCAGAAATCAGCCTTATTGGTACGACTACATACTTTCATTAAAACCGAAGCGCATCATTTTTAACCCTGGCACAGAAAACCTGGAGTTTGAGAGAATGGCCGCCGATGCCAACATCGAGACTATGCACCACTGCACTTTAGTGATGCTGGCCACCGATAGTTATTAATTTAAAAATATTTTTTTCGGGAAGTATAACCTGCGTTAAAGCCGACCGTATAAAGTATAAAAATTAAGCAGATGGCATTAGTTGTCTATGCTTAGGAAGAAGGAATCTGTAAAAGATTCCTTCTTTTTTTTGTGCCCTATGGCTATGCCTTTGCCTGCTATAGTTTGCTCTCTTTCCAGGCGTCGGACTCCTCCATTTGGTAGCGCATACCGGCAGCCAGGGCAGTGTCCGGTATAAGGTTTGAGCTGGTTGCCTGCAGCTTTGTCTTCAGCCCCGACACCACCTTCACTTCCCCGTTCATCAACGCTTTGTAGCCATCCTGTGCCACTTCTGCAGGGTCTAACAATTCTCCGTTGGCCGCACGGGTGTGCGCAGCCCCTGCCCTTCTGAAAAACATGGTATCACTGGCACCAGGGCAAAGGGCAGTTACCGTAATACCGGTTCCTTTCAACTCATTAGCCAAAGCCTCTGAAAAGGAAAGTATAAATGCCTTGGTTGCCCCGTAAATAGCCATCAGCGGCGAAGGCATAAACGACACAATAGAGGCCACGTTCAGGATCTTTCCTTCTCCCTTCTGCATCATCTCTTTTAAAAAATGCTTGGTAAGCTCAACCGGCGTGTTTATGTTAAGCTGAATAATGGACTGCTCACGCTCAAGGTCGGTCTCATCGAAGGGGCCGTGTATGCCTGCACCCGCATTGTTTACAAGTATATCCACGTGTATGCCGCTTTCCTTCACTTGCTGGTATACTTCCTTTGCCACCCCCGGCTCCGAAAGATCTGCTGTGATCACGGAAACTTTCTCCAGTTGATGTTTATCCTGCAACTGGTAGCCCAGTCTTCGGAGGCGTTCAGTGCTTCTGGCCACGAGCACCAGGTTATAGCCATCTCTTGCAAATATCTTCGCAAACTCCATCCCGAAGCCATTGGAGGCCCCGGTTATCAAAACAGTTTTGCCTTTATTTTCTTCGTGTTTCGTATTCATAGGTCTCGATACATAGTATTGAAAGATGCTAGTATGTACCTCTTAGGCCCACATTATGTTATACTTGGTGTACCAATTAAAACGCCTGAAGCCTCACTGCAAGTGGCAATGAGGCTTCAGTTTATACTTTAGGGCAGGCCTTACGCTTCACTGCGAAGTACCTCCAGTGGTGGTTTATTCAGGATGCCCCTGCTGTTGAGCATACCTATAAAAACTGTAAGTGCTGTGATGCCTACAAAAACCGGAAGTAGTGGCGTAAGATCCGGGAAGAACTCGATCTCGAAACTGAAGACTGCCAACGCCCAACTGGCACCTACCGAAAGTATAACCCCGGTGCCTGCAGCTAAAGCGCCCAGTAAAAGATACTCAAAGGCATTTATACTCAGGATCTGCTTACGGCTTGCCCCCAGCGTACGTAGCAGTACACTTTCCTGCACACGCTGGTATTTGCTGATGTTAACCGAGCCGATTAACACCAGCAAACCTGTGCTGATGCTGAAAAGCGCCATGAACCGGATCACAAAAGAGATCTTGCTCAGGATATCGTCCAGCGTCTGGAGTATGAGGTCGAGGTCGATGGCGGATACATTGGGGAAACGCTGCACCAGGTTGCGCTGAAAGCTGGCCGACTGTGCGGTAGAGTCGGTGCGAGTCATGAGCACATGAAACTGCGGTGCCTCCTCCAGCACCCCTTTCGGAAACACCACCAGGAAGTTACTTTGCACCCGGTTCCACTCCACTTCGCGAAGGTGGCTGACCACAGTTGGCAGCAAGGCACCCTGCACGTTAAAGATCATGGTGTCGCCAACTTTTACTTTAAGCCGTTCAGCGTAACGGTTTTCCAAAGAGATAGGTATAGGGGCGTCAGGATTTGAGATTGTACCCTGCCATTCTCCTGCCACACCCTTTTCGGAACTGATGAGCGTGTCGCGGTAGGTTACACGGTACTCTCGGGTATAGGCCCAGTCCGGAATTTCCAGGGTAGTGTCTTTTCGCACATCGGCGGCGGTAAGCCCGTTCATTTCCTCCAGGCGCATGGTTACCACAGGCACGTACTGCAGCACAGGCAAGCCAGCCTCACGGGTTACCCTGGCAATTTCCTCTTTCTGTGCATTCTGTATGTCGAACAGCACCAGGTTCGGCTGGTTTTCGCTGCCTGCAATGGCCACTTCGCTTAGTAACAGGCGTTGCATCAGGAACAGGGTTGAGATGAGGGCCGTGCCAAGTCCGATGGATACAGTAAGCAGCAAGGTCTGGTTGTTAGGGCGGTACAGGTTGGCAAGGCTCTGGCGCCACACGTAGCCCCAGTTAACCGGGAAGAAGCGCTTAACAAACCACATCATGGCCCTGGCCAGTAAGGCAAGTATAAGAAAGGCCACAATTACGCCGCCTGTAAACGAAAGCGCACGCAACCAGGAGTTAAGCTGGAAATAGGCAAAAACAAAAATAAAGGAAAGTATAAGCAGGTACACTGCCCAGCGCACTTTGTCTTTTTGATCTGTCAGGTGCTCGATGCCGGCTCGAAGCGTAATCAGCGGAGACACATTGCGTATGGAGAGCAATGGCAATAGGGCAAACAAGACAGAAACCACCAGGCCAATTGCAATCCCCTCCAGAATAGCCACCCACGACACAGCCACTGTAACCTCTACCGGAAGGAACGCTTTAAAAAGCTCCGGCAAGTATAACTGTATCAGGCTGCCAAGTATGGCTCCCACCACAGAACCGATCAGTCCCATGGCCATAACCTGGAAGAGGTAAATAAGGAATGCCTGCTTACCGCTTACACCCAGGCAGCGCAGCACACCAATGGTGGCCAGTTTTTCCCGGATATAAACGTGCACAGCACTGGCCACACCCACGCAGCCCAGCAACAGGGCCACAAAGCCAACCAATGCCAGGAAACTTGCCAGGTCTTCGTAAGCCTTGCCGGTACCTTCCTTTCGGCTGTTAACGGTATCAAAGCCAAAGCCAGCCTCCTCAAAGCGTGGCTCCAGTTTTTTGGTAAGTTTATCGGGGTCAGTGATTTCTGGCAACTTGTAATAATGGTAATAGCTGATGCGACTGCCACGCTGCAAAAGCCCGGTTTCATCGAGGTAGCGGCGCGGGATGTATACAGCCGGTGCAATGGTTGCCGTCATGGCCGACTGCCCCGGTATCTTGTGCAAGGCGCCGGCTATTTCAAACGTCAGGTTACCTACTTTGATCGAGTCGCCGGGTTTGGTGTTGTACTGCAATAACAAAGTATGGTCTACCAACGCTTTTCTGCCACCCTCCCTGAATTCTCTGCTAGCGCTCTGGGGTTCTGTTTCGATAGCTCCGTAATACGGAAAACCACCTTTCTCCAAAGCCCTCACCTGCACCAGCCGGGTACCCTGCGAGGCCTGAAAGTATACCATCGACACAAAACGCACCTCATCAGAACGATCGCCGCCAATAGCAAGCGAATCCAGCAGCTTTTGCATATCGGGCTCGATCTCCTTGCTGGCCGCCACCACCAGGTCAGCCCCAATCAGCGATTTGGCCTGCTTATCGATGTCAGTGCGCAGGTTGTCTGAGAAAGAGTTTATGGCTACCAGGGCTGCAATGCCAAGCACGATCGAGGAGATGAACAGGGCCAGTTTACCTCGGTTACGGCGGCTGTCGCGCCAAGCCATTTTAAACAGCCAGGGTAAGTTCAGCGGTCGTTTAGTATCAGGTTGCATAGGTTTGCCAATAAGTGATTAATAATGAATATTGAGGAATGAAGAATGTTTAATTAGGTATGAAGGACTAATAATTATTCATTGATCATTCTTAATTATTCATTCCTCATTAATGCCGTTGTTTGGTCTGATACTACTGTCCCGCCCTTGATCCGGATGATGCGGTCAGTTTTTTCGGCAAGCTCCAGGTCGTGCGTTACCAGTACCAGCGTGGTGCATGCTTCACGGTTCAGGTCGAAAAGTAGCTTTTCAACGCGCTGGCCTGTTTCCTCGTCCAGGTTACCGGTTGGCTCATCGGCGAAAAGTATGGCAGGTTTGTTAGAGAAAGCCCTTGCCAGCGACACGCGCTGCTGCTCGCCGCCAGATAACTGGGTCGGGTAATGGTCGTGGCGTTCAGCAAGCCCTACGCGGGAAAGCAGGTCCATGGCCTGCCGGTGCACATTGCGCTCTCCGCGCAGCTCCAGGGGCACCATCACGTTCTCAAGCGCAGTTAAGGTAGGTATCAGTTGAAAGTTCTGGAATATAAAGCCCACATACTGATTGCGGACATGAGCGCGTTCATCTTCTGAAAGGTCATCTAATTTTATACCGTTAAGTATAACAGAACCGGAAGAGGCCCTGTCGAGGCCGGCGCAGAGTCCCAGCAATGTTGTTTTGCCGCTGCCGGAGGGGCCAACAATGGCACAGGTATCGCCGGCCTGTAGCGAAAAATTTATACCTTGCAGCACAGTGAGCGGATGATGTCCACTGTAATAGGTTTTCTCAAGATCGTTAATTTCAAGTATAACAGACACGTTGGTTGTTGTTTAGGTAGTGTGTACGTTTACGGCAATGCGTATGATAGTACTAGTTGCTTAAAATTGCTAAACCAGCAGGCTGTGTTAATGTTTACAGTACAGCCAAGTATAAATTTAAGAAACAAAGCTTATAAATGATGCTAAAACGCTATTTTTTCATACTTATTTCCGCCGCCTGTATCAGCGTGTATGGTTGCAGCGAAGCCGACAGATCCACTACGCTCGATACTGAAGAAAAAGCAAACGGTACTGTGGAGGCCCCAACCGGGGTGGAAAAGGCCGAAAGAACCAGGACCATCCTGTTTTTCGGCAACAGCCTGACCGCCGGGTATGGCCTGGAACCTGACCAGGCATTCCCGGCGCTGATCCAGCAAAAGATAGACTCATTAAACCTGCCTTACAAAGTAATAAATGCCGGTGTAAGCGGTGAGACTTCTGCCGGTGGCAAAAGCCGTATCAATTGGCTTCTTAAACAACCTGTTGATGTATTTGTGCTGGAATTAGGTGCCAACGATGGCCTGCGCGGCATTGACCCCGATGAGACCTATAAAAACCTGCAGGCGATCATACAAAAAGTGCGTGAAAAGAATCCGGAGGCAGAAATTATACTTGCCGGAATGCAGATGCCGCCAAGTATGGGCCAAAGATACACGGCAGCCTTTCAGAAAGTATACGCCGACCTGGCTAAGGAAGAAAACGTTGCCCTGATCCCGTTTTTACTGGAAGGCGTGGCCGGGAATCCTGAGCTAAACCAGGGCGACGGCATACACCCCACTGAAGAAGGCCAGAAAATTCTGGCACGCAACGTATGGTCCGTGATGGAGGAGATCCTCAGAAAACCAGAAAAGATTTAGAAAGAAAAGCCGCAGGAATTAAGCCTTGTGGCTTTTTTTATGTCAGGATGCGGAAACGATTTATATATTATTTATAGCTGAATACCAATACTTTGTGACTAACAGATTGGCTATAGGGAAAAATATCGCGAAATTTATACCAGCCCAGGCAACCCCTGGTATGGTATCTTACATCTATTGGTTAAAGGGCGGTAAAAAACCCTCAAATCAAAGTATAACAAACTGTATTATTTGATAAACCATTACACAACGTGTCTGAAGCGGAGTTAATAGCGGGATGCCGTAAGGCTGACAGTAAAGCACAGAAAGTGTTGTATGAGCAGTATGCTGCCAAGATGTACGGCGTGTGCCTGCGTTACCTTAAAAACGACATGGATGCGGAAGAGGCTTTGTTGAACGGGTTTATGAAAATCTACCAGAACGTTGATCGCTTTGAGGCAAAAGGCAGTTTTGAAGGCTGGGTGCGCCGCATTATGGTAAACGAGGCCCTTGCATTTTTACGCAAAAAAGAGCCCCTGCACCTTGCCATCGAAGACAGCCATGTGCAGGTGGCCGGAACAACAGGCGCTGACCACGACCTGGCGGAAGGCGAACTGATGGAGCTGCTGCACACACTGCCTGCCGGTTACAGGGCTGTTTTTAACCTGTACGCCATAGAAGGATACTCACACAAAGAAATAGCTGACATGCTAGGTATAAACGAGGGTACTTCCAAGTCCCAGTTGAGCAAGGCAAGGGCCATGCTGCAGCGCAGACTGGAAGGACAAAACGCCATAGCCGTTTAAAAAAAGGAGGATACCATGAGACCAGAAGAAATAGACAAAATATTTAAGGAGCGTTTGGGCAACACCTCTCCCACTCCTCCCGCCTACCTCTGGAACAGGCTTCAGGACAGAATGGAAGCTGAGCTGCCTCACCATATAAAACCTGAGAAAGAGGAAGAGAAACGCAGTTTTATGTGGATCTACTCGTCTGTGGCGGCCACGCTTTCGCTGTTGCTTACAGTGGGCGTTGTTTTCTATAACATCAAGTCTACGCCGGAGGTAAGCGATGCGCTGGTGCAGCAGGAAAAACCTGTACTGCAGGAAACACCGATCTCTACCGTGCCAGCAACAGAGACCATAGCACAGGCCGAAACAAAAACTGAAAAAATTTCTGAACCCCAGGCAACCGACGATGCAACCCCTGCATCTAAGATTACAGAAACGGTTGATAAACCTGCCACTATTGCAAAGGCAACAACAAAAGCTGTACAGCAAACAAAAACAGCCCGCGTAGTGGCAGCAGAAGTAAAACCGAAGGCAGATGTGCAGCAGGCCATCGCCAGTAACACCCCGACAGCTGAAAAACCAGCGGCAATTGAAACGGAGGCCTCAATAGCCAAACCCATTGCCTCTGCTGCCATGGCAGCCAGCGCAGATCTGAATGCCAAGCCTGTTGAGATCATTATAAAACGCGCTGCAACCCCTGCCACAGCAACTGAGGAAGCGGCGGATGAGAGTGGTTTTGAGAAGAAAGCCAGGCTTGCTAAGAACATTTTTAAGCAGGCTCGCAATCTGGCCAACGGCGAGCAGGTAGAACTGGCAGCCCTTGGTATCAAAGCCGACAGAGTGGCGCTGGAAACTCAGATCGGGAAACAGAAATTATCTAAAGTAATTAATCTCTAACCTACAAAAACCATGAAACGAGTACTACTAATCATGGCCATCATCATGGCCACAGTCACCGGTGTGTCTGCCAAAGGCGGCCTTACCGTAAAACAACGCCTCACTTCAGAGCAGGACACCATTGTAGTGAAGATGGCCAACGGAGCTAAGCTTATACTTCAACTCCAGAACATAGAGCAGCTGAAAGCCTTCCAGAACTACAGCCTGGACTCTCTGATGCGCGAACTGAACAAGTATGTTGACCAGGTAGATAAAATGGAAAACACCACTGGCGGCAAGAAAGACATGACCGTTACGTTCAACACCGCAAAGTCTGCTGATGGAAAATCGGAGCACATAACAGTAACCGTGCAGGAGCAGGACAAGAAAACCGGCGAGGTAAAAAAAGAACGCCACGAGATCCGCATCAACAAATCCTTTAAGATTGACGTGGAAGTGGAAGAAGACGGCGATGACACGAAAGTGAACGTGAACATACCTGACAAGGCCCAGCGCGACAGTACCCGCAAGGTGCACAAAGAAATGCATTACAAGCCTACCAAGTTCAACTTCGACATCGACCTGGGCTACAACAGCCTAGTTGACACAGACGACACGCAGGTTCCCGACCTGAAAACGCTTGGCTCAAGGTATGTAAGCCTTAACCTGCACCTGAACAACCAGATCGGTGGTCGTAAGAGTCCGTTCTACATCGTATCAGGTTTCGAGTTCGCCTTCAACAACTTTATGTTTGATGATGACATTGTGGTTAGGGACATTAATAAAGTGACTGTTTTTACAGAGGATGCTGAGCGCAACTTCGAGAAATCTAAACTAACCTACTCCTCTGTGAATGTGCCGATCATGCCGATGCTGAAATTTAAGCGTGAGAACGGGAAAGACGGTTTTGTGATCGGCGCAGGTGGTTTTGCCGGATACCGTTTAGGCAGCCACACAAAACTAAAGTATGAGGAAGACGGTAAAACAGAGAAAGACAAAACCCGTGATAACTTCAACCTGAGCGATTTTCAGTATGGTCTGGAGGGAATCATCGGATACGGAAACCTGAACCTGTTCGTGAAGTATAATATGAACGATGTGTTCAAAGACAACCGTGGTCCGCAGGCTAATGTGATCAGCTTTGGTCTAAGATTGCTGAACTAGCATTTGGACAAAAGACCGGCTGATAAAAGATCAAAAGAGGTATACCTTAGCAGTGCTTCAGACCTGAAAAAAATGTACCTGAAGTATAAAGGTGATTTCTTTTAGCAGTATAAAATGTTTGTGAATAAGGTGAGAAAAAAGAGGAGCTTCAGTGGCTCCTCTTTTTGTTATACCATGCTGGGGTTCCTCAAGTACAACCAGAATTTTATACTTGTTATCTACAGGTAACTTTCTTTGAGCCTGTTTAGAGTTTACTAAAATCCACACTGCCTGCCCTTGCTGCGTGTTATCACCAGCAAGTATAATAGCCAGTGACTTTTAATTGCTGGTGAAAAACTCCACCAATGGTGGTTTTGTACTTTTGATCAAAACTCTAAACAGCTTCTTTATCAAGCGGTCCTTTGTCAAATAATCTTTTGTCTTTCTACTTTTATGCGTTACGCTTAAAGTTATCGATGATAATGGCCGTGGCCGTGGCCACATTTAGCGACTCTGCTTTACCGAAGGCTGGTATCTTTATCAGTTGGTTTACCTGTCTGGCAACCTCGGGGCGTATGCCGTTGGCCTCGTTGCCTAGTATTAAAATGCCCTCCGGCTTTAACTGCATGCGGTGCAGATTTTCGCCTGCAAGTGAAGCCCCGTAAATTTTATACTTGTCGTGGTGCTGCGCCAGCCAGTCTTCAAGGTTCAGGTAATGCACCTTGATCCTGGTAAAGGATCCCATGGTGGAAGAGATAACCTTGGGGTTGTAAAAATCGGCGCATGTTTCGGAGCATACTACGTTTTCTATGCCATACCAATCCGCGATCCGGATAATAGTACCCAGGTTGCCAGGGTCACGTATATCGTCGAGGGCAACAACAAAATCATGTGGCTGCAGGGTTAAGGGTGGCACATTGCGCATACTTGCCACTGCAAGGGCCGCGTTATTACTGGAGAAAGTGCCTGCCGCCACCAGTTCTTTTTCTGTAACTACCTCATACTTTATACTTTTGGATAGCAAAGAGGCATTTTCTTTCTGGAAAGACTCCGTTACAAACAGGTACTGTATGTCGAAGTCGGACTGCAGTAACTCCAGCGCACTTTTTGCGCCCTCCACTACAAAGGCTTGGTGTTGGCTGCGGTATTTTTTTACTTGCAGGGATTTAACGTATTTTACAACTGCTTTCGAGAACATAGCCGGATAGACGTTTGATATCACGAGTATACATATACGCCCTTGTATTTACAATGCTTCTTTTTGCAAGCTGTGTGCCTACACGCTACCTCGGCGAGAAGGAACAGCTGCTGGTAAGTATAAAACCTAAGGGCCTGGACAACGTGGATCCCACTGCAATTCAGAGCCTTTACAGGCAGGAACCGAACCGCCTGGTGCTTGGCTCGGCCCCTTACCTGGCCCTTTATAATTTTGGCAAAAAATTTTACGATCCGCCGGAGATACAGGAAAATATTAAAGAACTGGAGGCAAAACGCGCCCTTAAAATTAAGGAAGCCGGCACCGATACAACCGAAATTGTAAAGATCCGGAACAAGTATGAGAACAAGATCGAACGCCTGGAGACAAAGCTGAAAGAAGGTAATTTCCTGATGCAGATCGGTGAGCCCCCTGCCATTTATGATTCTGTACAGATGCAGCGCACCGTTGATCAGATAGAGATCTTCCTGAACTCCAACGGGTATTTTAACAGCGAGGTAAGCTACACCAAAGAGGTGAAGCGTGACAAACTTGTTTATATCACCCTAAACATCAACGAAAATACACCTTACCGGTACTCGGAATTTACCTATACCATTCCGGATACTGCCATAAAGCGAATTGTGCTCAGGAACACCGACAGGTCTTTGTTGAAACTGGGCGACATTTACGACGAGGATGTACTCACCAGTGAGCGTGACAGACTTTATAACCTGCTGCGTAACCGGGGCTATTATGATTTTGCCCGAGCCTATATCAACTTCGAGATAGACACCACGACGGCAGGCAATTTTGCCCAGGTAAACACTATTATTCAGAACCCGGAAAACGGACAGCAGCACAAGGTTTATCGAATTAAAAACGTATACTTTAAATCGGACGTGGACCGCTTTGGCATACCGCGCGATACGATAAAGTATAACGGCATTAATTACCTGGCTTACCGGCACCGTTATTCCCCGGAGATCCTGAACCAGAAAATTGATATAGCACCTGGTCTGCCTTACAGCCAGTTACAAACTACCACCACACAACGTAAGCTTTCTAACCTGGATGTGTTCCAGTTTAACAATGTGCTGTACAATAAGGTAATATCCCCTACCGATTCTGTGTACCAACTCAACGCCTTTATTAATGCCGTGCCTGCCAAAAAATTTCAGGAGACAACCGAGGTAGGTATAAACTTTACAGAGCGAAAGCCGGGGCCTTTTACCAGCGTGCGGTTACGGGTGCGCAATATTTTTGGTGGAGCCGAGAACCTGGACATCGGGGTTTATGGCGGCCTGGAAGGACAGATCTCGCTTGACCCGGAGTCGGATGGCGAAACTGTTATGATCAAGGAATATGGCGGCAATGTGTCGTTAACGTTTCCGGTTATACTTGTGCCTTTTACAAACAAAAGCCTCCTCTCCGACCTTAATCCGAGAACCAGGCTTTTCACAGGCTTGTCTTCAGAAGACAGAACCGAGTACAAGCGCCTTAATTACCAGTTGGGCCTGGATTACATCTGGCAGCGTTACCGCAACCCGTCTATGCCTCCTGTGATGCAGTATACTTTCTCGCCGGTAAACTTCAACATCATACAGGTTAGCCGCGTCGATTCTACTTTTATCAGGTTCCTGGAGCGTTTCAGTAACAGCAGGTCTTTGGCAGAGAGTTTTGAGAGTGCCTTGCTCTCATTCATGTCATTCAACTTTATTTACAATACCAACGATTTTGCTCAGACCAGAAACGCTAGGTACTTCAGGACGAGTGTGGAGTTAGGAGGTCTGACGCAGGAGCTTGGTCTTGACCTGAACCTCGGGGACCTGCGCACATTCCAGTACGCCCGCATCAACCCGGATTACCGCCGTTATATTCCGCTTGGTGGCAAGCGTCTTTTTGCCTATCGCATCAATACGGGTGTGGCAAAGCCAATTTTAGATTCCAATGTATTGCCATACGACAAGCACTTTTTTGCAGGCGGTGCCACCAGTGTAAGGGCTTGGCAGTCGCGTAGGCTTGGCTTGGGCTCTTATGTTACAACGTCACAAACAGTTGTGGAAGGCGACACCATTGTTACGCGCAATTTTAATGCGGAACAGCCCGGCGAGGTATTACTGGAAGGCAGTGCGGAGTATCGCTTCAATCTTTTCAGTTTTATCAACGGGGCCGTATTTGTGGATGCCGGTAACGTTTGGGAGTTAAAGAAAGACCCCTCTAAGCCGGGTGCTAATTTTGAGTTTGGGCGTTTCTACAAGGAACTGGCTGTTGGCACAGGCTTCGGCATTCGCTTCGACCTGTCGGTGGTAGTACTTCGCTTCGACATCGCCACCAAAGTAATAGACCCCGCCGAAGTTGGCGGCCAACGATTTGTACTGGATAACTTCAAGTTCTCCCAGATCTTCACCCGCAACAACCAGACATCCCTGAACATCGGTATCGGTTATCCTTTCTAGACCGGTGATTAATGGTGATTAGACCACAAATTAATGGGGATTTTATGGACTGGAAGGATTTCGTACAAGCTTTGTCGAATCTCATAAGTACAATCTCGGGATAAAGACATTGAAGAGCTTTATTAAGAAGCATTAAACAAAAATGAGAAAGCCAGCATAATTTGCTGGCTTTCTCATTTTTACGTTATTGAGAGAAATCTTACTTAATCCATAAAATCCCCATTAATCTGCGGTTAAGACCTAATAATTCAGCAACTCCTCAAGCTTTGCTGCAACCTTTTCCGGGTTAGGGAGCATCATCTTCTCCAGCTCCACATTAAGCGGAATCGCCGGTAGATTTGCGGCTCCTAAAGTATAGATTGGGGCATCCAGCTTCTGGAAGCAGTCTTTGGATAGGCGGCCTGCCAGCGACTCTGCGAAGGAGTTCATGAGTGGCTCTTCTGTTAGAACCAAAGCCTTGCCATGACGCTCTACAGATGCTTTTACAGTATCGTAGTCTAGTGGGTTAAGCGTGCGCAGGTCTACGATCTCGATGCTGCCCGGGAACTGCTTTGCTGCCGTTTTAGCCCAGTAAACACCCATGCCATAGGTAATGACAGTTAAGCTGTTGCCCATACGCATTTCTTTCTCGTCGGCGTGCTGCACAATGTTGGCTTTGCCAAGCGGCAGTATGTAGTTTTCATCCGGCTCAACTGTTTTGGCATCCTCGGTGCCCGGAACCTTAGACCAGTATATACCTTTATGCTCTAGCATCACCACCGGGTTCGGATCCAGGAAAGCAGCCTTCATCAGGCCTTTCATATCCGCAGCATTGCTCGGGAATACCACTTTTATACCTCTGATGTTCAGAAGCGTGGACTCTATACTTCCAGAGTGGTAAGGACCGCCACCGCCATATGCACCTATTGGTACACGGATAACTGACTGTATCGGGAACTTGCCGTTGCTCAGGTAGCAGCTTTTGGAAAGCTCTTCCACCAATTGATTTATACCTGGCCAGATATAATCGGCAAACTGGATCTCAACAATAGCTTTGGCACCAACCGCCGACATACCCGCCGTAGAGCCTACAATGTATGCTTCCTGTATCGGGGTGTTGAATACGCGGGCATCGCCATACTTTTTAGCAAGCAAGGCCGCCTCACGGAACACACCACCCAATTCGCCGCCTACGTCCTGGCCGTAAAATAAGGCTTCAGGGTAAGTACGAAGAATATCATCCACAGCATGGAGAGCGGCATCCACCATGATTGCTTTATCTGCGCCGGCTGGTGCTCTTTCGCCTTTTTCCTCGGTTACCGGCGTTGGTGCAAACTCGTGCTGGTCAAACGTAGCCGGCTCCGGGTTTGGCGCCTCTAATGCTTTGTGATAATCAGCGGCTACGCAAGCCACAGCCTCCTGCTCCAGTTGGTCAATATCTTCCTGAGTAAGATCAGCATTAAGCAGTGCATGGCGCAATTTTGGAATCGGATCATCTACGGCGTGTTGGTTCAGGTTGTCGCCACGGTACCACTCACGGCGCACACCAGAAGTATGATGCCCCAACAAAGGCACTTTAGCATGCACTAGTATAGGTCGGCGTACTTTACGGGCATATTCAAAGGCAACCTTCATCCCCTCATACGACTCTTCGAAATCAGAACCGTTCACGCGCAGGCGCTCCATCCCTTTAAAACCAGCCGCATACTCGTAGGCATCCATGGCGCGCATTTCCTTGCCCGTGGCCGAAATGCCCCAGTCGTTATCCTGTACCAGGTACACAATAGGTAAATTCTTGAGCACAGCCATCTGGAACGCTTCAGCCACCTCGCCTTCTGTAACCGAACCATCACCAAGCGAGCACAGTACTACCGGCTTCTCATCGGCATTGAGCAGCCCCTGCCCTTCCAGGTAAGCAATGCCATGCGCCATGCCAGTAGCCGGTATGGCCTGCATGCCAGTGGCAGAGCTTTGGTGCGGAATGGTCGGGAAACCTTCGCGTTTTAATGATGGGTGGCCATAGTATGTTCGACCTCCCGAGAACGGGTCATCGGCTTTCGCCATCAGCTGCAGCATTAGTTCATAAGGCTGTAAGCCCATACCCAGCAAAATAGAATCGTCGCGGTAGTACAGCGAGGCGTAATCATACGGCTGCAACTGAAAAGCGGCAGCTAACTGTATGGCTTCGTGTCCGCGCGAGGTACTGTGTACATACTTGCTGCAGATGGCTTTATTTTCTTCATAGGTGTCTGCCATGGTCTTGGCAGTAATCATGAGTCGGTAAGCTTTTTTAAGCAGATCAATATCCAGCTTAGTTGCTTCCAGGGTATCTTTTGACATATGATGCGAATCTTTTGCCCGAAAATACGAATTTCAGTCCTTTTTCTAAAATCCTGCGCATAGCTTCGGTACTATGGCAATTATCGGTAATTTTGCAACTGCGTTTTAAAGACACAAGATATCGGACACAAGACACAAGACTTTTTTTGTGTTCATGTTCAGATTTTAATTCGACCATCTATTCAGAATAATAAATACTGATAAATTTTTTTGGATGTCCTTTGTCTTGTGTCTTACATCTTAAGTCCTTCTAGTATGTTTCGAGATAAAGTAGAGGCGTTTATGCGCCAGTTTCAGAAAGACCTTTGCCAGGCCCTCGAAGAGTGCGACGGTGGAGCCACGTTTAATGCCGATGAGTGGCAGCACGAAGGCGGCGGCGGTGGTATTTCCCGTGTGATCGAGAATGGCAATGTGCTGGAAAAAGGAGGCGTTAACTTTTCTGCTGTGCAGGGCGAACTTTCGCCTCAGTTTCTGAAAATGCTGCAGATGCCCGACCCTGCTTATTTTGCTACTGGCGTTTCAGTGGTAATGCACCCGCACAGCCCTATGGTGCCCATCACACACATGAACGTGCGCTATTTTGAGGCCGGCAACGGACAGGCATGGTTTGGTGGTGGCATCGACCTCACCCCTATTTACCTTGACCTGGCGCAGGCGCGTTCGTTTCATGAACAAATGAAAGCTGTGTGCGACAAACATCACCCGAGTTACTATCCGGAGTTTAAAAAGTGGGCCGACGATTACTTCTACAACGAGCACCGTGAAGAGACACGTGGCGTTGGCGGCATTTTCTTCGACAGGCTGATGGCTACCGATGAGATCAGTCTTGAAGACCGCTTTGCCTTTGTACAGGACGTGGCCTATGCTTTTATCCCATACTATACTTCTATCATCAACCAGAACCGCGGCTTGCCTTACGGTGAGCGTGAAAAGCAGTGGCAACTTATACGCCGTGGCCGCTATGTGGAGTTTAACCTGGTGTATGACCGTGGCACTAAGTTCGGTTTGTTGACCAAAGGCAGAATAGAGTCTATTTTGATGAGCTTGCCTACGCATGCCTCCTGGCATTATAATTTTATACCTGAGCCTGGCAGCGCCGAAGAAAAAACGCAGGCTTACCTTAAAAAAGACATTGACTGGCTGCACGTGCAGTAAACCTGGATGGAGACACTCGAGCAACTGGATAAAGAGCTATTTCTATACCTGAACGACATGCAAAGCCCGTTCTGGAACAACATAATGGTGTTTGTTTCGGAGAAGCTGGTTTGGATACCTTTTTACCTGGGGTTGATAGTATACCTGGTGTGGCGCTACCGGAGGCAGAGCATTCTGATGTTGGTCATGGTGCTGATCGCCATTGGCTTATCAGATTTTATTGCCTCTGGCATTTTTAAGCCATACTTTGCCAGGCTGCGCCCCTGCCACGACGCCTCGCTTTCGGAATTTGTAAACATCGTGGAAGGTTGCGGTGGGCAGTTTGGCTTTATGTCGTCGCATGCTGCCAACAGCTTTGCACTGGCAGTTTTCTTTAATCTTATACTTTCCGACAGATACGCAGTTTTTAAGGTGGTGCTTATTGTATGGGCAGTGGTTGTGTCGTACAGCCGCATTTACCTGGGTGTGCATTACCCCGGCGATGTGATTGGCGGGGCCCTTTTAGGCTCTTTTCTGGCTTATGTTTGCTCACTTGGTTATACTATACTTCTGAACAAATACCCATCTTTTGTGCGTTAAACTTTTACCACACAGCCCTGTTTCCATTGTGGTAAATCAAAGCACGTATTTTGCGCACATTACGCTATACTTTTATACTTTTTTGCTGTCTTTTTTTTGCAACTGGTAACACAATTGTTGCGCAGCAAGCCTTTACGCTTTCCGGCCATATTTCAGATGCGCAGTCTGGCGATGCCCTTGCCGGTGCCACGCTGTTTCTGAAAGAAAGGCACGAAAACGGCACTGTCACGGATGTTAGTGGCATGTATACCCTTACGGCTCCTCCTGGCTCATATACTCTTGTTATTCGTTATTTAGGTTATGACGACCTGGAAAGAACCGTATCGCTTAACCGCAACAGGCAGCTGGATATAGAATTGAAGCCCAAAAGTATAGGCGTACAAGAGGTGGAGATTGTAACCAACCGTCAGCCACCTATCACGCAAGGCACTGCCATGGGCCAGTTGGATATTCCACTGGAGACCATTAAAACACTTCCGGTATTGTTTGGTGAGATCGATATTCTGAAGACCATACAACTCATGCCTGGCGTGCAGTCTGGTGGCGAAGGGAACACGGGGTTTTACGTGCGTGGTGGTGGTCCCGACCAAAACCTGGTCATGCTGGATAAGGCCACGATCTACAATCCCGGTCACCTGCTCAATTTCTTCTCTGTATTCAACAGCGACGCAATCGAAAACACCACTTTAATTAAAGGCAGCATGCCGGCAAAGTATGGCGGCAGGTTGTCGTCGGTGCTGGATGTGGAGATGAAAGACGGCAGCATGACAGATTTTAGCGCCGACGGCGGAATCGGATTGATCGCCTCCCGCCTTACCGTGCAAGGCCCGATTGCCAAAGAAAAAGCCTCGTTTATACTTTCAGGACGCAGGACATATATAGATGTACTCACAGACCCATTCCTGAAAAACACAGAGCAGGGCGGCGTGCCATACTTTTTCTATGACCTGAACGGTAAACTAACTTATACTTTATCAGATAAAGACAGGCTCTACCTGAGTGGCTACTATGGCCGCGACAAAGGCACGCTAAACTTATCAGACGGACGCTTCACTTCAGACTTTTATTGGGGAAATGCCAGTGCCACAGCCCGTTGGAACCATCTCTTCAGCGATAAATTATTTATGGACGCCACGGCATTGCTCAGTAACTATAATTTTGAATTTACCTGGGAATACGGTGGTTATACTACTGTGCTCGAAACAGGCGTCCGGGATTACAGTTTCAACCTGGATTTTGATTATACGCCCAACGTAAGACATCACCTGCAGTATGGTTTGCAGTATACTTATCATACTTTAAGGCCGCGTACCGGCGAAGCAGAAGGCGTAGATGGTGATGCTTTCTTCACAAACCGCATCAGGCCAAAGTATGCCCACGAAACTGCGCTGTATATCTCCGATGACTGGAACCTGACGGATAAACTTTTACTGAACCTTGGTTTGAGAAGCAGTTATTTTACTCAGGTCGGTCCCTTTAGCCTGTACCGGTTTAACCAGAACGAACAGGTTACCGATTCCACCAATTTCCGCGACAATGAAACGGTAAAGTCGTTCCATAACCTGGAGCCACGGGTGGGCTTGCGTTACTCCATCAACAGCAAGTCTTCTTTAAAAGCCGCTTTTACTCGTTCCGCACAATACCTGCACCTGGTTTCGAATGCCTATACTACATTGCCGCTGGATGTGTGGGTGCCTAGTTCTGCCATTGTAAGACCGCAGTTGGCAACGCAGTATGCTTTGGGTTATTTCAGAAGTATGCTGGACAACCAGTTTGAGGGCTCTGTTGAAGTATATTACAAAGACATGGAGAACCAACTGGAGTACCGGGAGGGTTTTGTTCCTGGCCCCAGTAACCGCGATCTGGAATACGAGTTTGTTAGCGGATCGGGGCAGTCATATGGCGTGGAGTTATTTCTGAGAAAGAATTTCGGGAATCTGCAGGGATGGATAGGGTATACTTTATCACGGACAACACGCACTTTCCCGGATCTGAATGATGGCGAAACCTTCCCTGCCCGATTCGACAGGCGCCATGATCTTTCGGTAGTGGCCAACTATAAACTCAATGATAAATGGACCTTTGGCGGCTCTTTTGTGTACGGCACAGGTCAGGCTACCACACTGCCATCGCGCAGGTATTTTATTGAAGGAAACGTGGTGTACCAGTACGGCGACAGAAACAGTTTCCGGATGGAGCCAACACACCGCCTGGACCTGGCTGCTACCCTGGAGGCAGGCAAGATCAAGAATATCCGGAACAGCTTTACTTTTTCGATTTACAACGTGTATGGTCGCCGTAACCCGTTTTTATACTTCATAGACAACGAAGGATTAGCCTACAGCGAAGAGATCAAGCTGCAGGCCAAAAAAGTATCGATCATTCCGTTTCCATTGCCATCGGTAACCTGGAATTTCAGCTGGAAATAACATGAAGCATCTACCTGTTATACTTTTGCTCATACTGCTGGGGCTTAGCGGCTGCGAAGAGAACTTGACACTGGACATACCGGAAGGTGAGCCGCAGTTGGTAGTGGAAGGCCATATTGAGCAGGGCACCCATCCGATTGTGGTATTAACCCGTTCCGTGCCTGTTTTTGCCGATGTATCTGCAGCCACTTTAGAGAATGCCTTTGTGCATAATGCGCAAGTAACCGTAAGTACTGGCGATAAAACATATACCTTGCAGGAACTGCCTTCAGCGGCTTTTTCAAAGGAGCTTAAAGAGCAACTTGCAATACAGTTTGGCATTTCTGAAAAACTATTAAACGGTAGCAGCGGATTTCCATTTTACATTTACACCACCACTGAATTAAAAGGCGAGTTAGGAAAAAGCTACAGGCTCAGGATCAGCCATGAGGGTAAAGTTTTAACGGCTGTTACCACAATACCGAATATCAATCCTATTGATTCCCTCTGGACAGCGCCTCACCCGGACCCTCAGGAGGACAGCCTTCGGGTGCTCATGTATAAGTATACCGATCCGGACACCCTGGGAAATAGTGTGCGTTATTTTACAAAGCGAAACAGCGAACCATTTTACCCGGGTTTACTCGGTTCTGTGTTTAACGATGAGCTTATAAACGGAAGCTCTATCTCTTTTCCGTTAGACAGAGGCGAGCCACGCGGCCAAAAAGAAATCAACCGCGACCTTTATGGGTACTTTGGGAAAGGCGATACCGTGATTGTAAGATGGGCTGCCATTGACCTGGCTCATTTCCGTTTTTGGAGCACCCTGGAAAGCGAGCAAAACAGCAACGGCAGCCCTATTGGTTCGCCAAATACGACACGGTCAAATATTAAGGGCGGCCTGGGCATTTGGGGGGGCTATGGGGTTACGTATCATGGTATTGTGATTGAGTGAGTGAAAGGGTCAGAAGCAGGTTTTAGCCAAAGCTGAGGGGTTGACAGTTAGCGCAATTGTTATTCTGTCTTCTTATCTAGCTGCTAATTATCCTCAGTCTTAATAGTCTACAGTTTTATAGTTTACTTTGGTGCGCTCAAGGCCGCGTGGCCTCGCCTTCGGGCATCACGCGGTGTACCTGAAGCTGCCGGGGGAAGGGGCCCTCTTTAGCTCTGCTCCGGCTACCTCACTCCGTTCGGCACCGCAACAGCTACAAGGCGCTCTTTATCGAGGGCCCCTTCCCCCACCCAAAGGCTGGGATGGACACTTCTTCGTAAGCAACTTTTGCAGCTGGAGAAATAGTTGAAATCAGATTTGTAGGGACAGGTCGCGACCTGTCCGTGGAACGCTGTAAGCCATGAAACTTATACTTCCCTTCTGTAACGGCCGAGATTCCCCTCTTGAGAGGGGTAGGGGTGTGTCAATCGTTTACTGAAAACTCCCTCCCCTGTTCTTAAGAAATGGTTGGGGTGAGGTAAATTCGCAGAGGTGGTTTTAATAGGAACTGCAAAAAATTCACTCATGCACTCACCCACTCATTCAAAATTAATTTTTCCCCAACAACCTGGCAACATACTTCCCAATGATATCAAACTCGAGATTCACGACATCACCGGGTTTAACAGTATGCAAGTTGGTATGCTCGTGTGTATAAGGTATAATGGCAACCGAAAAGGAATTTTCTTTTGAGTTGAAGACCGTCAGGCTAATACCATTCACACAAATTGAGCCTTTCTCTACGGTTACATTACCCAGACTGGCATCGTAGCTGAAAGTGAAGATCCAGCTGCCATTCTCATCCACCACCGATTCGCAAATACCCGTCTGGTCTACGTGGCCCTGCACCACGTGTCCGTCGAAACGACCATTGGCCTGCATGCAGCGTTCCAGGTTCACTTTATCACCAGCCTTCAGGTTGTTCAGGTTGGTCTTTTTCAGGGTCTCATCGATGGCAGTTACCGTATAAACATCTTCATTTATACTTACCACAGTAAGGCAAACACCGTTGTGGGCAAGACTCTGGTCAATCTTCAACTCATTTGTGAAAGGGCAGGTAAGCGTAAAGTGTTTATTCGTGTCTTCCTGGCGTATATCGGTTACCTGGCCTAATGCCTCTATTATTCCTGTAAACATGGTTTGCGTGTTTGTGAAGTTCAAATTTACAAGCTTTCTATACTTTGAGCAGGATTTTAAGCTATTTTGATGTACGTTTTATACTTTGGTTGCTTATTTTCGCAAATAACTTATTAATTGCCTTTGAGTAAGTATAAGTTGAGAGTGGAATTATCAACCAAGGCTACTAATATTAACCCAATGCAGACAGACTCTTACAGACACCGTGGCATGCGCCGTGCTTTAATAAACCAGTTGCGCGAAAAAGGCATACGCGATGAACGTGTTTTAGCTGCTATTGAGGCTGTTCCGCGCCACTTTTTCTTTGAAAAGGCTTTTCTGGAGCAGGCCTATCAGGACAAAGCCTTCCCGATTGGTGAAGGACAGACCATTTCCCAGCCTTATACAGTGGCTTTCCAGACAGAACTTCTGCAGCTAAGACCCGGCGATAAGGTATTGGAGATCGGAACCGGCTCTGGTTACCAATGCACGGTGCTTTTGCAAATTACCCCGCATGTGTATACCATCGAGTATAACCGCGCCTTGTATGAAAAAGCGCAACTCTTCTTTAAAAAGTATGGCTTACAGCCGCATGCTTTCCACGGCGATGGCTCTTTAGGCTTGCCACAGCACGCGCCTTATGATAAGATAATTGTAACAGCAGGTGCGCCCGGCGTGCCCAAAGCGCTAGTGCAGCAGCTGACCATAGGTGGTTGTTTAGTGATACCGGTTGGCAGCGAAAGCAGCCAGAAAATGCTGCGCATAACACGCGTAGAGGAAAACGAATTTACAAAAGAGGAATTCTCCAGCTTCAAATTTGTGCCTTTGCTGGGTAAATCCGGTTGGGAGTCGGAGCGTTTTTAAGTAACGTAGTTTCCTTTTCATCACCTATACTTAACAAAGTATATTTTATGCTTTGCCTGCAGAAGCGTATCTTTGTGCCAACAATTAAGGCATAAGTAAAATGCGTAAACAGAAAAAAGTACAGGATTCTTACGTTATCATGACGGAACTGGTATTGCCAAACGATACCAATACATTGCATAACCTGATGGGTGGCCGCATGATGCACTGGATGGACATTGTATCAGCGATCGCTGCGCAGAAGCACTCTAACCGCATTGTGGTTACGGCATCTGTAGATAACGTTTCTTTCTCTGAAAGTATAAAATTAGGTAACGTGGTTACACTTGAGGCAAAAGTGACACGCGCCTTCAACTCCTCTATGGAAGTACACATTGTAGTGTATGCAGAGGATATCCCAAGCGGTAAAAAAGTAAAATCAAACCAGGCCTTCTTCACCTTTGTGGCCGTTGACCAGCTGGGCAACCCGATTGATGTTCCGGAAGCGATACCTGAAACAGAAGAAGAGATCAGGCTTTATGATGGTGCATTGCGTCGCCGTCAGTTGCGTTTGGTACTTGCCGGACGTATGCAACCAAGCGAGGCAAATGAGCTTCGTTCTATATTCGACATCAAAGAAGAGGCACAAGGGTAGTTTTAAAGTATGGCAGGATTACAGGCAGACCAGCTTAGCGGTGAGTTTTTGAAGAACTTTATTCCCGAAACCATTTACCTGGTTGACGGGGATATGCCTGTGCATCCTGAGCCAGAACAGGAAACTACGAAGCAGGCTGAAACACCTGCAAGTGAAATTCCTGCTGTGCAAACAGAAGCACCGGTGCCAACAGCCCAGCAGAAACCGAAGCCTACCCCTAGCCTGCCCAAGCTTCCAGCTACTGCGCAAACAGACAAGCCTGCAAAGTATAAAACGCTTGGTGAAAACCAGAAAGGGGTAGTTATACTTGTTACCCTGCCAGAAGAGGAGTTTACAAAGTTGCCGCAGCTGGAGTTTCTGAACAAGATTTTGGGGGCTATAGGGTTAAAGCCAACTGATGTTGCCTATCTGAATAACGTTTCTGGAGCCATTGCCAGGTTCGAGGACATGCAGCAGGAACTGGAAGTGAACTACATCATCAGCTTTGCCAGCCGTCTCGACACCGATCTACCACACGAAAAGTTCACGCTATACAACCCGGTATTAGTTGGTAATGTGCCGGTACTATTCTCGCAGGCTTTGGCTATGCTGGAGCATGATGTAGAGCATAAAAAGCTACTGTGGGGGGCACTGCAAAAGGTCTTTAACCGGTGATTAAGGTTGATTTTAATGATTTAGCGGTGAGTAGTTAAACTGTTTTGCAGAGACGCAATACTTTGCGTCTTTCTTTAACATACCGGATCGATAAACAACTTTATCTACTGAATAGAATTAAAAAAGAGAGCGGCCTTTCACATCAGAAGGGCCGCTCTCTTTTTATACTTGGTTTATCAGCATTATTTCAGAAGGCTGGCTAATTTCTCTTCCAGTGCATCTCCTCTTAGTCCTTTAGCAATTATCTTACCTTGCGGGTCTACCAAAACTGTTTGTGGGATGGCTGTAACGTTGTAAAGATGCGCGGCGCTGCTCTCCCACCCTTTCAGGTCAGAAACATGCGGCCAGGTTAGCTTGTCTTTTTCAATGGCAGCCAGCCATTTGTCTCTGTTCTGGTCAAGCGACACGCCAAATATCTCGAAGCCTTTGCCTTTATACTTGTTGTACATTTTTACCACGTTCGGGTTCTCTACGCGGCATGGTCCGCACCAGCTTGCCCAGAAGTCAATCAAAACATACTTGCCTCTAAGCGACGAAAGCGACTTGGTGCCACCATCAGGTGTAGGTAGCGAGATGTCCGGCGCCGTCTGGCCAATAGCCGTAGAACGAAGTGGCTTCAGACGATCATTCAGCCTCTTGGTGTACTGAGAGTTCGGGATGTTTTGCGTGTACAGGTTAGCCATACTGTCGGCAAAAGCAAAATCGTTTACAGGGTCAATAAGGCTTGCCGTACCGAAGGCAGACACGATGGAAGCCGGGTGCTGCGCCAGGAAATTCTTTGTTTCCTTTTGCATTGCCTGGTACTCCTGACGTATTTTCTCAGCTTCTTCCTCGTTGCCGTTTTGCATAGCCTGGTTAAAGCGCTGCTCCATTTCCATCTGCTTCATGCGGTTCTCATTCACCAGCTTGTTCAGCTTCTGGAAAAGCACTGATTCTTCAGAGCCTTCTATCTGCACCGTACCATTCAGGTCTTTGGCGTCGGCGTTTAACTTAATTTTACCGCTATCCAGCACCACCATTACACCGTTTTGCTGATCTAGGGCAATACGGTAAAAGGTTGGCTCTTCCACACTTCCTTCAAATTTGAAAGTACCGTCTTTGTCGATCTGGGCTGTATCGCGTGGTATAAATTGCTGTTCACCCAGCTCATAGAGGTATACCGGGCCGGCTGCAGCATTTTCAAACTTACCCTGGATTACATAGCCACCAGCCTCGTTGGAGGTAGACTCTTTGCCCTGGCAAGCTGCCAGAAGCACAGCGGCAGATGCGGCAAATACGAACTTTTTCAATTTCATAGATTTGAGTTTATGCGTTTAGTCCTGCTTGTAACAATTGGTTGGCCAGCTTAGGGTCCGCTTTCCCTTTCGTCTTCTTCATGATCTCACCCATAAACATACCCACCAGAGACTTCTTACCTGCCTTATACTCCTCTACTTTGGCTGGGTTTGCAGCCAGTACTTCATTAACGATCTGGGCAAGCTCGTCGGTATTCGACTCCTGCAATAAGTTTTGCTCTTCGGCTACCTTTAGTGCAGTAGCATCTGGGTGCTCCAGCATGTACGGGAAAATCTGTTTGGCGGCAATCGAGTGGCTTACCTTATTTTCATCTACCAGCGTGATAAGTTGCGCAATCTGCTCCGGTGCAAGCGGGAAGTCGTTGATATGCAACTGCAACTCATTTAAGTATGACTTCACAGGACCCATCATCCAGTTAGAGGCTGCTTTGTAGTTAGTAGTCTCTTTGCAGAGCTCCTCAAAGTATAAAGCAATCTCTTTGGCATCGGTCAATACAGCGGCATCATACTCTGGCAAGCCCAGCTCATTTACAAAACGGTTGTAAAGCTCTTGTGGCAGGCTCGGCATAGAAGCCTTCACAGTCTCCAACCACTCGTGCTCAATTACAAGCGGTTGCAGATCCGGCTCCGGGAAGTAACGGTAATCGTTCATGGTTTCCTTGGAACGCATAGCCGTGGTAGTGCCTGTGTTGGCATCAAAGTTACGCGTTTCTCCGTCTACCTTTCCGCCGTTCTCCAGCACCATAATCTGGCGCTCAATCTCGTGCTCAATGGCACGCTGCACGTTACGGAACGAGTTCATGTTTTTCACCTCTACCTTGGTACCCCAAAGCGGAGAATCCTTTAGCATCACCGAGATGTTGGCATCGCAACGAAGCGAGCCTTCTTCCATGTTACCGTCGCAGATGTCAAGGTACTTCACCAGGCGCTTCACTTCCATCAGGTAGTTATATGCCTCTACAGAGTCACGAATGTCTGGTTCAGATACGATCTCGATAAGCGGTACACCGGCACGGTTAAAGTCTACCAATGTTTCAATCTCACCAGGCAAGTGCATCGATTTACCGGCATCTTCCTCCATGTGGATGCGGGTGATGCCAATGCGCTTATCGTTACCCTCTGCATCTTTAATCATGATATGACCGGCAGTACAGATAGGCGTTTTGTCTTGTGTGATCTGGTAGCCTTTCGGAAGGTCTGGGTAGAAGTAGTTTTTGCGAGCGTAGATGTTGTATCGGGTTATCTCACTTTTAGTAGCAATGCCCATCTTCACAGCCATCTCCACAACTTTTTTGTTAACGCGTGGCAGCGTACCTGGGTGGCCAAGGGTAATGGCACTTAGGTTCGTGTTCGGCATCATGCCATACTCAGTAGAGTCTGAAGAGTATGCTTTGCTCTCCGTTAAAAGCTGCGCGTGCACTTCCAGACCGATAATCGCCTGGTATTTATCTCTTATTGCTTTATCCATTGTATTAATGATTAATGAATAGTGACTAATGAGTAATTAATGTGCATTTCCCATTAGTCACCATTCATTATTGATTAATCATTATTAATTCGTCATTGATTTAACTAATTCTACCGCCTTACCAGGTACTGCTGCAAGGCCAGCTGTATTCTTACCACCAGCAGTTGCATAGAACGGCTGACCACCGCCACCACCTTGTATTTCCTTGGCAAGTTCGCGTACCATCTGGCTGGCATTCATATTCTTTTCAGCAACCAGGTTATCCGAAAGCATTACCGCGATCTGTGGCTTACCGTCTATCTCAGCAGCAAGCACCAACACCAGATTATCTACCACCTGACGCATGTCGAAAGCAAGTTTCTTCAAATAATCCGATGAGCTAACCTCTATCTTCTCCGCTACTAAGTTGATGCCGTTCAGCTGCTGTGCATTTTGCGCCAGCGTATCTTTCAGGCTACCCAATTGCTTTAGTTCATACTGCTCCAGCTGCTTCTGAAGAGCTTTATAATCATCCTGCAGCTTCTGTACGGCACCCGAAACATTGCTCTGCGTGTTCATTACCTCGCGTACAGCGTTCAGCTCGTTTACCTGCTGCTGCATGTAATCTTCCGCTGCTGCACCGGTAATAGCCTCTATACGACGAACACCCGCTGCCACAGAACTTTCAGACACGATCTTAAAGTAACCGATATTACCTGTGTTCAGCACGTGTGTACCACCGCAAAGTTCTACTGAGTGGTCTTCTCCGAAAGAAATTACACGCACAAAGTCGCCATACTTCTCACCGAACAGGGCCATGGCACCCATCTTCTTCGCTTCCTCAATAGGCACGTTACGGCTTTCATCCAGTGGAATAGACTGGCGAACACGCTCGTTTACCATGTGCTCAATCTGGCGAAGCTCTGCCTCCTCTACTTTCGCAAAGTGTGAGAAGTCGAAACGCAATAGTTTCTCGTTAACCAGTGAGCCGCGCTGTTGCACGTGGTCACCTAAAGCAGACCTTAAGGCTGCATGCAGTAAGTGTGTAGCAGAGTGGTTTTTACGAATTAAGTTACGACGCTCAGAATCAATCTCAGCTCTAAAATTAGCCTCTACATTTTGAGGTAGCTTAGAAGTGATATGAAGTATAAGGTCGTTCTCTTTCTTTGTGTCCAGTACCTCAATTTGCTCTGACTCAGAGATAAGGTAACCGGTATCACCTACCTGTCCGCCACTCTCGGCATAGAAAGGTGTTTTGTCCAGCACAATGTGGTACTCGTTCTTATTCTTAGCCTTTACTTGACGGTAACGCACGATGTGCGAAGCTGAAGTATCGCAGTCGTAACCGATGAACTCGTTTACCACGTCTGGCTGAAGTATAACCCAGTCACTTTGTTCTGTGGCAGAGGCATTGCGAGAGCGGTTCTTCTGCTGCTCCATCTCTACACCAAAGCCAGCCTCATCAACTGTAAAGCCTTTTTCACGGGCAATCAGGGCGGTAAGGTCCAGCGGGAAACCGAAGGTATCGTAGAGTTCGAAGGCGGTTTTGCCATCGATGGTGTTGTTGTTCTGCTTAAAGCTTTCCTCTAAGACATCCAGACGCTTCAGACCGTTCTCAAGCGTTCTTAGGAAAGCATTCTCTTCCTCCTCGATCACACGCTGTACAAAGCTTAGCTGCTGCTTTAGCTCCGGGAAGATATGTGCCGTTTGATCAGCCAGAACTTCGGCCAGTTTGTAAAGGAAAGGCTTTTTAAAATCAAGGAAAGTAAAGCCATAACGCACCGCACGACGCAGAATGCGACGGATCACATAACCAGCTTTGTTGTTGGACGGCAGCTGTCCATCGGCAATGGTGAAGGCAATGGCACGAATGTGGTCAGATATTACACGAATCGCAATGTCTGTTTTCTCGTTTTCGCCATAGGTTACGCCAGCCTCTTTGGCAACATACTGGATAAGCGGCTGGAAAACATCGGTGTCATAGTTAGAACGCTTGCCCTGGATAGCCATACACAAACGCTCGAAGCCCATACCGGTATCCACGTGCTGTGCAGGCAGTTTTACCAGAGAGCCATCAGCCAGGCGGTTAAACTCCATAAACACGTTATTCCAGATCTCAACGACCTGTGGGTGGTCGTTGTTCACTAAAGTCTTACCGTCTACTTGAGCGCGTTCCTCATCCGTACGTAAGTCAACGTGTATCTCCGAGCAAGGACCGCACGGGCCGGTATCACCCATCTCCCAGAAGTTGTCTTTCTTGGAGCCCATCAGGATACGATCCTCAGCGATCATAGATTTCCAAATGTTAAAGGCATCCTGGTCCATTGGCAGGTTTTCAGAATCATCGCCCTGGAAAACTGAAACGTATAGTCTGTCTTTGGGCAGCTTGTATACTTCCGTCAGCAGTTCCCAAGACCACTCCAGCGCCTCCTTTTTAAAGTAATCGCCAAACGACCAGTTGCCCAGCATCTCGAACATGGTGTGGTGGTATGTGTCGTAACCTACTTCCTCCAGGTCGTTGTGCTTGCCGCTTACGCGTAGGCATTTTTGGGTATCAGCGATTCGTTTATTTGGTGCAGGTTTATTGCCCAGAAAGTAATCTTTAAACGGCGCCATACCCGAGTTGATAAACATCAGGGTTGGGTCGTCTTTTACCACGATTGGGGCCGAAGGCACGATCTGGTGCTGCTTCGAAGCGAAGAAATCCAGGAACTTTTGTCTAATCTCAGCTGAGTTCATGTATGATTATTAAGCCTTTAGATACTTATGGCTATACTTGTTGTTTAATAACAAAAAATATAGAAATTTTGCCTTAGAGAATCACCCCTGTTTGGTGAGGCTCAAAAAGCTTATTAGAGGCAAAAGTAGCATATTTTAGCCTTAAACCGTAGCATCTGTCCGAAAAATACACAGCTGCTATACTTTAACCGAAGCACAACCATGCCATATAAAGAAAGAGAAATAGAAAAGCAGTACTACACCATCGGCGAAGTTGCCGAAATGTTTGATGTGGCTGCCTCGCTAATACGTTTCTGGGAAACTGAGTTTGAGCAACTTAACCCCAAGAAGAACAAGAAAGGCAACCGCCAGTACACCAAGCAGGATATCGAAACGCTGCGCACCATCTACCACCTGGTAAAAGAGCGTGGTTATACCATACAAGGCGCCAAGGAGGTACTGAAAAATAAGTCCGTGCAGACCAAGGATAAGATCGAGATCATTGAGTCGCTGGAGAAGGTGAAGGCTTTTTTGGTGGGCATTAAGGATCAGCTGAATACCAAAGCCTAAAAGCTACGTAAGCACTTTACCGTATGGTAGAGGAGCAAAATTTATACGAAGTAGCCCTGACAAAGCTGCCCGGTGTTGGCGCCCAGCTAACACGGCAGTTGGTGAGCTATTGTGGCTCGCCGAAAGCGGTGTTTGAGGCCAATGCCGCCAAGCTCAGCAAAGTGCCGGGCATAGGCAATGTACTTCTGAAAAACATACAGGAGGGCGCAAAACATGCGCTATATCAGGCAGAGGAGATTGTAAGGCAGGCTGAAGAACAGGATGTGCAGCTTCTATTTTATACTTCGCCAAAGTACCCCGACAGGCTCAAGCAAATCGCCGATGCCCCTACCCTTTTATTCTTCAAAGGTAACGGCAACCTGAACCAGCGTCGCATCATCAGCATTGTAGGCACCAGACAGATAACCAGTTATGGCACATCTGTAACCGAGAAGATCATCGAAAACCTGAAGCCATATAATGCCCTTATCGTGAGCGGACTGGCATATGGCGTAGATGTTGTTGCACACAGGGCAGCCCTGCAGGCTGGTTTGCCAACGGTTGGCGTAATGGCCAGCGGACCAGATATCGTATATCCTGCCGTACACCGCAAGTATGCAGAGCGTATGCTGGAGCAAGGTGGCTTGCTTACCGAAAATACCTTTGGCACAAAACCCGATGCCCCACGTTTTCCGGCCCGTAACCGTATCATTGCCGGTATGTCGGATTGCACCATTGTAGTAGAGGCTGCCCTAAAAAGCGGCACCCTCATTACCGCAGACCTGGCCCATGGCTATGACAAAGAAGTAATGGCCGTGCCGGGCAACATCACTTCCCCGGTTTCAGAAGGCACCAATTACCTCATCAAATCACTCAAAGCAGTGGCTTATACTTCGGTGCAGGATTTGGTTGAGTTGCTTAACTGGGACCTGGAAGATGAAGCTGCCACAAAAAAATCGAGATCCAAGACATTTGACCCAGCCGAGTTTAACGAGGACGAAATTAAAGTGCTACAAGTGCTGCAACAAAACGGCGAAGAGCACATGGATAACCTCAGCTGGAAATCCCAGATCCCGGTAAGTATGCTGGCCTCCGTACTCTTAGGCCTCGAGTTTAAAGGAATGGTTAAAGCCAAACCAGGGAAGAAATTCGCTCTAATTAGTTAAGAGTTATGAGTTAAAAGTTATGAGTGGTTGTTTTCTCTTCTATATTTCTGTGGGTTAACAATCAGCAATTATCAATTATCAATAAGTACTCCCCGCCATTGTTGGTGTTTTTCACCAATGATTAATCGGTGTTGGCTATAGTACTTGCTGGTGATAATATGCAGCAAGGGCAAGCTGTGCTGATTTTATTAAGCCCTAATCAGACTACAAATAAGAAATAACAATTTCCAATTAACAATTAACAATAAGTACTCTTAACTTTAAACTCATAACTCTTAACTAAAGAAGATGTTGCTTTACAACGGCCAGTTTATACCTGAGCAGGAACTGTGTTTGCCTATAACTAACCGTGCTTTTCAGTATGGTGATGGTTTCTTTGAGACGGTGATGGTTGTAAACGGCAGGTTACGGTTTTGGCCGGACCATTTAGACCGCATGCAGGAAGCAGCCCATGCGCTGCAATTGGAGTTACCAGCATACTTTTGCGAACCGGCATTTGAGCAGCGGCTTTTACAATTGGCCGATGAAAATAGTGCCTTAGAACATGGCCGACTTAAGTTTAAAGTATGGCGTGCTGGTGCTGGGTTGTATACTCCAGAGACAAACCTGATAGATTGGCTTGCAACTGTACAGCCTGCTACTCCCCTGCACCCCGATAGTATAAGTATAGGTATTTGCCAAAATATACGCACCATCTGTTCGCCTTTCTCCCATTTTAAAGGACCAAATGCCCAGATTTATACTTTGGCCGGCCTGGAGAAAAAGCAAACTGGTTTCGACGATATGCTATTGTTGAATGCACAAGGTATAGTTTCAGAGCTAATATCTTCCAATCTCTTTTGGATGATGGACAATAAGCTTTTTACTCCAGCCCTCGATACGGGTTGCGTAAACGGCATTGCCCGAAGAAACTTACTCCGGTGGTGCAGAAAAAACCATATGAAGGTGCATGAGGCTTACTTTTCTCCGCAAAGGCTTCATGATGCACATATAGTGTTTGCTGCCAATGTAACCGGTATCAAAAGTATAGAAAGCATAAATGGAGAGCCACTTCAGCAGGACGAGGCTTTCTTACATCAGCTTCACAGAGATTTATTTTCTGAAGTATAAAAAGAAGGCTGGGTACAAAATAGCCAGATTTTCTTCATTCAGGAACTTTCTCGCTAGCTCAAAACTCTCCGTTTAGGCTAATGCAGAGGAGGGGATTTGACAAACGATTATCATCCCCCTACCCCCTTCAAACATGAATCATCCCGAACTTTTTAACCTAGAGTAATAGCTAAGTTCGTCGAAGAGGTTGGCCAGTGCCAATCGGATGCGGTAAAGCGGCGTGGGAGTGTTCCTGCACCGCTTTCCTGT
>NZ_JBYZMP010000015.1:0-85084 GCF_058216375.1 Pontibacter sp. GD7 | reverse complement strand
ACAGAGGAACTGGACACTGAAATAATAAAGCAGATTGTGCTAATATGTGGCGGCAACCCAGCTAAAATGGAAAAACTAGTCACCTAAGTAAGGTTTCGAACAGTAGTGGCCCCTACCCCCACAGAGAAACTGAGATGGACACTTCTTGGCTGACGACTATTTCAACAGGGAAGTAAGTATAAATTAGCAGTAACAGAAACTCCCCTCCTTGGCCAAGGAGGGGTAGGGGTAGGGTCGTTTCATTCTAATAAAAAAGTGAAAAATCTCTGTCATTCTGTTAAGAAACTTGTGAGAAGGGAGGTTAAGCTTGTCCTCCCAGCCACCAAGATCCTTCCAGGATGACAAAAAAATAGAATGAAACGACCCTAGGGGTAGGGGTGGTTTGACCCGGTATTGCGATATTGCCCTCTTGAGAACAGGGGCGGTATTGTAAAAAGCGAGTCTGGAGACTCGCACCCACTATTAGGCACCAGCTGGATGCTGGCGCCAGGGCACATGCTTTAACTAATGCTGTCGCTCAAACGGATTCTCAGGCTTTACAAGTATAACTTTCTCGCGCTCTACCACCACAGAGCCAGGTGCGGCACCTTTTGGTTTGCGTACCCACTTTTTCGGAGTATAAAGCACCGGACATAGCGAGTCGGATTTGCGTTTGCTGTAATAGGCTGCCAGTTGGGCTGCTTTTTCCAGCACGGTGTTGGGTATGGTTTTGCCAGCCTGGTGCTTGATGACCACATGAGAGCCTGAAACGTCCTTTGCATGAAGCCAGAGATCTTCTTTGTAAGTATGGCGTTGGGTAAGTTCATCGTTGTTGCGGGCACTTTTACCCACCAGTATCTTGTAGCCCTCCGTTTCAAACACCCTGAAAGGGACCTCCTGTTGTGCCTGCTGCTTGCTTGTGAGCAACGGGGCGTACTCCCGCATAAAAAGCTTAAGCTTTTTATAGTCCGTTGCTTCGGAGAGTGCCTGCAGGGCATCCTCAAGTATGATCAGCTCTTCGGTTTTACGCTCTACTTTCTCCTCCAGCTGCTTAACCTCGAGGTGCTGATTTTTGGCTTTACGGTACAAACGCTCGGCATACTTTTGCGGTGTTTCGCCTTGCTTTAGTTTGTAAGTGCGGGTGTGGTCTGTATAAAAATCATATAGTTCCACTTCTGTTGCTCTGGGCGGAATTTTGGTCAGGTTTGCCATGATCACATCGGCAGTCTGGGCATAAGACCTGTCGTTTTGAAGCTCCTGCATTTTGGCTGCGGATTGCTCTAAAACGGTTTGCGTGATATGCAATTTACGCTCTAATTGCTGCCTGGTCTGGGTATACTGCCGTTCGTAACCGGTTTCGGACAAGTATAAACGGGTATAGGCATTAAGCGCCTCCATAGGGCTGGCGTAGGTATAAAGTACCTCACCGAGGGGTAAAAGCGATAGGCGTAGCTTATCCTCCAGGCGGATGATGTAAAATGCTTCAAGTGCATCCAGTACATCCAGCATGTGCTGCACCAGCTCCCATTTCTGCTCTAGTGGTTGCTGCTCATAGCCTTGTTGAGCCAGGTATAAGGCAGGCAGCTCCCCGAAGGTTGGGTATACTTTCCGGAGGTTGCCATTTGCATCTGCGAAGGCCTCAAAATTCTGTTGTAGTGGCCGGTGCATCTGCAGTGGGTTTAGCTCGGCATCGGCATTCAGTTTTTTCCGGAAAAGCTCTACTGGCTCGTTGTGCTGGTAAAGTATAATGTTGGACCTGTTACCGAAAAGCTTGAACAGAAGTATAAAGTCATCGGTAAGCCTGAAGTAAAAGCTACGTTCGTTCTGGTGTTGTACCACTTCCTGTACAGCCTGCCCCTGCAAAGGCACCATCAGTTCCATGGTGTTGGCCCGTGCCCGCTTAAACTCCTTCGGGAACGAAAGCGATGTGAACTGAGAAGTCAGAAGGGCACGTATGTAGAATTCCTCATCTTCGTTGGCAAAGCCAATCACAAGTTCGCCTTTGTTCTGGGTAAAGGCAGTCATGGCTTTCATGCCAATCAGTTTATGACCGAGTTCAGTGGCTAGTTGGCGAAGAAAATAATAGTTAAGATGCACCTTGTTTAGACAAAAGATAATTTGACAAAAGACAAAGGAGATTTCCTGAAACTGTTACAGATGATTAAGTATAAACAAAAAATGTCTTTTATCCTTTGTCAAAATGTCAAGCAGTTGATACAAATCATACTTCTAACTGCAGGCCGTCATAGGCCAGCCGGATGAAATCGGGAAGCTGCGGCTCTACGTTGCGGTGCTGGCCCAGCAAGTGGCTGATGTGCGTAAGATAAGCCTTTTCCGGTTGCAGTTCTTCCAACAGCTCTACGGCTTCGTGCAGGGAGAAGTGTGAGATATGCGGCTCTTTGCGCAGGGCATTTAATACGACTACTTTGGAGCCTTTGATCTTTTCCTTTTCCTGCTTGTCGATGTGGTTGGCATCGGTAATGTAGGTAAAGTCGCCAACGCGGTACCCGAAAACCGGAAGCTTGTAGTGTAAAGCCCTGATCGGAGTGAAAGGGATGCCCTCTACCTCAAATGTCTCGTTCTGGATCGGGTTAAGCTCTACCCTTGGAATGCCCGGGTATTTGTAATCGGCAAAGATGTAGGCAAACTCCCGCTGTAATTGGTCGAGCACACGCTGTTCACCGAATACCGGTATATCTTTGTTCTGTGAGAAGTTAAAGGCACGGATATCGTCCAGGCCGGCAGTATGATCTTTGTGCTCATGGGTAAATACCAGCGCATCGAGCTTTTTGATGCGCTCGCGCAACACCTGCTGCCTGAAGTCAGGGCCCGAGTCGATGATGATGCTTTTGTCTTCGATCTGCAGGTGCACCGACACACGCAGACGTTTATCACGGTAGTCTACAGAACGGCACACCTCGCAGCTACACCCAATAACGGGTACGCCCTGCGAGGTGCCTGTGCCTAAGAATGTTACTTTCAATTGGCTTTCTCGTGATTTCTGATCTCCTGATAGAGTTGCCGGTTTTTTTCACTCAAGCGGCTTTCATCTACAGTAATGGTACGGAGAATATCGTAGAGGCAGTTGATCTTGCCCTCCAGGCTAAAGTACTTGTTTACCACAGCCACTTTCATATCCTTCAGCACACAGTAACCGGCTTTAAAGTTGCCTTTTTCGTAGCGCAGCACAAAATCCGACTCTGCAAAAATATCCTCCAGTTTGTTTAAGAATGGCCGCGTATACTTTAGCTCCATTTACTGCGCTGTATACTTTTTAACCGTTAACACCAGTGCGTCAAAATCAAGCGGTTTTGGCAGATAATCGTTAATGCCGGCCTCCTTGAAGTCTTCCATTGAGTAGTTGTTGGCATTGCCGGTAACCGCTATGATCGGAATGTTGGCGATGTCCTTGTTCTCATGCGCGCGGATCTCGCGGGTGCAGTCCATACCGTTTTTCACAGGTATGTTCAGGTCCATCAGGATAGCGTCGATCTTGTTGTTTTCAACTTGCTTTATTACCTCTCCTCCATTCTTTGCAGTCAATATCTTGTAGTTCTGAAGCTCAAGGATCTTTTTTGTCAGGTTTAGGATTACAGAGCTGTCCTCTGCGATCAGGATTGTTTTTTCTGCCATAAGAGTAAATTAGATGATAATTTCTTTATATGCTTTTCGGTAATTCTCGTATTGTGCCAGGAGCTCGGTAAACATATCGTCCACGTTCTCATACTTGTCGTGCTTTATGTCGTGCTCGAGTTGCTTTGCAATTTCTGCCAGCTGGTTAATGCCAAGCGTAAAGCCGGTGCCCTTAAGCTGATGCAATGTACTCAAAATACTCTTGTATTGTTGTGACTGCAGTTCTTTTTTAGCTTCCTGAAGCAAATCTGCGGCTTCCTGCTCAAATTCAGAATAAAGTTGCTTGGTAAAATCCTCTCCGCCAATTTGCTTTAATTGCTCTACTACTTGCATGTCTATGATCGGGCTGTCGGCAGGGGTGTCTTCGCTTTCTTCTTCCTCCGGTAAACCCACGGGTACCGCGCTTTTTTTCCACTTATTGATGGTGGCGTACAGGTCGGCGCTTTTAACCGGTTTAGACACATAATCGTCCATGCCCTGGCTCATGAATTTCTCCGCATCGTCTTTCATGGAGTAAGCCGTCATGGCCACAATCGGAGGGCAGCTGGCCCCCAACTGTTCTTTGATGTGCTGTGTGGCCGTAACCCCATCCATCTCCGGCATCTGGATGTCCATGAAAATAATGTCGTAGGGTTTTGAGGTGGCGTACTCAATGGCCTCGAAACCGTTGGAGGCAATGTCTGTGGTACAGCCGAGGCGCTCCAGTTGCTTCTGCGCCACTTTCTGGTTTATCTGGTTATCATCTACCAGCAGCACAACAGGCTTGTAGTCCAATACTTTTTGCTCCACATCCTGCAACTGCTGGCTCTTGATGTGCTCGTTAATTTCGGCTTCGCTTGCTTTGCGCACTTTAATGTAAAACCAGAACACACTACCATCGCCAGGCATAGATTCTACCCCGATGTCGCCGCCAAGCAGGTGGGTTAGTTGCTTTGAGATAGCCAGGCCCAGGCCGGTGCCGCCGAAGGTTTTCGTGGAGGAGTTATCCAGCTGGGTAAAATCGGTGAACAGCAGTGCCTGGTTTTCAGGTGTGATGCCGATGCCCGAGTCCTTTACCCTAACCTGTAGTTTATACTTGTCAGACTGCAGCCACTCGCAGGCTACGTTTATACTTACATCGCCGGCATTGGTAAACTTAATGGCGTTCGAGGTAAGGTTCGAGAGAATCTGTAACAACCTGGTTTCGTCGGTAACAATATAGCGTGGTGCTTTCTCAGAGATAGTATAGGTAAAGCTAAGGTCTTTTTGTTGGGCCCTGTTTGCAAACAGCGAGTGGATCTTGCCGATCGTCTCGTGCAGGTCGA
The DNA here is from genome assembly GCF_058216375.1 of Pontibacter sp. GD7. Taxonomy (NCBI): domain Bacteria; kingdom Pseudomonadati; phylum Bacteroidota; class Cytophagia; order Cytophagales; family Hymenobacteraceae; genus Pontibacter; species Pontibacter sp. GD7. The sequence goes on along the minus strand of NZ_JBYZMP010000015.1, from coordinate 80,168 downwards.
CGGTATTTTCGCTTACCATCAGCTTGCCTGCCTGTATTTTGCTCAGGTCAAGTATATCGTTAAGTATGGCAAGCAACGCATCAGAAGACTTACGCAGCGTGTCTATATATTCGCTCTGTTCCGGGTCCACGTTCATCTGGCTCAGCAAATCGATCATGCCGATGATGCCGTTCATCGGCGTACGCAACTCGTGGCTCATGTTGGCCAAGAACTGTGTCTTTACCTTAAGCAGGTTTTCGGCTTCTTCTTTGGAGGCCAAGAGCTCTTTTTGTGTGCGCTTCAGTTCTGATACGTCACGGGCCACGCCTTCCAGGGCTACAGGGTTACCCTCGGGGTCATAGGCTATGCGGCAGTCGATCAAGAGGTCTATTTTTGTGCCGTCTTTATGCAGCATGTCCACTTCGTAATCGCGGATGCTGATGTGCTCGAGCACCAGGCGCTTCAGTTCATCAAAGTCCTCCTGCCTAGCATAAAACGACCTAACATTTCTGCCGATCACATCCTCTTCGTGGTACCCCATCAGGTTGTACACCGAAGGGCTTATCAGTTCTATTTCGCCATCCATGGAAGTGCGGTAGTACACATCCTGGAACGACTCAAACACATGCCTGAATTTCTCTTCGTTCTCGGCAAGGGCCAGCTGCGATTTCTTTTTATCAGTAATGTCGAGGGCTATACCGGAGATCTCCTCAAAAGTACCGTCTTCCAGGTAAATGGGGTGCAGGTACACCTCGCGCCAGCTTTCAGGCTCCAGCAGGTGCACCTCGAAGTGCTGTGGCTCTCCTTTAAAGGCCAGTTTATACTTTTCTTCCCAAAAACCATAGGAGTTCATGTGAAGTGGCAACATGTCGGAGCTGTCAATCCTGGTGTAAGGCAAAAGTTTCTGGTCGTGCCTTACCTCAAAGCTCTGGGCAAAGTTGCGGTTAAAAGAGGTAAGCTCAAAGTTGCGGTTAAGGGACCACATGTGGTGCGTACCACTCTCGAAAATAGCGTTTAAACGGGCATTCTGGGTGTTTATCTGTTCCTCGTTGCGTTTACGCTCAATGGCAAGGGCAACCTGGTTCGAGATAAAGTGCAGTATCTCAATGTCGGTGTGCACGTAGGCATCCGGGTTATGGTAGTCCTGCAGGGTGATCACGCCGATGATCCTGTCGCCGATAGCCAGCGGAGAGCAAAGCATAACTTCAGGTATCACCCCATGTATGACCAGGTCTTCTTCCTCAGCCAGCTTCAGGAGGTCTTCCTTTTGCATGTAAAGCGGCTTGCCAGACTGGATGATATACTCTGAGAGGCCCTTGGTAAATGGCCTGTGGCGCGATGATGATTGCGATGTTTTGTCTACGTACTGGTCTACGAGGTAAACAAAGCTCAGGAGCCTGTGCTCTGTGTCGCAGAGGGCAATGTAAATATTGCGTGTTTCTATGATCTTGCTCAACTCACGGTGTATGGCTGAGTAAAGCGAGTTTAAGTCTTTGCTGCTGATGGCCAGGTTGGCAATGCTATAGTATACTTTCTGCAGACGCTCAGCCTTGATACGGTCTGTAATATCGTGGAGAATGCCGCGTGTGGCCACAGGCTTGCCATCCTGCCAGCTGCAGGTTATACTTCCGATAAGGTGCACCGGTTTGCCGGCCTTGGTCAGGAACACCGTCTCGATCTTGTTCACATTCTCTCCCTTGTACAGGTTGCGCAGCTGGTAGATCAGCTTGGCCTTGTAATAAGGATGTACAATGTCGTTCAGGGTCAGGGTTTCAATGTCCTCGTCAGTGTAGCCCAGGCGTTCTTTCCAAGCCCTGTTTACAAAGATAAACTTGTTGTCAACGGAGATGTTCTGGATAAGATCGTGGGCGTTGTCGAAGAGGTCCTGTAGGCGTATCTTGTTGTCTTTCAGGGCTTCCATGGCGATACGCTTGTCGGTCATATCCTTGCCCACCATGGTCACGCCGGTCAGCTCTCCATCGGCATTGTACTCGAACATGCTGTTCCAGCGGATCGTCTTGTTCTGTCCCAGCTTGGTGAGCACATCGCGCTCATAGTACGTGTTCAGTTGCCGCGTCTCCAGGGTGTTCAGGAACTCCTGCCTGCGCTGTTCCCTGTCCTGCTCCGGCACCAACAGTTCAAAGTAATCCTGCCCGATAAGCTCTTCGCGGCTATACTCTATGTACTTTACAAAATAATCATTTACATAGGTGATGATGCCGTCAACACTCAAACTAAAGTATATCAGGTTAACTTTATCCAGGAAGTTGCGGAACTGCGCCATGGACTCGTTGAGGATTTCCTGGCGGCGCATTGTCTGCTGCACTTGCTTGCGCTGGGTTATATCCCGCAAAAACACCTGTATGTAATAATCGCCTTCAAGTTTAAGCCTGTTGGCGTTTACCTCAGCCTCAAATAAAGTCCCGTCTTTTCGGCGGGTAACCCACTCAAACGTAACAGCCTTGCCAGTTTCCAGTACCTGCTGCATCAGCTGATCAGCCTTTTTGCCAGAGTGCTCGCCATCCGATTGAAGATCGGGAGAGTAATCGGCCGGAGCATGGTTGATCAGGTCTTCACGGGAGCACCTGAACAGTTCCAGTGCTTTTTCGTTGCATTCCTTCACCACGCCGTCCTTAAACAGAAGTATGGCGTCGTAAGAAGCCTCGAATAGAAGTTTATACTTGTCTTCGGTAAGTGTAAGCTGGTGCAACAGCCTATGCCTGGAAATATAATTGCCTATGGCGCTTCCGATAAAGTCCAGGAGGGCGGCGAACGATTGCGTCATGTGTGCGTCATCGCCTGGCCATATCAAAACCAAACCTATCAGCTCTGTTTCGGTGGTAACCGGCACTACTGTCAGGTCGCGCCGGGTTTCCTTCACCAGAAAATCACGTGCATCGTTCAGTGCTTTGCGCCTTTCACTTTTCAGGATCTTATTGATCAGGGCATCTGGTAACACCAGGTGCTCGGGCAGGGTTGGTTCTCCGGTTTCGCCGGCAGAGTACGAGAGCTGCAACAAATTTTCAGATTGACTGAAAGTATAAACAGCACCACCCGTCACATCGCTTGTCTGGATAAGCTTGTCTAAAGTATAATTCAGTACATCGTGCTGGCTGTCGGAGGAGGAAAGATCGGTTATGAGCTGGTTTACGAACTCTAGCTGGTGGTTTCTGAAACGAATATTCTGTTCAGAGCCGATCACCTCGTACAAGTTCTTCACGTAGCCGAATACAACCGGCTCGTCTCGGAAACTGCCGGCCTGAAGCGATATCTCAACTGGCAGCAATTCTTTGTTGTCCTCGTGCAGCCACCACTCAAACCGCTGGGGAGCCCCGGTAAGGGCCATGTTTATCTGGTTTTTTAATGCAACGCGCTCAAACAGGTTCAGCCCAAAGTTGCGGTAAATAGATGCACCCACCAGTTCCTCTTTAGGCTTGTGTATCATTTTAAGCGCACTCTGGTTCAGGTCTATAAAATTGCCCCGGCAGTCAAGTATAAACAGTGGTTCTACGCTGGTGTCGAATACATTGTGGTAACTGTCGCCGTCCAGGGGCACAAGGGCAGAGGGCTGGCCCACGCCAGATAGCTCGGTACAGATGAAGGCATGCCCCTGGTAGTTTACCAGCCTGATGCTGTAATGCACCACCATCAGTCCGTTGTCTGATGTGGCCGGGAAGTTACCGGATTTTGTTTTGCTTGCCTGTAATTCGGCAACTATATCCCTGAACGCGGCGGGTTCCAAAGAAAGCATATCCGGCATTTGCTCAGATGCCTTCGGCACAAACCGTTGCACCTGCTTATTTGTAGCCAGTACCTGCCCGCTGGGCAGCGCAACAAGCAGGCCATTGCTTTGCTGTGCAAGCTGCTCAAGTACATCCAGAAGGCTGGTTGCGATCTGTACTAACTTTTGATCCGGGCTAAGCGTGGGAATATAGGGCATTTCAGAAACGGCTATGTTAGAGAGTGTATTTTACGCAGGGCGGCACACTCTTTCTATTAATTTTACAAATTGCGTCATAAATTAGCAAAAAAAGCATTGCTAAATTTAGCGTTGTAGCACTTAAACAAGTATAAGCTGCTCTTAGTGCTATTTAGGCTTAAATACTTGCAAGTGTTGCCATGAAGAAACTTTTGTTTGCCGTAACCACCGACCTTAACCACGACCAGCGCATGCAGCGGATCTGCTCGTCGCTGGCGGCTCATGGTTACGAGGTGGAACTGCTGGGCAGGCAAAAACCAGATTCCAGGCCATTGCAACAACAGCCATACAAACAGCATCGCCTGAAATGCAGGTATAACAAAGGCAAGCTGTTTTACCTGGAATACATGCTGCGCCTGTACGCTTACCTGGGCAGGCGAAATTATGATGCCATCTGTGCCATAGACCTGGACACGGCACTGCCATTATACTTTCAGGCCACACAAAAGGGAGTGCCCTTTATTTACGATGCCCACGAGTACTTTCCGGAGGTAGTAGAGGTTACTGACCGCAAACTGGTGAAAGGCATCTGGACAGCCATTGAAAAGTTTATAGTTACCCGCACAAAGTATGCCTACACGGTTACACAGTCTATTGCCGATATCTTTTACAAAAAGTATAACACGCGTTTTGAGGTGATCCGGAACATGCCTGTGCTAAAGCCAACCGATCCTGTTGCAAAGGAACCGGCAACCATACTTTACCAGGGAGCTGTAAATGCCGGCAGGGGACTAGAGCCGCTGCTGGAGGCGATGGTTGGGTTAGAGGCCAAGTTAATTATCTGCGGTGCCGGTGATGTTCTGGAGAATCTGAAAAGGTTAGCCAGGCAACTTAACGTGGAGGAGCAAGTGGAGTTTAAGGGCCAGGTGCTGCCAGAAGAGCTGCACCAGATCACGAAAGGCTGCAAAGTAGGCGTGATGCTGCTCGAGAACAAAGGCCTGAGTTATTACTATTCACTGGCCAACAAGTTCTTCGATTATGTGCATGCCGGAGTACCGCAACTGGTTATTGATTTTCCGGAGTATGCCCACCTCAACAAGAAGTATAACGTAGGCCTGCTTACCTCACTAAATGTAACTGAGATTCGGGAGAAGCTAAGATTGCTGCTGACAGACGAAAAGCTGTATAACCAACTGGTGGCAAATTGTGAGCAGGCTAAACATGAACTGAACTGGCAGCACGAAGAGCAGAAGCTGATCAGTTTTTACGAGAAACTATGGCAAGTATAAACAAGCAAAAATACCTGGTGGTAGTGGTTGGCCCAACAGCGGTAGGCAAAACCGATCTCAGTGTACAACTGGCAAAATACTACCGCACCGACATCATCTCTGCCGACTCAAGACAGTTTTTCAGGGAGATGAACGTGGGCACGGCCAAGCCAACTTTGCAGGAGCAGCAAGGCATAAAACACCACTTCGTAGACTCGCATAGTATAACAGAGGAGTATAATGCAGGCGCTTTTGAGACAGATGTGCTGCAGCTACTTGAGCAGTTGTTCAAAGAGAAGGACGTTGTGATCATGACCGGGGGCTCTGGCTTGTATGTGCGTGCGGTGCTGGAGGGGATGGATGAAATGCCGGAGGTAGACCCGGAAATCCGGGCCGGGCTTACGCGCAAGTATGAAACTGAAGGCATAGCGCCGCTCCTGGAGCAACTGTCAGAGTTGGACCCAGTATACTTTGCGCAGGTTGACAAAGCGAACACGCAACGTGTGATCAGGGCCCTGGAAGTTTGCCTGAGCAGTGGCAAACCCTACTCCTCGTTCCGGACAAGCGAAAAGCGTGAACGGCCCTTTCAGTTTATCAAGATAGGCCTTACCCGTGACCGTGCTGAGCTCTACAGCCGCATAGATCAACGCATGGACCTCATGCTGGAGCAGGGACTGCTTGATGAGGCAAAAGCTTTATACCCATACCGTGCACACAACGCTTTGCAAACAGTAGGCTACAAAGAAATTTTCGATTACCTGGAGGGCAAGTATGATTGGGAAGAAGCCGTGAGGTTGCTAAAGCGCAACAGCCGCCGCTACGCCAAGCGCCAGCTAACCTGGTTTACCAAGCACCCCGACGAGTACACCTGGTTCCACCCACAACAATGGCAGGAGATCGTGGATCATATCAATGAGCGGATTGATAGTTGATTGTTAATTGTTAATTGTTAAATGGTTAGATTGAAAACTACGCTGCTACCATTATTTTCCTATCGAAACAGTTAAATAATCTTGAGTTCACCAAAACCCAAACTGCTTGCCCTTGCTGTGTGTTTTCACCAGCAAGTACAAAAGACATCAATTCAACAATTCAACAATTTAACCATTCAACATTCACTCATCCACTCATTCACTAATTCAAAATTAAAAAGGATACCCGATGGCGATGTTCAGGACCATGCCGTAGTCATCATTAAAGCTGCCTGTGAAGTCGCCGAGCACGAAGCGTTCGCCTTTTGGCAAGTATGGCACCCGCACGGGTATACCCAGGTCCAGCCTGATCACGAAGAACTCCACGTCTATCCTTAACCCGACACCGGTACCAACGGCCAGTTCGCTAAGCAGGTCTGCGGCCTCAAATTTACCGCCTGGCCTTACAGGCTGCCCGGTATCATCCAGTGTTTCGCGCAGTAGCCAGATGTTTCCCGCATCCACAAATACGGCTCCCTTAAAAAAGCCTGCCAGCGGGAAGCGGTATTCCACGTTGGTTTCCAGTTTAATATCACCGGTCTGGTCAAAAAAGGACAGTGCCAGTTCGTCTGGAATGTTGTAGGTGCCCGGGCCAACGCTGCGTGCCCTGAACGCGCGTATGCTGTTAGGCCCACCCACTGAGAATTGCTTTACATAGGGTAGGGTAGAGGAGTTGCCATAAGAGTAGCCTACCCCAAATGCCAGACGGGAAACCAGCTGGCTCTCTGCCCCAACCTTGAGGTAATGCCTGAAATCGTTGTCTACCAGTACATACTGCGCATAGGCCTGGCCGATGAGGGTGCGTGGTTCGTCGTCGGTTGGTGTTTTGCCGCCTGTCAGCGAGTGCAGGCCGCTTATCAGGTTACCCGACAGGTCCAGCGTAAGTCTGTCAAAAAAGGTGTTGGTCCTGTCCTGGAACATCTGGGTACTGAAAGTAGCCTGGTAAATAGACCCGATGATGAACTGGTTCTCGAAGCTGCGGCGCAGGTATGGGTTTGCCTGCAACAAGCTATCGAAGACCTCGGCACTGTTTAAGCGCACATACTGCAGGTTAATGGGAGTAGCGTCGAAGGTGATGATCTCTCTTGGCCGCCAGGTATAGCCGTAAGAAGCATTGTAAGAATTGAGCTGATAGAATTCCCGGCGGTTGAGGAAGTTAAAGCCCAGGCCGATACGGGTTTTAGGTACAAACTCGGTACGCAGGTTCTTCAGGTTAAAGGGCGAAACGATCCGGGGTATGGTCAGGGAGTTCTGTACCCCGAACTCAAAGGAGGTAAGGTTAGTGTTTTGGGTAGTGGTCTCTCCGCTGGCAAGTCCTGCCGAGCCCCTGCCGCCCACCTGCGACTCCATACTTCCGGTAAATTCTACACTCAGCAGTTCAGAGCCTTTCAAGGCATTGCGGTTCCGGAACGCCACCGTAAGCCCCGGCCCGGCAAACCCGTTTGACTTCGTTACCATTTTCACTTCTGCCCGAAGCGATTTCTTCATGGATGGGGTGAGGAAAACAAAGGCATCGAGCTTGTCATTGTTTAGGGTATCTACTTCATAATCAATGTTCACAAACTTATAGGCTGATAATCCAGACAAGCGTTTGATGGTAAGCAGATGGTCGTCACGGGCATACAGGCTGTCATGTTCCAGGAAAACGCCCCGCAACAGGTGCTTTGCCTTTACATAATTCTCGTTAGGGATGTAATGGTAACCCCGCACATTGATGGTGTCGTTTATTGATAGGCTGTCCCCAACTGAGTATTCCGCGTTTATGTAAATGTCATCCAATGTATAAGCTCTGAGGGCCTTGGAGGATGCCATTTCCTTTATGCGTAACAGCACATCCACTTGCCTGTTGCCAACCATAGAGTCCACGCTGAAAATAAGTATCTCCGGACTGAAAAAGTAATAGCCTTTGTTTTTGAGTACGCCGTCTATGCGGGTACGCTCCTGCGAGAACGTTCCGAGATCGTAGGGATCACCTGGTTTCAGTAGCGTTTCATTAAGTGTTTGCTCAATAACTTGGTGCACCGGAAGAGAGTCTTGCAGGGTATAGGCGATTTTACGGATGCGGTAAGGTTCGCCAACCCGGGCAGTCCAGTCGATGGTGGCTTTTTTGTTTTTGACGGTAGTAGTGCTGCTGACGCTGTTGTTAAAATAGCCCCTGTTGTGTAGCCGGTTGCTCATGATGGTACTGACACTTGCCGTATCAACCTCCGAGACCAGCACAGGAGGCTCTCCCAGTTTTGTCATGATCCAGTGACCGATGCCTTTCTTTTTTTCTGTATAAAATGCGTTGTAGATGGATAGTTTGGGCCGCCAGCCAAGTATGGAAAAGTTTGGTTTGGGACGTACTGTGGCACTTAACTCTGTTTCAAGTTCGCCGGAGCGCTTGCTGCTGTCTTTTTCGCCTTTTACCTCCACGTTATAGCCGATAAACAATGCATCGTTTTTAGGTACTCTTTTGGTTGCGCTACAACCAGCGCTGAGCACCAGCACCGCCAGCAGCAGAAGATGGTATGATTTAAAGTAGCATGTAAGCGATTTGGCTATCATCATTCAGTTGGGTACAGTTTATACTTCATACTTTCTTATTCGAGGTTATCGGAACGCAGTTTTTCCATTTCCTCCTGGCGACGTTCTGCATCACGTGCACGTCTTCTTTCCAGGCTCCTAAACAGGTCGGAGAAATTCTGGTATTCTTTTACAAAAATCAGCGCCACACCGGTTGCCCGCACATCGCCGCCTTCAATTATACCTTCGTACTGGTTTCGCTGGAAGCCCCGTACACGCAGCCTTCCGTCTTCGGTCAGGGAGTACTCAATGGAGATATCACCGCCAAAGCCACTCATGGTCTGATTGGATTGGTTGCCGCCCTCCAGGCCAATGTCGGTACCTACGCGCACGGTAAGCCTGTCGTTTAGGAACTGCTGTCGAAGGGCCACGTTCAGGTCTGTACGTCCCTCCGCGGCACCCGAAGAGTAGTCCTGGTACGACTCAACGCCAAATTCAAGGCCAAGGCCACCGGCATAGCGGTTGGTGAGCTGGTTTAGCTGGCTGGTCATAACCTGGCCCAGGCTGTTGCGGGCAGTAGACTCTAAACCACCACCAGAACTAGTAAAGGGATCGGGGGCAAGGAAGCGGTTCAACACCAGCAATGCGAACACTTGTTTGTTCAACTCCGACTCATCCTGGCGCAGATTGCCCAGGCTGGTGGTTACCTGTGGCGGCACACTGCCCTGGCGCTCTTCCGGCAGGCGTATGTCAAAGCTTATATCCGGTGTCAGCATATCGCCTTCCACAAACACATACACCTGGAAAGGTACCTGGTTCCGGAGCACAGGAGCATCGTAACCTGCCATCTGAGAGGCTACCAGTTCACGTGGGGCGGTCTCGACAGTATAAATGGCGGTAATGTCCATGAAAGCCTGCAGCGGATCGCCGGTCCAGTTTATGTAGCTGCCTTCTGCAATGTCAAGCTCTCTGGAGGCCAGGTCATAAAAATCCATGCTATACCTGCCATCTGTTACCGTGTAGCGCCCCGACATGTTTATTTCCCCGCTCGGCCTCATGCCGATAAACAATGGGTCGGCTGTTCCTCTTACTGTCAGCTGGTCGCCGGTGATCGGGTCGAGGATGATGGTGACAGGCACACTGTCCGGAACGCGCAGCTGCGCCGAGATGTCCGCGCCAACAAAGCCGGTTACCGTGGTAGTGTCTTTTTCTTTTTTGTTGAGGATGGCGGTAAGCGAAGGATTCAGGTCTACAAACTCCACTATGCCGTCGCGCTCTGCGGCGGCCACTTCATCGGCTGGTATCACAATGGTAAAGTCAGAGCCTTCCAGCACTCGGGCATCCACCTCTATCACGGGCACATTCAGGTTGCCCCCAATATTGGCGCTGGCATCCAGGTACACAGTGCCATAAAATAACTCATTGTCCTGTACTGTGGAATTGAGTGCCAGGAAGCGGTCTGTGTTTACTTTCAGGTCAAACTGGAAGTCGGTGTAGTCATCGGTAAGTATACTGCCGTCCACTACCATGTCGTTGCCCAGCGAATCGGTAACCGTGAAGTTCGGGAAGCGGATACCCTCTTCTGCGAAAATAAGCCGCTCATTCTGCAGCGTAAATACCGAACCCAGCGCCGTGAGGTTAAACTGTGCCTGGTTAAAGTTGAGCTGCCCCAGTACTTCCGGGTTTTCGAGGGTGCCGGCAATGCGCAGGTTGCCACTGGCGCTGCCGTCAAGGTCATCCACAATCCCCTCGGTAAAGCCTTGCAGCGTGGCAATGTTGAGGTTGGTTACATCGGCATTCAGGTTAAGTATGGTGGCATCGGGTTGCGTTTCCATAAAGCCGGCTATACTTACCTGGTTGTTGTTGCCGGTCAGGGCTGCATCTATGTTTATGCGGTTTCCAGCGGCGCTGTTTGCCTCCAGTGCCAGGTTGCCCACGGGCACTCCCTGGTAGGTGAAGTCCGTAATGTCCAGGTCGGATGTGAAGGAGAGCGTGCCCGAAAGTATGTTCTGCACAGTTGCCTCACCGTTCAGCGTACCATCGAGCAGCAGGCTGTCTTTTGGCTGGAAAGAACTCATCAGGTAGCCCAGGTCAAAGTTCTGGATGGTTACCTGCAGCGGCGCACCCGGACCAACAGGGCCGGTGCTGTTTAGCCGCAGTGTGCTGTTGTTGCGTTGCAGGGCAATGTTGTTGGCGTAAATAAAATCCGTATCAAACTGCAGGGAGTTGTCTTCCGATACTTCCCAAACATCCCCGTTTATGATCACCTCATCAGGTTTAAAGGTGAAACGGTAACCTTTGTCAAGGCTATTGAAAATGCCGCCCAGCATAAAGTTTGTCTCGGTGGTGTCGGAACCGGCCACAGTTAACTTTACCTGCAGGTTATCGTCGCGTGCGGCGCCTTCCAGTGTCACGTTGTTTACTTTAAGAGATGGGGAAATAAGTTTTTTCAGGTCTATTTCGTAGGCCAGTTGCTCCCTGTTGCCTAACACGGACAGGTCAATGTTCTGCAAAGTATAGTCTGTGTAGGCCACCTTGCTGATGTTGCCTTTCATGGTCAGTTGCTGTGTGCTGCCATCGTAGGTGGCTGTGATCGGGCCGCTGGTCTGCAGTTGCTCCAGGCCAGGCACAAAGGAAGTGATCACGCCTGTCTTCTTCAGGTCAAGGGAAACATCAAAGTCTTTTAAGTTCAGGTTGGCAGGGTAGGGCGGATCGGGTTGCAGGTCAAAATAATTGGAGAAATGTTTTTGCAAGGCACTGGGAAGCGTAGCCAGCGAGTTGCCAAACTGCATTTGTGCATCGGCCACATCAGAGCGTACAAGTACTTTTGCTTTGTCACCGCTTTGATCCAGTGTCAGGTACAGCGAGTCGATGGGATAAGCTTTGTTGTTGTGGCGCACCACCAATTGATCTCCGGTCAGGTTGCCGCTGATGGTGGCAGCATCTGCACCTGTAAACCTGCCTTTAAGTTGCCCTTGCACTGCCAGTGGTTCCGGGTATAAATTAAGTGCCTGCAGATTGGCTTTGCGCAGGTCCAGGTTAAAATCATAAACCGGGCTTTGCGCATTGCGAAGGTTAAAGTCCCCGATCAGGTTAAAGTCAAGGTTCTGGTCCTGGGCTGTGGCATTAACGGAGTAAAGGTTACGGTTTATGTTGGCGTTTAAGTCGATGTCGTTGTAAGTATAGTTATTATAATCCAGGCGCTGTATAGTGGCTTTTACATTGGCCTGCATTGTTTCGGGTGTAAGGCCCCTGCCCGAGGCCCTGGCAGTTAAGGCCACTGTGCCTACACCCAGGCTATCGGTAAACAACTGGTCCAGGGCAAAGCCCCCCGATCTGACTGTTGCCGTAAATGTCTCGTTCGGGCCCATGTCCACCATCACATCCGCATTGCCAAAACTTGTTCTGATGTCGGCTTTTGCATCGAAGGCGGTTAAGGTGCCTTCGTAATTGCCGGTTAGGCTCATGTTGTTTGGTATCCTGATATTAGGGGGCAGAGTGCCTGCCGGCAACAGTGCCTGCATATCGGTGCGTGTCGTGCTAAAGCGCCGGATGTTGGCATCGAGGTATAAATTGTCCGGGTCCAGTGTGTTGCGTATCCTGCCACTCACGTCTATGTTGGTGCCCTTCAGACCCACCAATTGTAAGTTATTAACCTGTAGGTTATTAAGGGGGCCTTCGGCTTGTGCTTCTACCTTAATCGTGGAGCCGGCTATACTTCCGAAGTACGGATCCTGCCTGAGGTCGGGGGCAAAGTACAGCACATCTTCCATGCCGATGTAGCTGTTGCGCAGGTCCACGTCCAGTATTATACTTTCAGGCCGCTCGGCCATTGCCTCCAACGAGGGGTACTGCATGGCCAGGTGGTTTTGGAGGTGGCTGTTCGGTGTTTTGATATCCAGTTTGGTAAGGCTGGCCTGGGTAGAGTCGAATACCAGGTTGGCCTGCAGGTTTTGCAAGGTAAAGCCGCTTTTTTCCTGTAACTGCAACTGGTTTATGTCAGCCACCGTCCTGTTCAGGCTGTACTCAATATCCTGCGCCTCAATAAGTATGTCTTTAAAGTATAAATGGTTATAGTCCATGCCCCGTGGCTGGCGTGGCATGTTAAAGTTGTCAAACCTTACATTGAGGTCGGTAACGTTCAGGTCGCCCAGGGCCAGTACCCAGTCCATGGGTTGTGCGGCAGCCTTCTCCACGGACTTATCCAGCTTCTCGGCGGTGCGTTCCGGGTTTATGGCCAGCGAGTCGGATGGTTTATACTTTTCCTGCACATAGATCACGTCGGTGTTGTGCAGGTCAAAGCGCTTGAGGTCTATCCTGGCTTTTTTCAGGTTTATATCATCCGATACGATCTCTGATTTGCCCAGTGCCAGTTCCAGCCGCTGTTCTGCCACCCGGTTCAGGAATTTGAATTTTATATTTTCCAGCGCAACCCGGTTAAGGCCAAAGTCCAGCTCCAGGGGTTCTTCTTCGCCGGAGGGCGGCGGAATCTTGGTCTGTTCGTAGCTTATCGAGGTGTTGCGGAGTTCCACTTCATCCACGAGGTATTGCTGTGCGTCAAGGTCCAGTTTCTCCATGGTGGTGGTCAGTTCCCCAATACGCCCCCTGACGTAGTTGCCGCCGGCATCGTCTTTAAACACCAGGTATACATTGTCGAGGTTCACAACCCCCAGGTTTATAGCCATGGAGGCAGTGGTATCGGCTGGTTGGGCGGGGTCGGTGGCGAAGGCATCCAGTATAAAATCGTAGTTGGTGGTGCTGTCCTCGCGGATGTGCAGTTTAACGGTGGCGTTATCCAGGTCTACTTTGCTGATGTTGAGTTCTCCTTTTATCAGGGAAAAGATACGCATGTCTACGCCAAGCCGCTCAGAATACCACAGGGTGTCCTGTTGCAGGTCTTCGATGTAGACATCTTTAAGCACAAAGCCATTGCGCCAGTCGGTAGTGAACCTGCCTATGTCTACCCGCGTGCCCCAGCTGTTCTCGAGGTAGTTAGCGGCTTTCTGGGCAACAAAGTTCTGTACCCCCGGAAATTGCAGCAGGATTAAGATAAGTATAACAAGCCCGACTACTATGGTTAAGAACCAAAGTATGAATTTCAGTATGCCTTTCCCGATATGTTTTGCCGATGCGATAAGTAGTCAAATTAACTGTGTACTACTTTTACGGGAAAGTATAAATATGGATAGTTTGAGGCTGTTTTTTGGGGTTTTAAACTGAGATGTGTGGATAAGGCAACCCAAAAAGTATACAATACCCGTGTAAATGCAAAAGCCCCTGCCTGTAAGGGCAAGGGCTATCTAAAGTATGGATGCATTCGGTATAAGTATGGGTGATCCAATACAGACGTTCTCACAAATTCCGGCCCAGTCGTGGGCATGTTACCTTAAAGCAATCAACAGAAAAAGTAGAGTGCGGATATTTCTTGAATCTCTTACCTATACGGAAAGTATGTTCACCATCTCTATATAATATGGGTTAATGGCCTTTTCCTTTGTGATGGTATCGATAAAGGGCGTGTAAACCAGCTGTGAATTTACAATGCCGGCCATCTCGCATTTTCTGCCTGCCACCAAGCCATCCACACACGCTATGCCCAATTGGCTGGCCAGCATTCTGTCGGCGGCTGTTGGCGCGCCACCGCGCTGTACGTGCCCAAGTATGGTAACGCGTGCATCCATGTAAGGCAGGGTTTTCTGTACCTGCGCGGCAATGTCGGCGGCATTGCCTTCTTCGTCGCCTTCGGCCACAATTACTATAAAGGATGTTTTAGAGCGGTCCCAGCCGGTGCGCAGCGTATCCACCACCGATTGTATGCTTGTCTCCGTCTCAGGTATCATCACGATCTCGGCGCCGCCGCCAATGGCGCAAGGTATGGCAATGTAGCCAGAGTCGCGGCCCATTACCTCGATAAAGAAAACACGGTCGTGGCTGTCGGCTGTGTCGCGTATCTTGTCAATGGCATCCAGGGCAGTGTTCACGGCTGTGTCGTAGCCAATGGTATAGTCGGTGCCGTACAGGTCGTTATCGATGGTGCCTGGTGCGCCAAGCGTTGGTATGCCATACTCTTCGTAAAAGATGTTGGCCCCCGTAAAAGTACCGTCGCCGCCTATTGCCACCAAGCCCTCAATTCCCAGTTTCTTCAGTTGTTCGTAAGCCTCGCGCCGGCCCTCTTTGGTCATAAACTCTTTGCTGCGTGCAGAGCGAAGTATGGTTCCCCCTTTTTGGATGATGTTGCTCACAGAGTTGGACTCCAGCCGCTCGATCTCTCCTTTTATCATGCCGCGGTAACCGCGCTTAATGCCAAAAACCTCGATGCCCTGATGCACGGCTGCGCGCACTACTGCACGTATGCAGGCGTTCATGCCCGGAGCGTCGCCGCCAGAAGTAAATACCCCAATCTTTTTCATAAATGTAAATTTTGCCCGTTTAAACAGCTCTAACGGGTGTTACCAGCTGTGCTCTCTATTGCTGAACAGGCAGATTAAAATGTTGCGCCGCCTTAAAATTAAAAAAAGCTGCAAAACCTTATCCTCAAAAATAGAGAAAACCGTATGTAATACCGGTAGCATGCGTGCTATTATTTCCCGGAGCCGTAAAACGTACCAATCTAATGTAGTACTGTAACTCCTGCAAGATGCGTTATATAAATAAATTATACATAATAAACGGGTAATGTATGTTCGGTTTTTTTGAGAGCGAAGAAACAAAAAAGATCAAAAGCCACATCGCTAACTTAAGTGCACTCGCCAAAATAGACGGCCACGTGGACCCGAACGAGATCAACTTTATCATCTCGATAGGGCAGAAGCACGGTTTAAAGGAAGATGATGTGCGCCACCTGATAGCGAACGCCGAAAAGTCCGAGCCACAGCTGCCCACCAACGACTCAGAGCGCTTTGATCAGATCTATGACCTGGTAGAGATGATGCTGGCCGATGGCATAGTAGATGAAAGCGAGATGGAGTTTTGCATTCATATGGCGGCGCGCCTGGGCTTTAAAAAGTCTATTGTAGGCGTGCTGGTAAGAAAGATATCGATGGGAGTGAAAGACGGTTTTACGCGCGAACACATCAAACGTGAGGCACAGGCCTTTCTTAACTACTGATACATGCAAAAAGTAAAGCTGGACTATAAGGCGCTGATCCTGATTTATATTTGCCTGCTGCTCCTTCTGGGTTCCTATCTGTTGCTGAGCAGTAATTTCCTGATGAATCATAACACACCAAGTAAGCTGCCACTCGACTTCCTGTTGCGCTTCGGCATTTTCTGGTTCATCAGTTTTGTGCTGGCACTGCTTTTCTTTGTGATCCATATCCGGATGCACCAATACACGCTTACCACCACAGAAATTATTCAGTCCAACAGGGTTGGTACGTATACTTTTATCTGCGGAGTTGGTATGGCTGTTATCAGCGGGCTGTTGTTTTATACTTTAACCTAAGTATAACTTACCTCGTCACAGCATAGCTTTTGAATTTGTTGTTGCGGTACACGTAGGTGGTAACGTTATCCTCGAACCCCACCGAGATCGCATCCCTTTTCAGCTCAATTTTTTCGCCGCTCTCAAGGTCCGTAACGCTTTGCCCCGACTCTGTGAGCATGAGGCGGTACACGCTGCGAAGCGTACCCCGGTCGTTAAACAGTATATCACGCTTGAGTTCGTGCAATGCCCACTTTTCTGTGCCTGATGTGTCGAGTACGGCTACTACGTAAATATCCTTGTCTTTCTGCAACTGCAGGGCATAGTCCAGGTAAGTGTCGTTTGTGAAGAAGCCGCTAAGCATATAGGGGCCCTGTGCGTCCTCATCATACTTCTCCTTTATGCCTTCTGCCAGCTTTGGCTGTTCGTAACCGGGGTATTTCTGAGCCAGCAACTGCAGTACGGGCTGGGGCAGTGGTAAATCGGTTTCCTGGTCTATCTGGTCTATTTTGGTGCCGTCTTTCTCTGCACTTGCCACGGAGTCGATGGCTGCAGCCGGTGGGCTCAGGTCGATCTGCTCTTCTGAAACCTCTTCGTTTTTGGGATTACAGGCAAATGCGAGTAAAATCAGAAATGTGCAATACTTTTTCATGATGCCGGTTTTGTGTATACTATGCTTACTAACATCCGGCTCATGCAGTTACATTGGCCAGAACACAGGAACCAGGAAAATAATGACGAGCACCAGCAGGATAGTTAAGGGGGTTCCTACTTTAATAAAATCCCAGAAATGATACTTGCCGGGGCTGTAAACCAGAATACAGGCAGGCTCGAAAGGCGTTACCATGGAAATAGAGGCGGCCAGCATGATACTTATGGCAAATGCCCTTGGGTCGGCATTCAACTCGGCGGCGGCCCTGAGGGCAACCGGTATTACCACCAGCGCGGCAGCGGCATTCGACATTGGCTGTGTAAGTACAACGGTAAGGATAACAAAGCCACTTAAAACTGCCAGTTTCCCAAAAGGCCCCATCAGGTTCACGATGCCCTGCGCCAGAAAATCAGCCGCACCCGAGTTCTCCATGGCTGTGCCAAAGGCCGTCATGCCCCCGATAAGTATAAGCAGGCGCCAGTCTATGGCAGCGTATGCCTTGTTTGTGCCGATGCACCTGAAAAGTATGGTAAGTATGGCTGCCATCAGAAACGCGATAGATAGCGGCAGCAGCTTTGTAGTACCGGCCACAATGGCAAGCAAGAAGCAGGCAATAACCACTATTCCTCTTCTCTTTTTAAAGAGTAGGGGCTCAAATTCATCCAGCAGCGCCACATTGTTAGACTGCCTCAGCTGGCCAAGCCTTTCTGAGCTACCTTGTACCAGCAACAGGTCGCCGAGTTGCAGCTTTATACTTCCTATCTTGGCCCGCAATGTTTCGCCATGGCGGGAAATGGCAAGCACCACCAATCCGTAGCGCCGTGTAAATTCCACCTCCTTTATAGAACGGTCTATCAGGTTAGACTGCCGCACCACCAGTAGTTCTGCCAAGCGAATGTCTTCCGTCTCCAGGTCTTTTGAAAGTATGGCATCTGCCATTATCTGTATGCCTTTCGTTTCCTTTACCTTGATCAGGTTATCCAAATCGCCCTCAACCAGCAGAATATCGTTGGCCTGAATGCGGGTTCTGAAGTCTGGTAAAAAATTATCCTTACCCCTGATAATGTTCAGCATCCGGAAGTTCAGGTTGGTCAGGTCGGAGGCAAAAACCAACTGACCTACCAGCGGAGAGTCGGGGAGCACCACGATCTCGGTCAGGTATTTCTGGAGCTTATACTCGTCGGTTAGTTGCAGGTCGTCGTGGCTGGGCAGCATGCGCTGGCCAATGGTCATCATGTAAACAATGCCAACAATAAAGATAACCAGACCTATACCCGTAATCTCGAAAAGACCGATAGGGGGCAAACCTGTTTTAGCGATGTAGCCGCTCACTGCCACGTTGGTGGAAGTGCCGATCAGGGTGCAGGTGCCGCCAAGTATGGCTGCAAAGGCCAGGGGCATCAGAAGTTTGGAGGCGCTGCGGTTTATGCGTTTCGAAAGCCCGACCAGCGGGGTTACAAACATGGCCGTAACTGTGGTGTTGTTCATAAAAGCTGACACAACGCCGGTTACCAGCATCACCACAAACAGCATTAGGTTGTTACTCTGCTTTGCCAGCCTGGCAAGGCGCACAACGGCAAAATCCAGTATCCCGGTTTCCTGCAGGGCGGCACTAAGTATAAAAATGGAAGCAATGATGATGATGAAGTCACTGCTGAACCCGGCAAAGGCCTCCTCAGGGGTAATAATGCGCACACTGGCGAGGATGATCAGCATGGTCAGCGTCACAATCTCGATAGACAGGGATTCGGTTGCGAACAATATGATGGCCACAACCAACAGAGTAAGCACAAGTGCTATTTCCATAAAAGGAGTTTGGGTATGTCTATACTTGGGTAGATAATAAAAAGTATAGTTTCGGCTTCTACGTGCAAGTGTCTGCTCAAGTTATACTAACCCAAGTGATAACCATTCAGCGCTTATTGTTTGAGCTTTGGTTTCAGAGCAACTTACCGCATCGGGGCCGACATACCACTACTGTTCGAAACCTACTTAATATGCTCTTTTTCTCCTGTAATCCTACTTTTTAAGGACGAAAGTGTCCCCTTGAGGGGACTACAGGGGTGTCAATCAGGTTCCGGATTGCTCAAAAGTTCATTTATACTTATAAAGCCTGCTAACGAAAACACCCCTATGGTCCCCTCAAGGAGACAGTCTGTTCTCAAACAAACATACTTTTAAGGCATTAGGACACACAATGTCTAGGTTTCGAACAGTAGTGCCGACATACCCCCGTCAATTATTAAAGTATGGCCGGTTATATAAGAGGCAGCATCGGAACAAAGCCATGCGATTGCCGCAGCCGCCTCTGCCGGGTCGCCTAGTCTTTTCTGAGGTATAAAGTTGAGATAGGCTTGCTTTACCTCCTGTTCTTTGGCGGCATCGCCGCCAGCCTGTAGGTCAAACATATGCTGCAACATGGGGGTGTAGTGCACACCGGGGGCAACAACATTTACCCTGATATTGGAGGTTGCCAGTTCTTGTGCCGATGCCTTTGCCATGGCAATTACCCCTGCTTTTGCTGCGGAGTATAAACTGCCGCCTGGTGCACCGCCTAATCCATTTATACTTGCAACATTTACTATAGCACCTCCACCTGGTTGCTGTCCAGCATCAGCCTGATCTCCTGTTGCATACACAGCCACACACCGCGCAGGTTTGTCGCCATAGCAGCCTCAAAATCTGACAGCTCAAACTCATGCAACGGTTTGCCCACGCCTGTTTCGTCGGCAGCATTTTTTACAGCAACATCCAGGCGCTTATACTTATGCTTTATACCTTGGAACAACTCCAGTATAGCTTCAGGCTGACTGTTATCTGTCTGTACAAATTCAAAAGTATAGGTTGCGTTTTCTGAGGCAGCTTTCGCTTTTTCAGGGTCACGGCCAGTGATTACCACGGTGGCACCTGCTCTAGCAAAAAGCTTTGCTGTGGCCAGGCCTATACCCGATGTGCCGCCTGTAATCAGCGCAACTTTATCTTTGAGATTATATTTTACCTGCTCCATATAATTGTTTTGTCTACCAAGGCTTTACGGGACTTGCCAGGTTGTGATACCAATGTCTAAACAAACAGTATTGCGTTCACTAAATATTTTAGAAAGTTAATACTTGGCATACTAGTTGCTATTGAGGATTCCAATAAATTTGGTGAATTGTTCAATTAATTGAAACTATGAAAAAACTATTTACGCTTGTGTTGATGGTTTGCTGTACTAGCCTTGCTTTTGCACAGAGCAAGTATACGATCAGTGGTTATGTACGCGAGAAAGGCAGCGGCGAATTGCTGATTGGGGTTAGCGTGTACCAGCCGGGCACTACGATTAGTACCACTACCAACACCTATGGGTTTTACTCCCTCACGCTTCCTGCCCAGGATTCGGTGCACCTCGCCTTCGGGTATTTGGGCTATCAGGCCCAATTTAAAAAAGTAGCGCTGCGCCAAAACCAGGAATTGAACATTGAACTGCAGTCAGAGGCTACTTTAAAAGAAGTGGAGATTGTGACTGAGCGAGTAGAGAAAGTGAGCCAGGCGGTAGAGATGAGTAAGCTTGAAATTCCAATCTCGCAGATCAAAAGTGTGCCGGCGCTGCTCGGGGAGAAAGACGTGATGAAGGTGCTGCAGCTAATGCCCGGGGTACAGTCTGGTAGCGAGGGCAACAGCGGCATTTACGTGCGTGGTGGCGGCCCTGACCAGAACCTGATCATACTTGACGATGCCACCGTTTACAATGCATCGCACCTGTTCGGTTTTTTCTCATTGTTTAATGGTGATGCCCTGAAAAGTGTGGAGCTAACCAAAGGTGGTTTTCCTGCCAGGTATGGTGGTAGACTCTCTTCGGTAATCGAACTGAACATGAAGGACGGCAACAAAGAAGAACTGCATGGCGAGGGAGGCGTTGGTATACTTTCATCCCGCCTGATGTTGGAGGGACCACTGGTTAAAGGTAAGTCTTCTTTCCTTGTGTCTGGCCGCCGAACCTATGCCGATGTGCTGGCCCGTCCTTTCTTTAAAGATGATGAGCGCCCTGGCTATTACTTCTATGACCTGAACACAAAACTTAACTACGACTTTGGCAGAAAGAACAAGTTATACCTGAGCGGCTATTTTGGTGAGGACAGGTTTTCTTTTGAGGAAAGGGATGGCAATGAGGTAAACAAAGCCGGCTTTAACTGGGGCAACGCCACTGGTACACTGCGCTGGAACCACCTCTTCAACGAGAAGCTATTCGCCAATACCTCACTTATTTTCAGCCGCTATAAATTCAATATTTTTACAGAGGAGAAAAGCGATGATGACGAGTATAGTCTCCGCTACTCTTCCGGCATCCGCGACATCGGCATAAAGTATGATTTTGACTTTTTGCCAAACCCGCAACACTCAATCAGAGCAGGCTTGCTGAGCACCTACCATCGCTTTAGCCCAAGTGCCATAGTGGTAAAAGACACCGACATTGATAAGTTTGAAAGCAAAGTTAAAAATATTGATGTGGTGGAATCTGCGATATACGTGGAGGATACTTACAGGCCATTTGCCAACCTGCGCCTGAACGGTGGTTTGCGCCTGAGTCATTTCTATACTAAGAACAAACAGTACATCAGACCAGAACCACGTTTGTCTGCAGCTTACAACTTGAAAGAAGATTTGGCGGTTAAAGCTTCTTTCTCGCAGATGAATCAGTATGTGCACCTGCTCACCAATACAGGCATCGGCTTGCCAACCGACCTTTGGGTACCCACCACAGACAGGGTAGCGCCACAGCAGTCGTCTCAGGTGGCGCTTGGCTTTGCAAAGGATTTTGAGAAGCGCGACATTGCTTTAACAGTGGAGGGTTACTATAAAAAGTCTAATAACATCATTGGGTATAAAGAGGGTGCAAGCTTTTTATTGATCGAAGATCCGGAGTCGGCTGAGGAAGTTAGATGGGAGGACAATATTACTAAAGGCAAAGGCTGGTCTTATGGAGTGGAGGTACTGTTGCAGAAAAAAGTGGGCCGCCTGTCTGGCTGGGCCGGCTATACCTTGTCGTGGACGCAGCACCAGTTCGACTCGCTTAACTTTGGTGAGAAATACTATGCCCGCTACGACCGCCGCCACGATGTGTCGCTGGTAGGAATCTATGAACTAAAGAAAAACATTACCTTATCAGGTACCTGGGTATATGGTACAGGCAATGCCATCACGATGCCTATCGGAACATGGCAGGCCCCTCGTAACACCCCATCCCGCGATGAATCTGCCCCTGGACATAGCTATTGGGGTATGGGCTCTACGCACTATGGGCCGATGAACGGGCATCGCATGGCACCCTACCACCGCCTTGACCTGGGCATACAGTTCCATAAAGAGAAAAAGTGGGGAGAGCGTACCTGGGAAGTCAGTTTTTACAATGCCTATAACCGCAGAAACCCATTCTTCTATTACCTGGACCAAAGATCCACCCAGGTAGGGGACAAGTATGAATCGGAGGTTAAGTTAAAGCAGGTGACGCTTTTCCCGATCATCCCTTCTGTAAACTACAGCTTTAAATTTTAGGTCTACGGCGAATACTAAATATAGCAATCAAATGAAATTACACAGATATATACTTACAGGGCTTGTAGTACTCGCTGCCGCACTGCAAAGCTGCGAAAAAGATGTAGCTAACTTCAATATAAGTACCAAACCAATGCTGGTAACAACAGCCTTTATTTCGCCACAAGACACAGCGTTGGCAGTAGAGGTGAAGCGTACCCAACCCGCCATAGGCAAGCAAATGGAAGAGGAAGTCTTAAAGGTGAAAGATGCCACCGTAACCATATCAGATGGTACCCAAACCGTGCAATTAACTTATAACACCACTTGGAACAAATATTTTGCTTCTGCAAAACTGTTGCCTGTGGTAGCTAATAAAAGCTATTATTTAAAAGTATCCACACCATCTGGCGAAAAGGCAGAAGCCACCTGCACTGTACCATCCCGAGACGGTATTCAAGTAATGAGTCTGGATTATGCTACCTCGACCACGGAGCAGTATGGTAGCACTTACGAAGAGCATAAAATAAAACTCAAGTGGCAGGATGCGCCAGGCACTGAAAATTACTATCATATTACCAGTTATCGCACTTATAGTTATAGGATTGGCTGGCCTCCGGTTACAGAAACGCATCACCAACCGGCCTATGCAGATACTAAGAAAGCTTTTATTTCAGACAGGAACCAGAACGGCACTATTATGCAGTCACCGGACTTTAAATTCATGACTTCATACCCTGATAATGTGCCGAAGCCTTTTACAATCGTAGCTATACTTGCCATAACAGATAAACCTTATTACCTGTACCATCAGTCGGTAATGGAGCAGGATGAAACGGGAGGTAACCCCTTTGCGGAGCCTAAACGCTTGTATAGCAATATTCAGGGAGGACTGGGTGTGTTTGCAGCCTACAATCAGATAAAAGTGCAGAAGCAGGTTAATTAAGTTTCAACAACTACTATAATGAGGTCCGGTAAGTATAAAATTGCCGGACCTTTTTGCATTTAATTGGCAGGTAACAGATCACAGAACCAGAAGCTGGTGTCGTAAGCTGGTTTGTCTTCCTTTTTAAAACAGCTATCTGCTTCGTCATCTGGTACGCCATAAGTTTTTAGAACTTTCTCTCCCAAAGTATACTTTACAGGCTTATTAAAAATGGGGCCATCAAACACGAAAGTATGATACTCGCCGTTTTCACCGGCAGGGTCTAGATTATCTGGCAAATCGTTCAGGAAGCTCTCGTCCAGTAGCCGCCCAACAAACGACTCGTCCAGTAGTCTGGCATTTATACTTACCACCACGGCTTTAAATCCTAACGCTATAAACTCTCTTACCAGCTCTCCTGTTGGTTTGCCCCACAACGGAAATACTGCTTCCAGGCCAACCTGTGCCAGTTGCTGCTCCCTGTATTGTCGCAGGTCCTCCAGGTTAATATCCCCGAAAATAGAATGAGTAATGCCGTTGTCTTTAAGCATTTGAGTTGTTTCCAGCATCAGGCGGTTATACGTTTCCATAGTGGGGTTTTCGGGCAGAATAACCTGGTGCAAGGGTATGCCTATACTTTCTGCCTGCTGCTGCAGCAACTCCTGCCGTACGCCGTGCATGGTAACACGCTTCGTGGCGGCACTGAGGGTTGTAAGCAGATATTTTACGTTGTATTGGCTTTGTTTCAGGGTGTGGTAGAGGCACAGGGCAGAGTCTTTGCCACCACTCCAGTTAAATACACTTTGCATGCTGTTGCGGTTAAAAGTATGGGTTGGTAAAAGTATACATAAACTGCTACTTATACTTTGCTGTGGCGCAAACTATACTTCAAAAGCCGCCTGTACAGCAACCGAAACCAGATTTTTTCTAATCTAACCACCGAAAACACTCGTAAAAAATAGTAGGCGTTGCAAAATGCAGTGCTGTATTATGTGTAACTAAAAACTTTGAAAGCTATGTCAAAAGGAGATAAATCAGCTTACACAGATAAGCAGAAACGTCAGGCTGAGCACATTGAAAACAGCTATGAAAAAAAAGGTGTAAGCCACAAAGAAGCAGAGAAAAGAGCCTGGGCTACTGTTAACAAGCAAGATGGCGGTGGCAATAAAAGCGGCTCAGGAAGAAAGAACTCATAGATCGAATTAAGGAAAGATCAACAAGCTAAAGCAAAAGGCCAGATGTAAACGCATCTGGCCTTTTCATGTTATGGGTAATTATTTGTGTGTGCATCCGGGTCGTCGTGGTCAGGGTCTATGGTAGGCGGAAAACCGGTCATTACGCGATTATGCGAGAAGGGCCGCTCTTTTAGATTGCCCCGTTTCTGGCTTTTGGCAGACACCTGTTTGTGGGTGTTTTTATTGCGAAGGCTTGCCCACACCAGGCCAGCCACGGCTACGGCCCCTGCCACAGCCAGTACTTTAGGCAATGTATTGTTTACCGGAGGCGGTAATGTTACCACTCCACGTTCATCTGTTATGGCTGGCTCGTGCACATAACGGCCATGTTTGGGTACAACTTTCAACCAGAAATTTTTAACAAGATCTTCCAGTTCCCAGGCCAGGTTATCGCCTTTCATCGGTTTGCCATGACCTGTGGCAGCTATTTTAGGACCAAGATGCAAAAGTGTTTCCACGGAACGGTGTGCGCTGCCCCAGTCTGGCGTGTAATAATTTGGTGGGCCGTGTACTTCTCGTTTTTCTGTCATTACGGCAATCGCAGACTCTGCGTCGCGGGTCGTAAAGGCATCGCCGGCTATTAGTAGCTTGTCTTCCTCTCTGAAAAATGACACATGCCCTGGGCTGTGGCCAGGCGTGAACACCCATCGCCAGCCTTCCAGTGCCGGCACGCTGCCATCCTCAGGCAATAGTACCAGCGATTGGTTAATGTTGATCGGCTTTTTGGGAAATATGAACGAGAGGTATGCCATGGCACCGCCGCCAACACTCGGGTCGGCAGGAGGGTAGCTTGACATGCCCGTTAAATAGGGAAACTCCATCATGTGCGCATACACCGGAACCTGCCAATAGTTTGCCAGCTCTTTTACATTGCCTGTATGGTCGAAATGCCCATGGGTAAGTATGATGGCTTGGGGTGCACTGTTCTCGCCGAATATGGAATCGGCTGCCTGTCTTATCTGCAGGGCAAATCCCTTTACGCCTGTGTCAACCAATACCCAGGTACCATCGGGGTTAGCCACAAAGTATAAATTCGCAAATATGGTTTTCATGCCCCAAACACGCGGGGCCACCGGAAATGTGAGCCTGCTGCCAGCGGTATAATTAGGTTTGGATGTTTCCATAGGAGATGTGTTTAACATAGTTTAGGGAAATAGTGTCAGCCTTTTACTACGTGCCAATGCCAAATTAGGCTGGACAAACAATTTATAAAAATCTATTGTTAATTCTAAGTAATTGTGCTTGAACCCTTCCCCTGAAAGTATGCATGATCAATTAATTAGGGCATGCTTTTTGAGAAACTATTGGTAGAAGTACATTCACTTAAAATTTTGTAATTCGATTTCCTGTTTTGCAGGAATTAATTATATTAACAGGAAAGTTTATTATTTATGGTTAATTTATTTGTTCCACCTAGCTACATGGCAGTTTACGCAAAGTGCGTAGACGCGTCTTTGCCAGCCTTTGATCCGGAAGAGTGGGTCGAGGAGGGTAAGGTGTACCCCGTAAAGCATTTTTCGGAGCCACTCAACCAGGGCGATGGTTTTGCCATTACCATAATGGATGAGGATGGCGTTGAAATTCACCCTTCGTCTTCGCACTGGAGTTTTGCTTCCTCAAGGTTTGAGTTGTATACACTGCACCTGAACTAGACCAAATTCAGAAAAATTACGTTTAACTATAAAGGCTGCCTCGTGCAGCCTTTTTTTAATATTCAGAGTATTTATATAGTATAAGCGTACAGTTTTACCATGATAAGCGCCAAAGAATTCAATGAGCTGCCCCCTCATCTGCAGTCGGAACTTGTTTTAAACCAAGGCCATTACCTCTACCACCGAATTAAGGGTTGGTGCAAAATAGACCTGTATTGGTTTCATGATTTTTATGTAGAGATCTGGTTCTTATATGATCTTAAAAGTATAGGTTTGGTTCGAGCCCTTACCCGTTACAGGCAATTGGAACCTTACCTGGAAACTATAAAGCTTAAGCTGAAAACAGCGAACAAAGAAGAGTAAAATTTAGAATTACGAATTACGAATTACGAATTACGAATTACGAATTACGAATTACATTTCTTTAAGCAACAAAGCCGTCTGCTAGTATAATGACCTGCGCCTAAAATTTAGGATCTTTTTCTAAATCAACTCAGAATGCCTAATTTTGAGTATGAGCAGAGATTTACTTTTAATTAGCACCTCAACTACGCATGGCACCGGTTACCTGGAGCATGCCAAAGAGGAGGTTCTGGAACTGCTAAATGGCAAGTCCAGTGTATTGTTTATACCTTATGCACGTCCGGGAGGTATTTCCCATAAAGATTATACAGCCAAAGTAAAAGAAGCACTGGAGCCATGGGGCTTTAAAGTGACTGGCATACATGAGTACGATAACCCAGTGAAGGCAGTGCAGGAGGCAGAGGCTGTCTTTATTGGCGGCGGCAATACCTTTCAGTTGTTAAAGAACCTGTACGCTAACAAGCTGATAGAGCCTATACAAGAGCGGGTGAAAAAAGGTATGCCATACATGGGCACCAGCGCCGGAACCAACGTGGCAGGCAAAACCATCGGTACCACCAACGATATGCCGATCGTGCATGTAAGGTCATTCGATGCGCTGCAGCTAGTGCCATTCAATATCAACCCGCATTACCTGGACCCGATCGAAGGCTCCACACACATGGGAGAAACGCGCGAGACACGCATTGCAGAGTTCCACCACCTGAACCGCCAGCCGGTAGTAGGTCTGCGCGAGGGAAGTATGCTGCGCATTAAAGGCGACAGGATAGAGCTGAAAGGCCCACACTCAGCCAGGATATTCCTGCAGTCCGAGAAGCCAATGGAGTTTAACCCAGGCGATGATATCGGATTTCTGCTGGAGGCTTACTAGCAGGTTTGTATTTTATACTTCAGGATAAAAGAGAAAAGGCACTCCAGTTACGGTAGTGCCTTTTATTCAACTTTAGCCAAAGAGTTTATTATCGGTTCGCTGTTTTGCTGGCATCCAGCTTTTTTAACAGCAGTTTTGTAAAGTCACGTTCTGCGCGGTAAAGCTTTATAAGTTGTTTTGGAGTAATAATGCGCTGGTACTTGGCCACATATTCTTTCTCCAGGTCAAGCTCTTTTTCTTTGATAAAGAACATTTCTTCTATCCTGGCCTTTGCTTCCTGCTCAGTCATCTCTTCCAGGTTTTTGCGGTAGCCGCTGCGGTAGTTGCGCATCAGTTCGCGGCGCTTCGTTTCGTACTCGTTATACACCGGCCAGAATTTCTGGGCCTGATCGGCGGTCAGTTCCACCTTATCGGTAAGGTAGGCGATCTTTGCCGCCTCCACGTTCTCGTTGCGGTCCTGCGCGCTGGCACTCAGGCTCCCAAGGGCAAGCAGGCAGAACAGTATCAAAAAAAAGTATTGTCTCATTTGGGTGAATTAATCTTCAATGTGTCTGATGTGGTAATACTCCAGTTCCTCTTCGGCAACTGTAGGGCTTATATTTAAAAAATCCTCTGTCAGGTCGTTGCTGGAAAATGAATTCAGTTCTGCCAGGTCTGCAGTCTCCAGGTCTTCATTATAACTCAGGTAATTAAGTATTTCCTCCTCGGCCAGTGGTTTCAGGGCATATGCCTCGTCCTGCTTCTGCATCTGGAGGGTAAAAATAAATGAGCCCACAAAAACCAGAAGCAACACCAACGGCGCAAGCACTGTGCGCAATGGTGCCCACAGGACAGGCTGCCATGCCGGGGCCTGCTGTCTGGCTCCCGCAGTCCTTTCCATTACACGCATCGGCAGGCGGTCGAAATAGTTCTCCGGCACCTGGTAAATGTTGTGCTTTGGTAGGCTTTCCAGTTTAAAATCTTCCTTCATTTTATCCATACTCTGGTTGTTAGATAGAGATTGCGTGTAAAAGTTTAATCGCGCTTTATAAATTCTTCAATTTTTTTTACTGCCAGGTGGTAAGAGGTTTTTAAAGCGCCAACCGATGTGCCCAAAATTTCGGAGATTTCCTCATACTTCATCTCATCATAGTATTTCATGTTAAACACAAGCCGTTGCTTGTCTGGCAGGCGTAGCAGGGCTTTCTGTAGTTTTACCTGTATCTCATCACCCGAAATGTCCGGAGAGGTGTCGATCTTTTCGGAGAGTTCGCCGGCAACATCGTGTATAGGCAAAAAGAAACGCTTTTTCTTGTTAGATAAAAAGGTAAGGCACTCGTTGGTGGCAATACGGTAGATCCAGGTATAAAGCTGTGCGTCTTTCCTGAAATTGCCCAGGTTCTTCCATACTTTCACAAACACCTCCTGCGTCAAATCATCGGCATCGTCATGGTCGATCACCATCTTGCGGATGTGCCAGTATATCTTTTGCTGGTACTTGCGCACAAGTTGGTTAAAAGCCATGTTCTGGCTTTCCGGGTTGGAGAATTTCTCTAGGATCTCGTTATCTTCCACGGGTAAGGGAAAACTGCAGGCAGCAAATAAAATTACGTGTTGCTACAGTTAAAGATAGCAAGTATAAAAAAATAGAGGGAGATATGTAACACCTCCCTCTATTTTATACTATTAAATCGATGAACTACTGTTTTCTGCCGATAACTTTTTCCACAGCAGCTACTATATCGTTCTCCGTAAGGCCATACTTTTCCATCAGCTCGTCAGGTGTGCCAGACTCGCCAAAAGTATCGTTGGTAGCCACATACTCTTGTGGAGCCGGGAAGTTGGTTGCAAGCACTTGTGCTACGCTGTCGCCAAGGCCACCAAGGCGGTTATGCTCTTCTGCGGTTACTACACATTTTGTTTTGCGTACCGATGCCAACACAGCCTCTGCATCCAGTGGCTTAATGGTGTGGATGTTGATGATCTCAGCTGAGACGCCTTTTTCTTCAAGCATCTTACCTGCAAGTATGGCCTTCCAAACCAGGTGGCCGGTTGCAATAATGGTAACATCTGTGCCCTCGTTCAGCATTACTGCCTTACCGATCTCGAATTTCTGGTCGGCTGGTGTGAAGTTAGGTACCGACGGACGACCAAAACGCAGGTAAACCGGACCCTCATACTCTGCAATGGCAATGGTGGCTGCCTTTGTCTGGTTAAAGTCGCATGGGTTGATCACGGTCATGTGCGGCAGCATTTTCATCATGCCGATGTCTTCCAGGATCTGGTGCGTGGCGCCATCTTCACCTAATGTTAGGCCAGCGTGAGAGGCGCATATCTTTACGTTTTTGCCTGAGTATGCAATTGACTGACGGATCTGGTCGTAAACGCGGCCAGTAGAGAAGTTGGCAAACGTGCCAGTGAACGGAATCTTACCGCCAATGGTCATGCCTGCTGCCAGGCCCATCATGTTGGCCTCTGCAATACCCACCTGGAAGAAGCGCTCCGGGAAGTCTTTCTTAAAAGCATCCATTTTAAGCGAACCGGTAAGGTCGGCGCAAAGCGCCACCACATTCTCATTGTTTTTTCCCAGTTCATGCAGACCGGCACCGAAACCCGAGCGTGTGTCTTTTTTCTCTGAATAAGTGTACTCTTTCATCTGTGTGTTTTGGCTTTTATTGGCAAGCCCTGCTTGTTTATACTTTTCGCAGTGCAGCCTTATCTTTTTATCTGTTGAAAATCCTAACGTTTGTAGTTGCACCGGACTTAATGGTAAAGTCCTGCACATCTGTAAATTTACTTGCCTGTGCCGATTTCATGCGGTAAACCAACCTGTACTTTCCGGGTTGCAGCGCCAGGGTAACCCTGCTGTTGTCCTCGGGCAGATTGCAGATCCATGTCTGTTTCCCGGCCTCGTCGAGCTCATAAATACTGCCAAAGCCCTGCATCTGCGAAGGTATGGCCAGCTGACCCGGAGGTGGAATGGTAATGGTCTTTGTCTGTCCTTGCTTTATCTCCACGTCTTTTAAATGAATGCGTGGCATTGTCAGGATCTCCATGTCATACTTTCCGGTAAGGTACTTGTGCCTGTTGCCGAACACCTGCACATTCAGGGTTTCCGTAGCGCCCTGCTGCCTTACAATGGCGTGTAATGTGCCGTAAGGCGAAGGGCCGTCCTGGCGTAAGTACAGTTCTCCCTGCGGTGTTTTTACCTGAACCACATTGTGCTGCCCCGGCTTGATCTTCAGATTTCTTTCCACTACTACCGGTGTGGTGTTCACCACCAGGTGGTAGGGGATAAGGGCATCGATGTCGAGCTTGTCGGTTTTGCCTTTGCCGTCCTGGAAGTGCACAAAGTTATACTCTGGCACTCCGGTTACAGCATTTATAAAGGTCATGTTCAGGTTCGTCTCCGTTGGGCGGTTCTGCTCATCCAGCAGCTCTACGCTAACCGTGGTCTCGCTAAGCGTTTGGGTCACGATCTGTGTCAGAACGTTCTCAAAGGTCTTAACGTCGGCTGCGTTAAAATACTCCCCGATACAGCTCAGTTGCCGCTCATACTCCGCGTCGATGCCAATGCCTATTATAAAAGGACGCAGGAAAATCCTGTTCTTTTGCAGCGCCAGCGACACAGCACAAGGATCACCGCCACAAGACTCCAGGCCATCCGTGATAAGTATGATCACGTTGCGGGCCTTGTCTGCCGGAAAGTCGTTGGCTGTTTGTTGCAGCGAATAGGTAATAGGCGTGTTTCCACGGGGTATGATCTGCTCCAGTTTCTTTTTGATGGCAGCACTGTTGTTACCAGCGGCAAAAGGAACCTCCAGCTTCGTGTCTTTGCAGTCGTTGCGTTCGCGGCCAGACTGGTGACCATACACCCGCAGCGCTACTTCCACGTTGCTATACTGCCCCAGGGAATCTACCAATTCGGCCAGCAGGTTTTTGGCAATGCTCATACGGTCACTGTCTTCCCACTTGGCCATCATGCTTCCGGAGGCATCGAGCAGGAAAAGTATACGTGTTTTAGGCTCTGGTTTTTTATCCTGGGCAAAAGCGCTTCCGGTTGCCGAGGTTATCAGCAACATAAAAAGCACCGCCAAAATTTTAAACCAGTTACCCATACGCTATCTCCTGACCAGGCAAATTAGTTTCTGATGTTTATGCCTAATAGTCTGATGCTGCCTTCACAGCCAATTGCTGTAATGCTACCTGCAACTGCTCATCGTTTGGCGCAACACCGTGCCACTTATGCGAGCCCATCATAAAGTCTACGCCATAGCCCATTTCAGTGTCCATCAGCATAAGTACCGGTTTGCCATGACCTGCGCTCTTTTTGGCTTCCTCCAATGCAGGCAGCAATGTCTCAAAGCTGTTACCGTTTGTTTCCAGCACATGCCATCCAAAAGCCTCAAATTTCGCTTTCAGGTCGCCTAAGCTCATCACTTCATTCGTAGAGCCGTCGATCTGCTGCCCGTTTCTGTCGATGGTGGCGATGATGTTGTCAATTTTGTGATGAGCTGCATACATGGCAGCTTCCCAGATCTGGCCTTCCTCTACCTCGCCGTCACCCATCAGCACATATACCAGCTTGTCGTCGTTGTTCAGTTTTTTTGTCTGAGCGGCGCCTAAAGCAACCGATAAGCCCTGACCCAATGAACCGGAAGCCACGCGTATACCTTCCAGGCCTTCTTCTGTAGCAGGGTGTCCTTGCAACCTGGAGTTGATCTTACGGAATGTCGCCAGTTCTTTCACATCGAAGAAGCCGGCGCGGGCCAATGTGCTGTACCATACCGGAGAGATGTGGCCATTGGAAAGGAAGAAAAGGTCCTCGCCTTTGCCGTTCATGTTAAACTCCGGATTGTAGTCCATTACTTTGAAGTACAACGACACAAAATAATCTGTACAGCCCAGTGAGCCACCCGGGTGGCCTGAGTTAACGGCGTGCACCATGCGCACGATGTCGCGGCGCACTTGCGCTGCAATCTCTTTTAGCTCTTCAATGCTTTTGTTGTGTGGATTCACGGTAATTTAATTGTTGATTGTTAAATTGTTTAATTGCTAAGTTCGGTTTCTATACTTTGTCGGGTAGCTATAATCAGGCTAATTGAAAGAAGTATAGAATATATCCTTTAAGATACGAAAAACGCAGCTGCCTTTTCTGGCAGCTGCGCTTATTATTACTTTAATATCTGTTTGGTGTGGTCGCTGGTTTTAACCTTGGTGATAATGTCCTGTATCACACCGTTTTCGTCGATTACGAAAGTATAGCGCATGGTGCCCATATACTTCCGGCCATACATCGATTTTTCCTGCCACACCCCATACTGTTCTACAATCTTCTTGTCTGTGTCGGCTATCAGCGTAAAGGGCAGTTCGTATTTACTGATAAAGTTCTGATGCGATTTCTCACTGTCTATACTTACCCCGATCACTTCGTAGCCTTGTTGCTGCAGGTCGCTGTGGTTGTCGCGCAGGTTACAGGACTGTGCGGTGCAGCCGGGCGTGTTGTCTTTCGGGTAGAAGTATAAAACTACTTTCTTGCCGCGGTAATCACTTAGCTTTACAGTTTGGCCGTTCTGGTCTTTGCCTTCAAAGTCAGGCGCTTTGTCGCCGATGTTGAGTGTCATAGTTTAAAACGTATCATGTATCACGTATCAAGTAGAACGTATCTATTAAGTGGTCGTAATACGTGATACGTGTGTCGTGATTCGACAAAATTAGATTCTTGTAGTATAAGTGGCTTCGTTCCCTGCCATGTCTTTCACCTTCAAAACCACTTCTCCGGACAAAGGTACACTTTTATCTAATTTTTCGGAGTATATCAACGCCTCTTTGTGCTCATACTTCATCAGCAGCCATTCGCCGTTCACATAGGCGTTGAAAGAGGAGATCCCGGACATGTCATCGGATATTTTAAACCTGATCTGTGCTGGGCTTTTGCTTACTAACCGTATACTTGGGGGCCTTACATCTTCCATCACCTTAAACTTGCCCATGTTCTTGGTGGTGAAGGTTATGGTATTGCCTTCCCACTTGCCTCCGGTAAAGCCACGGCCTCTTCCGGTACCCAGAAAGTATACTGCAGCCTTACTCTTATCCTTAATATCGCTGGCGTTTGGAGGTGTAACGGTAACCTGTATAGCCTGGTGCAGCGGTGTAAAGTAGTCACCAATCGTATACACATCCCCGGTCAGGTTGGTGCGGAAGAACAGCGTGTCGTACAGTGAGCTGCTGTTGAACTGCACCTTAGCGAACTTATTCGTAAAGGTGTGGTCAACGGCCGGTGGCACAACCTGCTCCACACCCAGGCCAGAGGCTATCCCGCAGAATCGAATTGAATCCGGGGTGCCGCCGCGCAGGTCGTAGAGCCCTATCACATTGGAGTTCTTAACGTAGCTTGGCACCAGTATCATCACTTTACCGTCCTTGTACAGTTCTATGTTCTGTGGCGTGGAGCTTGTGTCGGCGGCGTTTACTTTAAGTATGTTGCCAACAATCTCATAGTCCAGTGCGGGGGCTTTAACAGCTTTCGACATCGTTTGGGTAAAGGTCGGTTTCTTGCCCTTGATCACAAAGCTGAGCGAAGTGGCATTGTCGTAAGAGTCGCGGGCCACCAGCTTGACCTGATAAGTTGAATCAGCGTTAATTGTTACGCGGCCTTGCCTGCCGTTTGTTTTATATAATGGCAGATCGTTGCCATTGTCTACAAAGGCTTTCTGGAAGGTGCGGCCAGTGCGCTTATACTGGTAATAGTTAATGTGCTGCGATACCTGCCGTGATAACTCAAAGGGAACCTGGTCTATGTAATGATAGTAGTATGGCTTGCCATTCACGAAAAGCGTAACTTCTTGGGTGCCATTCTTATTGGCAGCTCCATCCAGCCTGTCGATGGTTTGCAACTCCAGCCCCAACAGACCGTGCGCGTAAACAGTATCAGCAAGTACGTAATTATTACCTTTTTTTATGGTCCTGTATTCTTTGCGCTCGAACTCATTGTTCACACGGCCATGGATATTTAACGGTGTTATACCTATAGTATAAATATCAGGCGGCGTAGTGTCGATGATCTCGGAGAACTTATACTTGAGCGGATTGTAAAGGCGGTCCTTTTCGTCGCGTATCTCAAAGTGCAGGTGCGGGCCACCAGAGCCTCCTGTGTTACCGGAGTAGCCGATTATGTCGCCGCGCTTTACCGGGAACTTGTCCGGCTCCGGAAACAGCTCCAGCTCAAAGGTCTTTTTATCGTATTGCTTTTTAAGTATAAAATCGGCCAGTGGGTTGGCAAACTCACGCAGGTGCGCATAAGTGGTAACGAGCCCATTGGTTGGGTGCGTAATGTACACAATGTTGCCGTAGCCATACGTAGACTGCTTTACCCTGGAGATATAGCCATCCGCGGCTGCATATACTGGCAGGCCCTCACGCTGGTCGGTTTTAATATCAAGCCCCCCATGAAAATGGTTCGAGCGTATCTCCCCCATAGTGCCCGATAGGTAATTGCGCTCTCCGGGTTTTATGGGAAACAGAAACTCCCCGGCCTTTGGCGTAGCCATTTGGGCAACAGCAGCGGTGCCAGCCAGCCAGCCAAGTATAGCCAGGCACAGCGTTTTTCTACTTAACCTCGAAGTCCAATAGTTTTTTATCTTCAACATACCCTTCTAGTCTATCTCCAATTTTAACCGGGCCGACACCTTCTGGTGTGCCGGTAAAAATGATATCTCCTTTTTTAAGTGTAATAAATTTAGAAATGTAGGCAATGATGTCATCAAAAGAATTGAGCATCATACCGGAATTACCCTTTTGCCTTGTATCCCCATTAACGTCTAGTCTGAAACTGATGTTGTGCAGGTCGGGGAATTGCTCCAGCGGAATAAACTCAGAAACCGGAGCCGAACCATTAAAGCCTTTGGCCAGAGTCCAGGGTAGGCCTTTTGCCTTTGCCTTTGCCTGCAGGTCGCGGGCTGTAAAGTCTATGCCCAGGCCTATGGCGTCGTAATACTTGTGCGCAAACTTCTTCTCGATGTTTTTACCCTCGCGGCTGATGCGCAGCAAAAGCTCAGCTTCGTAATGCACATCATTTGTATATTCCGGGTAATAGAATGGCTCGTTGTTTTTAAGCAGCGCTGTGTCCGGCTTAAAGAAAATCACAGGCTCATCGGGTACTTCGTTTTTTAGTTCGGCTATATGGTCGGCATAGTTTCTGCCAATGGCTAGTATCTTCATTCAGGGTGAAATTAGGAATTGCGTTTCTCAAAAATAGGGTTTATCCGCATTTTATCCACTATTAATTTATAATTTATCTGTGCTGCACTCTTGAATGGGTACGCCAGGTATGGCTTGCCTTGGTTTGTCCTGCGTCGTAATGCGTACCTGTTTCCTGCCTGCATGGCACTGAACACTTTAGCCATGCAGAAACGTATAACCTGAAAAGTAATTTGTACTTTGTTTAGTGCCTGTTTCCTGATTATGGTGTATAAATGGACAGGCTAAGTATAAACATATGATAATTTATTAATGTAACAGATTTGGTTTTAGGAAAAATGGTTCAAAATTTGAACCTGATTCAAAGACCACTAAATTTTTAAGAAGATGCATAAGAGAATAATTGCCTTTGTAATGGCCGTAACCATGTTCGTGGGCTGTACCACAGTTCCGATCACAGGTCGCCGCCAGCTAAGTCTTGTTTCTGAAGCCGAAATGCAGGCGATGAGCTATGAGGCTTATGACCAGTTTTTAAGAGAGAATAAACTTTCGAATAACGCGCAGGCTACCGCCATGGTAAAGCGCGTGGGTAACCGCATAAAGAATGCCGTAGAGCAATACATGGCCGCTAACAACCTGAGCAGCGAGTTGCAGGGTTATAAGTGGGAGTTTAACCTGATTGATGATGACCAGGTGAATGCTTTTGCCATGGCCGGCGGTAAAACAGTAGTGTACGAGGGAATTTTGCCTGTGGCACAAAACGAAACCGGCCTGGCTGTCGTAATGGGGCATGAGATTGCCCATGCTATTGCCAAACATGGTAGCGAACGTATGAGCCAGGCCCTTGCACAGCAGTTTGGCGGACAGACGCTTTCTGCTTTGGCAGGTTCTTCGCCGGGTGCGGCCTCAAACTTAGTGATGGCTGTTTACGGTGTCGGTTCTCAGTTAGGGCTGTTAAAGTATGGCCGTACGCAGGAATCAGAAGCTGACCGTTTGGGTTTGATCTTTATGGCGATGGCCGGTTACGACCCACAGCAGGCAATCCCGTTTTGGCAGCGTATGGAGGCTAAAGGAGGCGCACAGCCACCTGAGTTCCTATCAACGCACCCAAGCGCAGGCACACGTCAGGCCGACCTGAAGCGACATATGCCGGAAGCTTTGAAATACTATAAACCAAGATAACCTAACCACACAACCACATGAGCAAATTCACCCTTGGCCGTTACTGGCACTTTACTATCCAAACAGGTTGCTTTATAGCACTACTGTTGCTGATAACCACAGCCTGTACCAGAAGAGAAGCTTTTCCGGAAGACAGTGAAGAGCCCATGGAAGTGGCGGAAGGGGAGGAGGCACCTGCAAAGTATAGCGGCGTGCTGCTTGCCCAGGTGGTGTTTGATAGTGTGGATTATATTGTTGATCGTAAAGACCTGCTGCAACCATTTATCAAAGAGTTTGGGGACGGCACCGTGGTAGACAAGGTGATGATCCGGAAGGTGCAGGAAACCAAAAACGATAAACCCGGCTATTATCTGGTTGGGCTCGGTATCCGAAACGGTGCTTTCAGGTCAATGGCTTTACAATTGGATGTAGCCTCAGACAACAGTTTATACCTCAGCAGCAACAGCTCAAAGTATATCTGTAATGCTGGGCCTGGCTGCGAGTTTTGTTATTTTACGTTTGTAGGTAATAAGATAACAGGCTGTGAATGTGCCACAAGGGCGGCAGGCAACAACTGCGGATATAAAACCACCGAGAACAACGAGTTGCTCACCAACTCAAGACTCAGGCAGGTAGAAAGGTCTTCGCAACGTCCGAATCCATAAACAGAAAGGGGCTGCAAGTTTTCTTGCAGCCCCTTTTTATATTTTATACTTTCTGGTAGCTCTTACGACATCTGCACGTTTCGCAAACGGATGCGTGTGAGTACCTTTTTGGTGTAAAGCGGAAATTCCCCCTTCATCATCCAGTCGTAGTAGCTGGGTTCCTTTAAGAGTACTTCCTCAACAGGTACATTTTTATACTTTCCAAAGTTAAATACCTCCTGTCCGGCATTGTTGTAAACTATCCTGCCTGATAGGTCGGCTGTTTTCTGGGTGGTAAATTTGTGCAGCATTTCCATGTCGTTCTGTACCGGGTACTCTTGCACACCCTCTGTAATCTCTACTGGTGTGTCTTTGTAACGATCCAGCTGCGCCATCAGGATATGGTAGGTGGCAACGGTGTCGGCTTCGGCGCTGTGCGCATTGTCCAGGGACTTATCGCAGTAAAACTTGTAGGCAGCCGATAAAGTGCGCTGCTCCATCTGGTGGAACACGCGGCATACGTCCACCACGTTTCTGTTCTCAATGTCAAAATCGATTCCGCAACGCAAAAACTCCTCTGCCAGTAACGGGATATCGAAACGCAGCAGGTTATATCCTCCCAGGTCGCAACCCTTCAGAAAATCTTCGAAGTTTTTGGCCACCTGCTTAAATGTAGGGCAATCCTTCACATCCTCATCATAGATCTTGTGGATCAGGCTGGACTCCAGGGGTATCGGGATAGTTGGATTGATGCGTCTGGTCTTCAGGATCTCTTCTCCGTCAGGCATGATCTTCAGCACGCTTATCTCAACAATTCTGTCGTTGCAGATATCGGTGCCGGTGGTCTCAAGGTCGAAGAATACGATAGGGCGCTTTAAGTTTAGCTTCATAGCTTTTTAAAGTATAAAAGATTAAAGTATAGCCTGTTTTAAAGCATTCAGATCCATGCCATTGTAGGTGCCGGAGCTCATAAGCAGCAAGTTGGCGTTTTGCCAGTTATGGTTCATCAGGGTTTCCTGAAGCGCGGCCGAATCTGTAAACACTTTTATACTTTGGTTTCTGAAGGCATTTTTCAGTTCCTCTTCCGAGATCATCTCCATGCGCTTATGCTCCAGCGTTTTTGGGCTGAAGAACACAATCGCTTCGTCTGCTTTGTCCAATGATCCTGCATACTGAGGCAGAAAGTTCTTGTTAAGGCTGCTAAAAGTATGGAGTTCCACCACAGCCACCAGTTCGCGCTGCGGGAATTGGTTTTTAACCGCTTCGGTGGTTGCCTTTACCTTGGAAGGGGCGTGGGCAAAATCGCGGTAGATAACCGAATGGTCATTCTCGCCCAGTTTCTCCAGGCGCTTGGCTGCTCCTTTAAATGTTTTCAGGGCCTCGTAAAAGTCATGCGCTTTCACACCTATCTTTTTGCACACTTCCTTGGCCGCGTTAATGTTGCGCAGGTTGTGCTCGCCGAAAAGCTGTATCTCTACATCGCCCTCTTTTTTGGTATGAAGTATGGTTTTGCCGTTTCGGATGCTGTGGTCGTGCACGCCATAGCCAATATAGGCAATATCGGCAGGGTTGCGTGGAACGGCCGCCAGCAATACCTGTTCATCGTCCTGGTTGTAGATCAGGGTACCCGCCTTCGGTGTCATCTCGGCAAAAATGCGGAACTGCTCACGGTACATGTCCGGGTCAGGGAATACGTTTATGTGGTCCCAGCTGATGCCGCTGATAACTGCAATGTGATGATGGTACAAGTGGAACTTAGGCACACGTTTGATCGGGTCTGAAAGGTATTCATCGCCTTCAATTACAATGATCGGTGCATCGTCAGTTAGTTTCACCATGCGGTCAAAACCCTCTAGCTGAGCCCCAACGGCATAGTCAAATTTACGGCCCAGGTGCTGGAGCACATGCAGGATAATAGAGGTGATGGACGTCTTACCGTGGCTTCCCCCGATCACGATGCGTTGCTTGTCCTTGCTTTGCTCGTAGATGAACTCAGGGAAGGAGTAGATCGGGATGTTAAGCTCCTGCGCACGCTTTAGCTCCGGATTGTCGGGGCGTGCATGCATGCCAAGTATGACTGCATCCGGCTTGGCATCCAGCTTTTCTGGAAACCAGCCTTCCTGCTCCGGAAGTATGCCTGCGTTGGTTAGCCTGCTTTTGGCCGGTTCGTATATCTCGTCGTCAGAGCCTGTTACCTGTAAGCCTTTGTCGTGCAGGGCCAAAGCCAGGTTATGCATGATACTTCCGCCAACAGCGATCAGGTGAATATGCTTAAATTCCTTCTCCATAAGCCTATCTGTTATTTCTAAAACAAACAAAGTTAGAAGTACTTGCCTAAAATAAAATAGCTATACACTAATATGTTGATACTTTGTGGATATCTTGTGGATTATTAACACGGTTATAAAGATTACATCTACGGCTTAACTCTTAAATTTGTGCTTATGGAGGAGATGAAAATGAATGTGCGTGCTGCGGGCAACCGCAACGGGTGGCAAAAAAAAGCCCCTGCTGTTTCGGAGTTAGGAAAAAAACCACCGCAGGCACTTGATTTGGAGGAGGCTGTTTTAGGCGCTCTTATGTTGGAGAAGGATGCCCTGACCAACGTTATTGACATTCTGCGTCCGCAGAGTTTTTACAAAGAGGCGCACCAGCGGATATTCAGAGCCATACTTGCACTGTTTGATAAGTCGGAGCCTATCGATATTCTGACGGTGACGCAGGAACTTCGCGAGAACGGCGAACTGGAACTGGCTGGCGGTGCTTATTACGTTACGCAACTAACCACACGCGTAAACTCGGCGGCAAACATCGAGTACCATGCCCGTATCATCACGGAGAATTCCATTAAACGCGATCTGATCTCTATTTCCTCAGAAGTTTTGTCCAGTGCCTACGAAGACACCACCGACGTTTTTGAGCTGCTGGATAAGACAGAGGCCAAGCTTTACGAAGTATCTGAATCCAACATCCGGAAGAACTTCGATGACATGCGTTCCCTGATGCACCAGGCTATAAAGGAACTGGAGGAGAAGCGTAAACAGTCGGATGGCTTGACCGGTGTGCCAAGCGGATTGGTGGCACTTGACAGGGTAACATCAGGCTGGCAGAAATCTGACCTGGTTATACTTGCGGCCCGTCCTGCGATGGGTAAAACGGCCTTCGTGCTTTCGTGCATGCGCAATGCTGCCGTGGATTTCGGAAAAGGCGTTGCTATTTTTTCACTGGAGATGTCCTCGCTGCAGTTGGTTAACCGTTTGATTTCTTCAGAGGCGGAGTTGGAGTCGGAGAAGATAAAGAAAGGCAGCCTGGAAGAGTATGAGTGGGCACAGCTAAACCACAAGATTGCTAAGTTAACCGAGGCACCTATTTACATCGACGATACGCCGGGTCTTTCTATCCGTGAGCTACGTACCAAGTGTCGCCGCTTAAAAGCGCAGTATGATATTCAGATGATCATTATTGACTACCTGCAGCTGATGAGTGGAAACGCGGATGGCAAGGGTGGTGGTAACCGTGAACAGGAAATTGCCTCCATTTCAAGAGCCCTGAAAATGCTGGCCAAGGAGTTGAACGTGCCGGTTATTGCTCTGTCGCAGTTGAGCCGTGCAGTGGAAACCCGTGGTGGCGACAAACGTCCGCAGCTATCTGACCTTCGTGAATCCGGATCGATAGAGCAGGACGCCGATATGGTGTGCTTCCTTTACCGTCCTGAATACTACGGTATAACCGAGGATGAAATGGGCAACCCAACAGCCGGAGTAGGAGAGGTTATCATTGCCAAACACCGTAATGGCTCGCTGGAAAACGTGCAGTTGAAATTTATTGGCAAGTTTACGAAATTCACCAACCTCGATGCAGACTTTGGCGGTGATCCAATGGGCGGGTTTAACGCGCTTCCAAACAGCACGTTTGATGCTGAGTCGCCAGGCTCTATACGCTTGGGTAGCCGCATGAACGATGGTGGAGGGGGAGGTTTCCCATCTTCTAATTTTGATGAAGAGCCACCTTTCTAAACTGTAGTTTACGGAGAGCAATAAAAAGCACAAGAAGCTGTTAAGTTAAAGTATAAATTGATGAACAGCTCTAAGATATAGCCAAAGGAAGATTAGCCGTTGCGTTTAAAAGACCAGCGGCTTTTCTTTTGGTTGTATCAGATTACTTCCTGCTCCAGGTCGTATTGCACCTGCTGCATCTCAGAGTTGGCTTTCTGAACCATTTCTTCCAACCTGTCTAAAGACACATGTATACTTTTATGCATGGCTGCCCGCTGGTTTTTGGCAACCGGATAGGTAAGTGAAATCAGGAAATCATAATTTAAGTTTACCTTACTTGCCAGATCTGCATAAAGTGCCGGGGTATACTCCTTTGCAAAAAGCTCTAGTACCTGGGTGCCAGGTTGGCAAAACACGATATTGGTGAGCCCTGCCCCATGCGGTGAAATGATATACTCTGCATTTTTAAATAATGCCACCTGCTCTGCAAGCGTCAATTCACTTAGCAATACTTTTTCAAAGCCATACTTCTGTAACAGTGCGACAACTGCCTCTTCGTTCTCAATATTTCGGTAATTACTGTCCTGGCGGCTTATGTAGATTCGTTTAGGAGTAATGGCTGTGCGTGGCGCTATTGGC
This sequence comes from Pontibacter sp. GD7, assembly GCF_058216375.1. Lineage (NCBI taxonomy): Bacteria > Pseudomonadati > Bacteroidota > Cytophagia > Cytophagales > Hymenobacteraceae > Pontibacter > Pontibacter sp. GD7. The sequence continues at coordinate 38,274 of NZ_JBYZMP010000015.1, read as the reverse complement.
AAAAAACTGTCTCTCAAGAAACTGCAAACCCAAGCGGGGATGTGTTCAATGTTCCGAACAAATGTAGAAGTATAAAGTGTATCCGCCTGAATGTGCCTGATCTGGTGCCCCTCTACAATTTTAGTGGTGTCTATGCCCAAAAGTCGCAAGGTATCTCTTTGATAAGAGAGGTTGCTGCTGGGCACCACAAACCAGTCTACCTCATCAAACCAACCTGCCTTTTGAAGTAAGTGTATGCGTGGCAGCGAATCGATCATCCAGTGAAAATAGTTTGATTCGCCACTGCCTCCGATTAAAGTATGGAAAGCACTGCCCTTTAAGTACATTGGTGTAGTAAACCACTTCTGCTTAAAAACAAGGTTATCAGCCGGGTTCGTGGATCCCACCTGCAACGAAATGTCACCAATCAACTTATTATCTTCCGCTACTATGGCTGCATAGTCTACTGCGTTTGTGCAAATCCTCCCGGACTTTACAGAAACTACCATGGCTGGTGGCTGCACTCCACATTGCTGAACAGCAATATGGTATTTGTTTGACCCTAATAGCATTTCCGGGACATTTAGTTTAGAAGCTTCGGGAGGGTATATTTCTACAGTTTCAGATCCGGTGGTGGTTATATAGTCTCTAAGCGTAGGGTAGAAACCGGCAGGTCTGTAGTTTATATTGTGAGGAACAAGCCGGTCAACAATGCAGTCCAGTTTCCTTAGGGCTTTTCGGATTAGGTTTGGCATAGGTATACAAGTAATTGTTTTAATGGCTGGTAGTATGTTTCTGGTCCAGCCTTAGCATCAACTACAGGTATACTAGTATGTATATATAATGTTATAGATTATTCTAATAAATAATATATTTATTTTTTTTGTATTGTTCTTCTAAGCAGATGTAATCGGGAAATAACAGCCATTTCCAGCATAAAATCTGACAAGAAGTAAATTAATAAGTTATGCAAGAGAACTATACACTCATCAGCCACTCTTTTGCCTGCTCTTCACTATCAAACAGTTTTACCTCCAGCAAATCCCCAATTCGCTGGTGCAGTTGATGAAACGACATCTGGCCATAAATGCCAGGGGCTAAAACCTGTGCCATGTAGCGCATGCCAAGCTCGATGGCTTGCGGTGTCCATCGTTGTGAAATCCAGTCGTTGGCAAAATCCCAGGGGCCAATAAGTTCTTTGTGGCTGTTAAGCAGTTTCGGGTTAGGATTCTTTCGCATCTCATCCAGGAATACCAGACCACCCTCCATTATGGTATCCATGGTTTGGATGCCTGTCCAGCGGGCAAACAGGTAATCATCAGACACACGTTGGAGTGTGGCATACAGGTCCCCGTTTTGTTTGGTAAACTCAATGGTGGCAGGGTTTGTTTTTGATAGCTTATAGGGCATGATAAATATCGAATGTGCAAGTTGGTTAAGGTAAAAATAAAAGGGCTTTAGATTTTATCTAAAGCCCCCAATCAATCAGTCTTATACTTATTTTAGTTTCAGGTCAACCAGGATCTGTTCGATCTTAGCATTCAGTTGTTGCTCCACTGCCTCAAACTGCTCTTTACTTTTAAGCGGCTCATTAACGCTGATGTAAAATTTGATCTTTGGCTCGGTACCAGACGGACGTGCTGAGATCTTGCTGCCATCTTCGGTTAGGTATTGTAACACATTAGAGCTTTCCAGACCTAACCTGGTTTCTTCACCGGTAATCAGATTCTTGCGTGTGCTCAGTTTGTAATCACTCACTTCCACTACTTTAGAGCCTGCTATACTTTGCGGCGGGTTGCTGCGCATGTCTGCCATCATCTGCTGTATCTCTTCGGCACCGCGCTGCCCTTTTTTAGTGAACGACACCAGTTCCTCTTTGTAGAAGTTATACTTCTCATACATCTCCACCATCATTTCGAACAGGGTAAGGCCATTGTCTTTTGCCACAGCGGCCATTTCCGCGATCAGGGCGCAGGCTGAGATGCCGTCTTTGTCACGCACAAAGTCACCTATCATATAGCCATAGCTCTCTTCACCGCCTCCGATATAGAGTTCTTTGCCCTCTACTTCGCGAATTTTCTCGGCAATGTATTTGAAACCGGTCAGGGTCTCGTACATTTTTACATTGTAGCTGTCGGCAATGTCTTTGATCAGATCTGTGGTTACAATGGTCTTAACGATAAACTCTTTGCCTGTAAGTTTGCCGGCTTTTTGCCATGCCTGCAGCAGGTAGTTTATTAAAAGGGCACCGGTTTGGTTACCATTTAGCAACTCAAACTCGCCTTTCAGATTTTTAACGGCAATGCCCACACGGTCAGAGTCCGGGTCTGTGGCCACTACCAGGTCGGCGTCAATTTCCTTTGCCTTGTACAGGGCTAGTGTCATAGCCTCTCTCTCCTCCGGGTTAGGGTAAACCACTGTCGGGAAATTACCGTTCGGCACAGACTGCTCTTCCACTACATGCAGGTTGGTAAATCCAAAGCGCTTTAACACCTCCGGCACCAGCGTAATTCCAGTTCCGTGTAGCGGCGAATAAACAATTTTAAGGTCATGCTGACGCTTGATGGCATCTTGTGAAATGGACAGGCCCAGCACTTTCTCGATATATGCCTCATCCAGTTCCTTGCCTAACATGTGAATTCTGGCCGGGTCTGGCTGGAACTTCACTTCATCAATAGAGCTGATTCGGTTAACTTCTGCAATGATATTTTTGTCGTGCGGGGCAGTTACCTGTGCGCCATCGTTCCAGTATACTTTGTAGCCGTTATACTCGCGTGGGTTGTGCGATGCTGTTACCACCACACCGCTCTGGCAACCCAGGTGACGGATGGCGAACGACAGCTCCGGCGTAGGGCGCAGTTCTTCAAACAAGTATACTGTTATACCATTCGCCGAAAAGATGTCTGCCGAAATTCGTGCAAACTCAGGGGAGTTGTTGCGGCTGTCGTGTGCTATGGCGACCTTAATCTCCTGATCCGGGAAATTCTGCTTCAGGTAATTGCAAAGCCCTTGTGTGGCCATGCCAAGGGTATAGCGATTCATGCGGTTGCTTCCGGCGCCCATAATGCCACGCAAACCACCCGTGCCAAATTCAAGGTCTTTGTAAAAGGCGTCGGAAAGCGCCTCGTGTTCTTCACGCTCCAGCAGCGTGCTTATTTCGCTTTTTGTTTGCTCGTCATAGTTGCCGGCAAGCCAGCTGTCAATTTTTTCACGTATGGTTGGTTCTATCATAGTCGTGTTTGGCAATGTAATGTATAGTTTTGAGGTTATGATTGTCGCGTGCCCATACTGCAGCTTATTGAGCAGCTGTTCACGCTGTAAGTATACTTGCTTCAGAGCTTAGTTCACAAAAAATCACACCAGCTTTCTATGTGCACAGGCACATCCGAAAGAACTGGTGTGATCAATGGTTGTAATGTAAAGTAAATTACCCAAATATACACTGGGTACTATACTTAATTTTATACTAAAGGTTTCCGCGCAGGGCCTGCTCGCGCTCTATAGCCTCGAACAATGCCTTGAAGTTGCCTTTGCCAAAAGACTTGGCCCCTTTGCGCTGGATGATCTCATAAAATACTGTTGGTCTGTCTTCTACAGGTTTAGTGAATATCTGTAGAAGGTAGCCTTCATCATCTCGGTCAACAAGTATGTTCAGCTTTTTCAGGTCATCCATGTCCTCGTCAATTTTTCCGATGCGCTCAATCAGGTCCTCGTAGTAAGTATCCGGTACATACAGGAACTCAACGCCACGGCTGCGCAGGTCGGCCACTGTCTTCAGGATGTCGTTAGTGGCTACGGCAATGTGCTGAACACCGGCTCCGCGGTAAAACTCCAGGTATTCATCAATCTGGGATTTCTTCTTGCCTTCGGCCGGCTCGTTTATCGGGAATTTGATATAGCCATTGCCATTCGATACTACTTTAGACATCAAGGCAGTGTACTCTGTGCTGATATCTTTATCATCAAAAGTAAGCAGTAGGTTGAAGCCCATTACTTTTTCATAAAACTGCACCCAGTCATTCATCTTGCCCAACTCCACGTTGCCAACACAGTGGTCAACATAACGCAGGCCAACCGGCTCTACCTGCAGCTCAGAAGAACGCGCCACAAAGCCAGGCATAAATGGACCACTGTAGTTTTTGCGCTCCACAAAAGTATGGATCGTGTCGCCGTAAGTATGGATTGAGGCCACCTTTACTTCGCCGTGTTCGTCGGTAAGCGTTTTAGGCTCCATGGCAGGTTTTGCGCCACGCTCCACGGTACCTCTGAAAGCTTCTTCTGCATTGTCTACCCACAGGGCCAGTACTTTTACACCGTCGCCGTGCTGGTGTACGTGCTGGGCTATCTCAGAATCAGGGTTAATGGCAGTGGTAAGAACAAAGCGTATTTTATCCTGTACCAATACATATGAGGCACGGTCGCGCACACCTGTTTCTGGTCCGGCATAAGCCACTAGCTTAAAACCAAAGGCAGTTTGGTAGAAATGTGCTGCCTGCTTGGCGTTACCCACATAGAACTCGATGTGGTCGGTGCCATTAAGAGGCAAGATATCTTTATGCATTGTATCTGCTGTTTTTGTACTGGTATCCATAGTCTGTTGCAATAGATTTTGTAAAATATTATGTAAAAATACAGCTTTTAGGGTTTTAACAAAACCAAAGCCCTGCCGGAGTTAAATTATCGTAGTGTTTACTTGCAATTACTGCAGCATGTTTTCAACTTTGTAAAAAAAGAAGACGCTATGAACGCAAATGCCCTTAACAGCGCTATTGTTGCCATATTGGAGAAAAAGCAGGAACTAAACTCATTGGATTACAACGATGAGCGTTATGATGATATTGAAGAAGAACTCCATGACCTGGAAGATGATTTCAACGAGGAGTACGGCGACTACCTGGAGGATGTACTGGAAGACGTACATGGTAAGATAAAATCTGACGCAGACATTCTGTTGCCAACAGCATACCTTGCCAGCTCTCTAGACGGGAAGGAGCTTGAAGAAGGAGAAGAAAGTGAAGGGGTTTGGGTTGAGTCAGATTCTTTCCCGGGGGTTGAGATGCGCCTGGTACTGGTTGCTAACCCGCCGCGTGTGTTGCTTATACTTTCTGATCAGGAGCGTGTACTCTGGAAAGCTGAGTAATTAGACTCATATACAAAAACATAGAAGGGCTGCAGGTAAAACCTGTAGCCCTTTCTTTATGCATGTGAACGTTTAATTACAGAATAATATGTGTATAGATAAAGGTGAAAAAAATAGTGACTCAATTAAAAGCAGGTTTTTACTCTAGTTAACGTCAGTTGGAATCTCATAGAATCTTAACTGAAGTATTTTCAGGCCGTTATTATCGTAATTCCAGTAGTAATCCTCCAGCGCATCATCAAATAATGGATAGCGTTCATCTTTTCCGTCACCATCTAGGTCTGCATATATGTATAATAGATCTCTGGAGACGTTTGTGAATGAGGACTTACCTTTATTTCTGACAGAAACCACGTTGCCGCTACTGCAAATATCTTCTTGCGTTTCTACAACTGTGGCGCAGGTTGTCATAGTAGAGCCACCTCCTGGTTTGCCTAGTGCACGTGCCCACACCGAATATTCAGTAATGCCATCGTTTTCTGGATCAGGATTAGGTAATTGGAAAGCAGCGGAACCGTCTGTGCCATTAGCATCCAGTACTTGGAACGTTTCTCCCTCAGCAAGCATGATCTTGCTATTACCCTCAAGATTTACGAAAATTCTGTGGCCATTATTGCCGTCCATGCTGGCTTCTTTACCTTTTGGTACTCCAATAATGTTGAGGTTGTAATGTGCGCCGGATGGAGCGCCGTTACCTGTGGCTAAAGAGCTGGAGGACGCACCCAGGGTGGCGGAAGGTGCAATGTCCTGGCCCTCAGAACATCCTACAGTAAACATTGCCGGGATAGCCAGCAGCGCGAAAAGCTTAAATTTGTTCATGAATAAATTGTGTTTTAATGGTTAAAAATATGAATATTGCAGTGTTACGCTCAAGGTTGATATATGTTGTTTAAACAATGGTGTTAAAACAATAAATTGCATCGTTTGTAATTATTTTGATAGGTTATAAAGCCTGGTAGGAAGTTTGAAATCTTAAATGATGGCTTGTATGGAGATGAGGTAAGTATATCTTACAGTATAAAAATATTTCATAATTGTATTAAAAAAGTATTTTAAAATTTAATAATAAAATAAAGAATGCAGATGGCTTATACTTTAAAGGCGTAAATAATGCCGGACTTTATTCATCTTGGTTTTGATAAAAACTTATGGGCCAGAAGTATATATTACAGGATTACGCTATATTTAAGAGTGTCAATACTTAAACGCGTTACACCTAAGCCATGAAAAAGACCATTGCCCTGATAGCCCACAACAGCCGTAAGAACGATATGCTGAACTGGGCAAAAGTTAATATTAACCAGTTGCGTGAACACGAGCTGATAGGCACTTCCAACACATCGCAGTTGATAAACGATATGCTGGACCTGGATGTGAAGGCATTTGGCCATGGCCCGAGTGGTGGTGATATTATACTGGCTGCAAAGATCTTACAGGGTGAGGTGCACAAGGTTATCTTCTTCATCGATGCTGAAACGCCACATGGTCACGAGCACGATATCCAGACATTAATCCGGACCGCGGTTATCAATAACATTCCGATTGCGCTTAACAGAGCATCCGCTGATCTTATAATTCAGGATAGCTTTTAGTTCTGGCGGTCTTCTGCTTAGTTGTGCTTAAACAGGAAGCATCCATAGATGATTATTTCCTGGTTATACTTTAAAGAAGTATAATTAACTCATTTGCGATTAACCCACCTCTAAAGCGCTGCGCTCGCTAGCTCTCAGGGAGGCTTACATCCAATGCCGGCAACTTAAGGCAAAAGCACTATCGGACTTTTTTGTCCGAAAGTAAAACTGCCAGGGGACAAGGATATCCGAGTCAGCTTTATAAAATCCTTAAATTGGCGGCATTGGGTCGCGACCTGTCCGAAGAGTGCTGTCAGCAATGAAACTTAAAGCTAAGATAAGTAAAGCCAGAAAATCCCCCTCTTGGGAGGAGCTGGTGTGTGTCATTCTATTTTTTGCTGGCGCGGATCTGTGATCCGTGACTTGTTATACAGTTGGATTTGCAATTAGGAGTGTTCGGAAGTTGACCTAATTTAGAATGAGTACTCTTTTAAGATGATCAATGTGAGTCTAAAAGATAAACAACTATCTACATTAAGTTACTTAGGCTCTTCTTCCGACCACTCGTAATTTGCAATCCAACTGGGCCAGAGGCCCAAATAAAGTTAATCAAGAGCGAGGGCGCTCGCGCTATGACAATATAATTTGTAGAATGAAACGACCCTACCTCTTGAGATGGGCTGGGGTGTGTCAATCTTCTACAGAAACTCCGCTCTTTGGTCAAGGAGGGGGGCAGTGGCAGGGGGTGGTAATGCAAAATTTCCCCTCTTTTAGATTAGCCAAAACGAGATTTTGAGCTAGCGAGATTAGCTATCAGGGATGTGTTTTACACCTGCCTGGTTTATCATATATCGCAACTTGAGTTAACTCTAGGCTGCCTGGGACGCAAACGAAGACAATGCACCTAGAGGGTGGTTTAAAACAGCAGCGCTACAAACGCAACTGGGATAAAGACAATGATGGCAGTATCAGTAAAAAGAAGTGTATACCGATGGTGTATCGATGCTTTGAGACACAAACAGAGACGGCATGCTGGGTTCAAATGAATACAATTCCAGGTATAACAGGTACTATGGGCTAGAGATCGGTGCCCTGAAAAAAGAAAGCCTGCCATTTGGAAGTATGGCAGGCTTTCTTTTTCTAGAATCCTAGTTTTTCTCTCACGCGCTGTAAGACAGGGGCAGCAATGGCTTTTGCTTTTTCAGCGCCTTCCATCAGTTTTTTATCAACTTCTTCCAGGTTACTCATGTAGTAGTTAAACAGTTCACGCTCCTGTGCATACTTGCGAATAATCAGTTCGTAAAGTGCCTGCTTGGCATGTCCGTAGCCATACCCGCCGGCAAGGTAGTTGTCTCGCATGGTGGCTACCTCGTCTGGCGATGCCAGTAAGCTATAGAGTTTAAAGATCGTGTCGCTATCTGGATCTTTGGGCTCTTCCAAAGCCTTGCTGTCTGTCACGATGCTCATAACGGTTTTGCGCAAAGGCTTCTCCGCTTCAAAAATATCAATGGTGTTGCCGTAAGATTTACTCATCTTTTCACCGTTCACACCTGGTATCGTCATCACCGATTCATCCACCTTTGCCTCTGGCAATACAAATGTTTCCCCGTAAGTATGGTTGAAAGAGCTGGCAATATCGCGGGTAATTTCGAGGTGCTGGATCTGGTCCTTGCCTACAGGCACAAAGTTGGCATCATACATTAAAATGTCAGCAGCCATCAGCACTGGGTATGTAAACAAACCCGCATTAACATCAGACAAGCCTCTTCTGGCAGATTTGTCCTTGAAAGAGTGCGCGTTCGCCAGCATCGGGAATGGCGTAAAGCAGTTCAGGTACCAGGTTAATTCTGTCACCAAAGGCACATCAGACTGACGGTAGAAAATGTGCTTGTCTGTGTCGAACCCAAAAGCCAGCCACGCCGCTGCCACGGCATATGTATTGCTGCGCAGCAATTCTGCATCACGAATGGTGGTAAGCGAGTGCAGGTCTGCAATAAAGTATAAAGACTCCTGCTCCGAGGATCTGGAAAACTCAATAGCTGGAACGATCGCGCCCAGTAAGTTGCCCAGGTGGGGCCTGCCTGTAGCTTGAATTCCGGTTAGATAACGTGCCATTTACTGTATTTTGTTATGTTAGGCACGCAAGATAAGTTAAAATGCCTTTTTTTAGAAGCCCAAGCTATAATAAGAGCACAATGCTAACTACGCTGCTTTTTCAAAGTATAGTTGAGCTTAGACTTGATCTGTTGCTGATCTTTGCCAAGCAGCTTTATACTTCCGTCCTTCTGGTACTCAAAGTATAGCAAATCTTCCTTGCCGTCGGGGATGAGCTGCAGGATTTTGGCGTTTGGGTTTTGCTTGTTACCGATGGCTACGAACCACTTGCCTGTTACCGTATAGGTGCTCTGGCTTACCGTTTTACCTAGATATTTCTGGTTAAGTACAAACGTTTTGCTCTTAGTCTTTCCCCCTTCCTGAAGCAAAAGCTCTATCTCAATACCCTGGCAATCGGCGCAAGGGAGAGTGCCTTTGTAGGTGCCCAGATAAGCTGCCTTAGGGTTTTCAGTTACAGTATAATCTTTAGTGGGTGCACTTGGCAGTTTTGCCTGGGCTGTGGTATAAAACAGGGCAAGTGCCGAAAAAAGGGAAATGGCGATTGACTTTTTCATAAAAATAAAATTGAGTGAAGCGTAAAAAGTCCAGCATCGAATTCCTTTAGGTGTTGAATCGGGGTGTTTATACTTTTTTAACTGGCAAAGGCGGTAAATATTGTATGTTGCTGTTAAAAGCCTGTTGCTATTAGGTTGGAACAATTACACATGCCTATAAAAAATAATGGTTAGCGAACAGTACTATACTGAACCTAACCATCGTAAATCAACCAATCCAAATAAAATCTCTATAAAATCATAGGCAAATGTCTAATTAAAAAAACAGGTAGTAGTATTAATAGGGTTATGTGTTGGCCACAACAATGGTTGAAGGCAGTTGTTTCTTCTTAAATATTGTTTTCCAGTTGGATACAAGTATGGCAAAAAGTATAAGCGCCACGCCCAGCCATTGCACCGGCCAGACATCCTCCCGCAGCACTATCCACGACATGAGTACCGCCACAGGCAGTTCGGCAGCACTAAGTATGGCGCTGAGCCCTAAACCGGTTTTAGGTATGCCGTAGGCAAAAAGCACTGGTGGCAGCACCGTGCCGAAAACGGATAATACCAGGCCCCATTTAAACAAGCCATTAATAAGCGCCCCATTAACAAGGAATACAGGAGGAAACACGCTAAAAACAAGCACAGTGGCTCCTGTCAGCATGATGGCGCTCTTTGTAGTCGGGTGCAGCGAGTTGCCTATCTTTCCGTTTATCGCCAAAAATATGGTATAGGAGAATGCAGCCAGTAAGCCAAAAGCTATGCCTGTCCAGTCGAAAGCCGTAGGCTGGCTGGAGAAAAGCCTCCCGGCCAAAGCGGTTCCAAGTAACACCAGAATCACCATACTTACCTGCGATGCCTTTGGCATTTTGCGTTTCATCACCGAGTCAAGCGCAAGGCTCATCCAGGTAAACTGCATCAGTAAAAGTATGGCAATGGAGGCCGGAACGGTTTGTACGCATTTGTAGTAAAAAATGCTTACCAAACCAGTACTGGTGCCCAAAGCAGCGAGTTTTAGCTTTTCCCTGAACGATGTGCCGCTGCGTTTGCTGCCCAGCAGCTGTCGCAACAACACTATCACCCAAAGAAAAATCAACCCAAAAAATACCTGAGTGCCAGTCACGTCACCCAAGGTAAAGCCTTCTTTATATGCTAATTTTACAAAAGTCGAAAGAATCCCGAAGCTGCACGCTCCAAGAAAGACCATAATGCTTCCTCTGAACACAATTGTCCCTCCAAAAAAAATACTAAAACAAAAATGGAAATAGCTGGGCTGTGTAGCAGCCCTAGATTTAGGAAAGGGATACTCTTACAAGTCGTGTAGTACGTAACCTGTAATAAAAATTTGTGTATGTGCTAAGTGAGCAGGCATTTTTTATTTTGCAAGGCTGCAAAGGTAGTGTTAGTTGGTTATACTTTGCAAGTATAATTTGAAAAAAATTAAACCTCACTTTCAAGCGCAGCCCTCTCTGTAAGTGTTTCTGCTTGAGTTTCACCTAAATAGTTGTCGATCAGGGCATGGGCAATGTATAGCAAAGGTGTAAGTATAACCGCCACCAAAAACTTGTACAGGTAATTTAACGCCGCCACCGACAGCACCAGCTCCATGGACCAGTTGCCGAAAAGGTAAAATGCGATAAACAGCACCACGAAACTGTCGATCAGCTGCGATACGAGTGTGGAGCCTGTGGCGCGGAGCCAGATCATTTTGCTACCTGTATACTTCCGCAGCCAATGAAACACCGTGGCATCCAAGAACTGGGAAATAAGAAAGGCTATTACAGAGCCGATGATGATGCCAAGCCCCTGGCGGTAAATGGAGTTAAAAGCGAAGTCAATATTGTACGGATTGCCCTGTTGGTCAGTACTGTTAAGTTCCAGCCAGAATGGGGCAGGGGGCAGGCCCGTAACCAGCGTGATCACCAGGAAAGCATATAGTATAAGTATAACGGTAAGCACGCTCACCCGCTTCACGCCGCTTTTGCCAAAGTACTCATTTATGATATCGGTAGTAATAAACACCACTGGCCAGATGATCACTCCGGCAGACAAGTTGAAATCAAGTTTGGTGTCGCCAAGAAAAGGAAGCTGCGCGCCTGGCAGGCCGAAAATGGCCTCACCCGAAAAGATCTTGACCCCAATCAGTTCTGCCAGCAAGGCATTGGCAATGAATATACCGCTGAGTACCAAAAACAGGGTAGTGCGTTTCTTTTCAGGAGAAGCTGATGAACGGGCCATTAGGTTTATACTATGGTAATTGGGAAATGCAAAATTACGAAATATTGGCAAGGAGCCGCACCATAACTGCCGATTGTGAGGTATTACTCCTCTACTGCAAACACGGTGCCCTCTACTGCCAGTTCAGCGTCCGGGAATACTTGCCTGGCCTCTTGCAAAAGTGGTGTAAGGTCTTTGTAGCGCACCGAGAAATGACCAAGCAGAAGCTTTCTAACCGAAGCCTGAGCAGCCAGTTGCGCAGCCTGAATAGTGGTGCTATGGAAAGTATAGGCAGCCCTTTCGCGCAGGTCATCCATAAAGGTAGCTTCGTGGTAGAGCAGGTCTACGTGCTGCACATAGGGCACAATATCAGGTTTATAGCGGCTGTCGGCGCAGTAGGCGTAACTTCGGCTGCGTTTTGGCTCACCTGTCACGTCCTGGTAGCTAACAAGCAGGTTGCCTTGATCGTCCTTTATGTCCTCGGCCCATTTAAGCCTGACAAGTTGCGGTGGTGTGAGGTGGGGTGGCAGCTTGTCCTTCAGCAACGGACGGGGCTTTAGCTTTTCTTTAAACAAGAATCCACAGCACGGAATGCGGTGCTCCATCGGGATGGTGTGTACCGTGATCTGCTTGTCCTCGAATATCTTTTTATGGCACGTGCTGTCCAGTTCATGAAATATCAGCGGATATACCAGGTTAGTGCCGGAGTATTTGAGTTGTAAGCTTAAGATCTCGGATAAGCCGGGAGGGCCGAAGAGATGGAGTGGCGCCTGACGCCCCTGCAGGTGCATGGTTGAAAGTAAACCTGCCAGGCCAAAATAATGGTCGCCGTGTAGGTGGCTGATGTAGATGTTTGAAATGCGCTGATGCTTTATTTTGTAAAGCATCAGCTGCATTTGTGTTCCTTCGCCGCAGTCAATCAGGTGGTACTGGTTACCAATGGTTAAAACCTGGGCGGTATGGTGTCTGTTTGCCGATGGAGTGGCCGACGAACTGCCAAGTATTCTGAGTTCGAATTCCACCACAGGCGGCCGTTAATTAGTCTTCCTTGTTTGTAAGGTCCTGCTCAATCTCGTGTAAGAACACACGGTCAATCGCTTCTTCAACGGTTGGCAGGATGTTTAATACAGACTCTAGTTTAGAGATTGTGATCAGTTTCATCACGTGGTCCTGAAGGCCGGTAAGTATAAGCAAGCCGTTTGATGAGTTGCAAAGACGGTTTGCGATCAGGATAGAGCTCAGTCCGGAAGAGTCGGTATATTTAACGTTGTTCAGGTCTAGAATCAGGTTGGTGATCCCTTCGGCATTCAACTTCACGAACTCTGACTTAAGATCGGGTGCGATGGAAGTGTCAAGTTTCTTCTCATCTATCGTGATGATGGTGTAGTTTTCTTTCTTATCAATCGTGTACTTCATAGATCTACCTATAAGGATTTAAAAGCAAATGTACCAAATCTACTTTAGAAATTGTAATCTTTGGTGTTAAAAATGTTATCTGCTAGCTGCTCTTCAATTCTGTTCAAAGCATTGCTATAATCTTGTTTTACAAAGGCTTTGCCGGTGAAAACCTCAAATAACTCTATGTAGCGATCCGAAATTCCGGCCACTACTTCGTCAGTCATTTCGGGTATTTGTTGCCCTTCTTTGCCCTGAAAACCGTTTTCGATGAGCCACTGCCTCACAAACTCTTTTGAGAGCTGGCGCTGTGGCTCCTGGCTGGCCTGCCTCTCGGCATAACCATCGCTGTAAAAATAACGTGATGAGTCCGGTGTGTGTATCTCGTCGATCAGATAAACTTCGCCGTTATACTTGCCAAACTCATACTTGGTATCCACCAAAATAAGCCCTCTTTGCTGCGCAAGCTCCGTGCCGCGTGCAAAAAGTGCCCTCGTATAGCGCTCTAATTTAAGGTAATCTTCCTCAGAAACAAGGCCCTTTGCTAAAATTTCTTCACGCGATATGTCTTCGTCGTGGCCTTCGTCTGCTTTGGTAGTGGGGGTAATGATAGGTGTAGGGAGTTTGTCGTTTTCACGGAGCCCCTCGGGTAAGCTTACACCACAAACGCTTCTTTTCCCTGCCTTATACTCCCGCCAGGCGTGTCCGGCTAGGTAGCCGCGAATCACCATCTCCACTTTAAACGGCTCGCAGTTATAACCTATGGTCACGTTCGGGTCAGGGGTGGCAATAACCCAGTTTGGCACTATGTCCCTGGTTGCCTCCAGGTTAAGGCTGGCGATCTGGTTAAGCACTTGCCCTTTGTATGGAATGGCGCGTGGCAGCACTACATCAAAAGCGGAAATACGATCTGTGGCAACAACGGCTATCTTATCTCCGAAATAGTAAACGTCACGAACTTTGCCTTTGTAAAATCCGGTTTGGCCGGCAAATGAGAAGTTAGTTTCTTTAATAGCCTCCATTTGGTGTGTTGTGTAGTGGTAGTGCAAAGTTAACTATATTTTAAAGGGCGAAAAGAATTTGTGACACCAGCAATTAAATTAAGTATGGGCCATTAAAAATATATATTCCAACTTATATTGAAGTATACTTAGGGTAAAATATTAGGTTTTACATTTAATAGCCTTTAAATTGTACTTTAGTCTGATTATTGCTGTATGCTTTGTTCCGGCTCTTTATACTCAATAATATTTTGAACCATGCCCCCGAAGATAATGAAATGGAAAGGAAGGACGGCATACCAGTAGAGGCGGCCTAGAAGACCGTTGGGCCTGTAGGCAGCCAGCTGCTCCAGGTAATTCCCATCGGGTTCCTGCAGTATCCTGAACTGCAGCCAGGCTTCACCGGGCAGCTTCATTTCTGCGTACAGCAGCAGGCGCTTCTGTTCTTTGTCTGCAACCAGCACACGCCAGAAGTCGATAGAATCGCCTGCCTTCAGGTCGGTAGGGCTACGCCGGCCCCGCCTCAAGCCCACGCCCCCAACAAACTTGTCCATCAGTCCGCGAATGCGCCACAGGAAATCGGTTTTGTACCAGCCACGCTCTCCGCCAATTCGCCAGATGTTTTGCATTACTTCCTCTACGGGCCTTTCAAACTTCCTGACCTGTCTGTCTGTGAGCACCCCAAATGCCGGGATCTGTACAAAATCCATGTAGTTGAGGTGCATGTTGCCGCTTACCAAGGCATCTTTCCAACTCGAGATAACTACATTCTGCTCTATTTTGCTGAAGGCGAGCTTTATCGCCTCTTCGTACCTGATGCATTCGTGCGGCAATACCTGGTCTATACTGTGATCTTTTACCACCACATCATTCCTGAGACTGTCTACAAGGCTTTTGGCCAGGCTAAAGCTTGTGCTGGTTACAAAGTATAACCAATAGGATGAAAGGCGGGGAGTGAGCACTGGCACTGAGATCAGGTAGCGCTTCAGGCCGCGCAGTTTTGCAAAGCGCAATATCATCTCTTTGTACGTGAGCACGTCCGGTCCCCCGATCTCGAAGCTTTTTCCATAACAGCCGGGGTTGCCCAGTACTTCGGTCAGGTAAAAGATCACATCCCGGATGGCAATGGGCTGGCACTTGGAGTTAAGCCACCTCGGGGTGATCATGACGGGCAGTTTCTCTACCAGGTCGCGCAGTATCTCGAAAGAGGCGCTGCCTGAGCCTATGATAATGGCAGCGCGCAGCACCGTATGGTTGGCCCTGGCAGTAACTAAAATATTCTCGACGTTAAGGCGCGAGGTAAGGTGCCTGGAGAGGTTCTCTACGTTCGCAATGCCGCTCAGGTAAACGAGTTGCTTCGCTTGTGTCGTATCAAGGTAGTCTACAAAGTTCTGTGCCGATGTGGCCTCCATTGTAGCAAAGTCCTGGTTTGCGCCACCCATCGAGTGCACCAGGTAGTAAGCAGCGTCAATGTCTTTAGGCAACTTTGCAAGCGAAGCCGGCTCTAACAGGTCACCCCTTACAACCTCAACCTGCTCTTTCAGGGTTTCGGGCAAGTCAAATCTTCTGGGGTCGCGTACCATGCATACTACCTCATGCCCATGCTCTATCAATAGCGGCAGGAGGCGCTTGCCGATATAACCATTGGCGCCTGTCAGCAGAATTTTCATAGTTTTTTGATGGTATCTGTCAGTGCTTTGTATTAAAACTATACTCCGTAACACCTGATGTGGATGCCACGATGGTGCAATTTATACTTTAGGACGGTTCCTGCTTAAACTGCACTTGTCAACCCTGTATCTGTCCTAAAAAGGAAAGCTTTCAATAGCATTCGTTCTCAGTATAAAAAGGTAACAGGTCGACTACAATGTTGTTTAACCTATTTCGCGGCATTTGATGCTTTGTTTTTTAAGTTTTACTGTACGAAATGCAATGACAATCAACAAAAGTATTAACCTATGTTAATAAAGTGGATTAATAAAAGAGCGATGTGTGCAATAATGCAAAAAATGATACTATAAATTGTAGCTGTTCCTTAAATCTGCACGTACATCTATATAAGTGATGACCCCTAAATTGTACGACGATGAAGATAAATATTATACCCCTATTTATTTATACCCTCACCATACTTGCCCTGGCATCCTGCAGACAGGAAGACGGTTCTCCGATACGGAATGTGCGCTTTGACCCTAACCTGCTAAACCAGGCGATGGACGGTTCTCCGTGTACCTCTTTCAGTTATTTTTATCAGGATGAGGAAACTACTCTGGGAACAGTTTATACAAAGCAGGTTTTAGTATCGTTTGCCACAGGAAGCTCTTTTGATGAGCAGAAGAAAGCTGTTGAAAAGTATGGCTTTGTGCGCAACCTGGGTAACCAGACAAGTACAAACTCTGCTATACTTTATACTTTGGAGTTGGAGAACGGACTAAACTGCAAGCAGACCGAACAGCTGATGAAGGTATTACAGAATGATCCGTTGGTAACTTATGCTGCACCTTACTTCCTGAAAGGGAAAGACTTGTTAGGCATAAGCAACGAGGCGATCGTGAGTGTTAGAAACGGAGAGGTTGCCACATTGAACAAATTGTTGAAAGATTACAATGCAAGCCTGGTTACACGTTTGAGCGATGATGTATATGTGGTAAAAGTTGATAAGAACTCAAACGGTAATGCCCTGGATCTAGCCAACTACCTAAAGGGGCGCGAGGCAATAACCCACGCAGAACCAGACTTTGTGGTATCCGTGGCGCCTTTGCACACTGGCTTGAACAGAGGAACTGATGGAACGAGAAGAGCAGCATTCACCTACTAGCTTGACTCATACAAAAGAAAAACCCGCACTTACTGGAAAAAAGTGCGGGTTTTTGATTTTTAGCAAACTATACTTTACAAGTATAAAGTTTTTGCCTTGCTGCGCAGGTTGTAGCCCGAGGCCATTACCTCGCCGTAGGCGCCAGCTGTGAGTATGGCTATCAGATCGCCCCGGTTTGTTTCCGGCAGCATAACGGCCTTACCAAAGCAGTCAGACGATTCGCAGATCGGGCCTACCACATCGTAGCGTACCTCTGGCTTGTCGCTGGTCAGGTTCTCTATTTTATGATAGGACTGGTAAAGCGCCGGTCGGATGAGCTCCGTCATGCCTGCATCAAGTATGGCAAAATTGGTGGTGATGCCGTTTTTAATGTAAAGCACACGCGTTACCAGGGTTCCGCACTGCGCCACCAGCGAACGGCCCAGTTCAAAGTGCACCTGCTGCCCTGGCCTAACTTCCAGAAACTGGTTAAACAAGCCAAAATAAGCGTTAAAGTCAGGGATCGGGTTTTGCTCCGGATGGTAATAGTCAACACCCAGGCCACCGCCAACGTTTATATGCTCCAGCTCTATCTTGCGGGTTTCGAACCAGTCCTGAAACTCATTTACGCGGGTGCAAAGGTTCTTGAACGCAGACAGGTCTGTGATCTGAGAGCCGATGTGGAAATGGATACCGATCAGCTTAACGTTTGGCAATTGCTGCAGCAGCGTCATCACACTGTCCAGTTCCCATGCGTTAATGCCGAATTTATTCTCCTCCAAACCCGTAGTAATGTATTTGTGTGTGTTGGCGTTAACGTTTGGGTTAATGCGCAGGGCCACGCGGGCAATTTTACCTTTCTTCTCTGCCAGCTCGTTCAGCACCTCCAGTTCGTGGCTCGACTCGCAGTTAAAGGAAAATATATCCTGATCCAGGGCATAGTTAATTTCCTCGTCGGACTTACCGACACCAGCAAAAACCACCTCCTGTGGGGCAAAGCCATTTTCGATAGCCGCCTTTACTTCATTCCCGCTTACGCAGTCGGCACCAAAACCATGGGCACGCATCTCATCAAGTATAGGTGTGTTGGCATTGGCTTTAAGGGCGTAATGCACATGGTAGTTATACTTGTCGGCTTCCTGCTTAGCTGCCTGCAGCGTCTGGCGCAGCAGGTTCATGTTATACACATACAGCGGAGTTGGGTGTTGCTGCAGCTCCTGCAGGTGCTGCTTAAGCGTTGTCTCCGTTGTTTCTCTCAAAAATTCCATCGTTTAGTCTTGTAAGCGCCTCTACTTTATCGCTTGTGTTAATCAAAAGGCTAATGTTGTTCTTGCTGCCGCCATAAGAGATCATGCGCAGCGGGATAGACTGTAGTGCCTCAAATATTTTAAGGCCAGAGCCACTTCGTTCAGCAATAAAATCGCCAACTACGCAGATAATGCTCTGATCAGTGTCTACCTCTACCTGTCCAAACTCTTTTAGCTCCGTAATAATTTCATCCAGGAACTTCGCATTGTCTATTGTCAGCGAAACGGCCACCTCAGAGGTCGTGATCATGTCGATTGGTGTTTTATACCTTTCAAACACCTCGAACACACTTCTTAAGAAACCATAGGCCAACAGCATTCTACCGGATTTTATTTTGATGGCCGTGATGCCGTCTTTTGCAGCGACTGCCTTTATACTTCCGCCCTTACTTTCTGATGTGATGATGGTGCCTTTTGCCTCTGGCTGCATGGTGTTGAGCAAACGCACAGGTATGTTTTTCTGCTTTGCCGGCAGCACGCTGCTAGGGTGAAGGATTTTGGCCCCAAAGTATGCCAGCTCCGCCGCCTCATCAAAAGAAAGCTCCGCAATCGGGTAGGTGTTCTTTACAATGCGCGGGTCGTTGTTGTGCATGCCGTCGATATCCGTCCAGATCTGTATTTCAGAGGCATCGGCTGCGGCCCCAATCAAAGAGGCAGAATAGTCTGAGCCACCACGCTTCAGGTTGTCGATCTCGCCAAAGGCATTCCGGCAGATGTAGCCCTGCGTGATGAACAGGTTAGTGTCCGGGTATTTGGCCAGTTCTGCCTTCAGGTTTTTAGCAATGTAGTCGGCATCAGGCTCCTCGTTCTCATCTATCTTCATGAAGTTTAGCGCCGGCAAAAGCACTGAGGCAATTCCCTGCTCCTCAAGGTAAAACTGGAACAAGGCCGTAGACAACAACTCGCCCTGGGCCAGTACAGCGCGCTCTTCATGCACTGTAAACAGGTCAAGAGTAAAAGAGCGGATGTAGTCAAAGTGGTTGTTGATCAGCTCGTGTGCCTTTTTCTTTATATCTGCGGAGGTGTAGAAGCTCTCTACCACCTGTTTATACTTGTCGTGTAAAGAGTCGATAAGCTCTTTGGCTTCCTGGTTCTTGTTCTGGTACAGTTTCTCAGCGATCTGCACCAATGCATTTGTAGTGCCCGACATAGCCGACAGCACCACGATCTTAGGCTCATCACTCTGGATAAGCGAGGCTACAGCCTTCATGCGCTCAGCAGAGCCCACAGAGGTTCCGCCGAATTTTAAGATTTTCATCTAGGTGTCTTAAAAATAAAATGTTAAGCTACAAAAATAATGCAGCGAGTTCAGAATATCAGTACAATCAGGAAATAATTAGAAAAAGAAAAGCCGCCTTAATAGGCGGCCTTTACTTATACTTACTGTATTGGCTATCTTGCTTTAATGATTTTCCTGGACATTGTTTCTCCGTTAGAGCGTAGTTGAATAAGGTATACCCCGTCCGGTAGAGGAGGTACGTTGACCTCAAAGCTGTTCAATCCGTTTACAAGCTGGTGATTTACCTTGTAAACTTCTCTGCCTTGTAGGTCTACTAAAACAATCTGGGCAGTTTTGTTCTGCGTAGCTCTTACGCGTATGTTCAGTGTGTTCTCAAATGGCACCGGGTATACTTCCAGGCTGTTTCCTGCTGTTTTTAAAGAGCTCAGGTCTACTGCAACAATATTGCTGTACTCGAAGTCACCGTTAATGTCTACCTGCATCAGGCGATAGTATAGTATATTGGCCAACGGACTTGTATCCTTGTATTCATACTTTATTCGCTGGCTGCTGTTGCCGTTTCCTTCCACTTTGGCTATACTTTCAAAGGATTTCCCATCCAGGCTTCGCTGCACTTCAAAATGGCTGTTGTCTGTTTCAGATGCCGTGATCCAGGTTAACGTTACTATGTCATCTGCAGCAATAGCAGTAAAGCTTACAAGTTCCACCGGCAGGGGCACTACTGTTGGTGAGTTACCATAAATGCGCAGCACGATCGGGATGGTGGTCACGCCACCCAACGCATCCGTTAAGCGGACGGTCAGGTTATAGGTGCCCTCGGTTAAAGCAGCCCTGTTAGTTACAGTTATGATGCCGCTTGTGCTGTTGATAGACGTACCAGGAGGTAAATTGCCCTGAAGTATAGTAGCACTGGTTATCGCGCCATCAGGGTCTGAAGGCGTGGCAATTATATCTCCGTTGTTATACTTGTCTTTATAGTTTGGTACAGCAAGTGCATAGGTGGCATCGCAGTTCACGGTTATGGTTACATCGCTTTGAGTGGTTGTGGTTGTACCGCCACAAGTCGTTTGTACCGTCCAGCGTAATACATAAACTCCCGAGGCCAGGTTTTGTACAGTGGCGTTGGGATTGTTTGGCGAACTGAAAGTAACAGTGGTTGGTCCGCTTACCCGTGACCAGGTTCCAATTCCCGGGGAAACGTCGTTGGCAGCCAGTGTGGCCGTTGTGCCACAAACCGTTGCTGCCGGGCCAGCGTTAGCCGCCGTAGCGTTATTGGTAACCTGAATTGTAGCCTCGTTTACTAGGTTAAGCACCCCACATGTGCCAGTAAGGTTTCTTACCGTAACAAAAAAAGTTTCAGTACCAACTGCGCTTAACACGCCTGTATTTGTAGTTATGATGTTGCCGTTCCCACGGAAAGTGCCCAGCACCTGGTTTCCACTTAGTCCATTCGCAGCCGTTGGCCTGCGGTACACTATGTATTCATAATCGTTGTTTGGCTCCGTTGAAACGTTTATCAGCGTAGCCCCGCCTGCGCATACTTTACTTGCCGTCGGGAATACCGCACGTGTAGTGGATGGGCTTGTGATAATGGCCGTTACTTGTGAAGGTAACGTTAAAGCACAACCGTTAGCTGTTGATGTAACTACCAGGGCAAATGTTGTGTTGGCTGTAATATTGTTTGTTCCCAATGATATGGAGCCCCCTGTTCCAATAACGGCGCTGCCTACCAATTGGCCTGTACCTTCGTTCAGTAACCGGTAAGTGTTGCCTGTTACCGTACCATTCAGGGTAAACGTGACAGGTTGATTGGCACAAGTAGTCAGGGTATTACTGCTAAAACTTAAGCCAGTTGTACTAGGTTGTGGCCTTACGGTTACAGTTGTTGAGGAGCTAAGCGTCGCATCACAGACAGTACCTGTTACTTTACGGGCCCTTACGGTGATTGTGGCTGTAATATCACTAGCTGTGGTATTGGTAATTGGCCCTGAAGTCAGTGTGATGCCGCTGCCTGTTCCTATCACTGAGTTTCCGGATTCTACACCGTTTACTAAAACTCTGTATGAAATGCCATACTCAGAGCCTGATAAGGTAATATTCGTGGTGGCCCCGCCACAGATAGTCGTAGGTGAAGCCGTGATGGTAAAGTTTGTTCTCGGCGGGCTGCATTGAACGATCAGAGGGCTTATCCTGGCACTTTCGCACGGGGCTGCTTCCTTGTAACTTGCTGTTACGGTAGCACCTGCAAACACCTCCAGGGCAGACAAGCCAACGACAGACCAATTGCCACTTGCATTTGCTGTGACAGGTGTGAATGGAGTGCCTTCAATAAAAAGGGTAACCTGCGCACCGGCTGGTGCAGTTCCCGAAATAGTAGTTTGTCCTTCTGTAATAGGCCCCGTGATGGTAAGCGCGCCGGTTGGCCGTGCCGCAGAAGTTACCGTGTTGGAGGCAATACTGGTTGCTTTGCCTGTGCTGCTTGCCCTTGCCGTTATACTCACACCAGGCGCTATACCTCCTCCTGACAACGGCGAAAGGTCTACTGTCCAGGTTCCGGCAGTGGTAACAATACCCGTCCTGCCGGTTGCAACGCCATTCTGATAGATCTCAACTACAGTGCCGGCAGGCTCTGTTGATGTGCCGGATATACTAGAAACTGTGCCACAGTATGGACCCGCATTAATAATTGGGGCTGCCGTGGTAGATGTAACGCGCAACAGGTTTGAAATACTTGATGGGGTAGGACAGGTCGTCTGGCCACCACCAGTTAGCGTCCAAACGGTGCGCACATTTAGCACATCCCCTGCTTTCAGGGTAAGAGTACCTGCAGGTATGGCAATGGACCATGTAGTTGCAGTAGTCTGAATTGTGGTACGTAAACTTACTTGCTCCACAGCATTTACAAAAACAGCTATATACCCTGTAGTACCCGATGCTATATTACTTGGAGCAGCAGTTAATGTGCCTGATATGGAGGCAACATTAGTTGGTATACTCGGGAATGTTGAGTTAGCACTGGTTTGGGTTACGCCATTGTAGGTAACACTTGTGACAGAGATTTGCTGCAGGTTAGTTCGTGGTTGTCCATTTCTGAAACAGATCTGGTTCGACCTTAACGACTCGCAACCTGTTGTAGCCGTATTCGTGCTGTTAACTGGTGTAACCGTAGCGTAATAATTATTTTCAGATATGGCAAACTCAGGAGAAGTCCAGGTAAATGGGCTGCTTCCTGAAGGAGTAAATAGAAAAGAGCCAATAACAGTACCTGCACTGCTGTAGATTGTAATCCTTTGAAAGGAGTTAAAAGTGGTGGTGCCAATAAAGGAACGGTTCGTATTGCCACTGCCTCCTAAGTTAGTGATAACCGGTGGTGGAGTCGCTATACAAACGCCTGCTGTAACTGTAACCGGGGAGGATGCCGGCGAAATGCTTTTACCTGCAGGTGTGACCTGGGCAGTAATGGAATTGCCCTCCTGTAGTAAATTTCCTGACAGGCCTGTTAAAGTCCAGGTGCCGTTTGCGCTAACCGTTGGACATGCAGGTTGCCCAGCACCGCCACAAATAGCCACCCCGTTCCGAAGCACAGTGACAACCGATCCGGCTGCCTCAATAGATGAACCAGAGATGGATGTGCTGTTTGCCAGTATAGGGCCACTTACAACAGGGGCCGTTGCGATTACCTGTCCGAAACCACCTGAATTGATCTGATTAAGCGTAGTGGGCGGGAATGTGTTGATGATAGCAGCCCATGCTTTTTGCTTGCTGAACTCATAGTTCTGAAAGTTAACGCCACCAACATCTGATACTGTACCTGTTATGCCGCTCTGAGCACTGGTAATAGTAACACCCGACATGCGCAGTGGTGTGTTCGCAGTTATTCCTGGTAAAGCAGAAAGCGGCACATAATAGTCATAAAAGTAGTCTGGGTTGCCACTATTGGTTGTAGCTGCCACGGCACGCTGAGAATACTGATCAACTGAGCCGCTCCAGATTTTAGGGCCGCCAGACGCATTGTTCCGGTGATCGTAAACGGCTACGCTGAAATTTGACTCAAGTATGATCTCAAACTCAAAGCCGGGGTTGGGTGTGGTGGCCGGGTTTCCTCCCGCAACCAGGTTGCCAAACTGATTGTCAGCATCAATCAGCACACTGTAACCCTTCGATGAAGTTGAGGTGCCGCCAAGCCTTAGCCTGAACATTAGATTTCTGCCATCAAAGTATGCTTGCACAGGAGAAGGTGGCGCCAGGTCTGTATGTCCGCCGGCGCTACCTGTGTTAAGGTCGCCTATTACTTCGGCATCCAATACAGGCAATGGGCGGTAAGGAATCTCGCTTACAGTCGGCCCAACATCGTTGGTGCCGCTAAAACCTGAAGTGGTGATGGAAATGTACCCGTTACCATTTGGGTCCAGAACTTTTTCGCCTCCGCCGGTTGCGGGCTTATAGATAAAGCCAGGCGTTTGCGAGTAAGAAACAAAGGGCAAAAGTAGAATAAGTATAAATGCACAATAGCGGTAATAAAAATTCTTCATCACTGTATAGCTTAAAATGTAAAGCCAGCTACAGCAAACAGGTTGTATGCTATTATTTATTGTACAGTTTTGTCCAGAGTTATTCTGCTGAATAGTACAGCAGATAATGGGGTTCTCAGACAAAATTTGAAAGCTGGCAAATCTCTATGCAGCCAAGGGTGAAAAAAGCGGATAGGTGCTGTTAAATAGTGTATGGTATTGTACTGTATTGTATAATTAACTGTTTTAAAAATAGGATAGAATGCAATATTTAGTTGTTTAGATATAATTTGCTTGATAAAAACTCAATATTGCATACCTGGTACTAAAAGTTTAACAACCAAAAAGGCCACATGTTTGTGTGGCCTTTTTGATTGTTAAACTATGTTGTGTTATAGCGTCTTCACTACCTTCAAAGTTTGGTTAAGTCCCCCACCGTTCAATCTTAAAAGGTAAACACCCTGTTTTAGGTTAGAAAGTGGCAATTTAACTTCATGTGTTCCTTGCTCAAATGTCATACTTTTTAGTAAAACAGTTGTCCCCTGCACATCCAGAAGCTGAACCTGTAATTGGCCCTCGGTCTCCAAGGCTACGCTAATGTTAAGCTCCGTAGAGAAAGGATTGGGGTAAGCCTGCGCAGACGCCTTTAAGGACTTGTCAGCGGATACAGCTACTGTTTTGCTAAAGGTATACTTCCCATCGAAATCTACTTGCTTCAGGCGATAGTAGAAAGTACCGGTAGCAAACTGTTTGTCGTTATAAGTATAGCGCATTAACTGGTTGGTCGTTCCGTTTCCTTTCACGGTCCCAATCTTCAGAAAGTCTTTGCCGTTAATACTTCTTTCCACTTCAAACCGGTCGTTGTTCTCTTCTGAAGCGGTTACCCAGTTCAGTATAACTGTGTGGTTTGCATACGAAGCAGTGAATGATGCCAACTCAACAGCAAACGGGAGAATTTCAGGGGGTGTTTGCCTATCATACATTCTAATGCCCACCACCGAGTTGGTTTGTTTATCATAGGCATCAATGGTACGTACCGTAAACACATAATTCCCCGACTGTAACTGAGAAGCGTCTGTAATCCTGATCTCCCCGGTAGCATTGTTCAAGGTGGTACCCCTTGGCAAAATACCTGACTGTAAGCTGGCGCTTTTAATTCCTCCATCTTCATCGGCTACTGTGGCGAGCACTTCCACATTCACATATTCATCTACAAACTTGGTTGTTTTTACACTATACACAGCCTCGCAGTTAACCGTTAATGTTACGGTACTTGAGGTGCTGGTTGCTGTGCCACAATTAGAAACAACCGTCCACCGGAACTGATATGTGCCGGAAGTAAGCCCGATAACGTTTGTCTTGGCATTATTCGGATTCACGATGGTGGCGCCTGCAGGTCCGCTTACCTGTGTCCAGGTGCCGGTGCCGGGGGCCGGGTCACTGCCTTGTAAAGTGTAGTTCTTAACGCAGGTGGTGGCATCCGGTCCTGCAGAGACCGTTGACGGGCCACCGGTAGTCACCTCAACAGAGGGCTCCGTTACCAAAAATGTATTGCATGCGCCACCCGTTACCCTTATTCTGTAATTTTTGATACCGGCGGTGTTTAGTGGGCCAGCATTGAAAGTGACTTTAGTACCTGTGCTACCATTCACACTAGAGCCTACCTGTCCGCCTGTAGCCTTATCAATCAGGCTATAAGTATAGCCGCTCTGACCATCAAAACTAAAGCTTACTGTTCCTCCCACACACACCTTTGAAGCACTTTGGGTAACTGCCTGTGTTACAGTAGGGCCTGTTATGGTTACAGTAATATACTTTGAGTTTATGTTCTCAGTGCCGCATTGTGTTTCCGTACTTTTGATGTACACACTGTAGTCGGCAGTGCTGTGCACTGTAATGGCCGGAAAAACAATGTCTCCTGCCGCAGTTGGTGTAATTGGTGTACCAAGCAAAGATTTTGTGGTGATATTGTACAGCTGATACGAATAACCAGTGGCTGCAGCTTTAACGGTTATACTTGTGGTTAAACCCGGGCATCCGGAGGTGGTTGTGGCAGTAACGTCGTATGTGTTTGGCACCTGCGGGTATACGCCCACAGTGCTAGCATTACCAACATTTGGCTCACAGTTAACGCTGCCCACCTTAGTTGCTTTAACCTGTAAAGTTGTAGGGTCTATGGTTAATGGGCCGGACAAAAGCGAGATAGGTTTGCCAGTGCCTAATACGGAGCTGCCGGTACGGGTGTATACACCATTCCGGAAAACATACATATTATAGATAACACCATTTTCTGATCCAGACAGATTTAATGTAACATTACCCTCGTAGCATACTTTGTCCGGAGAAACGATGGAAGAGCTTACTGTGAAGCCGGTGGCAGGTGCCTTGCATTGCACATACACAACAGGAGATGGTGCACTCTCGCAGGTTGTAGCCGTCTTTACCGTAACATACAAATCAGCTCCGGAATAAAGCTCAAGCGGTGAAATGTTAGTGAAAGTCCAGTTGCCAGTAGATGTAGTAACAGAGCCGTAGGGCGACCCGCCGATATACAGGGTAATAATTTTGTTGGATCCAGCAGGGGCAGTGCCCGACAGTGTGGTGGTGCCTTCAATCACCGGAACAGAAGTGATGGCCAGGCCGGTATTTGAATCCGGTGAACGCAGGGTTACTGTGCTGGAAGGCTGGCTTGGGCTTTTGCCGCTGGCCGTTGCAATGGCATAAAAGGAAGTGCCGCTGGCTATAGTGGCAGTCACCGTCCAGGAGCCGCTGGCATTTACCGTGGTTGGGCTGCCAATTGGAGAATTGTTGCTGGCATTGTAAAGTTGAATAGAAGTGCCCGCAGGCTCTTTACAAGCACCCGTGACACTGGAAATACTACCCGTGGTGCAGTATGAACCAGAGATAGTAGGGGCTGACGTGACAGCTGTAATTGTTAAAAAATTAGATCGGTTGGAGGCCACGTCGCCGCACACAAAATTTCCATTTTTTACACCAGTTTCTATTGATCTTGCTGTAATTACATCACCTGTATTAAGTGAAAGCGTGCTTATGTTAATCTGCCAGTTTGTTGTTGTGGGCACAACAGAATAAGCCATCTGCCTTTCACCATTTTTGAAAATACAAACTGCACTCCCGATCCCTGAGCTACTAACTGTGCCAGATACAAGTGAAACATTCCTTTTAATAGCTGGACCTGTACTAGTGGTGTTGTCGCTGTAAGTTACGCTGCTTATTGTTACTGTGGTTGTGTTAAAAGAGCCTTGTCCTTGTCCATTATAACACATTTCATTGGATTTGAACGATTCACATTGGCCGATTGGGGTAGTTGTAATAGACCACATGCCTTCTGTCAATCCTGTCGTTAGCTCAAAGGTAAACGGAGCTGTTGTTGTAGGGGTAACTGTTTCGCTGTAAGCGGGGCTCATAGATCCATTCTTGAAAACCTTGATAACCTGTTGCCCCGAGTATTGTGTGGTTCCGGTTATTGTTTTAGTGTTGCCATTAGATACCCCTGTGATGACAGGAGGGACGGTGGCAGTACAGAAAGAAGCTAGTTGAATTACACTTACACCAACGGAAGCTACAGATTGAGGCTTACCCGGCGCTGTGACCCTGGCTGTAATTTCTGCCCCACCGATCAGGGTTCCGAATGGGATATTGTTTAACGACCAGGTACCAGAAGCTGTAACGGTAGGGCAGCTTAGGCCTGCGCCACAGATTGGTGCTCCGTTTTGGAAC
This sequence comes from Pontibacter sp. GD7, assembly GCF_058216375.1. Lineage (NCBI taxonomy): Bacteria > Pseudomonadati > Bacteroidota > Cytophagia > Cytophagales > Hymenobacteraceae > Pontibacter > Pontibacter sp. GD7. The sequence continues at coordinate 10,724 of NZ_JBYZMP010000015.1, read as the reverse complement.
AACTGAATTACAGAGCCAGCTGCCTCTACAGAAGTGCCGCTTATACTTGTGCTGGAAGTGAAAATGGTGCTGCTGATAACCGGAGGCCTGGCCAGAATAGTATTCGAAGGAAAGCCGCCATTCATAAGTTCGTTCAGCGTAACGGCCGGGAAACTGTTAATAACATCGGCCCAGGCATTTCTTGCCTCACCACCATACGCTCCGCTAAAATTTACGCCACCCACATCAGACACTGTACCTGTAATACCACTTTGGGCACTGGTAATCGTGATCCCGGTCATGCGGAGTTTTGTGTTCAGGTTAACGGTGCCGGCAAAAGCTGACAGAGGCAGGTAGAAGTCGTAAAAATAGTCATCGTCGCCACTGGCTCTGGAGGCTGCAATGGATTTCTGGAAATATTGATCAATAGAGCCGGTCCATATCTTGGTGCCGCCATCGGGTTTGTTTCTGTGGTCGTACAGGCTCACATCAAAGTTGGAAGCCAGGACCACTTCAAACTCAAATCCAGGGTTTGGGGTATTGGATGGCGTACTGCCCGACACCAAATTCCCAAACTTTTCGTCTGTATCGATCATGATACTGTACCCTTTGGAGGCCGTTGACTGCTTGCCAATTCTTACCCGGAACATCAGGTTTGTGCCATCGAAGTATGCAGCCAGCGGTGAGCCTGTGGCCCCTATCGACTGTGAAGGAACAAAGTCAGTGTGGCCGCCGCTGGTCCCGGTTACAAGGTCACCAACAACTTCGTTGGTCATGGTTGGGAACGGATGATAGGGAATTTCGCTGTAAGTACCTCTTTCATCGTTTGTGCCCACAAATCCGGTTGCCTGTTTAGAAACATAACCGTCTCCGTTTGGGTCAAGCACTTTGTTGCCACCGTTTACTGCAGGCTTAAAAATTAGACCAGGAGTTTGGGCATAGCTGCCTTCAACAACGAAAGTGAAGAAGACCAAAGCAAAAATGACAAACAGGGTATGCGATAACCTTTGAGCGTGTCTCATGGTGGTAGTTATCAGGAAGATAGATAGTAGTAGGTGTAATAAAAAAGAGCGGGGAGTACTATTTTTTGCGGTGACCTATGGCCTCAGGTGGGGAAAAATGAGTTGATAAAACATATGTTAAGTATATCACGCACTAAAATACTAAGTATAACACGCGCAAATGTAACGTATACTTATTGATATATAAAAGTGTATAAATACAAAAGCAGCCAAAGTATACTATACTTTGTATGGTTATTATAGGATTAATTTAATTTGGAAAGGATAGGTGCGTGTAGGATATCTCTGCAATTTTTAGTGCAATTCTAAAATTGGACTAAAAGAAGTTATATTTATACGAGTACTGTGTTAAGATGAATTAAAGCAATATTATCAGGCAGATCTAATTATTATACTTGATGCATTACCGCCAAAACCTGCCGCATTAATCATCACCCTGTTTATGGGATTTTTTGACACTGATTTTTTTTGAAAAAAATTTGAAAAAAGTGGAAGTTCTGTTTGTTGGCACAGGCTAATCCCATACTGCATACTTAAAGCTCCGGAAGCCCCTAAAGTATGGCCTATTATCCATTTGTTGGTAGTATAACCTACTTCCTGTCCGGTGAAAACGGCACTAATAGCTTGTTGCTCTGCCTTGTCTCCTGATCTGGTGCCAGGGGTGTGGGTTATGAGAAGATCAATGGCGTTATCGGATGCAGGGAGTTGTGCAAGTGCGTGGCGCATCGCCTTCTGGAAGTTTATGCCATCAGCCGAAATCCCTGTTTTGCTCTCTATTTTCTCAAAGCCAACTCCTACCGCTTCAACTATAATGTCGCCTTTGCGCAGGTCTGTCTCTTTAACCAGCTCCAGGGCAAATACGGCAGCTCCCTCGCCTAACACAAAAGTATTTTGCACCCCGGCGTAGGGCTGACAAGGGTATGGATCAGATGCCAGCTTAGAGTAGATGCCAATGGCTTTCATTTGGGCAATAGTGAAGGGCGTGAGCGGAGCCTCGGTGCCACCTGCCAGAAAACGCCTGGCCATGCCTGCCTTTAGCCAGGCAACTCCATTGGCAATCGCCATTAAAGCTGTGCTACAGGTAATAGAATGGCTTATCTGAGCGCCACCGGCATTAACAGCATGAGCCGCCCAGCTGGATACGTTGCCTAATGTAGTGGTGGGGGAGGCAGAGGCTGGAATGCTCGCATTGTTGCTGTTCTGGTACTTGTCAAGGTACTGCTCGAACAAACCCGTTGCGCCTCTTGAGGAGCCAATATTTACCGCCAGGTCCTCCTGGAGTGTAGTCTCATTATTAAGCCACCCGGCTTGCTCAGCGGCTTGCCTGGCTGCGTAAACAGCCATCAGCACAGACCTGTCGAGGTGCCGGTAGTTTGGGTTTTGTTGTACCAACTCTTGCAGCGCCGCTTCAGCAGCAGGAGGGAGGGCCGCAACAGGTGTTGGTTCGTTGTTATGCAATATGGTTGTAAAGGCTGGCGTACCGGCTGCATATCCTTTGTTTACAGAGGCCACATTGTGCCCAAGCGGCGAAATGATCCCCGTACCCCTTATAACGATATGCTGTTTGGTTGCTTCCAACTTCTTTGTTTCTACTTTGCCGTTGCCACCAGTTCGTGCATGCCAAGTATAGTCTGGTATACTTGATCTAATTGCTCATTGCTGATGCAGTATGGCGGTATAATGTAAATAATATTACCTAAAGGACGTAGAAGCACTCCCTGCTCCAGTCCGAAGTTGTATAAAGTGTCGCGGAGGTTGCTAAAGTATGAGGTGCCGCCTGCCTCGAACTCAACGGCAAGTATAGTGCCTTGCTGACGCACATCTGCTACGTGCGCTAAACCCTTAACTTTGGTAGCAAAGGTACGGTGCTGTGCTGCTATGCGCTCAATATCCTGCTGCGTGTTTGTTTGTAACAAAAGATCCAGGCTGGCTAAGCCGGCAGCACAGGCCACAGGGTTACCAGTATAACTGTGTCCATGAAAGAAAGTCTTGCTCTTATCGTCGTGCAGGAATGCCTCGTAGATCTGGTTGCTGCATGTTGTTAAGCCAAGCGCCATGGTACCACCGGTTATACCCTTCGACATGCACACGATATCGGGTTTGTGCTGCAAGTATAGACTGGCGAAATGGCGTCCAGTTCTGCCAAAGCCTGTCATCACTTCATCTGCAATGGTAAGGATATTATACTTTCGGCAGATATCCATCATGTTGTCCAGCACTTCCGGGGTATACATTACCATGCCTGCCGTCCCTAACACCAAAGGCTCATAAATAAAGGCAGCAGCCCCACCGTCTATGGCAATCGTTTCCAGCTGTTTCAATGTTTCCTCCTCCTGGCCAGGTACGGGCACATCAATGAACTCCACATCAAACAAGTATGACCAGAAGGGGGCTGTAAACGTACTACGGCTGCTGATAGACATGGCACCGAAAGTGTCGCCGTGGTAGCTGTCTCTGAATGCAATAATTTTACGCTTGGGTTCTCCCAGGTTTTGCCAGTACTGGATAGCCATTTTAATGGCGACTTCCACTGCAGTTGAGCCATTGTCGGAGTAAAATGCGCGCTTTTGATTATCTGGCAGTATTTGGATCAAACGTTCCGCCAGCTCAACTGCGGCCGGGTGCGTGAAACCAGCGAAGATTACATGCTCCAGGGTATTCAGCTGTTCCGCCACTCGCTGTGCAATGTAAGGGTGTGCATGGCCGTGAAGGTTTACCCACCACGAAGAAACAGCATCAATGTAGGTCTTGCCATCTTCTGTAAAAAGCAGGGCGCCCTCGCCGCGTACAATCGGAATTGGCAGGGCTGCAGTTTTCATCTGGGTATAGGGGTGCCAGATGATATCATGATCACGTTGCGCTAAATTCATAGCCAAAGGTAAAGATTAAAAGTATTCGGATTTATACTTTGAGGGATTTGGTTGCGGTGATACCGGGTCCAACCACCCCTAACCCCTCCTTGTCTAAGGCGGGGAATTTTGACCTGCTGCTTCTGCTGTCATCACAATAGCAGCTATTCCTCTCTGTCATCTTGGAAAGATCTTGGTAGAAGGGAGGTTTAGCAAAAGCTACAGAATTTATACTTTTGCTAAAGTAATGGCCAAGTTCCCCACCTTAGACAAGGAGGGGTTAGGGGTGGTTGGACCCAATACTGCAGAAAATAAATCATGCCAATCCCTAAAATCCCCCTTAATCACCGGTCTAATCCCGGTTCAAACAATTAGTAGAGTTTATTCGATAGGCTATACTTAAAACTATAAATATCCTTTAAACTGCTCGGCGTATTCGGCAACTGTCTCTTTGCAGAAATCGGCTTCCTGACGAATGGATGGCAGGCGACGAAGGCCGGTATACTTGATGATGAAATCTTCGGAGCTCTGGTTTTCTTCGCCGTTGAAGATAATACCTGCCACCGGAATTTTGCGGTAACGCAGCACTTCAGCCGTAAGCAAAGTATGGTTTATACTTCCGAGATAGTTACGCGACACCAGTACCACTTCCAGGCCCAGTTGCTGTACAAGGTCCAGCACAAGATAGCGCTTGTTTAGGGGCACCATTAAGCCGCCGGCGCCTTCAACGATTAGGTTGTTGGTTGTTTCAGGCAATTTCAGGCTGTGAAGGTCTATCTCAATGCCTTCTGCGGCTGCGGCACGGTGCGGTGATGCAGCCATTTTCAGGCGGTAGGCTTCCGGGTGGAAAACGGATGCAGCATTAGACACCAGACTCATAACAGTGTCCGTGTCTGTAAAGTCAAGCCCGCCTGCCTGCACGGGTTTCCAGTAGTCAGCTTGCAGTGCTTCGGTGAGTATGGCGGCAGCAACTGTTTTGCCCACATCCGTACCGATTCCTGTTACAAAATATTGTTTCATTTTCCTTTGGCTATGGCCTGCACGAGGCCCTCAATTTCTTCTTCCGTATTATATGCGTGCACAATTACCCGCAAGCGCTCCTGGCCTTGTGGCACAGTAGGGCTGAGCACGGGGCGTACATCAAAACCATTTGTCTGTAAGTATAAAGCCAGTTCTTTTAACTGAGCTACGCTACTACTCTCCAGGAAAACAGAAAGTATAACACTCTCGTCCGGGGCGCATCGGATGCCTTTTACTTTATTCAGTTGCTCCAACAGGTGTTTTGCCAGCTCTCTTACATGCTGACGTTCTTTATCCAACTCAGGCAACAATTTATAAGCGCATTGCAGCGTTATAAGGGTATGCGTGGGCAAACCTGTTGTGTAAATAAAGGCACGGCTATAGTTTATCAGGTAATCGCGCAGCACCTTTGGGCCTACCACTGCCGCTCCGTGACTGCCCATGGCTTTGCCATAGGTGATTACCTGTGCAAATACCTGGTTTTCCAGTCCCAGCGCCACGGTCATGCCCTCGCCATTAGGCCCGTACAAACCTACTGCATGGGCCTCGTCCACGATAAGGGCCGCACCGGTTTCCTGGCACAGCTGCGCCAGCTCCGTTAGCGGGGCCTTGTCGCCATCCATTGAATAAACCGACTCGACTACCACGAAAACGGTGCCTGTTGCATTACTGAGTTTCCGCTTTAAATCAGAAACATCGTTATGCTTAAAACTATAGCTTTTTGCAAAACTCAGGCGTAAGCCATCTTTCATGGAGGCATGGCTGGCTTCGTCGTAAAAAACGGTGTCGCCGCGCTGGGGCAGGGCAGACAGAAGCCCGACGTTAGCCGTGTACCCGGAGTTGTACAGCAATGCTGCCTCACCGTGATGGTACCGGGCTATCGTGTTTTCCAGTTCCTCGAATAAAGTATGGTTGCCTGACAAAAGCCGGGAGCCTGTCGCCCCCATTGGCAATTGTTTATACTTGGCCTCTGCCTTATGGATAAGTGCCCGCAACGCTTCGGAGCGAGCAAGACCGAGGTAATCGTTGGAGCAGAAGTCTATAAGCCCTGCGGTTGTTTTTAACTGGCGCAAGTTGCCCTGCGCCTCCCGCTCAGCTAGCTTCTGCTTTAATTTATCTGACAAAGGAATTTGTGACAAAGGACAAAGGAGTTAAGAATAATACAGTAAAGTATAAAGTCTTTTGTCTTATGTCAAATAGTCATTTGTCTTAAGAACAAACGTGTTGGCTTTCTTCTTTAAATGATTTTCTTGGATTAAGGCCCAATAGCTCGAACATTGCCTTGTCCTGATCGAAGTCAGGGTTTGGCGTGGTAAGCAGCTTCTCGCCTGTAAAGATAGAGTTGGCTCCGGCCAGGAAGCAAAGTGCCTGCTCTGTAACGCTCATGCGCTCACGGCCAGCCGAAAGGCGAACCATGGTTTTAGGCATCAGGATACGGGCAGTTGCGATCATGCGCACCATTTCCCAGACAGATACCAAGGGCTGGTTCTCCAGTGGCGTGCCTTTTACAGGCACCAGCGCATTTACCGGTACAGACTCAGGGTGCTGCTCCAGGGTAGAAAGCGTGTGCAGCATTTTGATTCTGTCCTCATCCGTTTCGCCCAGGCCAATAATGCCACCAGAGCAAACAGAGATACCCGCCTTGCGCACATTGTTTATCGTGTCCAGACGATCATCGTAGGTACGGGTAGTAATGATATTACTGTAGTTCTCTTCCGAAGTATCCAGGTTATGGTTGTAGGCATACAAACCGGCCTCTTTCAGCTTCTCAGCCTGGTACTCGTTTACCATGCCTAGTGTACAGCATACTTCAAGGCCCATTTCGTTTACACCTTTCACCATGTCCAGCACCTTGTCGAAGTCGCGGTTATCGCGTACTTCGCGCCAGGCCGCACCCATGCAGAAACGGGTAGAGCCGCCATCCTTGGCACGCTGAGCAGCAGTTAATACCTGCTCCTGGCTAAGCAATTTGTGTACATCAACTCCAGTATGGAAACGGGCTGCCTGTGGGCAATACGAACAATCCTCCGGGCAACCGCCTGTTTTAACTGAAAGCAAAGTACATACTTGTACCTCGCCTGTGGCCTGGTACTGCTTGTGCACGTTTGCGGCCTCTACTATAAGCTCCAGTACTGGCTTGTAGTAAATCTCCTTTATCTCTTCAAGACTCCAGTTTGTGCGGAGTTCTGTGTTTTGTCCGTTTTGCGTCATGGTACTCGTGTTTGGATTACGAAGGTAATTTGAAGAATTAGGAAATAAAAATCAAAAATATGGGCAATTTCCGTGGATAAATACTTAAGTAATTCAGCTTGTGCAGGTTTTCTGTGGAAAAAATGGTCTGTTAATTTGTTGAGAAAATTTTGCGGAGTGTGCTTTCTCCCTGAAACAATAGTTTAAGCGCATCAATGCCATAGGATGAACTGGTAAAGCACAGGCAGCTGCATACTTGTGCTGTAACTGATAGTGTTAAATGCAAGTACTTGATTTTATGTGTCTTCTAAATCTTGCGCGCCATGCAACAATCACCAGTTATTGATTCTTCTAAAAATGTTGCCCCTACCTTAACTTTATCGGCTGGTTCAGTTGCCAAAGTGCTCCTGGGCATCGTGCTTATACTTCTGTGCCTCCACCTGGTGGGTGTTATACTTGAAAGTATACTGGTGTATGAATCGAGGTTGACAAGGATAGTGGTGCGCTATTTTGATTTTAACGGAGAGGAGAATGTGCCTGCCTTTTTCTCGTCGGTTACACTTTTAGTAGCCGCCGGCCTGCTTTATTTTATTTATCTGGCGAGCAGTAAAACCAAGGTTCGAAATGGCAAAAGATACTGGCTGGCCTTGGCTTTTATATTTGTGTTTATGGCCATCGACGAAAGTGTGCAGGTGCATGAGCATGTGGCGGAGTTTGTCAGGCCTCAGCTAAATTCGGACCTGAACGGGCTGCTTTACTGGTCCTGGGTAGTGCCTTATGCCATTGCTGTTGTGGTAATTGGTGCTTTCTTTTTGAGGTGGGTGCTTGCGTTACCAGTTGCAACGCGTAATCTGTTCATCGTGTCGGGGACGATGTTTGTTGGTGCTGCACTTGGCTTCGAACTGGTTGAGGGTTACTTGTACAAGCAGTATGGCATAGACCACCTGTACAACAGGATCATGTATACTTTGGAGGAGCTACTGGAGATGACCGCTATCGTGCTTTTTATCTATGCATTGCTGCGGTACCTGGGTACCTTTGAGGCAAGACTACATCTTGGGAATGAGCCAACTATGGTATAAAAGTAGCTTTGATTTTTTTAAGTCTATACTTACTATGTGAAGATGCTGTCAGTTTGAATTGCTAGTATATTATCTTTATCGTTTTGTTGGGCAGCGGCTAGGGGAGAAGGTTAAGTTATAATAAATATTATCCCCTTGAGGGCAGGGCCGATTCATTCGAGTAAATAAGTGAAATAAAATCTGTCATTCTGTTAAGTTTCAACCCAGAACTTGATTTGGGGAAACTTGATAGAAAAAGAGGGCCCCTACCCCCGGAGGTTAAGCTTGTCCTCCCAGCTACTAAGATCCTTTCAGGATGACAAAAAAGTTAGAATGAAACGACCCTACCTCCATGAAGGGTTAAGCAGGCATTATACTATACCAGAACCTTATCCTCTTCCATCTGCAGCACCATGTCTTCCACGGTTTTGTCCAGAGGCTTGTAGTTTAAGCCGAGTTCCTTTTTACTTTTAGCGGCATTTAACTTTAGCGGATGGCCCACATTTCTGCTGATAAACTTATTGGTCAGGCCAAACATCCAGCCAACAAGATGCAGCACAGCTTTCGGAGATTTCATCAGGGGGAGTTTATACTTGTTGCCGAATTTCTGTTTCACGATTCCGGCAATATCCAGTACACTGGCCGTGCGTTCTGCCAGAATATGTCTGCCCTCAGCCACATCTTTTTCCAGGGCCAGCAGGTGGGCCTCGGCCACATCGCGCACATCCACAAACCCAAGGTAAAGTTCCGGTGCCCCCATTCTATACCTTCCCGTCAGCAGGTCTTTCATAAAACTGAGGCTCTCGGAGTTCGAACCTTTGCTAAGCGCCGGACCCAGCACAAAAGACGGATTGATAACAACCAGCTTCCAGTTTTGCTGCGCATCGTGTATACGCCAGGCCTCTTTCTCGGCCATTACCTTAGAGTAGGAGTAGGGCTGATGTTCCGGCGAGCTGCTGGTATTAAAATGAGCCTCAGTGAATTCCTGCAGGCCCTGTTCTTTCATATCCACGTTGTCGCCGTGCACGGCTGCCACGCTGGAGGTAAGCACCACTTTTTTAACGCTGCCCGATCGGTTTGCAGCTTCCAGCACATTGCGTGTACCTTTCACAGCCGGGTCTATCAGTTCTTTTTGAGCATCTTTAAACCGAAGCGTAAACGGGGATGCCATATGAATAATTGCCTCAACGCCTTGGGCTGCCTCATCAAAAGCCCCTTCCTGCAGCAGATCGGCTTCCCAAATTTCCAGTTTGCCGGTGCTATTGGCTGCCAGATCGGTAAGGTGGGCGTAGTTCTGGGTCTTATTTTTATTGCGCACTGTCATACGCACGGTGTAGCCTTTTTCGAGCAGCATTTTTACTACCCACGAGCCGATATACCCGGTTCCGCCGGTTACTAATACTGTTTTCGCCATATGGTTATTTTTTGCTCATGAATATACGTGAGGTGGCCCAATTTAGAGCCTGGTGTCCGGTATAAATTTAGTTTATTAACTTAAGTTACGATTTAACCCAGCATTGGCTATTAAGAGGAGGTAAATTACATACACGAGTAAAATTCCCTTCTTGGAAGCAGGCCCGTTAAGTTCTAACAAATTACAAGGTTTTAGCGCAAGCGTCCTTGCTCGTGTTTGGCTAAAGTTGGGCCTCCGGCCCAGTTGAGTTGAAAACTCAACACCATGTCAAACCACCCCGAAAGCGTTCGGGGCAGCAGGAAATAGTAGAATGAAACGACCCTACTTTTGGGAGGGGTTAGGGGTAGGTTTACAATTGCTTTTTCTTCCGAAGTGCTCAACTTGAGTTATAAAGTATAAACCGTGGATTTTGTGTAGGGTTTATACTATGGGTTTGATTGGAATCCATACTTCCTCCTCGGCATCAGGTGAGGCGGGGTGGTAGGCTGAGCCCATTACCTCGAAATGCGGACGTTGGTCTAGATGGTAGTCTGAGTTTGGGAGCCACTGCCCAAAAATGTAGGCAACGGTTTGCGGGAATGTTGCCGGTGTGCCTTTGTGTATAAAAACCGCATACAATCCACCGGGCAAAGTATAGCTTTCCATCCCTTCCGGGACATGGGTACTTTCTGCTACTTCCACGGCAGCCCATTTGTTAAAGCGTGTGTCTGGCGAGAAAGAATGCAGGCTAGTATTATCCCCGAAATCCTGCACCGAATAAAAGTCGCCTCCAACCCGGTCGCCGATTTCCTTTACCCGCGGTTTAAAGCCACTCCAAAGCTCAAATGTGCGGTTCTCAGCCAGCGAAGTATAAATTTTTTGTCCGATAAGTTGTTTGGTAGGAATAGTTCGGATTTCTGGTTGCATGGAGTAGAGTAAGGTTTGAGTTGGTGGAGTTGTGAGGGGTATTTAATGGACTTGGATTTGAGCAGGCGGGCTTTAAAAGCTACTTACCTGTCAGCCGAGACCATATTTTGTAAAAAGTATTATCGTTTCGTTTAGCACTGTTCGCCCGCTTGCTTATAGCTGTTGTGTGCGCCCAGCATGGCGCGAGTCATATTTCTCTAGAAATATACTCAGATTATCCAGAGGGTGCAAGTCCCTTATTGGCAAGTTGGCGAAGCCGATTAGCAAGCTGCAAGGGTGGAGA
>NZ_JBYZMP010000014.1:0-105336 GCF_058216375.1 Pontibacter sp. GD7 | reverse complement strand
TCGGAAAGCTTTTCTTCCCGATTTCCGCCCTCGGCCCTCTTTCGGAACCGGGATGCAAAGGTAAGAAGCGTTTCCCGATCCGCAAGCTTTTTTCGAAACTTTTTTTTCGGCCGTCCCAGCCGAAAAACAGCCCTCAAGGCCATGCGGCGGCGCTTTCCGGCCTCCCCTCTCACTCTCTCAACTGCCCCGTCCCTGCCGAACCGGGATGCAAAGGTAAGAAGAGTTTCCTGGCTTGCAAGGGGCAGGCCCAAAGATTTTACCTAAAAGTCTGTAACCAACTGATAATGAATTCGAAATTTTTAAAACAATTTTATATTCTATACTTATCTATGTTCTTCCCCCACTCTATTCAAATTCAATACACCTTATTTGCTTCTGCTGTGTTACCGATTGCTTTGTTTATAATGTAAAAAGCCCGACCATTTGGCCGGGCTTTCTCTACTTTATACTTTTCGTTAAGCTACATCAAATGCTTCTCTTCTTAATGTGCTCTTTCTGTCTGGGCCCACTGATACAATTGTTATCGGCACCTGTAACTGCTCTTCTATAAATGACAGGTAGTTTTTGAACGCTTCCGGCAATTGATCTACTGACTCAATCTGGTTTAGGTCTACTTTCCATCCTGGCAACTCGGTATAAATTGGCTCAAGATTTCCTTCTTCCAGAGAGTGCGGCACTTTGTCAGTTAGTTCTCCCGATGGCAGCCTGTAATGTGTACATATACTTATAGTGTCAAACTCTGTAAGCACATCTGCTTTCATCATATTCAGTTGTGTCACCCCGTTCAGCATGATCGAGTACTTCAGACTTGGCAGATCTACCCAACCACAACGACGTGGACGCCCTGTTGTTGACCCAAACTCTCTTCCGGCTTGTCTGATCTCCTCCCCTACCTCATCAAGAAGCTCTGTTGGGAAAGGTCCGCTGCCAACACGTGTACAGTATGCTTTAAAAATACCGTATACTTCGCCAATATACCTTGGAGCCACACCCAAGCCTGTGCATGCACCAGCCACCAGTGTAGTTGAAGACGTTACAAACGGGTAGGTTCCAAAATCGATATCCAGCAGAGAACCCTGTGCACCCTCGGCAAGTATACGTTTACCATTTTGCAGCGCCTCATTGATCATGTACTCGCTATCTACCAGATTAAGTGTGCGCAGGTAATTTACAGCATCAAAAAACGCCTGCTCCTGCTCTCCCAAATCCAGTTTCTGCCCGTAAAACTCTACGGTTTTTCTATGGCGATCAACCAACTTGCCGTATTGCTCCTGAAAATCATCTGCAAGTATATCTCCAACACGCAGGCCAACACGTCCAATCTTATCCTGATACGTTGGCCCGATCCCTTTTAGTGTGGATCCTATCTTACCGCTTCCAAGTGCTTCTTCAGACACCCTATCTAATATGCGGTGCGAAGGAAGTATAAGTGAAGCTTTTTTAGATATAAACAGGTTCTTGGCAGCATCAACACCACGGTCCTGAAGTTTCTGCATCTCGGTACGGAACACGATCGGGTCCAGCACCACGCCATTGCCAATAATGTTTTGGATGTGCGGGTGGAAAATACCGGAAGGTATCTGGTGTAACACGTGTTTGGTACCTTCAAACTCTAATGTATGACCTGCATTTGGTCCGCCCTGGAAACGGGCAACTATGTCATAGGTCGGTGCCAGTACGTCGACGATCTTTCCTTTTCCTTCGTCGCCCCACTGTAGACCTATTAGTATATCAACTGCCATTATGGTATTAGTAAATTGATTCCTTTAAGAATTGAGCTGCAAAGTTATCATTTTCTGCGATGGTAAAAATCGCGTTTAGCTTTGTAACGATTAGCAGCTTACGAATATGGTCAGAAGGCTTGATGAGCACCAACTCACCGCCACGGTTGCGGAATTTTGTGAGCAGGGAAACCAGTACCCCCATACCACTGCTATCCATAAAACGGATATTGGATAGATCAACGGCACAGAGCAGCACTTTGCCATCTCCCTGTGTGTCCACATCCTCTATCATTTGCTGGGTGTCCGCACCGGCAATCAGTTTACCTTCCAGCCTTATAAACAGGATGTCATCCTTCAGCTCTGTCTGATACTTCATGTTGCTTCTCCTCTGTGGCTTGTTTGGCACGGCAGTCGCCGCAGATACCGTATAGATTCAGGGAATGGTGCAAGATATGAAAATTTAGTAGTTCGCCTACCATAGTTTGTATCTGATGAACCCTTGGATCGCAAAACTCCACCACTTTATGGCACTCTGTGCAGATCACGTGGTCGTGCTGGCGGTAGCCATACGATTTCTCGTATTGCGCCAGGTTGCGGCCAAACTGATGCTTGCTTACCAGGTCGTTCTCCACCAACAGGTCTAGAGTGTTGTACACAGTAGCGCGGCTAACCTGGTAGTTCTTGTTTTTCATACTTATATAAAGAGACTCCACATCAAAGTGCCCGTCACGGGAGTATATCTCTTCAAGTATGGCATAGCGCTCCGGTGTTTTGCGCAGGCCCTTGCTTTCTAAGTATGCGGTAAAGATCTTCTTTACCTCTTCAAATTTATTATGATCTAATGCCATTTGTTTTGCTCCTATATTATATAGTATGCGTCTTTAGTCAAAACGCTCTACTGTCAGCACACCGTTTACTTTGCCCATGCGCTGAATAAGCTTTTCGAGATGCGCGGTGTCATTCACAAACACCATGATGTTTCCTTCAAAGATACCGTCGTTCGAGTCTATGGTAATGGAACGCATGTTTACCTTTAAGCTTGTGGAAATAATTTTTGTAAGGTCATTCACCAAACCAACGCGGTCTGTTCCTTTTATGCGGATACCCGCCAAAAATGCCAGTTCTTTCTGGTCGGTCCACTTTGCTTTGATAATACGGTTACCATAGTTCGACATTAACTCTATGCCGCGGCGGCAATTGGTACGGTGTATCTCAATGCCATCGTCCTCTGTCTGGAAACCGAACACATCGTCGCCGGGGATGGGGTTGCAGCATGTGGCAACCTGGTACTCCATATTAGAAGTGTTTTCACCGATCACTAACATATCTGAGTTTACACCCCTGATCTTTTGCACCTCCTTATCAAAAGACTTCGGCTCAAGCATGGAGGTGGTTTTATCGATTGGCGCAGTAAAGATAACCTCTTTGATGTTCTTGATATCGATATGGCCGGTGGCAATCCTGTAGTGCAGATCCTGGATGGAAGGCACATTAAAGAACGCCATCAGCTTATTCATGTTGGCATGGCTATCCTGGATATTAAGCTGCTGCAGGCGGCGGTCCAGCATAATCTTCCCCTGCTCGGCACGGTTCTTACGTTCTTCGCGCAGCGACTCTTTGATCCTTGACCTGGCCTTAGAGGTAACCACGTACTGCAGCCACTCCTCGTTTGGCTTCTGCTTCTGCGATGTAAGGATCTCTACCTGGTCTCCGTTTTTAAGCTTATAACTTAAAGGCACCAGCTTCTGGTTAACTTTTGCGCCCAGGCACTGCAAGCCTATCTGACTATGGATCTCAAAGGCAAAATCAAGTGCAGTGGCCTTATCCGGAAGTATGATCAGTTCGCCTTTCGGAGTAAAGACAAAAACTTCCTCCACAAAAAGGTTTTTCCTGAACTCGTCCATAAACTCAAGGGCGTTGGCCGTATTATTCTCCAGCATATCGCGCACCTTGTTTATCCACTGCTCCAACCCTGATTCACTACCCTGCGAGCCATCGGTTTTATACTTCCAGTGGGCTGCGTAGCCACGTTCGGCAATCTCGTCCATACGCTTGGTACGTATCTGTACTTCCACCCATTGCCCCAGCTTACTCATTACAGTGGTATGCAACGACTCGTAACCATTGGCTTTCGGCGTATTCACCCAATCGCGCAGGCGGTCAGGGTTAGGCTGGTAAAAGTCTGTTATAATAGAGTACACCTGCCAGCAGGCAGCCTTTTCGTTCTCGAGGGGCACGTCAAGTATGATCCGGATGGCAAACAGGTCGTAAATCTCATCAAAGGTGATGTTCTGCTTCTTTATCTTTTTAAGGATAGAGTATATAGACTTTGGCCTGCCTTTGATGGTGAACTTAAAGCCATACTTTCTCAGCTCCTCCTCTATCGGTGAGATAAAATCTTTGATAAACTTATTACGGGCACTGCGTGTCTGGCGTATCTTGTTAGAGATGTCCTTGTAGGTATCGGTGTCGGTATACTTTAAGTATAGATCCTCAAGTTCCGATTTAATAGCATACAAACCCAGGCGGTGCGCCAGCGGTGCATACAGGTACATGGTTTCGGAGGCGATCTTCAGCTGCTTGTGGCGCGGCATGCTGTCAAGGGTACGCATGTTGTGCAGGCGGTCGGCCAGTTTAATAAGTATAACCCGCACATCGTCGCTGAGGGTTAGCAGCATTTTGCGGAAGTTCTCAGCCTGCTGCGAAGACCCGTAGTCGAAAACACCGGATATCTTGGTAAGCCCCTCAATTATGCGCGCCACACTAGATCCAAACTCACGCTCGATGTCAGCAATCTCCATATCGGTGTCCTCCACCACATCATGAAGGAGTGCAGCGACAATAGATGTTGTGCCAAGGCCTATTTCTTCAACGGCTATCTGGGCTACGGCAAGCGGGTGGTATATATAAGGCTCTCCGGATTTGCGGCGCATGTCTTTGTGCGCTTCCACAGAAGTGTTAAAGGCTTTCTTTATAATCTTTGCGTCGTTGTCCTTTAAGAAGGGCTTCGCATACCTTAATAACCTTCTGTAATACCTTAAGATCTCTTTGCGTTCTGCTTCCGGATCAATTGTTGTAACCATATGCAATTCTAAAATAAGCGGTTAGCTTTTAGGGCGGCAAACAGCTTACTATAAGTATAAGTGGGTAGTGGCTTTTTAAGTTTCAAATATATTTCAAATATAATTGATTCTGCACTGCAATCAATAACTTCCTGTGTTAAAGGTAGTACGATGCAGGGGCATCCTGAAAGCAAAAAAATATTTGAAAAATTTTTGGGGCAGGTATTGCAGTTTAAATTTCCTTGCTTACCTTTGCATCACAATAACAAACAAGCACACTTCAAGCGGATGTGGCGAAATTGGTAGACGCACTAGACTTAGGATCTAGCGCTGCGAGGCATGGGGGTTCGAGTCCCTCCATCCGCACAAAACATAAACCCTCAACAGCCATGTTGGGGGTTTGTTTTTAGTAGATATTTCAAAATTAAAACTTTATAAAGCCTTGAATATTACATTAAACCAAACCGACAGCACTAACGCACAACTGAAGGTAGTTCTGGAAGAGGCAGATTACGCGCCAAAGGTTGATCAGCAGGTTAAAGAGTATAGCAAAAAAGCACAGATCAAAGGTTTCAGACCTGGTAAAGTGCCTGCCGGTCTTGTAAAGAAAATGTATGGCAAGAGTATCCTGGTAGAAGAGATCAACAAGCTTCTGCAGCAGGAAATCTCTAAGTACATCAAAGACAATGATGTAAAGCTTTTAGGTGAGCCGCTTCCTGAGCCAATGCAGGACGAGATCGACTGGGACAACCAGAAGAATTTCGAGTTTACTTACGCTGTAGGTTTACTACCTGACTTTAACCTTCCGCTGGATAAAAGCGTAGAGGGTTACGCAATTGAGCTGGACCAGAAAACGATTGACGAGGCTTATGAGAACATCAAGCGTCAGTTCGGCAAAACTGTAAATCCTGAGACATCTGAAGAAGGTGACTTTATCTCTGGTGAGCTGAAGCAGGTTGACGGTGAGTTCCAGTCTAAGACGCTTATCCCTACCAGCCGTGTAGTAGAGGGCAAAGAGCAGTTTGTTGGTGTAAAAGCTGGCGATGTTATCAAGTTCGACATCCGTAAGGCTTTCGGTGATGACAATGCAGCACTTGCGCACGTAACCGGCTTAAGCAAAGAAGTTGTAGCTGACCTGAATGGTGAGTTCGAATTTACTGTAGATAAGATCAACCGCACAGAGTCTGCTGAGCTTAACCAAGAACTTTTCGATAAGCTTTTCGGTAAAGACGAAGTAAAAACAGAAGAAGAGTTTGACGCCAAGATCCGCGAGACCATCAAGGAGAACTATGAGCGTGAGGCTGACAACCTACTGTATCGCAACATCATCGATACAATGGTTGACAACGTTACTGTAGAGATCCCAACTGAGTTCTTTAAGCGTTGGATACAGGTTACAAACGAAGGCAAACTTACTGCTGAGCAGATCGATGAGAACTTCGACAAGTATGTTCGTGAGCTGAAGTGGTCAATGATCAAGAACAAGGTTGTTGAGGAGAACGAGCTGAAAGTAACGAACGAGGAAGTTGTAAACGCTACTAAAGAGAAGATGCTTGCTCAGTTCAACATGCCAGAGATTCCGGAAGAGTTAGTGGAGAGCATGAACAACTATGCTAACCAGTACCTGCAGCAGGACAACGGCCGCAACTACATTAACGAGTACGAGCAATTACTAGCTGAGAAAGTGCTTGCTAAACTTAAAGAACAATTAACTGTTGTTGAAAAAACAGTTACCGCTGAGGACTTCAGAAACATGTCGTTTGAATAAAACGATTAAAAAACTATATTGCAAAAAGGTCCTTTTTTAAGGACCTTTTTTTATTTTTGAGAAAACCGTAAACCTAAACAAAATGATGTTTAACAAAGACGAGTTCCGCAAGTTCGCTGTTAAAGGCCAGGGCATGAGCGGCCTAGGCGTAGATCAATATATTAACCATGTAGAAGGCAGGGCCATGCATACAATTGAAAGTATGACACGCTCCGTAATTGAGGAAAGACCAACCAACTTCCGTGAGATTGACGTATTCTCCCGCCTGATCATGGACCGCATTATTTTCCTTGGCACACAGGTAGATGACTTTATAGCCAATATCATCACGGCGCAGCTGCTGTTCTTAGAGTCAGCGGATGCGAAGAAGGACATTCTCCTTTACATCAACAGCCCGGGCGGATCGGTGTATGCAGGCCTAGGTATCTACGACACCATGCAGTATGTTAGCCCGGATGTGGCCACGATCTGTACAGGTTTGGCTGCCTCTATGGGTGCTGTGCTGCTGGCAGGTGGCGCGCCTAACAAGCGTTCTGCGCTTCCGCATTCACGTATCATGATCCACCAGCCAATGGGTGGCGCACAGGGACAGGCCTCTGACATCGAGATCACTGCCCGTGAGATCCTGAAGCTGAAGAAAGAGCTTTATGAAATACTGGCGCAGCATTCAGGTAAAACTTACCAGGAAGTGTATGACAACTCTGACCGTGACTACTGGATGCGTGCCGAGGAAGCTAAGGAGTATGGCCTGATTGACGAGGTGTTGACGCGCAAAACTTCTTAATTGAAGCAGCACCGTACCCTATCATACTTCAGACAATAATTAACCCGCCTCAGATAGCCTGAGGCGGGTTTTTACTTGGTATTTAGTACATATACTGTATACTGCAGAGCCGATAACTGCCTATAACGCTAAAATTTTCAAAAAATTATCAACAGGCAGATGTGGATAGTAAAACACGTCAACTATCTAACTAACAGATACTTATGAAAAAATTAAAAAATATGGATTCTAAAATCTAAACCCAATTTTTGGGATAATAGTAATATTTGTATTATAATATTTATGCAAGTATAAGTTTCCAATTTTGTACCTTTGTTTTGCTCCGGTGCCCGGAGTTAGACTTTTTGGATCAATCGTATCGTATGGCTGAAATAACTTGTTCATTTTGCGGCAAAAATAAAAAGGATGTATCTGTGATGATTTCTGGTATAAACGCTCACATCTGTGACCGTTGTATTGGGCAGGCACAACAGATATTGAACGAAGAGAATAAAATTCGCGCGAATAGCCGTACTCCGAAGTTTAACCTGATGAAGCCGAAGGAGATGAAGACTTACCTTGACCAGTTTGTTGTTGGCCAGGATGAGGCGAAAAAGGTGATGTCGGTGGCAGTTTACAACCACTACAAACGCCTGATGCAACCTACGGAGAACGATGATGTAGTGATCGAGAAGTCTAATATCATTATGGTGGGTGAAACCGGTACAGGTAAAACTTACCTGGCGCGCATGATGGCCGGTATACTTCAGGTGCCGTTCTGTATTGCCGATGCTACTGTGCTTACAGAAGCTGGTTACGTAGGCGAAGACGTGGAAAGTATACTTACCCGCTTGCTACAGGCCGCCGACTATAACGTTGAAGCAGCCGAGCGCGGTATTGTTTACATTGATGAGATCGACAAGATTGCCCGTAAGAGTGATAACCCGTCCATAACCCGCGACGTGAGCGGTGAAGGTGTGCAGCAGGCATTGCTTAAATTACTGGAGGGTACTGTGGTAAACGTTCCGCCGCAAGGTGGCCGTAAGCACCCAGAGCAGAAAATGATCACGGTAAACACAGAAAATATCCTGTTTATTTGCGGTGGCGCCTTTGTTGGCATAGACAGATTGATCAAGAACCGTTTGAACACCCGCCCTATCGGTTTCTCTAAATCCAAGCTGGATGAGGTAGAGGAAAACGAAAACTTCCTGAAGTATATTACAGCACAAGACCTGAAGAACTTTGGCCTGATACCAGAGCTAATCGGCCGACTGCCAGTTACAACACACCTAAACCCACTGGATAAAGAAACACTTCGACTCATACTTTTAGAGCCTAAGAACTCTATCGTGAAGCAGTACAAGCGCCTGTTCGAAATGGAGAACATCAATCTAAGCTTCGACGAAAGTGCCCTGGACTACATTGTTGAGAAAGCTTCGGAGTATAAACTTGGGGCTCGTGGCCTACGCTCTATCTGCGAAGGCATCATGACAGACGCCATGTTTGAGCTGCCATCAGAAGAAGGCACGAAGGAGTTGGTAATTACCGGTGACTATGCCCGTGAGAAATTTGAGAAATCAACGCTGAAGCAGCTGAAAGTAGCTTAAGCAATAGTATAAAGTATAAAAAGCAAAAGCCCCGGTTATAGTAGCCGGGGCTTTTGCTTTTTATACTTGTAATTAATTATACCTGATCAATAGCAATGTTTAATGGAGGTGGTGCGCAATTTAATTTTTGATATTTCCACAGATTACACTACCGCGTTTATACTTCCTCTGCCTTGTAGCAGCCAAGACGCAAAATATTGCGTCTCTACATTCTGATATCTTTCGGAAGAAAACTTGCACCAGAACAAAGTATAGGTAAAGTATAGTTTTAGAACAACGAAGCTGTTCAGGGTTTTGATTAAAAAGTATAGACCCGCCATTGTTGGTGTTTTTCACCAACATTCAAAAGGCACTGGCTATAAAGGCAGAGGCCCGGTTATCATAACCGGGCCTCTGCCTTTTATACTTTTATACAACAAGTTCTGGCGCAAGTGTTCAGCGTTAGCGTCACTTGTGACTAAGTATAAGAGCAAGTCTTCAGACTTGCATGAGTGTAAATCAGAAAAGAATAAAAATAAGTATAATTCACGGAAGTCTGAAGACTTCCCGACATTTCAAGTCACAAGTGACGCTAACGCTGAACACTTGCGCCAGTGAGAAATAGTCAGCGCAAAGTATAAATCCTATACTTTAACCTTCTCCTCGCTCAAATAAGTAACCATTAGTTCTGCGGCACGCTCTGCCGTCCGGAAATTACCGATCTTCTTTCGCACCAACTCATACCCGTCCAGCTGCTTTTTCAGGAAGTACTTATCGAATAGGATCTGCTTCAGCTCTGCTACAATCTTCTTGGGTGTAAAGTCATCCTGAATCAGTTCTGTTACCACAGGTCTGTCGGCGATAAGGTTTACCAGCGAAATGTAGGGCACCTTGATAACCAGTTTACCGATAAAGTATGAAATGGCGCTGGTTTTATAGCACACTACCTGCGGTACATTAAAAAGGGCTGTCTCTAAGGTTGCTGTACCGGAAGTTACCAGCGCCGCTTTAGAGTTTGCCAGCAGATCATAGGTTTGATCGTAAATGATCTTGATGTTGGGGTCTTTGTTATACTGCTCGTAGTATTCTTTGGAGAAATTGGAAACGCCCGCTACTATGAACTGGTAATCCCGGAAGGATGGCAGCACGCTTAGCATAACATGCAGCATGTTCTCTATCTCCTGTTTGCGGCTGCCCGGAAGTATGGCAATGATCGGCTTGTTGTGATAGATCTTATTTTTAGCCCTGAAATCGGAAACAGCCACATGGTCTGTAACGGAGTCGCTTACCGGGTTGCCTACATAATCTACTTTGTAGTTGAAGCGGCCGTAAAATTCTTCCTCAAAAGGCATGATCACGAACATGCGGTCCACTACCCTCTTGATCTTATGCACACGCCCCTGGTTCCAGGCCCAGATCTTTGGGGAAATGTAATAGAATACCTTGAGGTTCTGTTTCTTGGCGAACCTGGCAATACGCATGTTAAAGCCAGCATAATCTACAAGTATAACCACATCGGGTTGCCAGGCTTTGATATCGGCTTTACACTCTTTGAGGAAACCAAGGATCTTGCGCAGGCTTTTAAACACCTCAGCAAAGCCCATAAAGGCCATTTCCTGGTAATGGCGCACCAGGTCCATACCGGCTGCCTCCATCATGTCGCCGCCCCAGCCGCGTATCTCGGCATCGGGGTCTTGCAGGCGAAGTTGCTTTATTAAGTTTGAGGCATGTAAGTCACCGGATCGCTCCCCAGCTATAATGTAATATTTCATGCAGTCCGTTATGAGCTACCTCTAGGGGTAAAAATAAAAAATAAGGAATGTTCTCGGAGTGTTACTCCTCGCCGAAATACTCTACGTAGTTACGCGGTGTTTCGTATAGCTTCAGGCTATGTAATTTAGCTCTTCCTTCGGTAATTTCAGAGATGCGCGGCTCCAGAATTTTCCAGAACTCGATGGTCAGGTTCTCGGTGCTGGCAAGCTTGCCTTCCATAAAGGGCACATCCATGTTCAGGTTCTTATGATCTACCTTCTCGATGATGTGCTCGCGTATAAGTGTGCTCAACTGTTTCAGGTCGATCACGAAACCGGTGTCGGGGTCTGGTTTGCCTTTTACAGTAGTGATAAGTTCAAAATTGTGGCCATGCCAGTTAACGTTGGCACAAGGGCCGAACACTTCTTTATTCTTCGCCAGCGACCAATTCGGGTTATACAGCTTGTGGGCTGCATTAAAGTGCTCTAACCTGCTTACGTAAATCATTTAACCTCTAAAATTGTAATTCTTTTTGAACAGCAAATATACGAAGAAAGGAACACCAAAGAACGAAGTAATGATTCCAATTGGCAGGCCCGCAGGCGGATAAATTACACGTGAAAGCAAATCGCAGAGCAGCATGAAAAAACCGCCCACAAAAGCACAGAAAAGCAGGTTGCCACGCCCGGTTGCTCCCATCACGGCACGGGTTACATGCGGGATGATGAGGCCCACAAAACCAACCGGCCCCGAGGTAGCCACTGCAAAGCCCGTTACCACCGACACCACTCCCATAATAACCCATCTTGTCTGGGCAACCTTTACTCCCATGGCTTGCGCCCTGTCCGAGCCAAGCAAAAGTATGTTCAGTTGTTTTTGGTAAAACAGGAAAAACAGCAGGGCCAGCACAATGGTAACGGCCGGGTAAGCCACCAAGCTCCAGGTGGCTCTTTCAAAACTCCCCATCGACCAGAAAATAACAGACTTCAGCTTACCCTCTGAATCAGAGAGAAAAGTGAGCATCCCCACCATAGCCGTACACAAAGAACTTAAGGCTATGCCTGCAAGCAGCATCTGGCTGGGTATGAGCTGGCGTTTGCGATATCCAAGTATAACCACCACTAGTGTAACCAGAAAGGCTCCGGCAAATGCAAATACTGAAGGCAAGTATAAGCCGGCCATACTTATCGGCACAAATCCAAAGAAAACGATCACGGCACCCAACGATGCACCTGCCGCTGTGCCCAACAAGTATGGGTCAGCCAGCCCATTGTTGACCATGGCTTGCATCAGGTAGCCGCAAAAAGCAAGTGAGGCCCCCACCACCAAAGCCAGCAGCAGACGTGGCAAACGCAGGTGTAAAATGGCAAAGTGTGTGGTATTATCCGGCTCGTAGTTAAACAGGGCATCCCAAATGGTAGCAGCATTTGCATCGAAGGAGCCCACCTGCAAGCCCAATCCTAATACTGCTACAATAAGCAGTAAGGCAAGTATAAAGTATAAGCCACGGCCCATCATGGGTATAAAAAGCCCTCCAACTCCCTCAATGATTCTACCACCCGTGGCCCCGGCCTGGACTGCAGGTTATCGGTTGGGGCGTAGAGGCGGTTATTTTGGTATGCCTTGATCTTGCGCAGCTCCGGGTAAAGGCCGAAGAAATCTTTCTCCAGTTTTTCTTTAGTGCCACCCAACAGCACATCGGGATTCAGATTTAAAATGTACTCACGGGTAAGCGCCGGGTAAGGCTGCTCAAATACTTCTTTCACAGCATTCTCAGCTCCCAGAATTCTGAGTTTGTCTGTTAGGATCGTGTTCTGCCCGTACACATAGATGGGGTCTTTCCAAGTGATGGCCAGTACTTGTTGTGGCTGTTTCACATTTTTATACTTCTGCCCTATACTTTCTACCTCTTTGCGAAGCGAATCGGCCAACTGGTTAGCCTGCTTTTCCCTGCCCATAATGCTGCCAATCGCTTCTATGCCTTTAAAAACATCCTCCACGGTCCGGTATTTCTGGTAGTATACCGACACTCCAAGTTCTTCCAGTCTTTCGGCTACATCTAAAGGGGTTATGCCCTCCACTGTAAAAATAAGGTCAGGTTTCAGCAGCAGTACCTGCTCATAATCTACGGGGTAATTGTTAACCACTGGCTTTGTATACACAGCAGCTGGGTAATCGTCGTTGGGGGTTCTGGCAATGATGGTGCTGGTATCCAATATGGCATAGAGCATTTCCGTCATGGAGGAGGCCAGGGCAAATACGCGTTCCGGCTGTTTGTTTAGCTCAATTTTTCTGCCCAGGTCATCTTCAAGTATGATTTTCTCAGAAGCCACCACCTTGTTTTTCTCGCTTCCGCAGCTACTTACAAGTATAAAAATAGCCGCAGCAAGGCATAGCAAACCACACTTACCAAGTATAAGCTTCGGGTTGTTTGCCAAAGTATAGGTGCGTGTTGCCAAGTTTGCGTGGTTTATTTTTGTAAATTTAGCGCAAATTTCGATACTGGCTTAAATATAAACTTATGATAGTAGTAACCGGTGCGGCAGGATTTATTGCCAGCTGCCTAGTAAGCAGGCTAAACGAGGCCAACTTCAACGACATAGTTGTGGTTGATAACTTTTCGGTGGCGAAAAAGGAAAGCAACCTGAAGGATAAGAAGATAAAGGAGTTCGTAGACCGCGACAACTTTTTTGAGTGGCTGGACGAGAACTACGAGGAAGTAGAGTTTATCTTCCACCTGGGTGCCCGCACCGACACCACTGAGTTTAACAAGGATGTGTTTGACCTGCTTAACCTGAACTACTCCAAGAAAGTATGGAATGCCTGCTGCGAGTACCAGATACCACTGGTATACGCCTCTTCGGCGGCTACATATGGCTCAGGCACGTTGGGCTACGACGATGAAGAAGCTACTATTCCGCTTCTGAAACCACTAAACCCATACGGCGATTCTAAAAACGATTTCGATATCTGGGCATTGCAGCAAACTGCGAAGCCATTCTTCTGGGCCGGCCTTAAGTTTTTTAACGTGTATGGCCCTAACGAGTACCACAAGGGCAAAATGGCTTCGGTTATTTTCCATGCCTACAATCAAATAAAGGAAAAAGGTAGCATGAAGCTGTTCCGCTCGCACCATCCGGATTTTGCCGACGGGGAGCAGATGCGCGACTTTGTGTATGTAAAGGATGTAGTGGAAGTATGTATGTTCCTGATGCGTCATCGCAAAAACTCTGGCATCTATAACCTGGGTTCGGGCAAGGCACGCACTTTTATGGCCCTGGCACTAAACACCTTTGAGGCGATGGGTGTAACACCAAACATTGATTTTATGGACACCCCGGAGAACCTGCGTGACAACTACCAGTATTTTACGGAAGCCAACATGAGCAAACTTCGCTCTATCGGCTACGACAGGCCTTTTTATACTTTGGAAGAAGGCGTAAAAGATTACGTGCAGAATTACCTGGTTCCGGGGAAATACTACTAGACCGGTGATTAAGGGGATTTTATTGATTTGTTAGATTTTTTTGTTTGTGTGATTACCGCAGATGAATTTGAATAGTTGATTTGTTCTCGATAATAATATTTAAGGCAAGTATGGGTTCGACTATACTTGCCTTTTTCTTTAAATGGAGTATCTTCATACTCCTGTTAGACAAACTCCAGGGTTTATACTTATGAAATACTTTTTAGCTCTTGCCGTACTTTGCTGCGTTGGCTTCGATGCCAATGCGCAAGCCCAAAAATCAACCTACAATAAGGCACTGGCCGACTCGCTGGGTGCTGATGAGTATGGCATGAAATCGTATGTGCTGGCTATACTTAAGACTGGCTCTAACACCACTACCGATAAAGAGAAACTGAACCAGTACTTCAAAGGACACATGGAGAATATTGGCAGACTGGCAAAAGAAGGGAAACTTATCGTGGCTGGCCCGCTTGGTAAAAACGATAAAGCTTATCGTGGCATTTTTATACTGGATGTAAAGACTGTAGAGGAAGCCCGGAAACTGGTTGACACAGACCCTGCTGTAAAGGCCAAGATCTTTGACGTGGAACTATACCCATGGTACGGATCTGCAGCATTGCCTATGTATTTGCCGGCACACAGCAAGATTGAGAAAGTCTCAACCACAGATTAATGTGGATTAGTGCGATTTGAGGGATTTTTTATACTTGGAGTTGATTAATCTCTTAAATTCTAAGCTTTTAGCCCCAAAATTCAGTAAAAGACCAACTTCTAAGTTGTAAGCTTCAAGATAATTTAGAGCCTGTGCCAAGTGCACATCATCTAATGCATGAACGGCTTTCAGCTCAACTGAAATTAAGTCCTCAACTAAAAAGTCAACACGCCGCGTTCCTATTAACTCAGCCTTATAAAATATAGGCATTTCATACTCCCGACTAGCACTAAGGCCTTTTATCTGCATTTCTTTCTCAAGAGCACGTTGATAAATTACTTCCTGAAAGCCATTTTTTAAAATACAATGTACCTCCATTGCAGCACCTATAATCTGAGAGGTGATATCGGCATATTTCAAAGTCCTTTCTGCAGATTTATAAATTTGTTTCGATTGAGTTGGTTGAGTGCCCGCAGCCATAATTAATTTTTCATTAATCTTTTCAACCTACAATCCAATCTAAAAATTCAAAATCGTAAAAGAATCAAGGAAACTGATCCCGCTAATCCTGTAAATCCACATTAATCTGCGGTTAAGACGTTAGAAGAGCACCGACACCTGCGTTCTGCCGGTGTGCACGGCCCCTACCCCATTGGCTTTGCGGCCGTCGTAGTTAAAGGAGATGTTCAGGCCGTTGCTTAATCGCTGCTGCAGATTTAAGGACCAGGTAAGGTTGTTGCCCGGACGAAGCGCGTTCAGAATTTCGTAGCCAATGTAAGAGTTTACCTCACCGTTGTACTGGATGTTTACGAACCGGAAATTGCCTGTAATTGTCCGCTTGCCGACCTGGCTTAGTTTTGTTTCAAGTCCCAGTTCGTTAAAAGTAGCTTCCTGTTCATCGTCTGAGGCTGCAAACCTGTTTTCGCGCAGTGCAAGCTGGTAGGTACCCGTAAACCTAAGGCGCGTGTTTGGCTGGTAGGCCAGCTCTGGCGTAAGCTCCCTCGATAAGATCCGGAAGTTCTTTGACTCCAGAAAATTAGACTGGCTCTCCCGCACTCCCTGCACTGCCACCAACTGTGTACTCAACACCTCGTTCAGGTTAAGCCTGCCCACCACCTGGTGGCTGCCTACGATCCGGGTCTCGGTGCCGTTGGCCAGCAGCGACTTTTGCTGGTTTTGCTGTACGGTATACTCCAAGCCATACTTTGGATTGCTACGGTTATAGTATACCGTATTCCGTAACGACTTAGACATAGAGATCAGGAACGCATCTTCCACGTCCTGGCTAAATGGGTTAAACCGGTTGCCCAGAGAACTGTCTGTTGTTTTTTTGTCTATGTTCACAAAGCTTAGCATCGAGAATTTAGATGCCAGGTTTTTTATACCCTTCTGACTGCGCCAGCTGCGTGGTGCGGTTGTGTTTAGCCTGTAAGTAAAGCGGTTGATGTAGGCATTCACATACTCATCGGTGGGCAAGAATATTTTTATGAAGCGCTGCTGGTCAATTGTCTGTGCTTCCAGGTAATCGTTCAGGTTATTGGGGTTGCCGCCCTCGCGCAGGTAGTGCGTGCCTTGCCCGGGCAACGTCTCCCTGAAAATGAAAATACGCTTTAACTCCCGACCTGTACCTACCGAATAACTAAGCTCAGACCTGAAGCTGCCATCCAGAAACCCCGCATTCCAATCTGCCCTGGCTTGTACAGTTTCCTCGTCTTTTGCGGTTTCCAATTCTAGTTTGCGGTATGTTGCCTGCACGGAGAGGTCGCTTTCAGGGCCAAGCACTGTTTGTAGCAACGCATTGTACGTTTGTCCTATTTCTGGCAAGCCCATCTCACCTGTTGGTGTTGGTCTCAGGTCTTTGCGGTAACTATAATCCACCCTGAAACGGGTACGAGCTGTATCGGCGCTTTCCACATACACCAGGTGCTCATCAAAATACATCGCAGAGCCTACTACAGAGTCTGTGCCTAGTGCCGTCAGTTTGTTTTTATCAAACCTATACACATAGCCCGGCGCCATTTTACCCAGGTTATACTTTACACCTACATCGCCACGGTACCACTCCGATTCCCGCTCCTGCTGCTCGCTGTTAAGCATGAAAAAGTTATTGCGCAATTCGATGCAGCCCAGTTTTTTCCAGGCATCCAGGTAATGCTGTACACCATTGAGTTGGTCATCGCGGTAACGGCGGCTGATACGGTAATTGAAAAAGTTGGCCAGGTCCTGCGCAACACCCACCGAAAAATTCAGGATGTGGTCTTCAGCATTGGTTGGGTTTAAAGGCAAACTCCAGTCACGGTCAAACTCAATGGGGCGGTAACGATCGATGGGGTTAAAATGCTGGTCAGTGTATTCATAGTTCAGGTTGCTATTTAGTTTATACTTTCCAAGCCATTCCAGTTGTTTGTCCTGTATGGCATAGCCTATGCGTACTGCCTTGCCTTTATCATCATCGGAGTTCAGGTCCGAAAAGCGGTTAAGGTCGTTTTCTGAGGCAGCCCCTTCAGCAAAAACACTGATGCCCTTTTGAACCTCGTAGTTGGCGCCAAAAGTCATCAGTTGCTTTTTGCGCGGTGTAGGCAGCACACGCACCGGTGCATAATTACCTCTCTGCACCCCATTAACCGGAGCCACCCAACGGTAAACCCTTCCATTTATAGCGTCTGTGGCCACAACATAGTCTCCCTGGTTTGGGCCAACCTCCGTGAAGCGCACATTGTAAAAGGCCTCGTTCGGGTTGGTGCTGTACACATAGATGGTTGCCATACTTTGGCCATTGTTAAAGGTAGTGTCGCGGCGGGCATAAAGCACCTGGCTGGGGTCAAAAGCCACACTGTCTATGCCTGGTGCCACTGCCAACTGCAAGCTGTCGCCTATACTTGCCAGCAACCGTTTCTGCTCATCCTGCAGGTCCAGGTTTATCAGGTTGTTCGGGTTGTCGGATTCGTTGTAATAGTTACCGTATACTTTCAGCCGGCCCAGGTTCTGGTAATGGTTCAAAGTATAAATGCCACGGCTGTAGTTTTGGTCCGAGTATTCAAAGTCTACCCGAATGCGGCTGTTGCGGGTAATAACGTGGCGGGTGGTAAACGTGATCTCAGCCTGGTTATAGTCAATTACATAGTCGTAATCGAATCCGCGCTCCAGCAACCTGCCATCCAAGAAAACCCGCTCAGAGTTAGCCAGCACAATTATAAAACGCTCATTGTTTGGGCCGCGCAAACGATACGGTCCCAAAACACCCTCCAGGGGCGTCACTACCTGTGAGGCGAATTTACCCTTCGACACGGATGCTGCCACTGAGGTTACCCCCTGCCGCTCCGGCGTTTTCCCGAACACTGTCTCGAAGGCGCCACCCTGCACGTTTTTATAGTACTGTAAAAAGTAGGATGGCTTGCTCTGCAATACAACATCACCGGCAGTTAACTGCCATTGTTTATGGTTAAGGGTAATGTATACTCTGTCAAATTCCTGCAACTGCTGCGTATTACCCTCCGGCTGAAACGGGATGTTCTGGTCTGTTATGGCTGCGGTTATACTTATGTCATCGGTCAGTTTACCATCCAGTTGCAGGTTAAGGGCCGAGTTTACAAACACATTCTGGGTGTTGCCAAAGGATATGCCCCTCGATATACTGCCGGTTTTATTAAGCCCGGGCGTACTAAAGATCTCTTCTTTGGAGTTGATGTCTTCTTTGTAAACATTTCGCTGAAAAGGATTCAGATCCAGTTTAGTGATGTCGCGTTTAAAGGCCGGCTTGGTCAGGTTAAGCGGCATTGTTCTGTAGCACACCAGCACCGAATCCTGCACGGGCAGCACAGTGCCTGTACTGTCAATTAAAACAGAATTGGGTGCCGGAAAATGGGTAAGCCTGAACTCCTGTGTAGTATAATTGTACTCGAAGGCGAACTGCTCTTTGCGGGGATGCACAAAGCGAATGGATCCCGGCTCAATAGTAAGTGAATCAAGTATAAACGCCTCATTGGTTAGGGGCAGCTTTTTACAGCGCTGGTTGCTATAGGGCGTCTGGGCTAACAGCGGGAAGCTAAGCCAATGCAAGAGCAACAGCAAGCAAATCCCTTTCAAGTTCATACTTCAGCCAGTGGTAAAGAAATATAAAACGTCGTGCCTTTCCCTTCTTCCGTCTCAAACCAAATCTGGCCACCTGCGTTCTCAATTCCTCTTTTAGCCACAGCCAGGCCAATACCAGAGCCTGTATACTTCGTGCTGAAGTTTGGGATAAAAACCTTGCCCCTGATCTCTTCCGGAATGCCATTGCCATTGTCCTTTATGGCAATCAGCACTTTATGATCAGCTTCTTTAGTAAGTGAGATCCGGATGAAAGGTTTACGGTTAGCCGGCACTGCCTGAATGGCATTGAGAAGCAAATTATTAAACGTGCGCACCAAAAGGCTTTCATCCGCCATCACAACAGCTTCGTCAGCATCAAACTTAGTATCTACAACAGCCGTTGCCGGGTCGTTGTGCAGGTCCGCGGACTTGCGTAGGGCCAATGCCACGTCTACAGGCTCCTGTTTTGGCTCCGGCATAGAGGTAAAGCTTGAAAAAGAAGTGGCAATATCGCTTAAGATATTAATCTGGGTTATCAGCGTATGCGATATCTTATCAATCAGCTGCTCCGTGTTTGGTCTCTTTTCCGATATGGCTTTCTGCAAATATTGCAGCGATAACTTCATCGGGGTAAGCGGATTTTTGATCTCATGCGCCACTTGCCTTGCCATTTCACGCCAGGCTGCCTCCTTTTCCTGCATCGCCAGCTCTTCTTTGTTTTGCTCCAACGTCAGAAGCATGCGGTTATACTCATTCACCAGCATGCCGATCTCATCTGCCCCCTCGTAAGCAAGCATTTCATTTTTACCTGTAAGGGAGGTACGTTTTAACTTATCAGCTAATAAGCGCAGGGGCACGGTTAAGGTACGCGAGGCCAGGAAAGTCAGCACCATGAACATGATAAACATCACCGTAAAAATATTCATGGTAGTGGTCACCAGCTCTATTAGTTTAAGGTCCAGTTCCTTTTCAGAATCAAAGAAAGGTATGCCCACAAAGCCCTCCAGTGAAGTAGGGTCATTGTTTGCCCGCAGCGGCAGGTACACCGCATTAAAAGAAATATTGCCGGCCTGCTCCTCCAACAATACGCGCAAGGCATGGCGCTCCGAGATAGCGGCATAAGCCTGTGGGTTTATTAATTTTGAAAGTATACCTGCCTCAAATATCAACGGCTGGCTCGTCGTGATCAGATGACCGCCTCTGTCATACAGGTTAATGTCAGTTTCAGAAATGGAAGCAATTTCGGAAATGCGTTTCTGCAGTTTACTGGTTCGCTCAAAAGTACTGGTACCAACCAGCGAGTTCAGGTTTTCCTGTATAGCCCTGCCACGCTGCTCATAGGTTGTCATCAGGTCTTTTTTGTATGATGCAGTTACCAAACTGGCAATAGCTATACTTACCAACAAGAGTGGCAGCATAATACCAAAGTTGAGGAAAATCTGAATTTTGGTGCTGAAATTTGGACTGAACTCCCTTACATACCGACGTTTTAGCAGCAGGACCAGTAAGCCCAAAAGTATAAAGCCTGTAATGAAAATGAGAAACAGGAAAGAAAAATTGGACAAAACTTCGCGGGCACTGTACTTCTCGTTCGTTACAACCAGTACTTTGTTATCGCCTGCCGGAACCCCAAAATGGTGAAAGTCGCCTTGGTTATGCCCATCGTAGTAAAACTCTGTGTGCCCTATATGTACGGGATCAAAATTAGTAGCGTAGTCGTATTCCCCTTCGCTGTGTATCAGGTTCTGGCCTTCATAAATAGCATAACTCAACATATCCGTCCGGAATGGCAGGTTCTGCTGCTGGTCGCGAAGTAGTTCCGGCACAAGGCTGTGAGGCAAAAGCCGCTTCAGGGTCAACTGCAACACGATTGTGCCCTTTAAATTTTCACTGATCGGTACTTCGATCAGGTTATAGTAAGTGCGCGCATTATACCTGCTGGGGTCTTTCACCAGGAAAAGGTTGTCGCGCTCGGTACGCGTATCCGTGGAGCTTATACTTTTTAGGAGTTGCTGCAAGGTGGTGGCAGTGGTATCAGCGCTTTCCAGACTGTTGCCCTCACTATCAAAAAGAAGCACGTTCGTTTCATACTTGTCAAAGTAGTCCTGCAGGTATTGCTTCGATATTTTACGTTTGATAAAGCCGGCATCGATGTACGGCCCTTTTAATTTGGCTTGTATAAGCGCATCGCCTGCAATCTTACCGGAAACCTCTTCCAGCAAATACTCACCCAATACATCATTGTCCTGTAACAGGTTAGTGCCGAGTTTCTGCTTGTATATTTTTACCTCGTCCTGGTAGTGGTCGTACAGGGCAAAGGCCCCCACCCCCGCACTCACCATCACGATCAGGAAAAAGAACAGATAGGTTCTGTACGGCAGGCTGAATACCCTGGAGTACTGCGCCGTGATAGTAATAATTAGCCAGAAGAAGGTGCCGATAAAAACTACGGCGTAAAAATGAAGCTGAAAGACTGCTGTGACAAACAGGAAAACAATGGTTAACGCTGCCAGTAGCTTGTAGGGCAACAGGTGCTTTACCTTCTGCATCAATACGGTTGCCACGGAGCTAAGCATGTACGAGAACCACGACACGGCCACCGTATGAATAACCATAATGCCGTAGATGATGATCTTATACTTTGTAAAACTAAGCGACTGCGTTACATCCAGTACCAGCGGTGAATTATGATACAAGCCATGGTAAAACTGATATAAGACAGCCAGTAGCACATAAAAAATAACCATACTCCCAGCCAGGTATTGTTTTGCCCTGCCTTCCTCCAAAGCACTAAACTGCACCAGCAGCCTGTTTCGCCTGAAGAGGTACAAGCCTGCCCCAGCCACAGTTAAGAGCAAGATCATGTTAAGGGCCAGGTCACCTACAGAAGGAGACCAGAAAGACGCGGCATATAGTTTAGAGTCAAACAACTCAATTTCTGCCACAGCATAAGGTATATCCAGTATCAGTAATAAAAGCCTGAAGCCCAACAGCAACATCAGGAAGTATATAACACCCCTGTTCTGCAGGCCACGACGCGCCATACTTTTAGCAACCGCCAGTGCAAACAACACAAACATTACAGTGCCAAGCAGCAGCAATGCCAGACTGATCAGCTCTTGCTGCGCTTTCTTTTGCCCTTTCTGAAATTCAATGGAGAATAGATACTGCTTGTCTTTGGTATAAACCTTTGGCAGATCTTTCGACTGATCCAGCTCCAGTCTTCCGTCTGAGCCATGCAGTACCCAGCTGTTTGTAGTGCCTGCGTTAGCTTGTTGAGATTTTTGCTGAAGAGGTACGCACACATACACGTCGTAATTTGCCGCATGGTGCGGCACCACTATAAAAGCACCATACTTGCTTTTAACTGTCGTTATCTTTCGGAGGGTGTTTGTGATGTCAAGATCAGGCACCAAAGTATGATCTGACCAGAACACAAGGCGGTTGTTGCTGTAAATAAAGGTGGGATACCTGGTCTCCGGAAGTAACTGGGAGAAAGACAGGCTGTCCTTATCCAGAAACTCCCCTAATCTTCTTCCTTCTACCTGAGCGTCTTCGATCAAAGCGTTGGTTCTTTGAGATATCTGCTCAAGCTGTGGTTGGTAGTCACCGTTTACCTGAAAATCCGCATATTTAAAATGCAGTAAAGCAGTTGCTGCAAAGCACAGCATTGCCAGAAATAAAAAGATTAATGGGGTTACCTTTTGGTTCACAGTAGCGTGTTTATCTACTAATTTAAGTAAAACGCAAGATAACCCCTATAAATTCATGTTGAATTAACTGTATAGCAAAACAACAATACATTTGTAACTATACATGCCAGCCAACATTTATAATAACTGAAAGTATAATTCTGGAGTACCTTACGGGAATTTCAGCACCTAAAAAGTATAAAAACAAAAAAGGCGCAATTACTGTCTGTAGTTAGTGTTAGAGTAATTTGAATGACCGGGAACTTACCGGGTCAATGCTTACCGCTATTAAGCTACAGGCAATAATTGCGCCTTAGTATAAATTTAAGCGCTTTTCTTTTTCTTGTTGTTCTTATACCAGAGAAAACCCACTGTACCGATCAGCAGGTAAGGCACAACCATTAGGTAAAGTATACCTGTGTTCAACCCCGAGCCTACTTCTGACTCAGGCTCTTTGCTGCCCGTACCCACGTTAGACTCTACCGTGGCACGGCACATGGCACACTGGCTAAAAGCATCCGTCGAAACAAGAGCCAGCGAAAGGACTAAGGCAAATACTGCTAAGAATTTAGGAATTATTCGTTTCATCACTTATGTAACACGTAAGCTGGAATACAGGTTTCAGGTATAATAAGGAGAAATCAGCAGGTATACTAACACCCCGGTTATAGCTACATACAACCAGATCGGGAAAGTCCATTTAGAGATTCTCCGGTGCCTTTCCAGTTGGTTCGTAATACCAAAATAAACTGACAACAACACCAACGGTACAATGGCAATAGCCAGTACAATATGCGTTAATAAAATAAAGTAGTAGATATACTTCAGGGTACCATCTCCGCCATAAATCGTACGTTCACCCAGAAAATGATACGTTACATAAGACACCAGAAATATCGCTGATAGTCCAAAGGCAGCCAGCATAGCACCACGGTGGGCCTTTACAAGCTTACGCTTTATACTTACATAACCTATTATAAGGGCAACGGCTGTACAAGAGTTCAGGATCGCATGGAATGCAGGAAGGTAAGATACGTCTACTGTTGCATCTCCATACTTTGGCATAAAGAAAAGTATAGCCACAACAATGGGTATTGCCACCGAGAGCACCGCGATCAGTGTAAGGTACTTTCTGTCTCGGGCAGAGGTTAGCTCGTTATTTGTTTTTACTGTATTCATCCAGCAACACGTTAATTTCTAAAATTAATCTATCCACGTCTTCATAGTCTGTGCCGTCGTATATGCCCCGCACACGCTGCTCACGGTCAACGAGCAAAAACTTTTCGCTATGGATAAAGTCCTGCTGCCCCGGAACCTGCTGCACTGGCAAAAAGAAAGCCTCTGATGCTAAAGTATAAATGGTTTTTCTGGGACCGGTAAGAAAGTACCACTTGTTGGGATCGGCATTATATTGGTCCGCGTAGTTTTGCAGCACAGCTACAGAGTCCTGCTCCGGATTAACTGTAATAGAAACAAGCTTAATGTCAGGGTTATTTCGGTAAGCCTCCTGTACCCGCGACAACTGCGAAGACATCTTCTTGCAAATGCCTGGGCAGGTAGCAAAGAAAAAATCCACTACATAAATATCCCCTTTCAGCTCCTGCGATTTTACAAAGGGCTTGCCTTGCTGTGAGGTTAGGGTAAAGTCAGGGATCTTACGGAAGATCGTATCGCCTTTTTCATCGTATACCACCTCTCCACTATCATCCAGTTCCGGGAAATATGTTCTTAGAGAAAAATGATGTTCCCCGAACGTAGTGATGAATATAAAAACGAAAATAGGCACTAGTAGTAGAAGTCCTAATACTAGTGCCTTTAAATTACTCATTATAGAATGTGCTAATTAAAGTAATTGGTAACTGACTCGAAGTAGTAACTACCTTCCGAAATTAACGCAACCATTAACCATACTACAAGGGCCATAGGTAACATAATGCACCAGATAAGGGCTTTCGTTTCGTGCTTAAGGTGCATAAACTCCGCCACAATGTAAAATGCCTTAAAGATAGTAAGTATGATGAAGATAGCATTACGTGCAGTACTTGCGTCCATGGTAAAGGCGAACAAGAACTCTAGCGCCGTTAAGCCAACTAGTATGCCAAATGTCTTCCAGATTGCTTTTGTTTGCGGCTTAGGAATTTCGCCGGCAGGAAGATCGTGATCGTGATGCATTGCCATATTTTTGTCTGTTTATCAGCCCTGTAACAGGCTTATTTTACAGTTATAATTTTCTTTAAACTTAATTAGATCAGGTAGAAGAAGGTAAATACGAATACCCAAACAAGGTCTACAAAGTGCCAGTATAAGCCTACTTTTTCAACCATTTCGTAATGTCCGCGCTTATGATAAACACCATTAACAGTGTTGATGAAGATCATAACAAGTAGCACTACCCCTGAGAATACGTGCGTACCGTGGAAACCTGTGATGAAGAAGAACAGGTCAGCAAACAATGGCGGGCCATACTGGTTCACCGTTAAGTTGGCACCAAATATTCTAGTTCCATCCGCTAAGATCATACCTTCGTCGGTACCCGTGATGAAGTGAGACCACTCCCAGGCCTGGCAACCTAAGAAGATTGAACCGAAAAGGATCGTCCACAGCAACCACTTCTGAACATCGTTCTTATCCATGCGGTGACCAGCTTCAACAGCCAATACCATAGTTACTGAGCTTAGGATAAGGATCATGGTCATCAAGGCCACGAATGCCAATGGAAGGTCTACACCATGTAGGCCAGGGAAAGCGTTGAATACTTTTTCCGGAATCGGCCAGTACTCAGTTGAGAACGTAAATGCCTCAGGCTCTCCTGTATAAGGCAAATGCTTATGACGCGATAAACCATAAACGATTAGAAACGCACCAAATGTGAACGCATCTGATAGCAGGAAAAACCACATCATTAGTTTTCCGTAGCTCGCCTTTAACGGCTCATTCCCACCGTCCCATGTACCTGTTTTAGGTGCTTCCAGCGTAGTTGAAGTAGACATAGTTTATGTATTGAAAAAAATTTGTTTAGTGATTTATTCTTAAGAAGATGTACAAATATAGCCAAAGTCCGCCTAAAAAATGCCAATAAACAGTGCACAACTGTATACGCAGCAAATTTTTTGAGTGAACTCTGTATTTTAAACTACTGTAAAGGGTGATCAACACGAAGATCAGGCCTGTGATAAGGTGAAAACCGTGTACCCCCGTTAAAACATACAAAAATGAACCAGAAGGGTTACTGGTAGAGCCACCAAAATAGATGTTATTCTGTACCAACTCAGCCCATCCGTTCCACTGTCCTATCAGGAAAGCAACGCCAAGTACAGCTGTCAGGATCAGTCCTGTTTTTACTGAGCCAATGTTGTCCTTTTTAGCGGAAACATATGCCCACTGCATGGAGGCACTGCTCAAAAGTATGACAACTGTATTTATAAGCAAGATCGTTGGCAGTTCAAATTCAAGCCAGTTACCTTCCTCTCTTCTTACAATGTATGCGCTTGTAAAGGCTGCAAACATCATAATAATACTAATAATAATCAACCACAAAGAGAACTTTAGCGGATGTACGCTAGATGAGGTTGGATTATTATCAATTCTATTATTAACCATACTCATAGATTGACTTTATCTAAAACAAAAGCTATTTGCACTATAGGCAAATACAAAAACGAACCAAACATAATGTTCATGGCAGCTTTCTTAGAACAAGTGCGCATGAGATAGAACGTTTGGGCCAAAAACAACACGCCGCATACCACCGCGATCATAGCAGATGTAGTACCTGTCATGCCAAACTGTAGCGGCAATAAACTCAGAGGTATCAACATCAAAGTATAGATCATGATCTGAACAGCGGTCTTCAGGTCCTTTCCACCAGCAGTTGGCAGCATTTTGAAACCGGCTTTCTTGTAATCGTCATCAAGCACCCAGGCTATGGCCCAGAAATGCGGGAACTGCCAGAAAAACTGTATGCCGAAAAGTATGATTGCCTCAATATCAATGGAGCCTGATGCTGCAACCCAGCCGATAAGTGGCGGCATAGCACCTGGTATGGCGCCTACAAACACACAGATCGGGTTGATGCGCTTCAATGGTGTATAAACAAAGCCATACAGCACTAAAGACAAAAGTGACAACGCGGCAGTTAAAGCATTAAAAAAGTATGCTAACAATCCCACACCTGAAACACCCAGGATCACACAGAACACTACTGCCTCTGTTACACTTACCTGCCCGGTTGGCAAAGGCCGCTTGGAGGTTCTTTTCATTACCTTATCCAAATCTTTTTCAAGAATCTGGTTAATGATATTGGCAGAACCCGTAACTAAGAGCCCTCCCAACATTACCATGGCAATGTTGAAAAAGCCCGCACCTGGATATCCAAGTATATAACCAATCGCACTAGAAAAAGCTACTGTAAAGCTCAGTCTGAATTTAAGAAGCTTAAAGTACGCTGATGTCTTGTGTGCCATAAGTAAATTCAACGACAGCGATTCTGTAGATTGTAAACTCATCACCTAAGAAACAGCTATAGTTTTAAATGTTGCCTTCGCAGAGGCGTAATGATAATTAATGAGCAATTGAAACTGCACTCCGAAAAGCAGTACGCCAATAGTGAGATGCAGTGGTTGCAGAAAAGGAGGAATAGCAAAATATGCCATCAGGATTCCAATAACTACTTCCGCACCCAGTAGAATCAACATAAAGGTTGTCAGCTTTGACAGATGGCTGACCTTCTGTTTAAATATTTTATATGCTATAAAAACATTAAGGGCCAGGATAAAAATGGAAAACGACCTGTGCACATAAAATTCTGTCCCAAGCTGCTCAATCCATGTGTCTCTGTCCAGACCGTTCATAGCAAAAGCTATATGATCAACTTCCTCTCTTACCTGCGTCCCGATCAAAATCTGGATAAAGGTTACCGCAGCCACAAACAATAACAACAAATTCAATTTGCTATTATGTTCTGCTTTACCAGCTAGCAGGTTACCAGAAGGCCTTGTTACAGCATACTGTAGCAAGGCAACCAGTACCAGAGCCAGGGCCATGTGTATGGTTACTGTAACCGGTAATAAGTTGGTAGATACTACAATAGAACCTAACCAGCCTTGAATACCTACCACTATAAAACTGATAAAGGAAAGATAAAAGACGACCTTGTCAGTTTTTAAGAATGGAATGGCATACAGGACAGTCAGTAAAATAAAAAAACCTATCAGTACACCAACC
Organism: Pontibacter sp. GD7; assembly: GCF_058216375.1. NCBI lineage: Bacteria > Pseudomonadati > Bacteroidota > Cytophagia > Cytophagales > Hymenobacteraceae > Pontibacter > Pontibacter sp. GD7. The sequence continues at coordinate 77,574 of NZ_JBYZMP010000014.1, read as the reverse complement.
AAGCGATTTATATACTCTATCCACGTCTTGGTTACATTAAACTCTGTTTCGATGTACTGACTTGGGTGAGAGAAAATAGAAGCAGATACTTCTTCAAAACCTAACTTGTCAAGAAAACTTGCCAGCTTCTGGTTTTTTTCAATTCGCTTTTCTTTGTATACCTCTAGGTAATTTTCTGGTAATTGGCTAACATCAGTCGGAGGAACCCAACTGCCGAAGCACTTTGGCCAGTCTGGGCATCCCATCCCTGACCCGGTACTACGAACGATTCCTCCGACTAATATTAGAAAGTAAACAGCAATAACTGTAATTACTCCTATAGTTTTAAACCTTTTATGAAAAGATTTATTAACCATTAACTGACTATTCTAACTCTCTCTCGCTTGGCAGGTTTGAAGACTGCGTCTGAGAGAAAGGAACGTTTTGTGGTATAAAGTCTTCAGCTGCACCTGGCTTGCTATAGTCGTATGGCCATCTGTAAACAGTTGGTATCTCGCCTGGCCAGTTGCCATGACCCGGTAACACTGGTGTAGTCCACTCCAATGTGTTTGAATGCCATGGGTTTGGTGTAGATCTTCTACCTCTGAAGATGCTGTAGATAAAGTTGAACAAGAAGATGAACTGTGCTGCAAAACCAATGATTGCTGCAAGGCTGATGAAAGTATTCAGATCTGTAAAGATGTTGAATGTCTCAAAACCGGTCCAGTTATAGTATCTTCTTGGGAAACCCGCAATACCAATGTAGTGCATCGGCATGAACACCAGGTATACTGCGATGAACGTCATCCAGAAGTGAACAGATCCAAGTTTCTCGTCCATCATACGGCCGAACATCTTAGGGAACCAGTGGTAAACACCGCAGAACATACCGAAGAACGCTGCCGCACCCATTACCAGGTGGAAGTGAGCCACTACAAAGTATGTATCGTGCAACTGAATATCAAGGGCAGAGTTACCAAGGATGATACCTGTAAGACCACCTGAGATAAACAGAGATACGAAACCGATTGCGAAAAGCATACCTGTAGAGAAACGAATGTTACCTCTCCAAAGTGTAGCGATCCAGTTAAACACCTTCACAGCAGAAGGCACTGCAATGATCAGTGTCAGGAACATGAACACAGATCCTAAGAATGGGTTCATACCGGTTACGAACATGTGGTGTGCCCAAACTACGAACGAAAGTATAGCAATACCGATCATTGAACCGATCATGGCTCTGTAACCGAAGATTGGCTTACGTGAGTTGGTTGTGATTACTTCAGATACAAGACCAAAAGCAGGAAGAATAACGATGTATACTTCAGGGTGGCCCAGGAACCAGAATAAGTGCTGGAACAAGATCGGGCTACCGCCTGTGTTTGTCAAAGCCTCTCCGGCAATGTAAATGTCTGATAAGTAAAAGCTGGTACCGAAGCTTCTGTCAAATATCAACAGCAAAGCTGCAGAGAAAAGAACAGGGAATGATAACAGACCAAGTATAGCAGTGAAGAACAATGCCCATACTGTCAGAGGCATCTTCGTCATAGACATACCTTTTGTTCTCAGGTTAATAATTGTGGTGATATAGTTAACACCAGCTAACAGCTGAGACACAATGAACAGCGCCATTGAGATCAACCACATGGTCATACCTGTTCCTGAACCTTGAATTGCCTGAGGCAATGCACTTAGTGGAGGATAAACTGTCCAACCACCACCTGCAGGACCAGACTCCAGGAACAACGAAAGGAACATTACAACGCTTGAAAGGAAGAAGATCCAGAACGAAAGCATGTTCATGAAACCAGAGGCCATGTCTCTAGCACCAATTTGCAATGGAATCAGGAAATTCGCAAAAGTACCGCTTAGACCAGCAGTAAGTACGAAGAATACCATGATAGTACCGTGCATTGTAACCAATGCCAGGTAGAACTCTGGATTCAGCTTGCCATTCTCGATCCAGCCACCTAAGATCGGCTCAAGGAAAGTGAAGGTAGCCTCTGGCCAACCAAGCTGTAAACGGAAAAGTATAGAAAGAAAGCCTCCAATGAAAGCCCAGAAAATACCTGCGAACAAGAACTGCTTTGCAATTACTTTATGGTCCTGGCTGAAGATATACTTCTCAAAGAAGTTCTGATCGTGATGATGATCATGCTCCTCATGGGCATGATGTACATCAGTGTGGATTGAGATATCTGTACTAGACATTTTAAGTTAATTTAAATGCTACAATTCTGTTTTAACCTCTTCAGCTGTCACCTCTGTCTTGTTAGCCGCAACAACTTGCTTGCTCGAAGAAGAGAATTTAGCTACTACCTCTGGATTCTGCTGTGCAAATGGCGTTTGCTTGGATAACCATGCCTGATAATCTTCCGGCTCATCTACAACCAGAATGTAACGCATCGCGAAGTGACCACGACCACAGATCTCAGTACAAGCCAACTCATACTTAAAGTCAGGGTTACCGGTCTCGCTGCGCATTTCATCAGTAGTTTTTGTAGGTACAAACCAGAATTTAGTTGGCATACCTGGCACAGCGTCCATCTTTACACGGAAGTGAGGAAGGAAAACACTATGGATTACATCTCTTGATCTGATTTTGAAAAGAACAGGCTGGCCTTTTGGAACGTGAATTTCCATTGGCATAAAGTCGTCCTGTGCAGCCGGATCACTGAAGTCAACACCAAACTCGTTTGTTGCATCGATCAGCGTATACTTTGCCGTACCCAATTTACCATCAGCACCTGGGTATCGAACCATCCAGTTAAACTGCTTGCCCATCACCTCGATCACAACCGCATCTTCAGGAGCCGCGCTTGTAATCTTAGTCCAGGTTTTCCAGCCACCAAACACAAGAAGGGCCATCACAACTGCAGGGATCATTGTCCAAATGATCTCCAGTTTGTTGTTGTGTGGATAGTAATAAGCACGCTTATCGTCCTTATGCTGATATTTGAATGAATAGATAAAAAGCAGCACCTGGGTAATTACAAACACAATTCCGATAACAACCATTGTTGTCCAGAACAGGCTGTCTGTCCACTCACCGTGCAAAGAAGCAAGCGGTAAGTTCATTGTGTCCCAGGAATCTGCGAATGACCATGCAAAAGCGGCACCACCTACTATAAGGAAAAGAAGGAAAAGTGTACTGTTTACGCGGTTACTGGTCTTCGTTGTACCAACAGCACGCTGTGATGAACCCCTGAAAATAGAGGCCAGCGTACCTATCCTGAACAACAAGAACAGGATAACGAATAATAAAACTATGGATAAACCTATGGCGAACGTAATCATTATATAACGCTTTTAGTATAGTCTCTAAACATGATGGTGAACACTCTCCTCCAGGAACGGGTGGTTAACCGGTACAAGGGATGCTTTCGTCAAGCCTTTTGTAAATGTGAGCAGGAATACACCTAAGAATACCAATGCAGTACCAAGTTCAATAAACCCTAAACCTGCATCGCCACGCATTGTACCTGGCATCATCATCAGGTAGAAGTCGAACCAGTGACCGATCAAGATAGCAATGGTTACAATCTTCAGCATGATCATCTGACGCTTTGCATCTCTCGTCATAAGAACAAGGAAAGGGAAGGCAAAGTTTATCAACAGGTTAAAGAAAAATATCCAGGTGAATTTTCCGTTGTTACCGCTCAGTCGCTCGATGAAGTAGATCGATTCTTCCGGAATGTTTGCATACCAGATAAGCACGAACTGTGAGAACCAGATATAAGTCCAGAAAATAGAGAATGCGAATACGAATTTACCTAAATCGTGCAGGTGGTTCGAATTTACATGTTTCAGGTATCCGTTCTGCTTTAAAATGATAACTGTTAGCGTAGTGGCAGCAAGACCAGATACAAACCAGCTTGCGAAAACATACCAGCCAAACATCGTCGAGAACCAGTGCGTATCAATTGACAACACCCAGTCCCATGCAGACATTGATGATGATACACCGAAAATTACAAGGAAAATAGCAGATACTGTGATGCTCTTGTTATAGTAGCCAGTCCCACCATGAAGATCTTCATTGATTGAAAGGTTTCTCAACCATTTGAAGAAGATGATCCAAAGTGCGAAGAATACCACCATTCTTGCCAGGAAGAAGAATGTATTCAAATAACCTGACTTACCGGCAATAATTGGGTCATATCTAGGATCATTTACATCGTATAGATATTCGTGCGTCCAGTGGAAAATATCATGCCCACCGAAAAGGAACACGAGTAGCATTACCACGCCACCAATTGGCAGGTAATAGCTAAGAGCTTCCGGTATACGCTTGATCAATACGGACCATCCTGCATATGCCACATACTGCACTGCAACGAAGAATGTACCGATCAATGCAATGCCTGTGAAGAATACGTTATTCAACCACAGGTTAATAAATAATCTCTTTGCCCAGGAAGCGGCCTCATGGCCCGCTGCTGCTGCCTCACCATGGCCTTCACCATGATCAGCACCTCCGCCTACGGCCATAAAGATTATGCCTGCTATAAGTAACACAACACCTACAGCTATCATTAAGAAAAACTTATTGTTCGTTTTTCTGGAAATGATGAGTCTTTCTTCTGTCATTATCCTTTAATAATTATGCCTTAGACTTAGTTATTTGCAGCTACAGGAGCTGTTCCGTTTTCAGTTGCGGCAGTATCAGCAGGGGCACCTGTGTCGGTTGTTCCTTTCTGTAACTGCTGCACATACATTACAATTTTCCAACGCTCGGTAGGGCTTACCTGTGAACCGTGAGGCATCATACGTCCTCTGCCGTTTGTGATCACATGGTAGATGTGGCCCCCAGGAAGTGTTGCTACCCTACCCGCTGAGTAAGATGGAACACCTTTGAACTTCTGTCCAACTAAACCCTGGCCATCACCTTGTTCGCCATGGCATGGAGAGCAGAATCGAGCATAAAGCACTTTGCCTTCTTCCAGGTTTTCTGTTGTGCGGGCCAAAGGGTTAACTAGTTCAACACCTGCTGTTTCTGCGTCGTCTTTTGTCAGGTAAGTATTGTAACCCATTTTACCACGAGCTACAGTACCCTCTGCCGGCTGACGCATGTTCATACCGCCTGGGTTAAACTTGTTTTCCTTGATTTGAGAATAAGGATCCAGTGGAACAGAGTGATACATGTCTGGTGCATACTCTAAACCCGGATCTTGCTCATTGCCGCAGGCTACTACCAGTGCTGATGAGAAAAGTATAGCCGAGGCTTTCAGGCCTATGTTAGATAATCTTTTCATTATTTTACTACCTCCTTCTCATTTACTTCGATAGCGCCATTTGCGCGAAGCAGGTTATTTAAAGCAGATAAATCAGTAACTCCTTCTTTCACCTCGATTGCCATTACAAACTTGTCATCTGTAGAGCGCTTATCGAAAACATTTACACGCAGCGAAGGTCTTAGCTTGCTCACGATAAAGAACGTGATCACCATACCAAATGCAGCACAAAGTACAGTTAATTCGAAAGTTACAGGGATGAAAGATGGAAGCGCGATGTGTGGCTTACCACCAATGATCATCGGCCAGTCAAAACCCAGCATCCAGATCTGCATCCAAAGTGCGAATGATGTACCAAACAGACCGCAGAAGAATGCAACCATTGGTAATCTTGAGCGCTTGATACCTAATACATCATCAATTCCGTGTACTGGATATGGTGAAAATACATCGTAGATCTTAGTACCGGCAGCGCGGATGTTCTCGATGGCTGTTAACAGCACATCTTCGTCATCATATATACCTAGAACAAACTTTTTATTCATTGCTGTGATGTGGATTAGTATTCAATTCTTTTTCAGTGCCGTGCATAGTCTTGTGTGCATGGTGCTTCACTCCAGAAGATGACTTCAGAATCGCCTTAACCTCTGCCATGTTTACTACAGGGAAGAACTTAGCGAACAAGAAGAACAGTGTGAAGAACAGACCGATCGTTCCAACATATACACCGATGTCTATCGTAGTTGGAGAGAACATTGCCCAAGAAGATGGTAGGTAATCTCTGTGTAGAGAAGTCACGATAATTACAAAACGCTCGAACCACATACCGATGTTCACGAAGATCGAGATAATGAAGGTAGCTGTTAAGCTTCTTCTGATCTTTCTGAACCAGAATAGCTGAGGAGTAATTACGTTACACGTCATCATTGACCAGTATGCCCACCAGTAAGGACCGAAGGCACGGTTGATGAATGCGTACTGTTCATACTCTACACCTGAATACCATGCAATGAAGAACTCAGTAGTATAAGCGATACCTACGATTGAACCTGTCAGGATAATTACCTTGTTCATCGACTCCACGTGCTCCAGCGTAATGTAGTGCTCTAAGTGGAAAGTCTTTCTGGTAATGATCATCAGTGTCAATACCATCGCGAAACCTGAGAAGATCGCACCAGCAACGAAGTATGGAGGGAAGATAGTCGTGTGCCATCCAGGGATTACAGACGTCGCAAAGTCAAATGATACGATCGTGTGTACAGAAAGTACCAGTGGAGTTGCAAGACCTGCAAGAATCAGGGAAACAGTCTCGTAACGTGACCATGCTTTAGCAGAACCAGTCCAGCCAAATGAAAGGATAGAATAAGCTCTTCTTGCAATCGGGCCAGTTGCTCTGTCACGGATGGTAGCAAAGTCAGGAATAAGACCAATGTACCAGAATACTAAAGAAACAGAGAAATACGTTGAGATTGCGAATACGTCCCAAAGAAGCGGTGAGTTAAAGTTAACCCAAAGCGAACCAAATGTGTTTGGCAAAGGAAGTACCCAGTAAGCTAACCACGGACGGCCCATGTGAAGTACAGGGAACATCGCGGCACAGATTACGGCAAAGATTGTCATCGCTTCCGCTGCACGGTTAATAGAAGTTCTCCACTTCTGGCGGAACAGCAAAAGGATGGCTGAGATAAGCGTACCGGCGTGACCGATACCTACCCACCACACGAAGTTGGTGATGTCCCATGCCCAACCTACGGTTTTATTTAGGCCCCACTCACCAATACCGAACCACAGGGTACGGTAAACTGAGTAGAAAAATATAGCTAAGCCGACTAACGATACAGCAAGGGCAGCTGCCCAACGTGCGTTGGGCTTTGCCTCCACTTGTCTGCAGACATCTTCGGTGATGTCGTGGTATGTTTTACCCCCCGTTACTAGAGGCTCTCTTATCGGAGATACATGCTGCATAACGCTCTCGAAATTTTATTTTATGCTAAGTTTCTAATTTTAGTCAGGTATGTTACGTTTGGCTGAACGTTAAGCTCCTCCAGTACGTGGAATGCACGCTCACCTTGCTGACGAGCTAGCACCTTCGAGATACGGCTCTCAGGGTCTTTCATGTCACCGAAGATGATCGCTTCAGTTGGGCAAGACTGCGCACAAGCTGTTACAATTTCACCATCTTTCGGTCTTCTGTTTTCGCGCTTCGCCTCTAGTTTGCCTAGCTGCACACGCTGAACGCAGAATGAGCATTTCTCCATCACACCTCTGCCACGTACTGTAACATCCGGGTTCAACACCATCTTACCAAGATCACTGTTCATTGGCTCGTTGAAGTTGAACTTCTCATTGTTTGCATAAGCAAACCAGTTGAAGCGACGAACTTTATAAGGGCAGTTGTTAGCACAGTAACGTGTACCTACGCAGCGGTTGTAAACCATCTGGTTGATACCTTCAGAGCTGTGCATTGTAGCAGCAACAGGGCAAACAGTCTCACATGGAGCGTGGTTACAGTGCTGGCACATCATTGGCTGGAAGATCACGGTAGGATTCTCAGCCGGGTTCTCCATTGTAGCGTAGTCTTTCTCTTCGTGCTCTACTGCGCTGTAGTATCTGTCGATACGCATCCAATGCATTTCACGACGGTTCAGAACCTCCGCTTTACCTACTACAGGTATGTTGTTCTCTACATTACAGCTAAGTGTACAAGATCCGCAACCAATACAAGAGTTAAGGTCGATAACCATACCCCAGTGGTGGTTTTTGTACTCGTAGTCTTCCCAAAGAGAGATAGTAGCAGGCTTTGCAGCACCCTCGTGAGTCGCAATGCGGATGTACTCAGTTACCTCTTTCGGATTAGCTTTATAGTTTGCCAGTGTATTCTCCTGCACCACCAGACGGTCCATAATAGTATGGTGAGTCTGTGTCTGAGCAATTGGAGACGTTACATCTGTTTTTGTCAGTTTTACTGAACCATGGTAAGACACCATGTTATCAGCTACAGTAGCAAGCTGATAGGCGTTTGCACCTAAGCCATTCGCAACAGGAGCAGCTTCAATGGCACGACCATAGCCCATTGCAATTGCAACAGTGCCATTAGCCTGACCAGGCTGGATAAGAGCTGGCAGTTCGATTACTGCACCAGTAGGAAGCGTTACGGCTATAACATTACCCTGAACCACACCCATTTCCTCAGCCATTTTGATTGGCATAGCTACGTAGTTACCCCATGTAGCTTTAGAGATCGGATCAGGAAGTTCCTGTAACCATGGGTTGTTTGCTTCTGCACCAGAACCGATACCTACTTTCTCATAAAGTACTGCCTCGATACCAGTTGGCTTCACAACTCTTACTGTTGTTGAAACCGGAGCTGAAGGAGTAGCGATTTTCAACATGCTGGTGCCATTCTCAAGCACGCCGTCATGCACAGCTTTCTCCCAGAAAGTGTTGAAGTCGCCGGTGGCTATACCTTTCCAGTTATTGCGGATAAAGTCGTAGAAGTTTGTGTTGCTTCCGCTCCACTTCAATAAGCTGTCCTGCATCTGGCGTGTCGTGAAGATCGGGCTGATAACAGGCTGTGAAAGGCTTAGGTAACCCTTCTTCGGCTCAAAGTCGTTCCACGACTCCAAGTAGTGGTTGTCAGGTGTAACAAAGTCAGCAAATGCAGCAGTTTCGTCCACTCTTTCTGAGAACGATACTTTTAGGCCAACTTTCTTAAGTCCGGCAACAACTTTCTCTGCAAGCGGATGGTCGTAAGCTGGGTTAGCGTTGTAGAAGAATACCGCGCCTACCGAACCAGCGTTCATCTCGTTGATCAAACGGATCATCTGAGCATCGTTACCCTGCTTTACAAAGTATGGAGAAGCCGCATCAATTGTAGTACCTACTGCACCAAGAGCATTATTGATGGCAGTTACCATCGCCTGCACGGCAGCGTCGTTAGAACCAGACACTACAAGGGCTTTGCCCTGGTTTGCCTTAAGGTCTTTAACAGCGGCAGCCAACACTTTGCTATCGCCAACATTGGTTGCAGCAGAGCCAGCACCTGTTATTGCATTGTAAAGGGCAGTAACCACTGCAGCCTCTTCAGATGGCTTGATAGGCACACGGATGTCCGCGTTGGCACCAGTCATTGACAGGATAGTCTCGAACTGGTAGTGACGTGACATGGATGGATTGTCAGCGTCGATTTTTCTATTTTTTACATATTGCTTCGCGAAAGGAATCGGAGCTCCCCAGGTACCCAGGAAGTCAGCGCCAACGCTTACAATAATATTAGCTTTGCTAAAGTCGTATCCTGGGATCACGCCGCCATTTGCAGCAAGCAAGCCAGATGCAGAGTTTACATCGTAGGTTACATGCTCAAAGTTTGCAAAGCGTGAGCCAAATTCATCGATCAGCTTTTTTGTGGACGGGCTGATAACGGTTGACGATACCAATGCTACTTTACCGCTTACTGAACCTAAGCGAGATGCGATCTGCTTGTCAACTTCTTCCCACTTGGCTTCTTTGCCTTTGATAAGCGGGAAGCGCAGGCGGTTGTTGTCATAAACGCCAAGCACAGAAGCCTGTGCTCTTGCGCTGGTACCCATTGGTGTTACGCCAGAAGAAGGGTTCGGCTCAATTTTGATCGGACGGCCTTCACGCGTTTTTACCAGGATGCTGTTATAGTCACCGTTCAGGTAATAAGTAGAAGCGTACCAGTTAGCTACGCCTGGCTCCACATCTACCGGCTTGTTCAGGTATGGGATGGCCTTTCTAACCGGCGCCTCGCAGGAAGCCAGAGAAACAGCAGCCATACTGAAGCCAAGAAGCTTTAAAAAGTCCCTGCGCTGCGTTTTACCATTTGAAGACGAACCTTCACCCTTTGCCTCGTCTAGTGGCAGGAATTCTGGAAACTCGTTATGAGCATGCTTAGCGAATTCAGGAGTGTTATTCAACTCCTCAACCCCTTTCCAGTATTTTATTCTGTCTTGCATATTATATCTAGAAAACTCGAATACTAAATGAAATGATATTGATTAATAGTGGCACTTAGAACACTCTGTACCACCATTTGATGACACCGTGAAGGCACCGGCAGAAGTAGACTCATGCAGCTTAACAAGCTTGTCATAGTACTCATTTCCTTCTGTGTTAAGTGGAGTTTCGCGGTGGCAATCGATACACCAGCCCATTGTTAATGGAGAATACTGGTAAACAACATCCATTTCTTCTATTGGACCATGGCAGGTCTGGCACTCTACACCTCCCACTTGCGTGTGCTGTGAGTGGTTGAAGTAAGCCAGATCAGGAAGGTTGTGAATTCGCACCCACTCGATTGGCCTGTTACGCTCAATGGCTTTGTATATTTTCTGAATCTCAGGAGACTCTGTTTTGATCTGGCTATGGCAGTTCATACAGATGTTTGCTGAAGGTATGCTGGCACTCTTGCTCTCGTAAACTGTTGTGTGGCAGTAGTTACAGTTGATCTGGTGCTCTCCGGCGTGCAGTTTGTGCGAGAACGCGATTGGCTGCTTTGGAGCATAGCCCTGCTGGATACCAATACCCATTACCTTATCGATCGTAAGGTCAAGAAGGACTACCACGAAGATCAGCACTACCAGTGTGCGAACAGCCTTAGACTTGTAGATCTTGGACAAGTCAAAACGCTGGTTTACAACCTCTGCGTCATACTCATCCAGCTGACGATTCTTGTTCAGGTAGTTCTTCAGCAATGAAGTGATCAGCAATAGCGTCACCACTAATACTATAAGCACCACGATCAACACTACAAGCACGATGTCCAGGTAGTCGCCTACTGCACCGATAGCCTCTGTACCCACGTTCTCGCCTGCAGTAACGCCTTCCGGACCTGCTACAGGAGCAGACACAACACCCTTGCCAGACTTAATGTAAGCAAGGATTGACTTTACCTCATCGTCAGAGAACGCGAAAGAAGGCATTGCCTGCTTGTTGTACTCATTGTAAATAGCAACAGCGTCTTTATCGCCTGCCTGAATCAAAGCCTGAGAGTTTTTGATCCATTTGATCAACCAGGCCTCGCTTCTTCTCTCATTTACGCCTTGCAGACCTGGGCCTACTACAACGTCAGAGCCAGCAGAGTGACAAACAACGCAATTGTTTTTAAACAGGGACTCGCCAGCATCAATAACAGCAGGATCACCTGCAGGTGTTGCACTGGTAGTTGCACCTTCTGTAGCACCGGGCACTACTCCTTTTGTTGCTACATCAGCCTGCTCGCTAGCTTGCTCCTGGGCATTTGCGCCAAAAGAAACTACCAACGCAAACAAGAAGGCAAAAAAGACTTTGGATTTAGATTTAAGTATACAGCTAATCATAGCCAAGATCGCTTGTGTGTGTTTAGTATAATGGTGAATTTACTTTACGGCCACAAATCTACTATGCGAATTCCATTAATCAAACAGAATAAGTGTATTTTTGGACTGTATGGCGCCATACTGCCGGCAAGAGGTCAAAACCCCTCAGTTTCAATTTAAAAGGCCTTTAATTTAGAATTGTTATAAATAGACCCATCGCCTTTCCGCAGCACGCCATCCTTGTTTCTCCATACTTTTGATCCCATTTACACCTTTCTGCTCCATTGGTAAAAAGTAAGGTTTGGTCCTTATCAGAACAGCACGTATCAAAGATTGTTTGGCACCTAAATCAGCTGCTGCACACCTTATATTATATAGTGTGTATTTCGGGCTTCATCCCATATCCTAAAACATACTTTGCCAGCAGTTTTTAAAGGGTTTACTTAAAGTATAGCCACTTGCTTGTAATTCAAAAACTTTACTTCTATATTTGCACGCTAAATTAAAAATCATATATCGAACCGAATGGAATTGAGAAATTACGAAACGGTCTTCATCCTGACTCCGCTTTTGAGCGATGTTCAGATGCAAGAAACGGTCGAGAAGTTCAGACAGGTGCTTAAGGAAAATGGCGCCGACATTATCCACGAAGAGAACTGGGGTCTTCGCAAACTGGCTTATCCAATCCAGAAGAAGTCTACAGGTTTCTATCACCTGATCGAGTTTAAAGCAAATCCAGCTATTGTGGACGCGCTTGAACTGGCTTACCGCCGTGACGAAAAAGTTGTTCGTTTCTTGACAACTGTACTTGACAAGCACGCAATTGCTTACAACGAGCGCAGAAGAAACGGTGAGTTCAAATCACAAGCTAAAAAAGAGGAGGTTAAAGGGTAATGAGCTTAGTTAACGAAAGAGTACACAAACAAGAGAACCGTCAGAAGTACTGCCGTTTCAAGAAAAGCGGTATCAAGTACATCGACTACAAAGACGGTAACTTCCTGCTTAAGTTTGTAAACGAGCAGGGTAAGATCCTTCCAAGAAGACTTACAGGTACTAGCCTGAAATTCCAGCGCAAAGTATCTCAGGCGGTTGCCAGAGCAAGACACCTTGCTATTTTACCTTATGTTACAGATTCTTTAAAATAAGGAGGGCAAACGATGGAAGTTATACTTAAAGATGACGTTAAAGGCTTAGGCTACAAAAACGATACAGTAACAGTTAAGCCAGGATATGGCCGTAACTACCTTATCCCACAGGGTCTGGCAGTTATCGCTAGCACTGCTAACAAAAAAGTAGTAGCTGAGAACATCCGTCAGGCTGCTCACAAAGCTGAGAAAATCCAGAATGACGCACAGGAACTGGCTAACAGCATAGGTGACGTTACGCTTGAGATCCCGGCTAAAGTTGGTGAGACTGGCAAGATCTTCGGTTCTGTTACCACACTTCAGATCTCTGATGCCCTTAAGGCAAAAGGTTTTGACGTAGACCGCAAGCGTATTTCATTTGATCAGGAAGTTAAGTCTGCTGGTGAGTACACTGCAACTTTAAACCTGCACAAAGAAGTGAAGCACCAGGTTAAGTTTAACGTGGTAGCTGAATAAGCATTTCGATTAGACTATTACCAAAGCGTTCTGCTCACAAGGCAGAACGCTTTTTTTTATACTTTTATGTCTGATACAAAGTATAAAAAAGCAGACCAGATCAGCATAAACATCAATCAGCCACTGTAAAACCATGTTCCGCACCGAAGTAGAGATAAGCAAAACAGGCCTTAACCTCGCCCACACCAACCATGTGTTAACCATTGGCTCGTGCTTTGCAGAAGTTATGGGAGGTAAACTAAAGCAGCATAAGGTTAACGCTTTGGTAAATCCATTCGGTACTATCTTCAACCCGGAATCGGTTTGCCGGCTGTTGCAGGCAGCCACTAACAGTGATTATGATTTTGAGCAGCATCTGTTGCAACGAAACGGCATCTGGTACGCTTATGATCTTCACTCCTCCCTCTCCTCCCCTGATAAGGATCAATTGCTAGTGCAAATCGACGACAGGCTGAAAGAAACCAGAAGATACTTTCAAAATGCTTCCCTTTTGATCATCACGCTAGGGACTTCAATCGCTTATCAGCTTAAAGAAACCGGAAATGTGGTAGCTAATTGCCATAAGCTGCCCGCCAACAATTTTAACCGCATACTTCTTGACCTGCAACACATACGCGCATACTTTAATGATACACTTGCACAGATAAAAAATATAAACCCCGGCCTGAAAGTGCTCTTAACTGTAAGCCCGGTAAGGCATGTAAAGGAAACGCTTACCCTAAACAGCGTTAGCAAATCAGAGTTGCGTTTGCTTTGCCATTACATGCAGCAAGACCAACAGGATGTGTTATACTTTCCGGCATACGAGATCATGATGGACGACCTGCGCGATTACCGTTACTACAAGGATGACATGCTGCACCCTACTTCGCTGGCCGAAAATTACATCTGGGATAAGTTTGTAAAAGCCTACTATAATGACGAATTCCAGAAATTCGTGCCAGAATGGGAGAAGATGTCGCGTGCTATCTCACACAAGCCATTTCATCCGGCCTCGGAAGCGCACCAGGCATTTCTGCGAAATACACTGAGCCAGCTACAGCACTTAGCCCATAAGTATAAAATAGATGTGACTGAAGAGCAACACGCTCTTGAACAACAAATCCTGACGCACTAAAACTATACTTACACTGTAATCTGGTAGCCAAACTGATACCTTTGCCTTGCTTGCCCGTACTTACTTATACCTGATTTGTGGTTAATTGGCAGTATATGGCGAAAGATAAAAAAGCGAACCGACTCAAAAACGAGAGCAGCCCTTACCTGTTGCAGCACGCTCACAACCCCGTGGACTGGTACCCATGGGGAGATGAAGCTTTAAACCGTGCCAGGGAAGAAGACAAGCCCATTATTGTAAGCATCGGCTACGCCGCCTGCCATTGGTGCCATGTAATGGAGCGCCAGTCGTTTGAGAATCCCAGAATTGCGGAAGTGATGAACCAGCACTTTGTGTGCATTAAAGTGGACAGAGAGGAAAGGCCCGATGTGGATGCTGTTTACATGGACGCCTTACACGCCATGGGCTTACATGGCGGGTGGCCGCTAAACGTATTCCTGACGCCTGAAGCCAAGCCTTTTTATGGAGGCACTTATTTTCAGCCGCAGCAATGGCTGAACCTGCTGCGAAACATCGCCGCTGCCTATGCCCAGAACCGCCAGGAACTAGACGCGTCAGCAGAGCAGTTTGCAACCCACTTAAACAGGGACAACTCCCAGCTATTTGGTTTGAATGGCTCCGAATTTCAGGCAAAGGAAGAGGAGTTTGAAAAAATGTACCGGGCTTTCAGCTCACGCTTTGACAAAAAACACGGCGGTTTCTCGCCTGCCCCGAAATTTCCGATGCCGGTCAATTACCTCTGGCTGCTGCGCTACATCCATCACACACAAGACAAACAAGCCCTGAAACACCTTAACCTAACGCTCACTGAAATGGCCTATGGCGGCATCTACGACCAGATAGGTGGTGGCTTTGCCCGGTATTCTGTAGACGAGGAGTGGCTGGTACCGCACTTTGAGAAAATGCTTTACGACAACGGGCAGCTTATCTCCTTATATGCAGAAGCCTATCAGGCCACCCGGGATTCACTTTACCATGACACCGTTTACGAAACTATCGCATTTGTGGAGCGTGAGCTTATGAGTCCGGAAGGCGGGTTCTATTCTTCGCTGGATGCCGACAGTGAAGGTGTTGAAGGCAAATTTTATACTTTCACGAAAGACGAACTGCACCAGATCTTAGGGCCAGAAGAGCCTTTGTTTTCAAAATACTACCATGCAACGGCGGCAGGCAACTTTGAGCACGGGTACAACATCCTTCACCGCCGTATCAGTGACGAAGCCTTTGCCGAAGAGAATGAACTAGAGCTGGAAGTGCTGCAAGACATGGTGCAGAACTGGAAAGAAAGGTTAATGCAAGTCCGCTCTGAACGTGTAAGGCCTGCCCTGGATGATAAGATCCTCTGCTCCTGGAATGCCCTGATGCTGAAGGGCCTTGCAGATGCCTATTATACTTTTGGGAACAAGCACTTCCTGAGCCTTGCCCTGAAAAATGCCGATTTTATACTTCAGCATCTTTACAAGGATGGCAGGTTATTTCATAACTATAAAAACGGCAAGGCCAGCATACAGGGCTTTTTGGAAGATTATGCCCTTCTGATCTCAGCGCTTGTACGGTTGTATGAGGTAACATTTAACGAGGATTGGCTGGTGAAGGCAAAAGAACTGACGGATTATACTTTAACCAATTTCTTTGATAAAGGCGAAGGCATGTTTTACTTTACCGATGAGCAGGCCGAAAAACTGATTGCGCGCAAAAAAGAACTGCTCGATAACGTTATCCCATCCTCGAACTCTGTTATGGCTATAAACCTGCACCAGCTGGGTTTATACTTTGACGAGCAGCGCTATACCGAGTTATCATCTGATATGCTAGCCAGGATGAAGGACCTAATGCTGAAGGAGCCTACAAACCTAAGCAACTGGGCCATTCTACACTATTATAAACTGGCCCAAACTGCCGAGGTGGCCATTGTTGGTCCGGAAGCCCCGGAAATGCGCGCTGAGATCAGTGCTTTTTACCTGCCTAACATTCTTCTGGCAGGCACAGACAAAAGCAGCTCTCTTCCACTACTGAAAAACCGTGAAGCCATTGGCGGCAAAACCACTGTTTACGTGTGTTACAACAAGACCTGCCAGTTACCTGTTCATACTGCCGCAGAAGCCCTGGAGCAGCTTAAAGACAAACAGGAGAACGAGAAGTTTCCGGCACTTTAAACAGCGTGTTTTTTCGTTGTTCGTTGCTGGTTATTGGTTAATCGGTGTTGTAGAGACGCAATATTTTGCGTCTTGCTGGCTACCAGGTAAATTGTTGTTATTGGTTGTTGGTTATTCGTTATTCTATAATAGAGACACAACACCATGCGTCTTTGTGGCTATATCGTTAAGTCGCTGTGAGGGCTGATGGGTAATCCCTTTTATCGTGGTATACTTATACAGTGATTGCTGAAGCGGACGATACCGCAGTGTTGCTTGCAAGACGCAAAATATTGCGTCTCTACGATTCTAGCAATGATTCTAACAACCAACAACAATTAAGTAATTCAACAACTCAACAATTCCCCGCTTTTTCCGACCTTTGTAAAAGCACTTATACTTCACCCTTTGTCTGAACTACTTGATTTTAATTATCCGCCTGAGCAATCTTCGGAGCGTGTCACGTTTTTTGCAGATGTGATACTGCCCTTACCGTTGCCGAAGCTTTATACTTACCGCATCCCGTTCGAGATGAACGATGAGGTGTCGGTGGGTGCGCGGGTAATTGTGCAGTTCGGGGCAAAAAAGGTACTCAGCTGCATTGTGGCCGAGATACATCAGAATGCCCCTGCAGACTACCAGGCAAAGTATATCCTGGATGTGCTCGATGATAAACCTATTATCACAACACCTCAGCTTAAGCTGTTTAAGTGGATCGCGGATTACTACATGTGCACCCTTGGCGAGGTTATAAATGCCGCATTGCCCTCTGCCCTAAAGCTGAGCAGTGAATCCAGGATACAGCTGCACCCGCACTACAACCCCGAGGAGGATGAGCTTATACTTGCCCCACAGGAGGAGAAGATCATTTACGCACTGCAGCAAAACCAGGCGCTTACGTTTACAGATGTTGGTAACCTGCTGCAGCTAAAGAGCTATCATAAGTTCATCAAGTCGCTTATCCAAAAAGAGGCGATCATTATTTATGAGCAGGTAAGCGACAAGTTCTCGCCGAAGGTGGTGAAAAAGGTGCGTATTTCGGAGCCTTTTGTGCAGGACGAGGGTATGCTAGAGGAACTGTTTAACCAGTTGGCTTCGCAGCCCAAGCAGCTCGACGTACTGCTGAACTACCTGCAAAAGGTACCGGTGCACCAGGACATCCACCTGAACTATAAAGGTATCGAGAAAAGCGACCTCACCAACTCTCCTCACCTATCGGCCTCGTCTGTGAACACGCTCATTAAAAAAGGTGTGCTGGAGCAATTTGACCAGATCATTTCACGGTTCCCCGTGGAGCATGGCCACAAACTGCTGCCCATGAAGCTATCGGAGCACCAGGCAAAGGCGAAGGATGAGATACTGGGGCAGTTTAAAGAGAAAGACACGGTACTGCTGCACGGCGTTACGGGTAGTGGTAAAACCGAGGTATACATTGACCTGATAAAGCATGCGTTGGACAGTGGCGGACAGGTTTTATACTTGTTGCCTGAAATTGCCCTTACAGCCCAGATCGTGCAGCGTTTGATGAAGGTGTTTGGCGACAAGCTGGGTGTTTACCACTCTAAATTTTCGGATAACGAGCGTGCCGAAGTATGGCAAGGTATACTTTCTGGCCGTTTTCAGGTGGTGGTGGGTGTACGCTCTTCTGTGTTCCTGCCTTTCCACGACCTTTCGTTGATAATTATAGACGAGGAGCATGAGGCCAGCTATAAGCAATACGACCCAGCCCCGCGCTACAATGCCCGCGAAACAGCCCTGATGATGGCGCACTTGCAGGGTGCTAAAACCTTGCTGGGCTCTGCCACGCCATCCGTAGAAACCTACTACAACTGCAAAACCGGCCGTTGGGGACTTGTAGAGATGACCAAGCGATTTGGTGATGCGCAGCTACCCGAAATAGAACTGGTAAACACCCGCGAAGAGCAGTTGCGCAAGACCATGCACAGCCACTTTTCGGGCAAACTGCTAACGGCCATTGAGCAAAGGCTGAAACGCGATGAGCAGGTTATACTTTTCCAGAATCGCCGTGGCTATGCCCCTTTTATCAGTTGCGACGAGTGCAGTTGGATACCAAAATGTAAGCACTGCGCGGTAAGTTTATCATACCACAAGTATAACAATGAGCTGCGCTGTCACTATTGCGGTTACCATGAGCGCATGCCCCACGATTGCCCGGCTTGTGGCGCCACCACGCTTAAAAGCATGGGATTTGGCACTGAGAAGGTGGAAGACGAGCTAAAGCTGCTGTTATCAGATGCCAACATACAGCGCATGGACCTGGACACGACCAAGAAAAAGAACAGCTATCAGCAAATTATAGCTGACTTTGAGAGTGGCAAAACCAATGTGTTGGTGGGTACTCAAATGGTAACCAAAGGCCTGGACTTTGAGCATGTGAGCCTGGTAGGTATACTTAACGCCGATACCATTATCAATTTCCCGGATTTCAGGGCACATGAGCGGGCGTACCAACTGTTTGTGCAGGTAAGTGGGCGTGCAGGCCGTAAAGAAAAGCCAGGTGCTGTTATCATCCAGACCCGCGACCCGCAACAGCCTATCTTCATGAAAGTGCGCCACAACGATTACCAGAGTCTTTACCAGCACGAGATAGAGGAACGCATGCGCTTTGGCTACCCGCCGTTTGTGCGTATGATCAAGGTAACAGTGAAGCATGCTGATGACCGCACATCGGAGAATGCAGCCATTGTGCTGGCAAAGGATTTAACCGACAGGCTAGGAAAACAACAGGTGCTGGGGCCTGAAGTGCCCTACATTTTCAAGATCCGGAACCTATTCCTGAACGAAATTCACATTAAACTGCCCCGCGAAACTACCAACCTGCGTGCCGCCAAAGGCCAGATCGCTCAGGCTATTTTCAACCTGAAGCTCTTGCCAGACTTTAAGGACGTACGCATCGTGGCCGATGTGGACCCGGTTTAATACGTAAATCCCATTCGGTTTTACCCGATCAAGCACCATTCTTCCGAGAGCAATATTAGCTTTAACACAATTTTAACATCTCTTCAAGCAACCTTACAGAGGTAGCAGCCATCCTTATTATACAGCAGATCTAAAAGGAGTTATGTAGAGAAGGTTAACTCTTCCGACGAGAAGTCAGAATTTAGACTAAAGCTGTTACGCTGTATGGCAGTTTAGCCCGGCGTAATATTGTCGATCACGTTACCGGCCCTGGCATGCTGCGTTGCCCTTAGCCGGTTTGCCTGCTACCATAATTATTATTACCTGATCAAAAAAAGAAGACACAACTATGAAAAAATTATTGAAATCCGCTTTTATACTAGCTCTTTATACTTTTACATTAACAGCAGTTGCCAATGGTCCTGAAAAGGGATGTGGTAACGGTGAAGAAGGCCAAACATTTACCCAATTGCTTGATAACTACAGTCTGCGCCTTTGGGAAATAGAATTGAGTCCGGAGCAGTTTGCCAATGTGCATGCACACCCTGGGCAAAAAGCCTACGCAGCCACCGACGGGGTTTTAGAAATAACTACACCGGAGGGCAAAACTGAAACAATACAGGTAAAGGCCGGGGATTTGATCTGGACAGAAGCCACCACCTATAAAACTGTTAACGCTGGCTCAAAGAATTTTAAGGCAATAGTATTTGAAGATAAAGCCGACCAGATACAGCCTCAAAAAAATTTTTATTCTTTTTCCAAATAATTAACAACCACAGCCATACCACTGCCGTATAAATAAATACCTTTGGCTAAAAGTTGAAAACCTGAAAGTCCGATTTAACACATTAGATCGACTTTCAGGTTTTTCCTTTTTATACGTGTCTGTCTTGCCAATCAGGCGTCTTTCTTCTTTTTAAGTAAGATAAACAGGTAGATGATCCCGAAGACCAGGAACACAACCAGTAAGAACACATCCATAGAGCTATAGTTGCCCTGAATAATTTTAAAGGCATTGAGTGCTGCAAAAACAAAGCAGACAATGGTCATGACGATGCGGTAGGGCCGGCGATTTTGCATAAAGTATAAAAGTATAGATAAGTACTTAAGACGAAGGATTGTTTTTTCCCTTCCAGATAAGGTAAAGGTAAAAAAGAGCCAGGAAGATAAAGGCACCTACGTAAAATAAATCCTGCCACGCATAATTGCCAGGCCCACGTAACAACTCTTTAATTTTAAGCGCTGCTAACACGAAGCATGAGCTGACAAGGGCTAATCTAACGTATACATTTCTTCTCATACAGTAGGTTTATACTTCCTAATATAGGCAAATTATACTTTCCTGATTCAGCTGGCCAGGTAAAGCGTTACAAAAAGCGTGATAAGTGCGCTGCCCAGTAAGTTTAGGAGCAGACCAGTGCGGACCATGGTGCCAATAGGCACTTGCTTGCTGCCGTACACGATGGCATTGGGAGGTGTGGCTACTGGCAGCATAAAGGCAAAGCTACAGGCAATTACCACGCCCAGAACCGGGTACAACAACGGCACATCTATCTCGTGCAGCACACCAATAATGATAGGCACAAAAGTGATAGCAATTGCCGTATTCGAGCTTACCTCCGTCAGGAAAAGTACCAGTAACACAAGTATAAAGATCAGCCACAGTTGTTGCGACGGGTCGATAAGTGTAGTGATTCCCCTGCCAATAATATCAGCCAAACCCGACGAAACCACCAACTGCCCCAGCGCCATGCCGCCCCCGAAAAGCAGAATAGTGTCCCAGTCAATTTTAAGCAGGTCTTCGGATGTAATGGTACCCTGCCCTTCGTTTTCCTGGCCCGGCGGTATAAGGAACAGCAATAAGGCAGCCAAAACAGCAACCGTGCTTTCTGCAAAGTAGGTGTTCATGAACGTATAAGCCTCTTCAAAACCAAACAGGTTAAGAAAGCCTGGAGTTACCCAAAGTATAACAGCGAGCGTAAACACACCCATAGTTACCAGTTCGCCTTTCTTCAGTTTTTCCTTGCGGCTAAGTTGCTCCTGCACATAATCTTTTACCAATTGCTGGTTGTAGTTGCTCCTGCTCAAAAAATAACGCATGTACAGCAGCATGCAGCCATACATGGTAAGGGCTATCGGCATCGCCATCAGCATCCATTGCAGAAAGTCGATGCGGATGCCTTGCTGGGCCAGGTAATTAACCCCGATGAGGTTTGGTGGTGAGCCGATAATAGTGCTGATACCACCGATGGAGGCACTGTAAGCAATACCAAGCAAAAAGTAGATAGCAGCGGTTTTGCTCCCACCCTCCTGCTGGCAGACCAACTGCGTAACCCCCATGGTTAAGGGCAACAGCATGGCCACCGTTACCGAATTGCTTACCCACATCGAGAGTACAAACGACACCATCGAGAACCCCAGAAATAACCGGAAGAGGCTTTGCTGGAAGAAAGGCTGCGAAAGTATGAATAAGGCGATACGCTTGTCCAGGCCGTGGCGTGTCATGGAGCGGGCCAGCAGAAAGCTCCCGATAAACAGTAGTATGATCGGGTGCCCCAGGTTCTGGAAAGCCGTTTCGATCTGGGCCACGCCTACCATTACAGCCAGCAACACCCCTAAAAAGGCCGTCATGGAGAGTGGTATCACTTCTGTCATCCAGAACACTAGGCAGAAGACCATAATCGTAGCCACCACCCGCGCCTCGTAAGGCAAGCCGCTTGCCAACAGCCACACAAGTATAGCCAGTGCTGGTGCCAATAGTAAGCCAACGTTTCTGCGGGATAGCTGCATAGGTGTTATGGTGCTTTTCAGGTTAGCTTAAAGATAGTAAAGTATGGATATGAAAGTATAGGTATTGGAAGGTTTGTTTACTTTGGGTTGGTCTTCGAATAAAATACAGGAGATCTTGAGTGATCAGGATTTACTGGGTTAGATAGGGTTAAGACAACCTTCTTTTAGTCTTACTATATTAAGCCATCCTTTCGCCTCGCCAGCTGGGCCTTACTTTTCTCCTTGATGAGAAAAGTAAGCAAAAGAATCAAGACGATTTTGTTTGTCGAGGGCCCCTACCCCCACTCGCTGAACGCTCAAACAAAAAATCGTCGATGGTGCACATGGCTAAGGCCCATCCGTTAGAGGGAAAGTATAAACACACCCCTGCACCCCTCTCTTTAAAAGAGGGCCCCTACCCCCAGAGGGGAATCTCTGCTGTTGCTTAACCGAGGTTTTAAATTTCATTGCCAATGTCATTCCTCGGACAGGTCGCGAGAGCCGCTAGCCAAGAAGTGTCATTCCCAGTCCTTGGATTGAGCGCCTTCTAGGTTTCCGGTGACGAGCTCCAGCGAGGCAGCCCGAGGTACGAGGGCAGGAAAGATAGACAGCGCGATGGCCAAGGACGAGGCCTCCCGGCCTTGAGGGCACCAAAGCCATAGATAAAACTTTAGATAAGCAAGATTGAGGATTCACAGTTGCTAGGAAGGATACCCAAAAACAGAATCCAGACAAACAAAAAAGGCTGCTGCAACAAATCCGTTACAGCAGCCTTTTAAATAAGAACATAAACCTTATGCCAGGTAACGCTCCCGAATTATTCTGAGATGGTGGATCTCATGGCCAAGTATGGTATACCCAATTGCCCTAACGCTAACCTCCAGGCCATTGCTAGAACCTTTCTGGTCCAGCGCCTCCTGGTCAAAGCTTTTGTACAGTTCGATAGTGGCAGTTCTTACGGCAGTGTACTCGGCAAGTATAGAGTTAATGTCGCGGGCATCGGCTTTAGAGGGTGCCACGTACTTGTTTTCATCGAACCCCGGAAGCTCTGTTTTATCCTGGCGTGCAAAGCGCAGGGCGCGGTAGGAGAAGATCCGCTCCGCATCCAGCATGTGTACCAAAAGCTCTTTAATGCTCCACTTTTCGGGGGCATAGCGGTGCAGCAATTGCTCTTCTGTCAGCCCCTGCATCAATCCTGCAATAAATGAGTAGCTTGCAGTTAACCCCTCGATAAGGTCATCGGCTTTCGCCTCTTTTATATAGTTCCCAACATAGCCGGTGTATTCTTCCGGTGCAGGGTAAGATATGATCGTATCCATTTTATACTTTGGTTTTTATACCGCGAAGGTAATACATTTTAGGCAGCTAAGTAGCTATAAAATAAAAGTGCCGCAACTTGTTCGGCTGCGGCATTTTGCAAAATATGGTTTTTACTGTCCTACTACAAAAACGGCATTGCCAAACAGTAGCTTTCCGCTTTGCCAGAATCCTCGGAACAATGGGTTATCGGCTAAGTATACCACCTGCCCGCGGCCCATACTCTGTGTGCCAAGTATAAGCGCATCCTGTAGCTTTTTCCTGATATCGGCGCCTACAAAACCGGTGGCATAGTTATTCTTTTTCAACACTCCTACGTTCCAGCCATCTTCCATAAACTGGAAAGTATCCGCTGAGCGAACCAGGGCAAAATAAGTGTCGTTGTAGCCAAAGGCAAGCGGGTGCGTCTTATCCAGATCTACCCTGAATACACTGCCCTGCACTTCTTCACGCAAAGCTTCGCGCTCTCTGTCGGCATAAGTGCGAAGCCTGGCGTAAGGGTCTTCTTTATCCTTCTTATCTTTCTTATCCTTATCTTCTTCCTCTTTGGCATCTTTCTTTTTCAGGCTGAAGTCTTTTTTACCAGCCAGGAACCCGGCTGCACTCTCCATGGCAATCAGTTTACCAC
This sequence comes from Pontibacter sp. GD7, assembly GCF_058216375.1. Classification (NCBI taxonomy): domain Bacteria; kingdom Pseudomonadati; phylum Bacteroidota; class Cytophagia; order Cytophagales; family Hymenobacteraceae; genus Pontibacter; species Pontibacter sp. GD7. The sequence continues at coordinate 53,558 of NZ_JBYZMP010000014.1, read as the reverse complement.
CGCCACGCACCCAACTTTTTACCTGCTCCAGTGTTTTCTCGTCCAGCACTTTGTTGTAGTTGCCTGTCGGCAGAATCAGTACATCAAACTCGTGCAGTGGCACGTTGGCAAAGTATGAGGTATTTAGAACCGTAACCGGATACCCGATCTGCTGCTCAAAGTAATGCCATACTTCCCCGAAGCCATACGGAGAAATCCCCTCCCCGGACATTACAGCCACTTTAGGCATTTTAAGGTAACGCACATTTCCGGACCCGAAGTCGGCGCCGCTGCTAACGAAGCCAGTGCCTGTTGCACTCAGCTCAACGTCATACTTACCTGCCTGCTCACGAACAGTGGCGTCCAGCTTATCGCCAAGGCGCTCGTTACCTGTACGCGTGATGATCAGGGTGCCTGCCTCATACTTTTGCCCTTCCGTTTCGAAAGGTTTTTCGGCCATGCGCACCTTTACGTCCTGCTTCATCAGTTCTGTCAGGAAACGTAGGTCGTTCAGGCTGTTCCATCGGGCCAGGTAGGCGTATGGTTTAGCAATATTTATACTTTGTGCAGATATGGTGGTTGGTTTAGTGCCGTTTGCATCTACTTTGTTTTTAACTGCATAAGCCTGCACGCCATAGGCATAAGGCAACGCCCAGGATGTAATGTCATAAGTCAGAGAGTCCTCGAGGTTGGCCCTTGGCTCGAACAGCACTTTTACCAACGTTGATTTTGGCTGGTACATACTCACTACCAGGTCATTCTGGCCCAACCTTATACTTTCCTCCTTGCCGGTGCTATAGTTAAAACCTTTGGCTGAGGTGTTTTTGCCCACATAGCCATACTTTATGCCTTGATTATCAAGATAAGTTGTCAGCGCTTTGATGTTGCCTGCGCTTCTGTCTTCATTCTTTATCACGAAAGCCTTGTACTCACCGGCCGGCTTTTTCAGGTTATTTTCATGATACTTTGCAAACTCCTGCTTCAGCTGAGCGGCTTTATCCGATGTTGCCTTGATGGTAGCCTCACTGGCAACCACGTGGTGGGCAATCCTATCTACGAGGGTAAGCGTATCGCCGTCCTGCTTTTTATAGGCCAGCCCTGCGCGTCCGGAGCCTCCCTGCTCATATGTCATGCCGATGGCGCCGTTAAAGGTTGGCCACGTATCGCCGTAGCTAGGGTAAAACAGGTCGAAGTTTTCGCGGGTAAAGTATAGCCAGTTGTTCTTGTCGAAGTACTGGCGGTTGTAGTCGCCGATGGTGTTCTGGAACTGGCGCTGCCAGGGTGTGATGTCCTCATGGAAAGGTTTTGCCGCAGGCGAGAAATAATACGGAGACTCTGGCCCCATCTCATGAAAATCGGCATGTACCTGTGGCAACCAGCTATTATACTCCTTCAGGCGCTGCTTCGATTCGATCTGTGTTTGCCAGGCCCAATCGCGGTTAAGGTCGAAGTAATAGTGGTTTGGCCTGCCACCCGGCCATGGCTCCCAGTGCTCCCAGGCATACGGCGATGGATTGCCGCCCTGGTTTGCCGCCTGCTTGTACCACTGCACATAACGTTCACGGCCATCAGGGTTTACGCAAGGGTCAAGTATAACCACCGCATTTTGCAGCCACAGTTTTGCCTGTGAGTTAGTTGGGTTAACCAGGTCATAAAGCACCTGCATCACAGCCTCAGAACTTACCGACTCGTTGCCGTGTATGTTGTAACTAAGCCATACTATAGCAGGCTGGTTACCCTGTACCTGCCCGTTCTGCACTCCTGCCAGGCGCAGGTTATTCTCCCTGATCTGCTCCAGCCTGGGCAGGTTTTCTTCGGATGCCACGTAGGCCAGCAGCAAAGGGCGCCCTTCGTAAGTACGGCCATACTCCTGCACTTTCATGCGGTTTGGTGCCTGTGCAGCAAGGTAGCTGACGTAGTCTACAATGCGGGCATGGGTAGTAAATTGCTTGCCTAATTTATAGCCCAGGAACTGCTCCGGTGTCTTAATGGCCTGCTGCGCAAAAGCCACCTGCACACTTAGCAACACATAGGCAAAAGCGAATATCCGCTTTAAGGAATGTATCATATTGATCTGTTTGAATTACAAATTACAATCTGAAAATAAAAGTTGGAATAGACAAATATAGCATGAAACCCGCTTAACCCATTGCTTTTCATGAGCAGATCTCACCAGACAGTTGTTGCAGTTTTTTTCGGTATGCATGCAGATAAAAAGAAAAAAACGCGTACTTTTGCATTCACAATTTCTTCCTGCCCTGTCAGGCCAGGTACAGAAAAGCACCGACCACAGCATCTAATTCAAGACAAACTTATCGCTATAAAGAATTTAGCCGATGCCAGGCTTAAAACGGCATATTTAATCAGAAACTAAATTAACTAAACTTACATTCAGACCCGGGGCTTTGCTCCGGGTTTTGTTTTTATACTTACTGTGCTTTGCACGTATGAGTATACATGCAGCAAATCGCAAGAAACGTAGTATTTATACTTGCCAGGGCAGCCACAGCCCTCACCGATTTTGCCGTGCTGTTTTTGGCTGTTGGGTTTATACTTAGCAGCTTCCCGCTCAACTGTGGCTTTGCCCAGAGTAACGCTCCGGACTCTGTTGAAGTTTTTATAACTTCCAATGGCGTGCACACTGACATTATTGTGCCAGTGGTTACACCCTTTATTGACTGGCGCACAAAGATTCCCTTACACCATTTTGGCAACGTGGATAGCAGTTATGCCTACATTGGCTTTGGCTGGGGCGACCGGCGCTTTTACATGGAAACGCCTGAATGGAGTGATCTTAAACCGGGAGTTGCGCTCTCTTCTGCACTATGGCCTACGCCCACAGCCATGCACGTAGAATACATCAAAAACAAACTTAAACCAAACAGGCACCAGCGCCCCATAATGGTTTCGGCAGAACAGTACCAGCGCCTGATCACCTACATCAACAAATCTTTTCAGAAACAGTACGGCGAGTACATGCACATCAGCGGCTCCGGCTACACCCACAAAGACACTTTTTACGAGGCCAACGGCAAGTTTTACCTTTTCAAAAACTGCAACAACTGGGTAAACCAGGGCTTAAAAGCCATGGATGTAAAAACCGCCATCTGGGCTCCCTTTCCTTATGCCATTATGCGGCACCTACGGTAATATTAAAGTATAACTGCTCCTTTCATTAAGGACTCACATCAAATTTTATACTCTGAAGCTGTTTAGGGTCTTGGCTAAAAGAAATCGAACCCGCCATTGTTGGTGTTTTTCACCAACAATTTAAGGCACTGGCTATTATACTTGCTGGTGATAACACGCAGCAAGGGCAGGCTAAGGATTTTAATAAACTCTAAACAGGCTCTCTGTAATTCCCCATTCCTGAGTCAGTTTAATGCGCTAATCTGGCTTATACTTTACTTATCTGAAAATTGGTGGTGTTAATTAATTAAATATTACAGATTGTGCATATATTAAGGCTCTAAACTTCATAACTAATCTAAAATCATATACTTATGCGAACCCATGCTAAGCTGTTACGCTTGCTCGTGCTGTTGTGCTTCTGCTTCAGTGCATCGGCAAGTATAGCCCAAACTATAAACCAGGACTCACTTTACATCCGGCAGAACTACGAAAAAGCAGAGTACCAGATACCAATGCGCGACGGCAAAAAGCTGTTTACGGTAGTATACTCACCTAAGAATAAGGGTAAAAAGTATCCGATCCTGATGAACCGTACGCCTTACTCAGTTGGCCCGTATGGTGAGGGGTATAAAACCAGCCTCGGACCGAGCACTACCTTAATGCGCGACGGCTATATTTTTGTTTACCAAGATGTACGTGGCACCTATATGTCGGAGGGTGAGTTTGTAAACATGACCCCACACATTGCCAACAAAAAGGGCAAGCAGGACATCGACGAAAGCACAGACACCTACGATACTGTAGACTGGCTGATCAGGAAACTGGATAACGATAACGGACGTGTGGGACAATGGGGCATCTCCTACCCTGGCTTTTACGCTGCTGCCGGACTCATGAGCAACCACCCTGCGCTTAAGGCAGTTTCGCCGCAGGCACCTATCGCCGACTGGTTCTGGGACGATTTCCACCACAACGGAGCTACTTTCCTGCCACATGCCTTTAACTTTCTGGCAAGTTTTGGCCTGCCACGGCCCGAGCCCACCACCAAACGCAACCCACGCTTCGACCACGGCACCCCGGATGGTTATGAGTTCTTTTTAAGAATGGGTCCGTTAAAAAATGCTAACGACAAATACTATAAGAATCAGGTTGCTTTCTGGAATGATATGGTAGAGCACCCGAATTACGATAAGTTCTGGCAGGACCGAAACATACTTCCTCATCTTAAAAACGTGAAACATGCCGCCGTGATGACTGTGGGAGGCTGGTATGATGCCGAGGATCTTTACGGCCCACTGAAGATTTACCAGACTCTGGAGAAAAACAACCCGAAACTGACAAACATGATCGTGATGGGGCCCTGGGTTCATGGCGGTTGGGCACGCACCGACGGATCAAGCCTGGGTAATGTGTCATTCGGGCAGAAGAACTCTCCCTGGTACCAGCAGGAGGTTGAGGCAAAGTTCTTTAACCATTACCTGAAAAGTGATGCTAAAACGGCAGTAAAATTACCTGAGGCTATCATGTTTGAGGGAGGTAATAACAAATGGCGTGAGTTTGAAGTATGGCCGCCAAAAGATGCACAGGAACGCACTTTATACTTGCACGCCAATGGTAAACTAAGCTTTAACGAGCCCTCAGATAAAGAGGCCCCTTTCTCCGACTTCATCAGCGACCCAAACAAACCTGTACCTTTTACAGAGGCAATCGCCACCGGCATGACCCGTGAGTACATGACCGACGACCAGCGCTTTGCCAGCCGCAGACCCGATGTGCTGACCTTCCAGACGGATGTATTGACGGAGGACATTACACTGGCTGGCGAGATATTGGCACAGCTTAAAGTGGCTACCACCGGTACAGATGCCGACTGGGTTGTAAAGCTGATTGACGTATACCCTGACACTGCCCGTGCTACAGCACACCAGCCCAAAAAGCCAATGGGTGGTTACCAGGCCATGGTACGCAGCGAGGTGTTCCGAGGCCGTTTCCGGAACAGCTTCGAAAAGCCTGAGCCATTTACGCCGAACCAGGTAACACCTGTAAACGTGGAGTTGCAGGATGTGCTTTATACTTTCAAGAAAGGCCACCGCATTATGGTACAGATCCAAAGCACCTGGTTCCCGTTAGTTGACCGCAACCCGCAAAAGTATGTAGACAATATCTTTAAAGCCAATGAGGAGGATTTTATCAAAGCTACTCATAAAGTATACCACTCGCCACAGCAGCCAACCAGCTTAAAGGTAAAAGTGCTGCAACCCTTACTATAGCAAAAGTATAAAAGCAAAAGAGCCAGGTAAAATACCTGGCTCTTTCAGCTTTAAACCCTAATTAGTTTATTCTATTGTTTTAATAATTTAAAGTGATTCGTTACACTTCCCATGCGGGTAGTGATGAAGTATACTCCCTGTGGCAGGTTAGTTTCCAGAAGCAGTTGCTCTGCGTTCACACCTTTTTCAACCAGTATGGATTTCTTGATCAGCTGCTTGCCCACAGAGTTTGACAGGATTATTTCCATTGTTCCGTCCTGCTCTGCTTCGATGTTCATCTCGATCTTGTTCACAAACGGGTTAGGGTAAACTACGATCTTGTTGGTCACACTGCCAAAGTCTACCATTTTAGGCCCGAAGAACTCAACCTGGCCACTGTGGTCCATCTGCTTGAGCCTGTAGTAACGGGTACCATGTTTACCGTTCTCCGTATCTACATACTTGTAAACCTGCTTCAGACTGGAGTTACCGTTCTTCGTGGCTACAAAATCGAGCTTTCTGTACTCCTTGCCATCCGCTGATACCTGCACCTCAAAGCCCATGTTATCCTTCTCCATCGCCGTAGCCCATTCCAGCACCACATTGTAGCCCTGCTTTTGGGCTGTCAGGTAGATGATCTCTACTGGGAGTGGGGTGACTGCTGAGTTGTCCATTACTACATCTGGCAAGCAGATTCCACTTGGGGTTCTGATGTAACACTGCACAAACAAGTTCGATGCTGGATTCGGAATAGTGATCTTATTGTTTGGATAGTTGGTTGTAGCAAATAGCGTCTTATTTGTTTCACTTGTGCCAGTATACCATTCATATTTAAAATTACTGTTCATCGTCACGCCCTTAGCGTTATGGTCAGAGAGTGCTGTTACCTCCCATGCCGTCATGTTAGCGTTCCAGTAGATCTGTAGATTACCATTTACCACAGGATAAGTTGTCTTAGTCACCGTAACACTACCAACATTACTGTTTCCGCAGGTTGTTGTGTTATTGGTTGCTGATACTGTATATGTGCCTTCCTGGAATGTACCGAAGCTGATAGTACCACCGGTACCAGGCTTTGTTGCCACGGTAATACCGCTAGCATTCAGCAATCTGTATGTAACGCTATTTTCCGAATTGTCCAAAGTAACTTCTGATCCAAGTGCATTAACCGGGCAGTAAGGTGGCGCTGATACGGCTTTAGCTAAAGGCAACGGATTAACAGTTAAAGGAGCACTGTTAGAAGTAACAGTTGCGGAACACACAGAGCTTGTAGTATTATTCACAACCCTAACTGAGTAACTACCTTGATTAGTCGTAGTAACATTAGAAATTGTTAATGTACTTGTTGTGGCTCCACTTGTAATTGCAAACTGACCACCATTTGAAATAGGGCTACCATCTTTAAACCATGTGAACTGCAGGTTGCTACCTGATGCAGTTATAGTATAGCTAGCTGTTCCGCCCACACAAACTGCCTGTCCACTAGTATTCAGGTTAGTGGTAATAGTAGCTGGCTGATCGATTCGGACAGTTACTGTATTTGATTTAGAATTACCTCCACATTTTGAGTTTATTCTGTACTGATCTATTGTTGAGCTAAATCTCACATAAACCTCATCTCCATTTACCAGATCTGTTGGCGGTATACTTAGAGGAAAATTATATGTATTTGAGCCATTATAAGTAGCAGTACCCAATACCTGATTACCTCTGGTACGAACAAGCTCCATTTGCAAATTAGCAATGCTCCAGTATGGGAAAGCTGAATTTAATGTTGCCGTGAATGTGATTGTACCCTCTTTACAGATTGGATTAGCAGCTAGTGAAATGGAATACTCTTCTATCTCACCGCTATACTTTCTATCTGAAATTTGTTCGCTTAACGTTGGTACACATCCATTTGTACCTGTTTTTGATGTAACAAATACGCCATAGTAGTCCATTGAAGACAGACCTGCGTCTGAAGTTATATATTGGTCATTCTTCCTGTTATTTGCTTCATTTTTATGCCACTGATAATCGAACAAAGCTGGATCAATCAAAGTACCGCCGGTCACGATTGGCTCAAAGAACCTATAGGCATACTTCTTAATTAATTCAGGGGTACCAGCAGGGAAAGGATATCCACCCTGGTTAACCGGCTTATCATTAGCAACTGGTAAGTTTGCTCTACCAGCCGGCACTAAATCCCCATTCTCATAAACAGGCCTGCCTAGGTTGTCAACTAAATAAGGATATACTATGCTTTCCACATCACGATAGATTTTAGTAGTATAGGTAACGTTATCTCCTCTACAGAAAGGCATTGGTACAGCAGTTACAACAACTGTATACTTAGACCTTTTCACTGTTACGGTTTTAGTAACACTTGTTGTACATCCACTTAGCGTAACAGTGTAGGTGATTGGCACACTTATCGTGTTGGAGCCTGCAGGTGCTGCAAGTAAGGCATTACATGGTGAGAAAGTTGTTCCAGACACCCCTGCTCCTGAGAATGTACCTCCGGTGGCATAGTTACCTACCAGATTTATACTTGGATCACCTGAATATATTACCTGTCCATCATTTACACCTGTAAAGCTTGGAGTTGGCTTAGGGTTAACTGTTACGGTAAAGGTACGTGATGTACCTGTACAGCCATTAGCTACAGGAGTTACAGTTACAGTAGCCGTTATTGAGTTTGTACTCGGGTTATTCGCTGTGTAGGCCGGAATGCCTGTCACGCCCGTGCCGCTCGTGCCGAAGCCCACATTGGCCGTCGAGGTCCAGTTGTAGGTCGTGCCTGATACCGCCCCGCCGAAGCTGATGGCCGCGCCGGCATCAGTGTGACAGTGCGTCCTGTTGGTAATGGCGTTCACCGTAGGCGTCGGGTCAACCCTCACCGTGAAGCTGGTCGGCGTGCCAGGGCAGCCGTTGGCAACCGGCGTCACCGTCACGGTGGCCGTCACCGGCGAGGCGCCCGTGTTGTTGGCCGTGTAGGCCGGGATGCCGCTGGCGCTTGTGCCACTCGTGCCGAAGCCTACGTCGGCCGTGGAACTCCAGTTGTAGGTCGTACCGTTAACCGCCCCGCCAAATGTAATAGCAGCGCCGGCCGCGCCGTGGCAGTGTGTCCTGTTGGCAATGGCGTTCACCGTAGGCGTCGGGTCAACCCTCACCGTGAAGCTGGTCGGCGTGCCCTGGCAGCCGTTGGCAACCGGCGTCACCGTCACGGTGGCCGTCACCGGCGAGGCGCCTGTGTTGTTGGCCGTGTAGGCCGGGATGCTGGTAACGCCCGTGCCGCTGGTGCCGAAGCCCACATTGGCAGTCGAGGTCCAGTTGTAGGTCGTGCCTGATACCGCCCCGCCGAAGCTGATGGCCGCGCCGGCCGCGCCGTGGCAGTGAGTCCTGCTGGCAATGGCGTTCACTGTAGGCGTAGGGTTAACGGTGATATTGAAGGATTGTACCGGACTTGTACAGCCATTGATCGTTGCAGTTACACTTACTGTAGCTGTTATTGGGCTTGTACCATTATTAGTAGCAGTATAAGCCGGAATGTTACCTTTTCCACTTGTTCCAAACCCTATATCAGCAGTTGAGGTCCAGTCGAATTCTGATCCAGGTAGAGTGCTTCCAAAGTTTATTGCTTCTCCTGCGTTTCCATTACAGTACGTTTTATTGGATACCGCATTTACAGCCGGAATTGGTTTTGTAATATAAACAACGTCATCAGAAGTTGAGCAACCATTTGTGGTTACAGTCATTGTTAAAACGGCGCTACCAATACCTGTTATGTCAACACGCTGACCATACTGCCAATCATATCCAATTGAAACATTTAATCCAGGATCCTTGCTTTTAACTGTCCATTTCACTTCTAATTTGGATTCATCACCAGACCCGCTACCTTGTCTCCAGAAAAATACAACCCCACCATTAGAACATTTTTCCTGATCAGGTCCGGCATCGGCTGTTGGGTACGGGTGTACGGTTAGTGTAACGTCCTTACTGGCATCATTACAATCTTGTATAGAGTTTTTAGCGGATAAGCGCATGGTAACTGTACCTACACCCGAAACTGTAACCTGTGTGCCGGTTGTGTTCGGGCTACTGATGTTGCTCACAGCTGCGCTTCCTGTAGTACCTGTTACACTCCAGGTTGGACTGCCGTTGGCAACTACACCACTTAAGTCGAATACAGTAGTATTACCATTACCTATACATTTTTCGGCTGGCGACGCAGATACTGACGAAACAACCGGTTGTGGGACCGTTGTCAGAGTTAGAGAGCTGTTGGCGGTTGTACAGGAAGCTGCGTTGTTGGTAGTTCTCAACGTAATGGTGCTGGAACCAGCCCCTGTAGCTGTAACAGTTGCGGTTGCCACACCTCCGTTAAATGTTGCATTTGATACAACGAAGTTGCTATTGCTCGATAACCACTGGGGTGTTCCACCTGAGTAGGTACCTGAAACTGTAAACGTAGTAGAATTGCCGGCGCCAACGCATTTTGTTGCGTTACCGCTAGTTACAACGGCCGTAGGTTGTGGCAGAACAGTTACTTTTAAAGGAGCTGATGTCTTAGAGCAATCTTCTACTAAATTAGTCACTTCAACACTATAATCTCCTGCTTCCGTAGCAGTATAGTCAAGATCAGTTGCATCAGCGATAAGAACACTATTTTTAAACCATTGATAAGTATAAGGATTCTCAGGATCCGGAGACTTATTGGCACTCATTCTCACGCTTCCGCCAGTACAGAATGTATTAGAGCCAACAACAGTTATATTAGCCTCTGTAGGTTTTTCTGCAACAATTACATTCAGTGTTTGCGATGTTTTCTGACAGCCATTCTGATTTTCCACGATAAGGTAATAGCTTCCCGAAGCCGTGGCTACATAATCCTTATCAGTAGATACCTGTGAATTGTCTTCCGCATTAAACCATTTATAGCTAAATGTATCAGAACCTGGAGATGCTGATGACACTAATACAACAGAATTGCCCTGGCAAAATTGCAGCGGACCTGTTGGAGTAATGGATACAGTAGGAAGTGGGTTTACCGTAACAGTTGCGGTTGCGCTCTGTGTACAGTTATTTGCATTCGTGTAAGTATAAGTTACTGTATAGTTACCTGCAGCAAGCCCATTCGCATTAAAAGTGGAGCCAATTACTCCCTGGCCGCTCCAGGTACCTCCTGCTGGTGAGCCGGTAAGAGCCACTGTATTATTTCCAAAGCAAACCGATTTATTATCTGCAGACACTGTCGGTAATGGGTTTACTGTTACAGTCATCGGGGCTGAGTCCGGGCTTGTGCAGCCGTTGCCGTCGGTTACCTTAACCGTGAAGGTGCCGCTGGCCGACACGTTGATGGACTGGGTGGTGGCGCCGTTGCTCCACAGCCAGGAGGTGCCACCCTGGGCCGTGAGCGTCACGGAGCCGCCCTGGCAGAAGGTAGTGTTGCCGCTGGCCTGGATCGTAGCTGTCGGTAATGGGTTTACAGTAACAGTAGTTGGGGCTGAGTCCGGGCTTGTGCAGCCGTTGCCGTCGGTTACCTTAACTGTGAAGGTGCCGCTGGCCGACACGTTGATGGACTGGGTGGTGGCGCCGTTGCTCCACAGCCAGGAGGTGCCACCCTGGGCCGTGAGCGTCACGGAGCCGCCCTGGCAGAAGGTAGTATTGCCGCTGGCCTGGATCGTAGCTGTCGGTAACTGGTTTACCGTTACCGTAACCGGCTCAAAAGGAGTGCTAGGACATTTGCCTTCATTGGTTATAACTACACTATAGTCTCCTGATGTGCTAGCTGTGTATGTTGCATTTGTAGCTCCCTGTATATCAATATTATCTTTTTTCCACTGATAAGTATAGGTACCACTCGATGGGTTGGCTACAGCAGAGAGAACGATAGAACCGCCACTACAGAATGTGGTTGGGTTACCTCCGGTGTTTACAGACGCTACTGGTACTTGAATTGCTCTCGCAGTTACAGCAACTCTTTGAGAGCTTTCACAACCTGTAACGGTGTTATAGCTTCCTACATAATATGTTTGCGTACTAAAATCATTTAAGGTTGGGGTATAAGTCTCACCTGTAAACAGTACATTGCCACTGGCATCATACCATCTGTTTGTTGCTCCGTTAGCCGGAAAGTTAGAAATAGATTTACTACTTGATAATGTAACCTGCCCAGTGCCGCATCTGGTTACATCTGTTAACAAAACAGTTGGTGAACCGGGTACAGAATTGACAACAGCTATTACTTCTACTCTACTACTCTCACATTGTGTTGTGCTGTTATAGGTAGAAGCATAGAATGAAGTAGTTGAATTCAAAGATTGGGTTGTGAAGTTTGTACCAGTCGCTAGAGGCGAACCACCGCTGGCAGCATTATACCAACGTACAACATCCCCGTTTGCACCCGCTGTAGCAGTCAGTGTAACTGTTCCGGGGCCGCAACGCTCTTCTGGTGTCGCAGATGGCACTTCAGGAATACTATTGATGGTAGCCGTTACTGGAGTTCTCGATGTACTCTCACACCCTTCTGCGCTGACCGTGGATACGTAATAGGTGTTTGTTGAGGAAAGGCTCGGTGTGGTGTAGGTCGAGGAGGTCTCCCCTGCGATAGCCGTTCCTCCAGAGGCCACCATGTACCAGCGATAAGTGCCGCCACTTGGTGTGCCGGATGCCGAAAGTGTCACACTTCCGTCACCGCAGCGTGAATTAGAATTGGTGGAAGGTGCATTAGGTATTGTATTCACCGTTGCTTTAACCTCAACCCTGGCACTCTCGCATGTGGTCGTAGTGTTGTATGTAGATGCGTAATAGGATGTTGTTGCACTCAAACTTGGAGTGATGTAGCTGTCTCCTGTTGCAATAGCAGAACCACCGGTAGGAGCACTGTACCATCTTACCAAGTCCCCATTTGCCCCTGCTGTCGCAGATAAAGTCACAGTACCTGTGCCGCATCGTGCGCCTGCCGTTACCAACGGCGTATTTGGGACAGCATTGATTGTGGCTTTAACCTCAACCCTGGCACTCTCGCATGTGGTCGTAGTGTTGTATGTAGATGCGTAATAGGATGTTGTTGCACTCAAACTTGGGGTGGTGTAGCTGTCTCCTGTTGCAATAGCAGAACCACCGGTAGGGGCACTGTACCATCTTACCAAGTCCCCATTTGCCCCTGCTGTCGCAGATAAGGAAACGGTACCTGAGCCGCAACGTGAATTAGATGTTATGGCTGGTACATTAGGAATTGTGTTAACTGCAGCTGTAACAGTTGTACGTGTACTCACACAACCAGTAGGAGCCGTCATAGCTACCGAATAATTAGTGGCAGCAGACAAGGCAGGAGTTGTATAGGTTGAGTTGGTAGCCCCGGCTATTGGGTTGTTACTTACATCGTACCACTGGTAAGCTGCGCCAGCCGGAGCTCCGGATGCTGTTAATGTTACAGATCCTGATCCGCATCGTGATGCTCCTTGTGCAGTTGGTGGTCCGATGACCACTATAGTTCCTGCGGCTTGCCAATTATAGTTGCCTCCACCAATTCTGTTACCTACTTCTACTAACACAGTCCCAATTTGCGCTAAATAACTGTTGGGAATTGCTATAGAAATTTGAGTATCAGAAGTTCTTGTAAGTAGGTTACTTGCAATTTGTACATTATTAAGCTTTGCTTCTACCTGATTACCTCCGTTTATAGTAAATCCGGTACCAGTAACAGTTACAACAAGATTTGTTTGTCCAACTGTGGCACATTTTGGTGTCATTCCTGTTACTGTCTGTGCCGACGCCACATTGGCCAACAGCATAAAAAACAGCAGGAGCAGACTTACAACCGATACTTCGTAGTACCGTGCGAAGTGTACTCCAGCAATCAATTGTGTAAAATTCTTTTTCATAAATTAGGGGTTAAAGGTTTGGGGCTAATCAGATGGTTACAGGTTTTGTATTTTTACTATCATACAAGCGTCAAAAGCTGCGTTTGCTTTACATAGGGGCATAGAATAGCTGGGTATATGGTTTTATAGCCTTAAAAAGAGCTAAACCATACATTAAAGAAGAGCAAATTGGCTTTAACCAATCCGTCAGTTAGACATACTGTATCGAGATATCGAGAAGGCAGCTGTCCGGAAACTTACTGAAGTGCAATTACCCGGAAAAGAAGTATAAATACATCATACACATACTATATTACTTTTTTCTAATATTTAATAAGCTCTATAATGTTTGTTTACACATAAATATCAAAAAAGTTACATAGTATTGTGCTTTAAAGGGAGGTTTTTGCACTTCGTTTCATTCAAATGAATAGCTAAAATTCTTAAAAAAGTGCTTACCCTGAATAAAAAAGCACTTAATCATACATTTAATTGCACTTAATAATATAACAAAAAATTTTACATTAGAAATATTATATATTAATTAACATATATACTTGTTAGAGGTCTTACTTGCAGCTAACCACGACACCAAACAACTCAAATAAAGGATACCTGAACAATCAGATCAGACAGAAACAAACGTCACTTAGTAACTATAGCTTTTAGATGAAGCACCTAAATGAGAATGATTTTGTTTGGAAAAAGAATTGCAATGCAACAAATTGCATTTACAACTAAACTACCTTTAAACTAACTACATCTGCTAAATGAAGAACATCAAAGCCTTTGCTGTAGCAGCTATGCTTGGCCTGAGCCAGCTTGCTTCTGCGCAGCAGGCGGAACTTTCGTACTACCTGCCACAACATGTACAGTACAACAAGGCCGTACCTACACCCAAAGAGCTGCTCGGCTATAATGTGGGCGAGTGGCATGTAAGCCACGACCAGCTTGCCATGTACATGCGCCAGATGGCACAGCATTCCGACAGGATCACCATCTCGGAATATGGCCGCACACATGAAAACCGCCCTTTATACTTACTCACGATCACGTCGCCTGAGAACCACAAGAACATAGAAACTATAAAGGCAAACCATAAAAAACTGACCAACCCAGCTGAATCAGGCAGCCTTAACATTAAGGACATGCCTGCTGTTGTTTGGATGGGCTACAGTGTACATGGCAACGAACCGAGTGGCAGCAACGCCTCTTTGTTAGCCGTTTACCACCTGGCAGCAGCACAAGGTCCCGAGATAGAGAAGCTTTTAAAGGAAACGGTTATACTTATAGACCCATCTATAAATCCGGATGGACTGAACCGCTTTGCCAGTTGGGTAAACTCCCACCGCAGCAAGAACCTTATCATAGACAGCAACAGCGCTGAGTTTGACGAAGTATGGCCACGCGGCAGAACCAACCATTACTGGTTCGACCTTAACCGCGACTGGCTTCCACTACAGCACCCTGAGTCCAGAGGGCGACTAGCCAAGTTCCACGAGTGGAAACCAAACGTGCTGACCGACCACCATGAAATGGGCACGAACTCCACCTTTTTCTTCCAGCCAGGTATACCTAGCCGTAACCACCCCTTGTCTCCGGAGAATGGCTTTAAGCTGACGCAGAAAATTGGCACCTACCACTCCAAAGCTCTGGATAAGATCGGGTCCTTCTATTACACAGAAGAGAGCTTTGATGATTTTTACTATGGCAAAGGCTCTACTTACCCTGATGTAAACGGCTCTGTAGGCATCCTGTTTGAGCAGGCCAGTTCCAGGGGTCACGCCCAGGAAAGTGTAAATGGGGTGTTGACTTTTCCGTTTACCATCCGCAACCAGTTTACGACAACACTCTCAACACTGGAGGCTGCACAGGCCATGCGCGAGGAACTTCTGGCACACCAGCGTGATTTCTACAAGCAGTCTTATAGCGAGTCTAAGAACGCTCCTGTAAAGGCTTATGTGTTTGGCTCTGAAAAGGACAAAGCGAAAGCATATCACCTGGCAGAGATCATCAAACAGCACCAGATAGAAGTATACCGACCCAGGGACACGTTTAAGATAGACAACACAACCTATACTCCGGAGAATGCCTACATCATACCTACAGAGCAGCCACAGTACAAACTGATCGAAGGTATGTTTGAGAAGCGCACCAAATTCCAGGACAGCCTGTTTTACGATATCTCCGCCTGGACATTTCCGCTGGCTTTTGACCTGGACCACACTGCGCTTACTGCTAAAAACTTTAAGAATAGTTTACTGGGGCAGCGGGTTGAAAATGTTACTTTTCCGAAAGGTGAAGTTGTGGGAAGCATGAACAACTATGCCTATGTATTTGAGTGGCATGGTTACTACGCTCCCCGAGCCCTGAACACCCTGATGGAACGCGGCATACTTACCAAAGTGGCCACAGACAAATTTACCACAGGCAGCGGCAAGCAGTTTGACTACGGCTCTATACTTATACCTGTAACAGGCCAGCCACTTAACCCGGAAGAACTTTACAAGCTTCTGCAGCAGGTAGCCATCGAGAATGCATTACAAGTATACGCCATGGAAACAGGATTTACCCCACAGGGTATAAAACTAGGAAGTCCGATGATGGCGAATCTGCAGCAGCCAAAGATATTGCTTTTAATCGGAGATGGCGTAAACAGCAATGATGTTGGCGAGGCCTGGCACCTGCTGGATGACAGATTCAACATGAAGCCTACACTGGTTACCACCAGCAATTTCAATCGCATTGGCTTGAACAAGTATAACGTGATCGTGATGGCGGATGGCAACTATAACAGCATCTCCAAAGACAAAATGCGCAGCTGGGTACAGCAAGGCGGCACCGTAGTGGGCATGGGCGATGCGGTGCGCTGGCTGGCCGACAATGGCATTGGCAATATCACGTTAAAGAAAACAGAACAGGAGACAGCCTCCACTCAAAAGCCTTATGGAAATATGGGCAACGAGGTGGGTGCCCAGGTTATAGGCGGTGCTATTTTCGAAACCAGGTTAGACCTTACCCACCCAATAGCTTATGGTTACACAGATGCACAGCTTCCTATTTTCAGAAGCAACACCTTGTTCCTGGAACGCTCTAAAAGCCCTTATGCAAACCCGGTTATGTATACAGCCAACCCCTTAATGGCAGGCTATATATCAAAACAAAATTTACAAAAGGCTAAGAATTCGGCAGCAGTGGATGTTTCCTCAGTGGGAGCAGGAAAGGTAATCGCCATGCCTGACAACCCTAACTTCCGTGCCTTCTGGTATGGCACCAATAAACTGTTCCTTAACAGCATCTTCTTTGGTCAGATAATCAGTGGCAGTTCCGCTCGTGCCGAGGACGCACACAATTAGAAACACTCACAACCTGACCACCAATAGGCCTGAAACCCAAAGTTTCAGGCCTATTTTTTTCACCATCTTTTGAACAAATTCATTACCCTCCAACATACACCCCATCATAAAATCTAAAATTATACTATTACCATCACACTCCAACCACTACTTATACTTATAGCCAGATTTGACAACAAATAAGACACAAAACAAGATAATACAATTTTTACAAATTTAAACACATGTTACCTTTTATAGCAAATCCTCCTGGCTTTTCTCATTATTTATCCTAAATTTCACGTCTTCAATAAGTTTGCAGCTATAACTTTTTTTATCATATTGCTTTAACAATTATATCAGGCCATAAAAAATATACTAAGCCAATTTAAAGTATAAAAATAACCACCGGTGTCTTAACACTATAATTTCAATATTAGAATAATTACAAAACAACTCAACTTACGTGAGCTTTAAATTTGAACTTTATTTCTACTTAATACTTTTTGACTGCATCGATTTTTGTTGATAACGTGCTTATGAGAATACCTTTACCCTTAGCCCTTCTTGCTACAATCTTTTTCTGGGTCTGCACTGTACAGGTGTATGCCCAATGTGTAGCTCCAACCGTTACTTTTCCAGCTGGCAAATCCAGTGTTAATTATTGCGGTCCTACTACAATTAGTTTCAGTACAACCAGCACGGATCACAGGCCTACTTATACTGCAAACGGTGGAACCATAAACTCATATTCCTGGCGGGTAAATGGAGTGGTAACGGCTACAGTGGCCAACCCAATCATCAACTTCCCAACCGCAGGTAGCTACAAGGTAGATGTTACCGCTACGAGTACATGTGGCAATGTTTCGGAGGTAGCCACCCAGATCATCACCATTGAAGCATTGCCCAATGCCCCGTTGGTTGAGGATGTGTATGCCTGCCAGGGAAGCAAGGCCACGCTTTGGGTGCAGGATGCCAGGCCAGAACTGATCTATAGATGGTACACAACCTCTACGGGAGGCTCCCCTATCGTTTGGGGTACTTCATATACAACCGGTAATCTAAGCGCAAACACAACAGTTTATGTAGAAGCAGTCACGCAGAACGGGTGTGTCAGCGCAACAAGGTCAGCAGCAACTGCCTATGCTTCATCCATAGTTGGTGGAGGGCAAACCATAGGCAACGACCAGGAGATTTGTGCAGGCGTAATTCCAGCCCAGCTCACAGGAGCGGCGCCTTCCGCTGGCTCTATAACCTACCAGTGGTACCATAGCACGACAAACTCACTCACAGACTTTACCCCAATTGCCACTGGCCGGGACAAGGATTACCAGTCGCCGGCGCTGAACCGGACCACCTGGTTTAAGCGTGTAGCCTATAGAGATGGCTGCGCTGTTGAATCTAATGTGGTCAAGATCACAGTGAATGTACCGCCTGCCAACCCTGTTGCCAGCAACGTAAATATCTGTTCCGGCAGTCAGGCAACTTTAACTGTGGATAATCCGGATGCTTCTGTTGTTTACCGCTGGTATAGCACAGCAACTGCAACTTCAATAATTGGCTCCGGCACAAGTTATACTTCGCCGGCGCTTACAGCAGATAGGTCGTACTGGGTAGAAGCATCCACTACATCTGCCACAAACTGCTTTAACCCGGTACGGGTTGAAGTGAAGGTATTTGTAACGCAACCTGTAACAAATAATTCCATCACAGCGGCGCAGGCGATCTGTAGTGGAGGCACACCTGCAAAGCTAATAGGCTCAGTACCTAGCGGTGGCGGAAGCTCAAGCGGCGTGGGCGCTTATATTTACCAGTGGCAACGCAGTGAAGACGGTACTTTCTTTACGGACATTTCTGGCGCAAACGCTTTGGACTACGCCCCTCCTGCCCTCCAAACCACCACCTGGTACCGCAGGAAAGTAAAAACAAACAGCCCCTGCCCTGAAATAACCAGTAATGCCGTGAAGATCACGGTTACACCACTTCCTGTATCTATTAATATTGTGCCTCCTTCTATCTGTATTGGCACGCAGGCAACCCTTGTTATCACAAATCCTGAGGCGGGCTATACTTACCGCTGGTATGATGTGGCAGCCGGCAGCCCTATACTTGGCACTGGCACCTCTTATACTACAGTGGCCCTTACATCCAGTAAAACATACTATGTGGATGCGATCACGACGGATGGCTGTATTACCACGCGAAGCCCTGTAGATGTTACAGTACTGCCACTGCCCCAGAAGCCGGCAGTAGACCCTGCACTTGTATGTGAAGGCACCAGCGCCACACTGGTAGTAAAAGTTACAGACCCTAACCTGTTTTATCGCTGGTTCGACGAGAGCAATACCCTTGTGGCAAGCGGCACCAGCTACACTACTCCCCCGTTATCCGCCAACGCCACTTATTATGTAGAGGCTGTGACCAAGGCATCGCCGGGTTGTGCCAGCTCAAGAACTGCCGTAGACGTTACTATCTCCGCGTCAATATCCAACAACACCATCTCCGGTGACCAGCAACTCTGCAGCGGTGCTACACCGGCCAGCCTGACCGGCACGCTGCCTGTTGGCGGAAGCGGTGGTTATACATACCAGTGGGAACGCAGCGAGGATGGCACCTTTTTTACAACGATAACCTCTGGCACAGGCAAGGACTATGCGCCTGGAGCCCTGACTACAACGACCTGGTTCCGCAGAAGGGTTAAAGGCTCAGGCCCATGCCCGGAAGAAGTCAGCAACACGGTCAGGGTAACGGTAAATCCACTGCCTGCTACACCTGTGGTTAACAATGCAACCATTTGCACCAACACCTCCGCCACCTTAAATGTAGTATCGCCAGATGCCAATATAACCTATAAATGGTATTCGGTAGCCACCGGGGGCACGCCATTTAAAGTAGGCGCAAGCTATACTACCGAAACACTTACGTCCAGCAGAACATACTTTGTTGAGGCTGTGTCGAATGCCGGCTGCGTTAACCCGACCAGGCGCCAGGTAACAGTAAATGTGATCGCGCTCCCGGAAACCCCACAGGCAGACAACAAGGAAGTATGCGCAGGTACCAATGTAACCCTGGCGGTGCTTAACCCTAACGCCAATTTAACTTATAAATGGTACAGCGCATCAGTTAACGGCACTTTGCTGGCAACCGGCACAAGCTATACCACAGGCACCTTGTCGACGAACACAACGGTTTATGTAGAGGCTGAGACGGCAGAGGGCTGCACCAGCCCGAGCAGAAGGGCTGTATTTATAGAAGTTACGCCACTACCGGCCATACCGGAGGTTAACAGTACCACCATTTGCGCCGGCGATGCTGCTACCCTTTTTGTAAACAACCCTGATCCAACCCTGACCTACAAGTGGTACAGCGGCAACAACCTGCTTACAACAGGCATTTCCTATACTACAGATATACTTACATCCAGCACCTCATACTTTGTGGAGGCTGTAACCAACACCACAACCGCCTGCGCCAGTTCTACGCGTAGAATGGTAACCGTTACGGTTATACCTACTATCACAAACAATAGTATCAGCGCAGCCCAGACAATTTGTAGCGGTGGCACTCCGGCAAAACTAAACGGAACATTGCCAACAGGAGGCGGTAGTGATTATGTGTACCAGTGGCAGCGCAGCGAAGACGGTATTAACTTTACCAACATAGCCGGTGCAGTAAACCAGGATTATTCGCCAAGTTCTTTAACCATCAGCACCTGGTTCAGAAGGAAGGTAAAAGGGAACAGCACTTGCCCTGAGCATGTAAGCAATTCGGTTAAGATAACTGTTGCTCCCCTACCAACCACGCCAGCAGCTAATAACACAACAGTATGTGCCGGAGAATCTGCAACTCTAAGTATACTTTCACCGGATCCGTCTCTTACTTATAAGTGGTATACTTCGGCAACTGGCGGAAGTGCATTGGCTACTGGTGCTACTTATACTACGGGTTCTATCTCTGCCAACACTACTTATTATGTAGATGCTACCAGCAGCACAGGCTGCGTAAGTTCCAGAAAAGCCATACTTGTTTCTGTTAGGCCGTTACCGGAAATGCCTCAGGCCAGCGATAAAACTATTTGCGCCGGTCAGCGCACCACGCTTTCCGTAACATCACCGGACCCATCGTTAACTTACAGATGGTACAATACCAACGGAACACTACTTGCCACAGGCACTGCCTACAACACAGACTTCCTAAATGCAAGCACCACGTATTACCTGGAGGCATCAAACACCACCAACCCGGTTTGTACCAGCCCCAGAAAAACGGTAATTGTAACGGTAAACCCTCAGCCAACTGCCCCTATTGTACCAGATGCGACAACCTGTGCGGGTGCTACGGCAGTTCTGGCAGTTCAGTCTCCGGATGCAACGCTTACTTACAGATGGTATACAGTAGCCACAGGCGGTATAGCAATAGCTACAGGCACCACTTATACTACACCTACCCTTACTTCCGGCAGTACCTATTATGTAGAGGCTGTTATGGGGTCCGGATGCGCGAGCTCAAGAGTAGAAGCCTTGGTTAACGTTACGCCTTTGCCTGCCACGCCAGCTGCTGATAATATTGCAGTGTGCGAAGGCGCGCCGGCTGAGCTTATTGTAAGGAACGCAGACCCTGCCTTAACTTACAGATGGTATACAGCAGCTGCCGGAGGTTCTTTACTGGTAACCGGCAACACCTATACAGTTGCATCTGTAAACGCCACAACAACTTATTACCTGGAGGCTGTAACTTTAGGCGGTTGTGTTAGCCCATCCAGAGCAGCTGTAACTGTAAATGTTACGCCACTGCCGGCAACACCAGATGCAAACAGTACCACCATTTGCGCAGGCGACAGAGCAACGCTTTGGGTAATTAACCCTGACCCAGGCCTGACCTACCGCTGGTACGATGGCACATCGCTGTTGGCAACCGGTGTTTCTTACACGACCAATACCTTAACAAGCAGCAATACCTACTATTTAGAGGCTGTAACGAACACCACAACAGCCTGTGTGAGCACATCACGCAGAACAGTGACGGTAACAGTTACACCTGGCATCAGCAATAACAGCATTTCTGCAGACCAGAGCATTTGCAGCGGAGGCACCCCGGCTCAGATAACAGGCGCAATGCCTGCAGGCGG
Organism: Pontibacter sp. GD7; assembly: GCF_058216375.1. NCBI lineage: Bacteria > Pseudomonadati > Bacteroidota > Cytophagia > Cytophagales > Hymenobacteraceae > Pontibacter > Pontibacter sp. GD7. Next base: position 31,882 of record NZ_JBYZMP010000014.1, on the reverse strand, counting down.
GGGTGGTAGTTATACTTACCAGTGGGAGCGTAGCGAAGACGGCGTTACCTTTACAAGTGTAGCAAGCGCCACTAACCAGAACTATGCACCGGGAGCCTTAACCATTACGACCTGGTACAGAAGAAAAGTGAAAGGAACCGGCACCTGCCCTGAGCATACCAGCAACGCCGTTAAAGTAACAGTTTCTCCGCTTCCTGCCACACCAAACGCCAGCACGGCAACTGTTTGCTACGGCGAAAGCGCTACCCTGAATGTTGCTTCTCCGGATGCATCACTTACTTATAAATGGTATGCAGAAGCTACAGGAGGAAGCCCACTGGCCAGCGGCACATCTTTTGCAACAGGCACTGTTACGGCAAACACTACTTTCTATGTAGAGGCCGTAAACGCAGCAGGCTGCGTGAGCAGCAGAAGAGCTGTAGCCGTAACGGTTCGTCCGCTACCGGAGATGCCACAAGCCAGCGATAAAGCCATTTGCGCCGGCGAGAGAACGACACTTTCTGTTTCCTCTCCTGATCCGGGACTTACTTACAGATGGTATGCTTCGAATGGAACCCAGCTAGCCACAGGCACCACATATACTACGGCTTACCTAAACGCCAGCACTACTTACTTCCTGGAGGCATCCAACACCACGACCCCGGTTTGCACCAGCCCAAGAAAGACAGTAGTTGTAACCGTAAACCCACAGCCTGCAGCACCAACAGCAGCTAAAGTTACAGCTTGTGCCGGTTCAACGGCAGAGCTCACCGTACAAACACCGGACCCTGCATTGGTTTATAAATGGTATACTTCGGCAACAGGTGGCACCCCGATCAGAACAGGCACTACGTATACTACGCCAGCCTTAACATCAGCCAGCACCTATTATGTAGAGGCTACTTCGGCTACAGGCTGCGTGAGCACACGTACGGCGGTTGCCGTTTCAATTACGCCTTTGCCTGCCACACCTACTGCCGATAACCTGTCTATCTGCGCAGGAGCCCCGGCCGAACTTACTGTTACCGATGCAGACCCTGCCCTTACCTACAGATGGTATACAGAGGCAGCAGGCGGTACTTTACTAGCCACCGGCAACACCTACACCATCGGCTCGCTTGACCAGACCACGACATACTACCTGGAGGCTGTAACGGCCAATGGTTGTGCAAGTGCATCCAGAGCTACCGTTACCGTAGATGTTACGCCGCTTCCGGCAACTCCTGAGGCTGACAATACGACTATCTGTGCAGGCGATGTGGCAACACTTTGGGTGAAGAACCCTAGCCCAAGCCTGTCCTACCGCTGGTATGCAGGCAGCACGCTGGTAGGCACAGGGTTATCTTATACTACAAATACCCTTACCAACAGCGCTACTTATTACCTGGAGGCAGTTACAAATACGGCAACTGTCTGCACCAGCCCATCGCGCAGAACGGTGACGGTTACAGTAACACCTGGAATCAGCAACAACAGCATCACATCTAACCAGACCATTTGCAGCGGCTCAGTGCCAACCATACTTACAGGCTCTGTTCCGACTGGTGGCGGCGGAGGTTATACTTTCCTGTGGGAACGCAGTGAGGACGGTACAAACTTCACAAGTATAGCCGGTGCAACAGCACAGAGTTATACTCCAGGCAGCCTGACTACAACAACCTGGTTCAGAAGAAAAGTAAAAGCAGCAAGTTCCTGTCCGGAGCAGATAAGCAATACGGTACAGATCATTGTAACGCCGTTGCCTGCCATGCCTGTGGCAAACAACACATCGGTTTGCCAGGGATCAGCAGCAACTTTGAGTATAACCTCACCTAATGCAGCCTACATCTACCGCTGGTATACTTCGGCCACAGGCGGAAGCAGTCTGGCTACCGGTGAGAGCTATACTACGGTTGCTTTGGAAAATACTACTACCTATTACGTGGAGGCAGTTAGCAGCACAGGCTGCGCCAGCCCTAGAAAAGCGATCACCGTAACCGTAACAGCCACACCAGAAACACCAGAGGCAGCCGACAGAACAATCTGTGCAGGCCAGTCAGCTACACTTTCGGTAACTGCGCCAATGCTAAGCTATACTTACAGATGGTATAACAGCGGCGGCACGCTGGTTGCTACCGGCACATCGTTCACTACGCCTGCCCTATCTGCAAACACGACTTATTATGTAGAGGCAGTTACAGGAGGAGCATCAGCGTGTATGAGCAGCCGCAAGGCAGTAGCTGTAAACGTAACGGCATTGCCTGCGGTGCCTACTGCCGATGATATGACTATCTGTTCTGCTACAGCTGCTACCCTTACTGTGAAAACAGTGGAGCCGGGCATTACCTACAACTGGTACACTATAGCAACAGGCGGTGCTCCAATAGCAAACGGCACCTCATTTACTACCAGCACGCTTACTTCCAACAGAACATACTACCTGGAGGCAGTATCAGCTAACGGATGTACCAGCCCGGTAAGAAGAGCAGTAGCCATAACGGTAACGCCACAGCCAGCACAGCCTTCAGCGCCAGATTATACTGTGTGCTCAGGAGAGCGTGTTACCATGGCAGTAGCCTCACCGGACGGTAACCTGATCTACCGCTGGTACGATAAGAACGGCGCACCACTGGCAACAGGGATCTCTTACACCACAGAAGCACAGACAGTAAATACCACCTTCTACGTAGAGGCCGTAACGCAAACCTCACCAGCTTGTGTTAGCCCACGCGAAGCTATCAATGTGAATGTAACCAGCCTGCCTGCTACACCTGTGGTGGATAACAGCACCATCTGTACTGGTGGCACTACCACATTGTTTGTGAAAAACGCTTCGCCATCTGCAGTGTATAAGTGGTATGACGATAACGAGACGCTGCTTGCCACAGGCACAACCCTTACAACAGCTGCTCTTACCAACGATGCCATTTACTATGTAGAGGCGTCCACGGCTTCGGGTTGCGTAAACCCGGCGCGTGCGGTGGTAACAGTTTTTGTAACGCAGCAGATCACGAACAACAGCATCTCTGCAGACCAGACCATTTGCAGCGGCGGCGCCCCGGCCAGGTTAAGCGGAAGTCAGCCAGGAAACACCAACGGCACCATTCAGTTCGTTTGGGAAAGCAGCGAGGACGGCACCAACTTTACAGGTATAACCAACGCCACCGGCCGCGATTACCAGCCAACCGCCCTTAACGTAACAACCTGGTTCAGAAGAAAAGCAACAGTAGAAGGCAGCAACTGTGCCGCCAGCTACAGCAACATAATCAAGGTAACTACCATCGCGCTGCCGTTAACACCGGTTGCCAGCAGTGTAACCATCTGTGCAGGCGCTAAAGCAAACCTGCGCGTAAGCTCAACAGAGTCTACTTATACTTACAGATGGTTTGACGTAGCCACAGGCGGCAATAGCCTGACAACCGGAGAAGCCTTTGAAGTAGACGGACTGACAGCTGACAAGACTTACTATGTGGAGGCAATGAACAGCAACGGTTGCATCAGCCCGCGCAAAGCAGTAACCGTTTATGTTACTCCGCTTCCTGCCACGCCTCAGGCCGCAGACAAGATGGTATGTGCCGGCGGCAACACGACACTAAGCGTTACCAACCCGGATACTAAACTAAACTACCGCTGGTTCGATGCCAGTGGTGCTTTAGTAGCTAACGGTTCATCGTTCACAACACAGAACCTGACAGCTAACACGGTATTCTTTGTAGAGGCTTACACCAACACGGTTCAGGCTTGTGCCAGCCAGCGTAAAATAGTTAACGTTGCGGTAACTGCTCTGCCAAACATGCCTGAGGCGGATGACGCCTTTGTTTGTGCGGGAGGCGCTGCAACACTAAGCGTGAAGCAGCCAGACCCTGCCCTAACCTATAGATGGTACAGTGCAGCCACAGGCGGAACTCCGATAGCAGCACAGCCAACACTTGAAACAGGAGTACTTACATCAGACAGAACATACTTTGTAGAGGCCGTAAACGCAGCAGGCTGCGTGAGCCCGAGAGAAGCAGTTAAGGTAACTGTAACGCCGCTGCCAGCCGAGCCGCTTGCCTCTAACAAGGCCATCTGCGCCGGACAGACAGTAGAACTGAGCGTGAACCAGCCGGATGTAAACCTTACATACAGATGGTTTGACAGTGCAGGAAAATTACTCGCAACCGGCAACAAGTATGCAGTTAGCGGATTAACAGCCAGCGCTACGTATTACGTGGAGGCCATGACAGCAGCAGGCTGTGTAAGCCCTACCAGAAAAGCCGTAGTGGTAAGCGTATCACAGTTACCGGGTACACCAGCTGTAGAGAATGCAGCCATCTGTGCCGGCGAAAGAGTAACCCTGTTTGTGAAGAATCCGGATCCAACCCTGGAGTATCGCTGGTACAACGATGCCGCTGGTACTAACTTGATCGGCTCTGGCATTTCTTATACTTCTACTGATGCACTTTACTCCGGCAAATCATACTTTGTGGAGGCAGTAAACACAGCAGGATGCAGCAGCGCTACAAGACAGCAGGTAGATGTGCGCGTAACAGGAAAGCCGGCCACCCCGGTTGTAAACGATGCGACTATCTGTGCAGGCAGCAGCGCCACACTAACAGTTACCGCTCTGGATGCAGCTATGCTGTACAAGTGGTACGATGTAAACGGCACGTTCCTGCACACCGGCACTACCTACACTACTGTTCCGCTTTCGTCTAAGGCTGTGTTCCATGTGGTGGCAAGCACTACCACCACACCGACCTGCGCCAGCGACACTAAAGTAGTAACAGTAAACATTGCCACTCCGCTTACAAACAACACCATCAGCGCAAGCCAGACCATCTGCAGCGCAACGGCACCTGCCCGCTTGAGCGGTTCGGTACCAAACGGTGGTAACATGGCGGCTATTACCTACCAGTGGGAAAGCAGCACCGACGGCGTGAACTTTGCAAGCATTGTGGGTGCCTACGCACAGGATTATGCGCCGGGCAACCTGACTACCGACACCTGGTTCAGAAGAGTGGCGCGAGTGGCAGGACCTTGCAGCGAAACAGTAAGCAATGCCGTGAAAGTGACCGTGATTCCTTTACCAGCTACACCGGTAGCCGAGAATCAGCGGGTATGTGCAGGAAGCTCTGCCACGCTTAAAATACAGAACCCGTCTTCTACAGCTGAGAATATTGTTTACCGCTGGTACAATGTAGCCTCAGGCGGAAGTGCGATGGCCTCTGGAATATCATTTGTGACTCCTGCCCTGTCTGCCAACACTACTTACTATGTAGAGGCGACAAACGGCAACGGTTGCACCAGCAGCACACGCCGCGCAGTACAGGTAATGGTAGACCAGCCGGTTACGAACAACACGATCAGCGGCAACCAGACTGTTTGTACCGGAAGCAAGGCAACAGCACTGTTCGGCTCACAGCCGGCAGGTGGCTCCGGAGCTTATACTTACCAGTGGCAGCGTAGTGCCGATGGCGCAAACTTTACCGACATCTCAGGCGCTACAGGCCAGGCATATGCACCAACAGAAGAGTTCGCGAAGACAACCTGGTTCAGAAGAAAAGTGAAAGCCGAAGGACCATGCAGTGAAAGTATAAGTGCTGCCGTGAAAATTGAAGTTGGGTTCTCGCCTAACACGCCAACGGTAACATCAGCAGCAATATGCCCGGGTGTAAGCACAACATTAACAGCTACAGCCATGGCAGGCCTTACAGTAGAATGGTATGATGCTCCGCAGGGAGGCACGCTGATCTTTGTTGGCAATGCTTATACTACGCCAGTGCTTAACTCTACTACATCGTACTGGGTGCAGTCGGTGAGCAGCACCGGTTGTATCAGCAAGCGCCAGGAAGCCAGAGTGGATGTAGTTGGTCCGCAAGTATCCATAACGGATGACCTGACCATTATCGAAGGCAAAACGGTACAGCTAAGCGCTACAGGAGGTGCATCTTACGAGTGGTCGCCGGCAAAAGAACTATCTGATCCGACCATCTCTACCCCTGTTGCCAAGCCGTCTAAAACTACAACCTATGTGGTGAAGGTGACAACGCGTGAGGGCTGTATGGTAATGAAGCAGGTAACGGTAACGGTCCTTCCGAAGATCACCATCACCAACGTGATCACGCCTAACGGCGACGGCTACAACGACAAGTTTGACATTAAAGGGATTGAAAGTTACCCTAATGCTACGATAGAGATCTATACCCGTTGGGGCGAAATGGTGTTCCAGTCTAAGGGATATCCGGAGCCTTGGAACGGCACGAAGAACGGTAATCCGCTGCCAGTAGGAGCTTATTACTATCTCATAAAGCTAGACGCTACGTCGGCACCAATTTCAGGAAGTGTAACAATTGTAAAATAATCACCAGCAGAGATGAAAAGAGTTTTAGCAATAGCCTTGGTTGTTATCGCCACAGTTGGACAAACGCTGGCACAGCAAAAGCCACAGCATACACAGTACGTGCTTAACAATTACCTGACAAACCCTGCAGTAGGCGGCATAGAAAGCTATGCCGACCTGCGCAGCAGTTTCCGGAGCCAGTGGGTTGGTATTGAGGGAGCACCGCAAACATTTTATACGACACTGCATGCCCCGCTGGGCAAGCAAAGCAGCGGTTCGCCGAAGGCACGAAAGCCCAACCAATACGGGTTCTCAAAAAGAAACAGCTATAAAAAAACGATGCCGCACCACGGTGTGGGTGCCATTGTGCAGGTAGACAAAGCCGGCCTGTTAACAGCCTCGACCCTTAACGGAACATACTCCTACCACTTGCCATTAACGAACTACTTTACCCTTTCGAGTGGTATAGCGGCGGGCCTGACGCAGTACAGGGTAAACACCATAGAGGCCAATCCCAACGACCCCAATGACCCATACCTTACTGGCGCAACACAGCTCAACGCGACGAAAATGGACCTGGGACTTGGCATGTGGCTGTATACCCCGGATTTCTATGTGGGTGTATCGGGTGCGCAACTGGTTAAAAGCGGCTCAGACATACAAGGCGACGAACCAAACCTGACCCTGCAGCCGCATTTTTATACTACAGCCGGCCTGCGTTTTCAGCCATCCGAGGACCTGGCGCTTATACCGTCTGTAATGGTAAAGATGACAGCGACATCGGCCCCGGCAATAGATGTGAACCTGCGTGCCATGTATAACCAGCAGGTTTGGGGCGGCGTAACCTACCGCCACACCGACTCCTGGGCAGCCATGGGGGGTGTAAACCTGAACTACCTGCTAGACCTGAGCTACTCCTACGAGCTGGCAACCTCTTCTATGAAAGAAGCCACTGTTGGCACACACGAGGTGGTATTGGGCATCAAACTGAATAACCTCAGAAAAGTGATTTGCCCGCAGTTTATGTGGTAAGTATAAAATGCAACTATGAATTAAACTTTTACCCTTGTTCCCTTTATTTCCAATTATGAAAGCTAGTACAAAGGCCAGTGCACATGCGCTGGCTTTTGCTTTTATAAGCTGTATAGTCCTGATAGGCTAAGTAAGTATAATCCATTACCTTTGCAGCACAAACACCCAACAAAGTATAATTATATGAGTGCTAAAAGCTTTGAAATGCTGTTAGAGTTGGCTTTCGACACAGACAAGCCCCAGGTTTATGAAGAAGGCGCAGCCAATGTATACCAGCAGTTCGAAAGGGCTTACAGGGATGCGCAGAAAAAAGGCGGCAAACCAACAGAAGAGCTAAACTTCAGGTATGAGCGCCTTAGGTTGGGTGTGGCTATGGCCTTTGTTAAAGCTTTTGTGCGACTGGCCGACAACGAGAAAAGCCACGAGGCACTGGAGGTGTTGCAGGATGCCCTTAAAGCCAAAAGCGCCCGCGAGATAGACAAGGTTGTACAAAAGCAGATTGCCAAGTTTGACCACCTGTACCATGAGATCTTCGTGAACGAGGAGCGGGATTATTTACTGGGTATGTTTGAACGGACACTTGATGCAGCCAGCAAAGAAGAACTGGATGAGCTTATCTTTCAGGGGCTGGAGCTGTTGCCTGAGGTAGACTGGGAGGCTAAAGGGCAGGATGAAGACGACGATAACACACCACTGGACGAAGACTTTCTGAAAAGCCTGTAACACAAAGTATGGAAATCACACTTACCACGCCGGCCCTGTTGTTTCCTGCCATTTCGCTGTTGCTACTGGCCTATACCAACCGTTTTATTGCGCTGGCAAACCTGATCCGGAGCCTTAAAAAACGCTATGCCAGCACCCATAGCAACCTGGTGTATGGGCAGATAAAGAACCTGCGTACCCGCCTGGTACTGATCCGGAACATGCAGGCCTTCGGCATCTGCAGTATTTTTGGCTGCGTGGTGTGTATGTTTGTACTGTTTGCCGGCTATAACACAGCAGGTAAGTACCTGTTTGGGCTAAGCATGATCTTACTGATGATTTCGCTGGGGCTTGCCCTGCGCGAGATCCAGATCTCGGTAAATGCACTTCGTCTGGAGTTGAATGATCTGGAAGAAATTAGTGAAAAATAACAACGAGCCTGTTTAGAGGCTGTTTTAAAATTTACTTGGCCAGCCCTTGCTGCGTGTTTTCACCAGCAAGTATAATATCCAGTGCCTGCCATTATTGGTGAAAAACACCAGCCATGGCGGGTTCAAGTTATTATCCAAAACTCTAACAGCTTCACAACATATATATACTACTCTTCTTAAAATTCAGTAATCAGTTTTTCAGGACATTTTTTTGAGCCTTAATTTTAAACAGAGCAAGTAAATGTCATAATATTACTACATTTATATACCTAAATGTAGTAATAGCCTCACTATACTTAGTGTTCTTTTTTCCAAGCTAAGATTTCAAACATTGTTTTAAAATGCTGAAACATTTTATTTCTCTCCTATTCATTCTGTTTTGTTGCACAACAGCTTCAGCTACACATATAGCTGGCGGCGAGTTTGCATTGACCCATATTTCTGAAAACAACTATAGATTGAACTTCTATCTCTATTTCGATGACGTAAATGGTAGTCCTGGTGCAATGGACAGCAATATTGAGGCAGTGATATTTGAGAAAGGATCTAACAAACTTATTTCAAAAGTAAATTTACCCTTCAGATCGCGAACACCTTTAGGGTATACAAATATTGATTGCTCGATAAGCAGTTTAAAGACAAGCTTAATATCATACTATAACGATATCGTACTTGACCCGGCAATCTATACTAACCCAGAAGGTTATTATGTAACCTGGGAAAGATGCTGTCGCAGTAATGCAATCTCAAACATCCAGGATTCTGGTTCGTCAGGAATGGTATTTTATATGGAATTTCCTGCTGTGGTTAAAAATGGAAATCCATTTATAAATTCCTCTCCACAGCTGTCGCCCCCTTCAAGTGATTATGCTTGTGTAGGTGAGCCTTACCAATATACTTTTAACACAATAGATCCGGACGGGGACGAATTAATTTATGACCTTGTTCCTCCGCTTCGTGGTTATACCTCCCCGGTAATGCCTGTTTACAGTAGCATTACCGTTATGCCACTTCCATTACCATATCCGGAAGTAAGTTGGCTTAGTGGTTACTCCGGCAGCAATCAGATTCATGGAAACCCAGCTCTGTCAATAGATCCGAGATCCGGGAAATTAACTATAGTTCCTAATTATAAAGGCTTATTCATATTTGCAATACGGTGCCAGGAGTTCAGGAATGGTGTAAAAATTGGAGAGGTGAGAAGGGATTATCAGCTGCTTGTTTTATCATGTCCTAAAAATGAACCTCCAACTATAAATGCTTTTATCGGGGGTCAAACGAATGCTTACACTGAAGGAGAGTTGATAACTTTAGGTTCTACTCATACGCGTCGTATTAAAGTAAGTTTTACAGATCCAGATATCTACGAAACCCTTACACTAACAGCAAAACCAGTAAATTTTTCTAACAGCGATTTTAATTTTAAAGGCACTACCCAGGGAATAGTAAACACTCCGAATGGCAAAACTTCACTTGAGGCGTTTCTATACTTTGATGCCTGCTTCGATTCAAAAGGACAAACATACTTATTGGACTTAATTGTAAACGACAATAAATGCCCTATATCCAATACTGACACCATTCGGTTGAGTATTGTAGCAGAACCAATCCCGGACACGCCTCCAAGTATATCCTTTGCTGACAATAAAAAAGTATACACTGTAGAGGCCGGTGATGAATTACGAATTGAGGTTATAGGTAACGACCCTAATAATGAGAAAATAACGCTTTCGGCAAGAGGTGTAGGGTTTGAATTAGAGAGTAAGACTATCACATTTAATTCAAAAACAGATATTGGTTCTTTAACTTCTGATTTTTTATGGAAGATAGATTGTGAAACGGTTAAACAACCGAGCTACCAAGTTGAATTCAGGATAGTATCGTCTGGATGCGGGCAGGAAGTGATAAGAACAGAGATCATCGAAATACAAACAAAAGTCGATAAAATCACTAAAAACACTATATCCTCATCTCAAACAATTTGTCCTGGTCAGGTGCCAGTATTTTTAAACGGATCGCTGCCAGAAGGAGGAAACAACAGCTATACTTATATCTGGGAAATGAGTACATCAGGTGAAAATTTTGTACCTGCTTCAGGTGTTAATAACACGCAAAACTACTCTCCTACAGCACTTTATAAAACAACCTGGTTCAGAAGAACAGTAAATCGTGGGTTGTGCAGTGAAAGTATAAGTGATGCAGTAAAAATTACTGTGGTTGAACCAATCCAGAATAATGTTCTTTCCAGCAATCAATCTATATGTATAAATGGGTTACCTGCACTTTTAGAGGGTACTATACCTTCTGGTGGTACTGGCAGTTATACTTATAGATGGGAAATTAGCCTTGAAGGCCCCTCAAGTGGATTTATGCAGGCACCCGGCACCTTCAATTCTCCGCAATACCAGCCTGAAGCACTTACGCAAAATACTTGGTTCAGACGTGTAGTAACTTCGGGTATCTGTTCCTCATCTGTTTCTGTTAGTGATGCAATCCAAGTAACTGTTGTGCCACCTATACAAAACAATTCAATTTCAGGAACACAACTGGTTTGTTTCGGCACAAGCACTTCACTGATCTCGGGAAACACAATTACAGGCGGTACAGGCACTTATACTTACCGATGGGAATATAGCACGACAGGAGAATCGTCGAGCTTTGTGCCTGCACCTGGCAGAAATACAGATGAAACTTATACTTCTGCACCATTAACTCAAAGTACATGGTTCAGGCGTATTGCATTTTCAAGTACATGCGAGCGTATAAGCAATACATTTAACGTTACTGTAGACCCAACTCCTACAGCTGCCACTGTGAAGGGAGCTACCGTTTGCCCAAATCAATCAGCAACGCTAACAGCCGATATAGCTGTTTCAGATTATACTTTACAATGGTACGATGCGCCAATTGGAGGCACTTTATTATATACCGGCAAAACTTATACTACCCCTGTCCTGCTGAATACTACAAGCTATTACGTGCAGGCTGTTAACACGAACGGGTGTCCTAATCCGGAACGCACTAAAGTAATAGCGGTAGTATTTATTCCGGTTGCGGATGCTGGTGAAGATAAAACGATAGTGCAAGGTGCAAGCCTAGAGTTAAATGGCAAAGGAGGCGAAACCTATTTATGGTCACCTGCGACTGGTTTATCAGATCCTAACATAGCAAACCCGATTGCAAAACCCCAAGAAACTACTACATATACATTAACAGTAATAACAGCTGATGGCTGCACAGCCACCGATGAGGTAACTATAACAGTGCTCCCGCTTATTTCACCAACTAACGCTATCACCCTGAACGGAGACAATGTGAATGATACCTGGCACATCCGAAACATAGAGCACTATCCTAACTGTCGCGTGCAGGTGTTTACTGGTGCAGGTGTTAAAGTTTTTGAATCAAAGGGATACAAAGAGGAATGGAATGGAATGCAAAATGGCAAATACCTCCCGAAAGGAGTTTATTATTACATAATCGACTCGGGCATGAATACTGAGCTTATTTCTGGAAGTATCACATTCGTGAAGTAACACTTATGAAATCGATTTACTACTATCTATTATTATTATTAGGATTCTGGTTCTCATCTTTTAGTAGCCATGCCCAACAGATGACACAGCAAACACAGTATGTTGGCAATAATTTCTTGCTCAATCCTGCAATAGCCGGAATTGAAAGTTACTTAGATCTTCGCACGAGCTATAAAACACAATGGATAGGATCAGAGGGTGCCCCAACAAGTTTTTATACAAGTGTCCATTCTTCAATCAACAAAAATGGCGCTAACGGAAATAATCTCAGCAGTAATAATGGCTCTTCTGGGCAATATGGTAGTACATTACCGCACCATGGATATGGTGCAATTATTCAGATGAACAAAGCTGGCTTGTTTAGCATATTATCCTTCAATTTAAACTACGCATATCATATTCCTCTCACTGGAAATTTAAACATGTCCGCTGGTATATCTACAGGGCTAAAACAATTTCGTTTAAACCGTGATAAACTTGATGTATTAGAGCCAAACGATGAGTTATTAACCGGAGATGCAAGCCAAAAAATTACGCCTGACCTGGGTATTGGCTTCTGGATTTACAGCAAAAACTATTATTTAGGCCTTTCAGGTTTGCAGCTACTCCGAAACAAATCTGACAATGGATCAACGGAACCTGATGCATCGTCAATGCCAAATTTTTACGCCACTGTTGGTTTGCGTTTACATGCTTCCGACCTTCTTAGCATTTCACCTGCAGTGATGGTAAAGACGACTGAGAACGGAGAGGTTAAGGTTGATGCAAACACAAAGCTCACTTATAACCAATTTTTATGGCTAGGTGCATCATACCGACATAAAGATGCACTTGCAGGTACTCTAGGTACTTACTTATCACATATGCTGGATGTAAGTTATACTTATAATATCGCTACCTCAGAACTAAACCAGATTAGTGCTAACAGTCATGAGGTGGTAGTAGGCATTAAGCTAAATAACAGACAAAAAATACGTAGTCCGCAATGGACCTGGTAAAATGTTAGCACTGCGTTATCGTACGCTTTAACGGTTTATGCACTACCTTTGCATACCGATAAACTTTATTAAAATGACCAACCCAAAAAAGCTGGCCATAAAGGATTTTGTGTACGAGCTGCCAGACGAACGCATTGCCAAATTCCCGCTACCTGAACGTGACCAGTCTAAACTGCTGCATTACCGCAAAGGCGACCTGGCTGATTATACTTTTACAAACCTTCCTGACCTGTTACCGCCGCATACGCTACTTGTATTCAACGATACCAAAGTGGTGCAGGCTAGGCTGTTGATGCAAAAGGAAACGGGGGGAATTGTGGAGATATTCTGCCTGGAGCCAGTTGCCCCGCACCGCGAGGTACAGCTGGCCATGCAGCAAACAGAAAGCTGTACCTGGAAATGTTTAGTGGGAAACAACAAACGCTGGAAAAGCGGCCCTGTAAAACTTCAGTTTGAAGGAGGCGAGCTTTCAGCTGAGCGGGAACAGCAGGTAGAAGGGCATTTTCTGATCAAATTTACCTGGACTCCAAAAGACTTAACTTTTGCTGAAGTGCTGGAACAGTGCGGAAAGCTGCCATTGCCTCCATACCTCAACAGGGAACTTACCCAGGAAGACCATACCCGGTACCAAACCATTTATGCTAACCAGCAGGGTGCAGTAGCCGCCCCAACAGCCGGCCTGCATTTTACGGACAGGGTAATGGACAGCCTGAAACAACAAAGTATAGATACAGCTTACTTAACCCTCCATGTTGGTGCCGGTACGTTTAAACCCGTAAAAGCCGACACCATGGAAGACCATGAGATGCACGCGGAACAGATCTTTGTGTCAAAGGTTTTCCTGGAGAAGCTGCAGGTGCACCTGGGTAACCCGATAATACCGGTGGGCACTACCAGTATGCGTTCTTTGGAGAGTATATACTGGCTTGGTGCAAGTATACTTGACAATCCGAATCTACCGATTCAGGACCTGCATGTAACCCAGTGGCAAGCCTACGAAAGTAAGGCCCTCCCTTCTGCCAAAGAAGCTGTAGAAGCATTGGTTCGATACCTGGACAATAATAAAGCAGAGTACCTGCATGCCAGCACACAGATCATCATAGCCCCGGGTTATACTTTCAGGATCTGCAATGGCTTAGTCACCAACTTCCATCAGCCAGAAAGTACACTCCTGCTTTTAGTTTCTGCTTTGATCGGTGACGATTGGCGTAAAGTATACCAGCATGCGATGGAGAATAATTATCGTTTTCTGAGTTATGGTGATAGTTCGCTGCTGCTGCCGTAGAAGAAAGTATAAAAACAAGAACGGCCTCCTGATTGGGAGGCCGTTCTTGTTTTAAGTAAAGTGCGAAACCCACCCCTGGCCCCTCCGAGGAGGGGAATTGGGGAACGATTCTCATCCCCCTGCCCCCTTCAAAGGGGGACATTCAGCCCAGGTAAATTAAACTTTATCTGTGTTGCAAGATTCCCCTCCTCGGAGGGAGGCCGTTTCATTTTAACTTTTGCTGGCGCGGATCTGTGATCCGTGACTTAATATATCGTTGGATTTACAATCCAACTGGGCCAGAGGCCCAGCTTTAGCCAAGCACGAGTCGCAGATCCCAGACTTGATTCGGGACTAGGGCGCTCGCGCTATGACAATATAATTTGTAGAATGAAACAACCCTGCTCCTCGGAGGGGTTAGGGGTGGGTTAATCGTTCACCAATAATTTTGATACTACTTCGAAGCTTTGGCAGTATTTCCATTCAAGCCATACTCTGAGATCAGGTATACCAGTGCTGCCATCGAGGCGGCCCCTAACTGCATTTCGCGGCGGTTAACCTGTTCAAACGTATCGATCACAGTATGGTGATAGTCGAAGTAGCGCTGAGAGTCCGGACGGAAGCCGATGAGGGCAACTGTACCCTGGCCTTTTAATGGGCCGATATCAGCACCGCCGCCGCCACGGGTTAAATCGTGCAGACCATAAGGAGCCAGTAACGGTTTCCAGGTTAGAACCTGTGTATATTGACCATCGTTACCATCAATGCCAAAGCCACGAGGCGTAAACCCACCTGCATCCGACTCAATGGCAGCAATGTGTTTTTCTCCTTTAGCTTTCGCCTCTTCGGCATACTTGCGTCCGCCACGCAATCCGTTTTCCTCGTTCATAAACATCACGGCGCGTATCGTACGCTTCGGCTTAATGCCAAGGTCTTTCATCAAACGCAGCACCTCTATCGACTGCACACAGCCGGTACCGTCGTCATGCGCACCCTCGCCTAAATCCCAAGAGTCCAGGTGACCGCCAACAAGTATGATTTCGTCAGGCTTCTCAGTTCCTTTTATCTCACCAATTACATTGTAAGACAGCACATCTGGCAGCGTCTCGCAGGTCATGCGCATGTAAAACTTCAGGCTTGGGTCGTTCTTCAGCAGTTTGCTCAGCTTTTCTGCATCATTGGTGCTGATTGCAGCAGCCGGAATTTTCGTCACACCATCCTCATAACGGGTATTACCAGTGTGCGGCACATCCTGAAAATCATTCGTCATGGAGCGAACCAGTACGCCAACCGCGCCCAGTTTAGCAGCTGCAACCGGGCCACCGCCACGCTGATCCACTGCTCCGCCATAAGCTGCGCCGGTAACTACATGCGTGTTATCGAAAGGGCGGTTGAAGAAAACTATTTTACCTTGTACCTTCTTCTTGCCCAGTTTCTCCAATTCTTCAAAGCTTTTCACCTCGATTACTTCAGCACTCAGGCCACTGTCGCCGGTACCAACCGAACTACCCAGTGCACAGATATTTACATCGGCAGTCCCTACTAATTTAGAGTTTATGATGCGGCCTACTTCTTTATCGCCACGCACCCAATGCGGCACCATTACTTCCTGCAGGTATACCCTGTCGAGGCCCATTTTCTCCATTACCTGGCGGCTCCACTCCACGGCGGCAGCTGCCTGCGGAGAGCCACTTAAGCGGGCACCTATGTTCTTGGTCAGGTAGCGCAGGTTCTCGTAGCTTTCGTAGCTGGTAAGAGCGTTGTTGTAGATGCTTTTGATTGTTGCGGAGTCGGCTTTGTAGTTCTGCTGCGCCATGGCTGGCATGGTTACCAATGCCGCAGCAGCCACTATTGCGCTTCGTAAGGCTTTTTTCATTAGTGATGTTGAAGTTTGTGATTTAGTAGTTTAGTTTAGATGTTTCAAGATAAGCATTTTTGAGATACTTGTTCTGGGTTTGAACAGGGATTTGTAAGGCAGGGTTCCTGAGTTATTATTGAAGCAAGGTATCCGTTCACATAGTTATACCTCACCCCAACCCTCTCCTAAGTAGTGAAGAGGGAACTTCCCTCCATATTTACTGACGCCAGCATCCAGCTGGTGCCGCCAAGTGGGTGCGAGTCTCCAGACTCGCTTGTGCGATTTCTGGGAACGATTGACACACCCCTACCCCTCTCAAGAGGGGAATCTCACAATATTGGGTCAAACCACCACTGCCCCTCCTTATCCGAAGAAAGTATAGCCATTATTCACACCATCTCTTTTTTAGAAACCTTTCTGCCTTTAGCTGGCTTTTCGCCTCGCCGGCTGGGCTCTCGAAAGCTTTCGGGACAAAAGAATCAAGACGCTCCAAACTCGCTGAACGCTCGAACAGTGGAGCGTCATTTAGTGCACATAGCTAAGGTACTTTACTTTGTAGGAGATAAGTGAAACATGTTCCGCAAGTATGAAATGTATTAATACCGGGTCAAACCACCCCTTTATCCCCTCCTGGGGGTGAAGCCCCCCCTTTAGAGTCCTAAGCGGGGAGTTTTCTGCTATTACTACTTTATACTTTGTTACCAGTTGTAACAGCCGCTAGCCAAGCAGTGTCCATCCCAGCCTTTGCGTTGAGCGCCTTGTAGCTGTTGCGGTGCCCGCTAGGGCAGCCGGAGCAGAGCGGAGGCAGCTTCAGGTACACCGCGCGATGCGAAAAGGCGAGGCCTTGCGGCCTTGAGCACACCAAAGTATCCTGTGAAACAATTGGTAAGTAAAACTGAGGATGAACTTCAATTAGATAGAAAAGCGAAAAAACGTCAGCCTTAGTAACAGCAACAACAATAAAACAAAAGGCAAATGCCTTACAACACCTGCCTCCTATACTTTACTTCGCTCTCAGTAACTTCTCCAGATCCTTCTTACTCACATTAAGTAACCCAACCTCCGGCAACCTGGCCGTCAGCTCTCGCCAGTTATCATCTTTGTGGTATACTTCGCGTAGAATTTTAGCTGCGGCATCAACCTGGCCACTGCTGGCCAGGCCAATGGCGTGCCAGTACTTCATTTCCAGGTTATTAGGGAACATGGCTTCGGCTTTGCCATACTCCTCCATCGCCTTTTGCAATTCGCCTTTTTCAATGGCAAGATCCCCGTTGTTCATGTGCTCGTAGGCGCGTTGTACTTTTAGCAGCCGGGCCAGTTCATCCAGCGGTTTTTCATGATCGTCCACACGCAGGTCAACAATTTTATCATCCCAAGGCTGATCAGATTTTTGACCTTTTACTACAACCAGTGCCGCAGACTGTTTCCCACGGATATCGCCTCCCTCTTGCTCTGCCGCCTGCATGGCTTGTAATACACGCTCTGCCAAAGGTTGGCCCTCACTTTTCTCGAATGCCTTTGCCATGGCAGGCCATACTTTGTCAGTAAGCATCATGTTGGCCTGCACCGAAAAGTTTTTGCCCGTTATATGGCCGGCGTATCGGATGCATTGTTTACCGGTATGCGCAGCAACATTACCGTTCACATCAAGTATGGCTACCTGCCTTACTTCGCGGGCATCGTCTTTGGCAAGAAGTATAGCCAGCGCCTCTTCGGCTGTTTTTCCTTCTTTTAATAGCTGCAGTCCCAGCGGACCATACGATTTATTAACAAATGACTGGGTAGCCACCACTCCCACACCCGGCTCTACCCATGGCACGGCCGTGCCCACCGAGAACCAGTGGCTTTGTACACCAACAGCCATCTCCCCTGTTTTCGGGTCGCGGGCAACTATAGAATAAGTATGTGCCAGTGGTTCTTCGGCTTTAAAAACCTGCACCTGGCAATTTGCAGTGCCCGTGGCTACCGCATAGGCTGAACCCAGCATAAGCAAAAACTTTTTTAGTCTGATCATGATATTTTTAGCTCTACTACGGTAAGATAAGGATTTTAGAGAAAACCTGCATGCAGTGTCCTCCAAAGCGCATGATACAACCTCAACTAAAATCTCAAGTATACATAAGCAATAACACTTACCTGGCTACTTAACCTAAAGCCAACTCACCCTTTTTCCCATGAAAAACATCATGAAAGACAGAAAGCCCTCCCGGATGGCCATGTTAATTGACGGAGATAATGCGCAGCCCAGCTTGATCGTAAAGATGATCGCTGAGGCAGGCAAGTATGGCTCCCCAACTATCCGGAGAATATACGGCGACTGGACAACCCCACAAATGAACGGATGGAAAGACTGCCTGAACAACCACGCCATACAACCCATACAACAATTCAGATACACCGTTGGTAAAAACGCCACAGACAGTGCCCTGATCATCGATGCGATGGACCTGCTGCACAGCGGACTGGTAGACGGATTTTGCATCGTATCATCGGACAGCGATTATACCCGCCTGGCCACACGCATCAGGGAGGCAGGTATTTTTGTGATGGGTATCGGGCAGCGCAAAACCCCTAAACCATTCGTAAATGCCTGTAACGTATTCATCTTTACCGAAAACCTGACCGACGATATTGACGAACGCAAGATAGCCGCAGCAGAGAAAGACCCCGGAAACGGTGCCAGCGGCCACAAGCCAAATCCTTTGCCCATGCTAAAAGAGGCCTTTGTGATGTCGGCGGATGAGGACGGGTGGGCACATCTGGGCGCAATGGGTGCCAGTTTGCGCCAACTAGACCCCAGTTTCGACCCACGCACGTTCGGTTATGGCCAGTTACTCCAGTTAATCAAAGCCTACAAAGACCTTTTTACAATCCGCAAAGAGGATGACAAAGGGCCATCGGCAGTTTATGTAAAGCGCAAAGACAAGCGCCGCTCCAGAGCCAAGGCAAAACCCCAGGAAAAGGCCGCACAACGCACCTGAAAAAGACTGAAAGCAGAGACGCCGATTTAGCGTTTTTTTGAAGACCTTGCTACGTCCAGAAGACCTCGCAGCGTGCGCAGCTCCTTTAAGGGTCTTTTGAGTTTGGGAGTTAGAGCGTTTAAAAGGTAAAGAGTTACAATGTGATAAAATCACTTACTCAAAATTTGACTTTTCAAAACTTTGAAACGCTCCGAACTCCTTACCTCTCTCAATTTTTACTGCCCTAACTCTCAAACCCCCAAACTCCTAAACTCCCAAACTCTTTACCTCCCAAACTCAAAAGTGCTGCGCACGCTGCGAGGTCAATAATGCACCATTCCCGGATACTATCAATGCTGCTGCTTGCTTTTCAGAGGTTTTTTTCCTAAATCAGTATCTCAAACCTAGACTTACTAACCTTACAACATCCTCATGAAAAGAACCTTACGCAGAACCGGCTCTGTGGCCTGCCTGCTAATGGCACTGGCTGTGGCTTCGCCGGAAGTAATGGCGCAGAAACAAAAAGCGCGAAGCAGTCAGAAAAAAGAAGTATCTGGCTCCATAGACCCAAGTCTGTATGACGGTATGACCTGGCGCAGCATTGGTCCGTACCGTGGCGGCCGATCTGCTACGGCAACCGGTGTGCCCGGCAAACCTAATCTATACTATTTTGGCGCAACTGGCGGCGGGGTATGGCGCACAACCGATGGCGGCTCTACCTGGGAGAGCATTTCGGATGGCACTTTTGGTGGCTCTATTGGCGCCGTAGCCGTTAGCGAAGCCGACCCAAATGTGATCTATGTAGGTGAGGGAGAAAAAACGGTGCGCGGCAACGTATCCTCAGGGCACGGTGTCTGGAAATCGGTGGATGCCGGCAAAACCTGGCAACACATTGGCCTGAAGGACTCCAAGCACATTGGTCGTATCCGCATCCATCCGCAAAACTCGGACATTGTTTATGTGGCCGTGATGGGTGACCTGTACAAATCGCATGAGGAACGCGGGGTGTATAAAAGTATAGATGGCGGCAAAACCTGGAAGCGTGTACTGTTTGCCAACAAAGATGCCGGTGCCGTTGATCTGATCATTGACCCAAACAACAGCCGCAACCTGTATGCCACTACCTGGAATGTGCGCCGTACGCCGTACAGCCTGTCCTCGGGTGGTCCGGGTTCTGGTATCTGGAAAAGCACCGATGGTGGCGAAACATGGAAAGAAATTTCTAAAAACCAGGGCTTGCCCAAAGGTACACTCGGCATTATTGGAGTAGCGGTATCACCGGTTAACTCGGAGCGTGTGTATGCTATGGTAGAGGCTGACGAGGGTGGCTTGTTCCGCTCCGACGACAGCGGCCTTACCTGGAAAAAGATGAACGACGACCGCAGTCTGCGCCAGCGGGCCTGGTATTACACCCGCGTGTATGCCGACCCGAAAGACGAGGATGTAGTATATGTGCTGAACGTATCGTATCACCGCTCTAAAGACGGCGGCAAAACCTTTACGGCAGCCAATGCACCACACGGTGACCATCACGACCTCTGGATAGCCCCGGAAAATCCCTCGCGCATGATCATTGCCGACGATGGTGGCGCCCAGGTTACATCGGATGGCGGCATGAACTGGAGCACCTACCACAACCAGAACACAGCGCAATTTTACCGGGTAACCACCGACAACCATTTCCCTTACCGCATTTACGGCGCACAACAGGACAACTCTACTGTAAGGATATCGCACCGCTCTAACGGCGGCAGCATAACAGAAGACGATTGGGAAGAGACAGCCGGATCTGAAAGTGCACACCTTGCCGTTAACCCAGAAAACCCGGAAATCGTGTATGGCGGCAACTATGGTGGTTTCCTTTCCAGAGTTGACCACAGCAACGGGCAGGAGCGTGTAATAAACGTGTGGCCGGATAACCCGATGGGGCATGGCGCTGAAGGCATGAAGTATAGATTCCAGTGGAATTTCCCGATCCTGTTCTCGCCAAACGACCCTAAGAAGCTGTACACTACCTCTAACCATGTGCATGTAACCTATAACGAGGGCCAGACCTGGGAAACCATCTCCCCTGACCTGACGCGTAACGACCCAACGAAACTTGGCCCGTCTGGTGGTCCGATCACAAAAGACAATACCAGCGTGGAGTACTACGGTACCATCTTCGCAATTAATGAGTCTGCTATAGAGCCAGGCGTTATCTGGACAGGCTCCGATGACGGTTTGCTGCACATTAGCCGCGACAACGGGAAAAGCTGGTCCAACATCACCCCGAAAAATATGCCGGAGTGGATCATGGTCAACAGCATAGACCCTCACCCAAGTATAAAAGGCGGTGCTTATGTGGCGGCTACCATGTACAAGTCCGGCGATTTCAGGCCATACTTGTATAAAACAACCGACTATGGCAAGACCTGGACAAAAATCACTAATGGCATTCCAGAAAACCACTTTACCCGCGTAGTGCGTGCCGACCAGAAACGTCCGGGCCTGTTGTATGCCGGCACCGAGTATGGCATGTATGTGTCGTTTAACGATGGGGCTACCTGGCAACCATTCCAGCTAAACCTGCCAATCGTGCCCATCACAGACATGACCATCAAAAACGATAACCTGATCGTATCGACTCAAGGCCGTGGATTCTGGTTGATAGATGACATTACGCCACTGCACAGCATGAACGGAAGTATAGCAAGCAGTAAGTTCCACTTGTACAAGCCGCTGGATACTTACAAAATGGACGGCAGCAGCAGAGGCACTTCCAAAACGGCAGGCCAGAATCACCCCGGCGGTGTAATGGTGCACTATTACCTGCCTACTGCCCCAGACTCTGCAACCGTAATAAAACTGGAGATTTTGGACGAGAGCGGTAAACTGATCCGTAGCTATGCCAGCAATGCAAAAGAACGCTCTGACAAGCTGGAAGCTAAAAAAGGCCTGAACCGATTTGTTTGGGACATGCGCTACCCGGAGGCCAGCCGTTTTGATGGCATGATTATCTGGGGAGGTGGCACGCAGGGGCCTAAAGCCATACCGGGCAAGTATAAAACAAGGTTAACGGTAAACAAAGAGAGCCAGGAAGCTGATTTTGCCATACTTCAGGACCCACGCACCAAGGCATCACCGGAAGAACTGAAGGCACAGTTTACGTTCCTGCTGGAAGTGCGCGACAAGCTGACCGAAACGCATGATGCTATTAAAGAGATTCGCACGATGCGTGGCCAGCTTAAAACCCTGACTGGTAACCTAAAAACTCAGTCTGGCGACTACAAAGCCATAGTAGAATCGGCTAACGCCATTGAGAAGAAGATTACCGGAATAGAGGAAACCCTATACCAGACCAAGAACCGCAGTGGCCAGGACCCGCTTAACTACCCAATCCGCCTGAACAACAAACTGGCAAACCTGGTGGGGCAGGTAAGCACCGGCGACTTCAGACCAACAGATCAGGCTTATGCCTTTAAGAAAGAGGTAACAGCCCAGATCGATGAGCAGCTGAATGAACTAAAAAAGGTAAAGGAGCAGGATGTGCCGGCCCTTAACAAGATGATTCAGCAGCAGGGCGTGGATTTTATCAGCGTGAAGAAGAAAGACGAAAAGAAGACAGATGCGAATCCCTCTTCTTCTATGAAGGAGTAGTTTTAGAAGTATAGAATTGAAAAGCCCCCGTTACAGTTGTAGCGGGGGCTTTTGCTTATTACTGCCTTACCGTCACGTAGCTCGACAAACTGACACCGGAAATTTCCATCCATTCTCCGAAACTCGATTGTTTCGAAAAGACGCTGCCCCCGATCTTTCCACCTAAAAAAACGGACTGTCTGTATCGGTCTTGTTCTGGCAGATATTCAACCCCGATAAAAAAGTCCTCCGTCAGGTATAGATCGTACTTGCGCAGATCTAAGGTTAGCCAGCCATCTTTTGTAGAGAATTTTTGGATTATACTTTTCTCCACGAGCCGCTCGCCGGGGTAGCCGTTGTTATTTTTATAGAAATTGATCCGGAACAAAGCTGAGTCCAGCATCGAACTGGCCAGGTAGAAATGTGCAGAAACCAGCTCTGCCGGCTTGTCTTTTAGCTTTATCAGGTTGGCAAACTCAAACACATCCTTTGACTCTCGCTTATCTGGCACACCCCACACACCCGGCAAACGGCCGGTTACCCCAAGTTTCCGGATTTTCATTTTGCGGCTTTTTACCACCACCTCCTGCAGGGCTGTTGTTTTCTCGCTTAACTTAACCCGGGAAGGTTGTGATGCCAACAGGTCACGCACTGGCACCTCTGCTGTATGGAAACCAATCGCTGAAAATGTTACGGTATCCTGAAGATGCTCCTGAAGCAGGGCAAGTATAAAGTTGCCTTTTTCGTCGGAGGCGGTACCCACGTCTTTTTTCCGGATGCCGATGTTCACATAAGCCAGTTGCTTATTGCCGGTAGCAGCGCTTACAACTCCGGATAAACGAATGCTTTGTGCCTCTGCGATCAGGGTGGCCAGCAAAAAGGCAAGTGTAATGGTAAGTCGTCTCAAAAATGATAAAGGGTTTCGTTTAAAGTATAGATTGTAAAAAGCTGCTCCACATTACAGCACTTCAACAGCCATCCGTACGGTTTTCTCCTGGCCCTCCTCTTCTGTGCCCGGGTATGGCAATACTTCTTTCAGGATAAGTTTATACTTGCTGTTGCCTACCTGTACTTCCATTTCGTGTTTGCTGCGTACTGGGTCTGGCCTGCAGTCGCCGATGCAAAGCTGTACATCCTGCAATTGCTCCATAGCATTGGCCACACTCAACGACACTTTTGCAAAACCAAGCCACACACAAACAGCATTGGCAGGGCACCGGGAGTCAGTCACGGTATTCAGTTCCAGCGTCAGGGGGTCGTTTATGCCCGTAATTTTTACCGGCACACCTTTTTTTAGCGTGAAAGTTTCGCCTGGCTTTACCTTCTCAGGCTTCTGCCCCACATCAATGGGTTTGCACTGAAAAAGCAGGATAGAGAACAGGAAAAGGAAAGCAAGGTTTTTCATAGTCTTGGAGTTGGTGCATGGGGCTGTTTAGCTAGTAGAGTACAAAACAGGTAAAAAGGTTGCATGCTGTCGTGCGCCAGAACAAGAAACACATCTGTACATTCAGTTGGATTTATGCGCATATTGTCAGAACTTGTAATTTAAAGCACAAGCACCTTTACTACTACCCGTGATTACATCTTCCCGCTTAAAAGATAAAATAAGCAACTTAACCAGTACCCTGCGCCAGTACAGAGTATACCACCGCTACATTGGGCTGGTAATTGGTTTGTTTGTGCTGATCAGTAGTATAACGGGTATACTTTTGGGCTGGAAGAAAGACGTGGGCCTGCTGCAGCCTCCGCTTATTAAAGGCCAGACCACCGACCTGCGCCAATGGGTTTCGATGGCTGATCTGGCAACTGCCGCTTATGCCGGCCTCGACTCGGCACAAAGTATAAAAAACAACCCCATAGACCGGATTGAGGCACGCCCTGAGAAAGGAATGGTGAAAGTACTTTTTAGTGAAGGCTACTGGGAGGTGCAGCTGGACGGAAGTACCGGCAAGGTATTGTCGGTGGCCCGGCGCCACTCCGATTGGATAGAGCAACTGCACGACGGATCCATCATAAGCGACTGGTTTAAACTGGTAAGTATGAACCTTTTAGGTATCGGCCTGCTTATACTTGCCTTTACCGGCTTTACGCTCTGGCTTTTCCCGAAACGCATCCGCAGACTGAAAAACAGTTAGATTTTATGAAGAAGTTAACGGGGCTGCTTTTAATGCTCCTTGTGCTGTGCCAGCTTTCAGCTGCTCAAAGTATAAAAGCTATCGATAAAACTACTTTACAGCCTTTGGCAGGAGTAGTAATATCTGCTTTAAACAGCAACAACGCCATTACAACGGATGCCAGTGGCGAGGCAAACTTAACAACCTCCCTACAGCAAAGCGAACAACTGCGGTTTACTTACATGGGCTACCACCCGCAGGTACTTACCCAGAAGCAGTTACAGGCGCAGCACTACACCATAGCCCTTACACAGCAAAGCCATAACCTGAACGAGGTGGTGGTTTCGGTGGGGAGGTTTGCACAGGAGCAACAGCAGGTTCCGCAGCAGGTAGAGGTGCTTAGCAGAAAAGAGCTGGAGTTCATGAGCCAGCCTACCACAGCCGACGTCGTGCAGCAAACAGGCAAGGTTCTGGTTCAGAAAAGCCAATTGGGAGGTGGCAGCCCTATTATCCGCGGATTTGAGGCCAACAAAGTATTGCTGGTGGTGGATGGTGTGCGCATGAATAACGCCATTTACCGCGGTGGGCATCTGCAGAACATCATCACCCTGGACAATAGTATGCTGGAGCGTGCCGAAGTGGTGTTTGGCCCCAGCTCCGTAGTGTATGGCTCTGATGCATTGGGCGGAGTTTTGCACTTCCATACGTTACAGCCTCAGTTAGCCGTTGGCAAAGAAAAGCTAGGAAGTGGCAGCGCCTTTACCCGCTATGCCACAGCCCCCAACGAGAAAACCGTACACGCGCAACTAAACTATGGCCGCAAAAAGTGGGGCAGCCTGACAAGTATAACCGTTTCCGATTTTGGCAATTTGAGGCAGGGCAAAAACCGTAAAAGTGAGTACGGAGACTTAGGCATCCGAAACTTTTATGCTGATCGGATTAATGGCCGCGACACAATGCTGGTTAACCCGAACCCAAACGTTCAGCGCCCAACAGGTTATACACAGTTTGATGTACTGCAAAAGGTGCTGTACAAACCCTCGGCAAGTATAAGCCATACTTTAAACCTGCAGCTTAGCACCAGCTCCGATGTACCCCGCTACGACAGGTTGTCAGAATTTTCGGGAGGAAAGCTAAAATTTGCGGAGTGGTATTATGGTCCGCAGCAACGTTTAATGGCTGCTTATACAGTGGGATTGTCGGGCAAAACCAACTTCTATGATCAGGCTAAGCTGATAGCCGCTTACCAGTGGCTGGAAGAAAGCCGCCATAACCGCCGCTTCGGAAGAAACAGCCTGTCGCACCAAACAGAGCAGGTACAGGTATATAGTTTGAATGTTGACCTGAGCAAAAGTATAAACCAGCACCGGCTGCAATATGGCCTGGAGGCTACTTACAACGATGTAAACTCAAAGGCCAATACCGAAAACATTAGCACGGGCGCCATACAACCGCAGCCTACCCGCTATCCAGACGGCGGCTCCAGCATGCACAGCGCAGCCGCTTACCTGACACACACATGGGATATCAAGCCGTGGCTGATCCTGAACCAGGGTTTACGTTACAGCTATGTAGGTCTGGATGCCGAGTTCAAAGACAAGACCTTCTTCCCTTTTCTGACTGACGAACTAAAGCAGCGAAACCATGCACTTTCTGGAAATGCCGGTGTGGTGGTGTTACCTGGAAACGGCTGGCGCTTAACGGCACTGGGCTCTACCGGTTTCCGGGCACCTAACGTAGACGACCTGAGCAAAGTATTCGACTCTACTCCCGGCAATGTGATCGTGCCAAACCCGCAGCTAAACCCCGAGTATACTTACAACCTGGAGGCCAGTGCCTCTAAAAGTATAAAAGATCGCATGCACCTGGAGCTGGTAGGCTATTACACCTGGTACCGCGATGCCATCACCACACAGCCGGCCCTCTTTAACGGCCAAAGCTCTATCGTTTACAATGGGCAACTGAGCAAAGTAACAGCAAACGTGAATGCTGGTAAGGCATACCTCTACGGCTACAGCGCCATCCTGAAAGCCGATATCACTAACGCCCTTAGCCTGAGTTCTTCCCTTAACTACACGTATGGCAGAATTGAACAAAGTGAAGGCGATACCCCCCTTGACCATGTGCCGCCGCTGTTTGGCCGCACAAGTATGAATTTACAACTAAAGCGGTTCAGGGCAGAAGCATTTATACTTTATAACGGAGCAAAAAAGCTGAAGGACTACAACCCCAACGGAGAAGACAACCTGCAGTACGCCACGCCGCTGGGTCTGCCGTCCTGGTATACATTAAACCTGCGTACAGCCTATCAATTAACACCACATCTGCAGTTTCAGGCCGCCCTCGAGAACATCACTGACAGGTATTACCGTGTTTTTGCATCTGGTATAAGCGCGCCGGGGCGTAATTTGGTATTAACACTTAGAGGCAGCTTCTAGTCTCCCTTACAAGTTTCTTATACTGCTTACTACAGGCACAGTGGCTTTGTTTAGTTACTGTGCCTGTTCTTTTTTACTCGGGCCAGCAAGTGGTTCACGGTTAAAATGCACTAGTTAATGTAAAATATTCTTTACTTTTTGTTTAAAATACTTGACAAATGTAAAATATTCTTTACATTTACACTGTACATCAACAAAATAAAACTATGAACAACCGTTTTCTTTTCCCACACCACTTCAAGATGATCGGGTGGGCCATTTTAGTACCTGCCACTGTTGTTGGCCTGCTTTCTTTGTTCTTCGACTTCACCCTTTTTGAGTTGGAAGTACCTGTTTTCGCTGTTTTTGAAGACTATCTGTTTGAGCCCAAAAACTCCTTTACCTTTATCCAGAACAACATCTATGATGAAGTGATCAGCGGATTGGTTGTTATTGGAGGCTTAATGGCCGCATTTTCCAAAGAGAAGTATGAAGACGAGTACATTGCCCAGATCAGGCTGGAGTCGCTGCTGTGGGCCACTTACATCAACTATGGCTTCCTGCTTTTCTCCATCCTGTTTATCTATGGCATGGGTTTTTACCAGATCATGGTTCTGAACATGTTCACGCTACTGTTCATCTTCCTGGTGCGCTTCAATTTTATACTTTATAAAACGTCAAGAGCCATCGCATGAAAAACAGTATAAAAGTAGAACGCGCCATCCATAACTTCACCCAGGAAGATCTGGCAAAGAAAATTGGTGTAAGCCGCCAAACGATCAATGCCATGGAAGCAAACAAGTATGTACCCTCCACAGTGCTGGCCCTTAAAATTGCCCGCTTGTTTGGTAAACCGGTTGAGGAGATCTTTGAGTTGAGTGAGGAGGATTAATAAAAAAGGGTGGTTAGGCTCGGCTTTCTGAAGCACCGGGTCCAACCACCCCTTTATCCCCTCAGAGCTCCGCTCGAAATCTTCAAACTCTCGTTCTTGATTGTCCAAGGCAGGGAGTTCGGCCAATACCTTAGCTGAAGTATAAATTTCATAGCTTCTGCCGTTCCACGGACAGGTCGCGACCTGTCCCTACGAAGGTGTAAACACACCCCTGCACCTTACCTCCCCTAGCCCCTCCTAAAAACAGGAGGGGGACTTCTGCTATACCGGGTCAAACCACCCCTTTATCCCCTCCTTGTCCAAGGAGGGGAATTTCCGCTCTACTAATTTATAAATTCTGTCCAGTTGCAAAAGCCGCCTGCTAAGAAGTGTCAATCCCAGTCCTTGGACTGAGCGCCTTCTAGGTTTCCGGTGACGAGCTCCAGCGAGGCAGCCCGAGGCACGAGGGCAGGAAAGATAGACAGCGCGATGGCCAAGGACGAGGCCACGCTTAAAGAGGGCCCCTTCCCCCGCCTTGAGCGTACCAAAGCACGAGGTGAAACGATAGGTTAATAAAACTGAGGATAGGAATAACTAGATATAAAGGCAGAGACTAGTTTGTTGCCGGCATCAAAAAGTATAAACTAACAGCTCCCTTCCAAATTCCCCCACAAATCATTAGATTTAGACACACAAACTAATCTACTCCCATATAACCATACTATGCAGAAACGTATACTTTCGGTTGCGATGCTGATAGCCCTGAGCGGATGTGCCGTGCAGGCGCAAAAATCATCTTCGAAGCAACCCGGCGCAACACCCGCCAAAGAAAGACTACAAGCCCAACAGGTAAGGCAGCAACTGGATAAAACCTCCCTGGCATCCAACTTAAAACTCCGAAACGTTGGCCCAACCGTCATGAGCGGCCGCATCACCGATATCGACGTATCCCCAAAAGACCCCACCACATTTTATGCAGCCTACGCTTCCGGAGGTCTCTGGAAAACGACCAACAACGGACAATCATTTGAGCCGCTTTTTGATCAGCAGGCTGTGATGACCATCGGAGACATCGCTGTGGACTGGTACAATAACGAAACCATCTGGATCGGTACCGGCGAAAGCAACTCCAGCCGATCTTCTTACTCGGGTGTAGGCGTGTACAAGAGTACCGATGGCGGCAAAACCTGGCAGCACATGGGCCTCGACGATACACACCATATTGGAAAGGTACTGATTCACCCAACAGACCCGAACACGGTTTGGGTAGCAGCGCTTGGCCATTTATACTCTCCAAACAAAGACCGTGGCGTGTTTAAAACTACCGATGGTGGCAAAACCTGGAAGAAGACACTGTACATAGACGATAACACAGGCGCCATTGACCTGCAGGTAGACCCAAAGAACCCGAATAATGTTTATGCGGCATTATGGCACCGTCAGCGCCGAGCCTGGGACTTTGTGGAAGGCGGTAAAACTTCTGGCATCTATAAATCTACAAATGGCGGCGACACCTGGACCGACATCAGCACAGCCGGCAGCGGATTTCCGGATAACGAGAACGTAGGGCGCATCGGCCTGAGCCTGTACCCTGAAAATCCCAATATCATCTACGCCCTTGTCGACAACTATGACCGCCGCCCTCTGGAAAAAAAACCAGACCAGGCCGACATGCTGGATGCTGACATCTTTAAAGGAATGACTGCTGAGGCTTTCCTGAAGCTTGATGATAAAAGCCTGAATTCATTCCTGGATCAGAACCGTTTCCCGAGAGACATTACAGCCAAGAGCCTGAAGGCGCAGGTAAAAAACGGAGAAATTAAACCAGCCTCCCTGTATGATTACCTGACGGACCCACTGGCAGAGCGTTATGCCACACAAGTAAAAGGCGCTGAAGTATACCGCACCGATGATGGCGGCAAAACCTGGAAGAAAACCCACGACAGCTTCATCAACGACATGTATTCCAGCTACGGCTACTACTTTGGTGTAATTCGTGTGTCTCCGTTAAATCCTGACAAGATCTACATACTTGGCGTGCCATTGCTTACTTCTGACGACGGCGGTAAAACTTTCCGCAACATAGAAGGAGACAACGTGCACTCAGACCACCAGGCTCTGTGGGTGAGCCCTGACAAGCCAGGCTACCTGATAAACGGTAACGACGGGGGTATCAACATATCCTATGACGATGGCAAAACCTGGTTTTATGCCAATAACCCGCCGGTAGGGCAGTTTTACTCTGTTGCCGTGGATATGGCCAAGCCTTACAATGTATATGGCGGCCTGCAGGACAACGGCACCTGGGTTGGCCCGAGCAATTACAAGTATAGCCTGGACTGGACAAGCCGTGGCAAGTACCCTTACGAGCGCATTGGCGGCGGCGACGGCATGATGGTGCAGGTAGACTGGCGCGATAACAACATCGTATACTATGGTTCTCAGTATGGAAATTATACCCGCCTGAACAAAGCAACCGGTGAGCGTACCTTTATCAAGCCAACGCATAAACTAGGAGAAACACCACTGCGCTTTAACTGGGAGTCGCCTATACATCTGAGCCGCCACAACCAGGACATTTTATACTTTGGCTCCAACAAATTCCACCGCTCCATGAAGAAAGGTGAGGATATGGAAACATTGTCCGGTGACCTGACAAACGGTGGCAGAAAAGGCGATGTAGGCTACGGCACCCTCACAAGTATAGACGAGTCGCCGCTGCGTTTCGGCTTACTGTACACTGGCTCTGATGATGGTGTAATTCAGCACTCAAAGGACGGAGGATATACCTGGACACGTGTTTCAGATAAGCTGCCGCAGAACCTGTGGGTGTCTACGGTAGTGGCCTCGGCTCACAAGCAGGACAGAGTTTATACTTCGCTGAATGGTTACCGCTACGATGATTTTACGCCATACCTTTACGTAAGCGAGGACAATGGCAAGACCTGGCAGCGCCTGGGTGGTAATTTACCAACTGAAGCTATCAACGTGGTAAAAGAGGACCCTAAAAACGAGAACCTCCTTTATGTAGGCACAGACCATGGTTTATACTTTTCGCTGGATAGAGGCAAAACGTTTATGGCCTTGAGCAACGGCTTACCTGCTGTGGCAGTGCACGACCTGGTAGTACACCCACGTGAAAACGACCTGGTGGTAGGAACGCATGGCCGCTCCATATTCATTGCGCCAGTTGATCACCTGCAGCAGATGACTCCAGAGCTAATGAAGGAGAACCTGCACATTTTCGCTTTCAAGCCAGTTAATTACAGCGAACGCTGGGGCAGCAAATGGGGTGCATGGGGTGATGTAATGGAACCGGAGATGGTCATACCATTTTATACTTCCGCTGCCGGTACCACCACCATTCGCATTAAAACTGATAAAGGCCAGTTGTTGAAAGAGTTTAAGGATGAAAGTGAACGCGGCCTAAACTATGTAACCTACAACATGTCTGTAGACGAGGCTAATGCAAAAGCTTACGAGGCAGCTTTAAACACCGGCAAGAAAGAGGGCGATGAAAGTATAAAGGTAGCTCCTGCCGATAACAAAGTAATTTACCTGCAGCCAGGCAAGTATACTGTTGAAGTAGAAAGCAACGGCGTTAAAAAGACGCAGGACTTTACGATTAAAGCTCCTGAGAGAAGAACAAGAGGGTAATTTATACTTTCTGTATTTATGAGAACATGAGTCATCCCGAACTTTGTAATGGGATGAAAAAGGGAAGCCTCCTGTTTTAGGGATATAGCTATATGTATCACCTAAAGACAGGAGGCTTCTATGTGTTCTGCTTCTAAAAACGCC
>NZ_JBYZMP010000013.1:0-113636 GCF_058216375.1 Pontibacter sp. GD7 | reverse complement strand
AACAGGAAAGCGGTGCAGGAACACTCCCACGCCGCTTTACCGCATCCGATTGGCACTGGCCAACCTCTTCGACGAACTTAGCTATTACTCTAGGTTAAAAAGTTCGGGATGATTCATGTTTATACTTGCAGCTATCAGGCAAATAAGAATTGAGTTGGTCCTCAGGTCGTAATCATGTGTATTTGCTTTTACTCGTGATGATACTTTTCCCCTCTCAGAATGGAAAAGCCACGATACAGCTGCTCGGTAAAAAACAGCCTTACCATCTGGTGCGAGAATGTCATCTTGGAAAGCGAAAGTTTTTCGTTTGCCCTTTGGTAAACAGCCGGCGAAAAACCAAAGGCACCGCCAATTACGAAGATCAGGTTGGTGGTAACCGAGTTCAGCTTCTTTTGCAGGAACGCGGCAAACTCCGATGAAGTGAACATTTTGCCTTTGTCATCCAACAGGATCAGGTAATCGCCTTCCTGCACTTTTTGTAGTATCAGCTTACCCTCAGCTTCTTTCAGGTTATCGGCTGTATACTTTCCGCCCTGCTTTATATCCGGAATAACAATAAACTCAACCGGATGATAATGCTTCAGTCGCTTCAGGTACTTCTCGATCCCCTCCTCCAGAAATGCCTCATCTGTTTTGCCGATGGCTATTAATTTGATCTTCATCTGCTCTAAGCTTTTCGCCAATATCGGGCAATCGGGGCTAAAATGCAATTAAGAGAGCACAGGCAACGCTGGCGATTTGGTGTGCAGCGCAGGTTAATTGCCTGCCGCTTACTATCTTTAGGCTTTAAAGTATGTTTATGTCCTTAGAAGTGATTTGCAAAGCGTTTGATGAGTTAACGCCCCAGCAAATGTATGAGATGCTCCGCCTTCGCAGCGAGGTTTTTGTTGTAGAGCAAAACTGTGTGTTCCTGGACCTGGATAACAAAGACCAGGAGTGCTACCACCTGCTGCTGTACCAACACGGAAACTTAGAAGCCTGCGCCAGACTGGTTCCCCCGGGTTTATCTTACCCGCAAATGTCGATTGGCAGGATTGTGACCAGCCCTGCTACCCGTGGCACTGGCCTGGGCAAAAAACTTGTAGATATTGCCATTGCGGAGTGCTATCGCCTTTTCGGCAACGGCCCTATCCAGATTGGTGCCCAGCTGTATGCCAAAGGCTTTTATGAGGCTTTCGGCTTTGAGCTGACAGGCGATGTATACGACGAAGATGGCATCGACCATATTCACATGATCAAACCTTAACGGGCAATTTATACTTTGGTGATGAACGAACAACCTAACTCGGATATACTGCTTTCGCTGGTGCGCATGAAAATGCCCTTCGGGAAGTATAAAGGCACCACGCTTTGCAACCTGCCGGTGTCATACCTGGAGTGGTTTTACCGCGAGGGCTTTCCGGAAGGCAAGCTGGGTATGCAACTAGCCACTATCTACGAGATAAAGATCAATGGGCTGGAGTATCTGCTGGAGCCTTTGAAAAAGCAAGTGCAGGGTAGGTAGTTGTTGGTTATTGGTTATTGGTTGTTAGTTATTAGTTGAATGTGCTCGCTTCTTTTCTCCTGATTTTAAGGAAGTAATGAAATCTTATACTTGAGCTATTCTATCCAGCTGCTGTTCATCCTCAGCCCTACTTACCTATAGTTTTACTTCTGGCTTTGGTGCCCTCAAGGCCGGGCGGCCTCGTTTCTCTGCATCGCCGCTGTGTTCCCTCCTGCGCTTGCGCGCTGCCCTCCGGGCACCGGATCTCACAAGGCGGCTCAACAGAGAAACTGGGATTGACACTTCTTAGATGGCGACCTTTGCAATTGGAAGCAAAGTATAAATTCTGAATTGTAGGGACAGGCCGCGACCTGTCCGAAGAGTGCTGTCAGCAATGAAACTTATAGCTAAGATAAGTAAATCCAGAAAATTCCCCACCTTGGACAAGGAGGGGTTAGGGGTGGTTTGACCCGGTAATACCAGACACTCGCAAGAGCTTCGCACGCTGCGAGGTCTTTTAACTCTGAAAATTATGGGAGGCAGGCCCCCCCGACAAAAGGAGTGGCGCAGGGCAGTCTTCATACCTTAGTAGGGACAGGTCGTGACCTGTCCCAGGACGACCTCAACAATGAACTTACATCTCAATTCAGCAATAGCGCAGATTCCCCTCTTGAGAGGGGTAGGGGTGTGTTAATCGTTCACTGAAAATCCCCCTCCTGTTTTTAGGAGGGGCTAGGGGAGGTAATTGGTGTGCAGGTGTGTGTTTATACTTGCGTAGAAACAACCTCAGCCAATAACCTAAACCTCCCTCCCAATCCAACTCCAACTTCTGCCGTAAGCTATACTTTGTAAACCCAATCAAGGATAACCATGGCAGATATAAAGCACGAGAAAGAATACCAACAGTTTACCATTAAGCTAGGCGAGGATGATGCAGAACTGGCTTATACTTTACCTTCAGAGGGCGTGATCTGCTTTACCCATACCTATGTTCCCAAGTCAGACAGGGGCAGTGGGTTTGCTGTAAAGATGATCGAGAAGGGCTTGGCTTATGCCCGGGAGCATAACTACAAAGTAAAAGCCACCTGCCCGGCAGTGGTAAAATACCTGAAGGCCCATCCCGAACACAAGGACATTACCGTGTAGCCATACTTAATCGGGAAGCAACTTATACTTCTACTCCCCTGCTTTCTCCACTTTGTGTCCGCCGAACTCGTTGCGCAGGGCGGCTACTACCTTGCCTGAGAATGTATCTGTTTCGTAGGAGCGGTAGCGCATCAGCAGCGACAGGGCAATAACAGGAGTGGCCACCTGCATGTCCAGCGCGGTTTCTACGGTCCATTTGCCCTCGCCTGAGGAGTGCATGATGCCTTTTATGCCTGACAGTTCAGGGTCTTTGCTAAAGGCATTTTCCACCAGTTCCATCAACCAGCTTCGCACCACAGAACCGTGGTTCCAGACGCGGGCCACTTCTTTGTAATCCATGTCAAAGTCGCTTTTGTGCAGCACCTCAAAGCCTTCGGCAATGGCCTGCATCATACCATACTCCACACCATTATGCACCATTTTCACAAAGTGGCCGCTGCCCGGTTTGCCCACATGCAGGTAGCCCTTCTCCACCGACACATCCCTGAAGATCTGTTCACAAAAAGTAATGGCTTCCGGCTCCCCTCCTACCATGGTACAGGCGCCGTGCCGGGCACCTTCCAGCCCTCCGCTGGTACCGCAATCCACCAGAAAGATGCCCTGATCCTTTAACATACTTGCCCGTTTTATAGAGTCTTTAAAGTTAGAGTTACCCCCGTCAATGATCACATCTCCTTGCTTAAGGTGCGGCACTAACTGTTCGATCACGGCATCAACCGGATCTCCGGCGGGTACCATAACCCAAACAGCTTTCCGTGCGGTTAACTTTTGGGCTACTTCTGGTATGGTGTAGGCAGGGGTTATACCCTCAGCCGCAATAGCATCTATTGTTTCCCGGGCAATGTCATAGGCCACTACTTCGTGCCCATGGTCTTTTAAGTTAAGTGCCAGGTTGTAGCCCATTTTTCCGAGTCCGATCAGTCCTATTTGCATGGTTTGTTTTCTTTATGCTCTAACATAGGCAGCACTGCTGCTTTTATACTTTAGGTTTATCTATACTTCTAAGTTGTGCCAGCCGGATAAAGCTATCTTCCAGTTTCGGGTAAAGCGCTTTAAAAAGGTCATAGCTTTGCATGTATAGTTCATGTGTTTCCGGGTCAGGGGTGATGGTTTGCTGCACTGTCAGCAGCTTGCTGGCGTCTTCCAGTTTCTCAAGCTTACCCAATACGCACATGCCCAGTATGGCTGCGCCAAGCGCAGAGCCTTCAGCGGTATTCGTTAAACGTACCTCTACGTTAAACACATCAGCCAGCATCTGCACCCACAAACTCGAATGCGTGAAGCCACCATTTGCGTAGATCACCTTTACCGGACCCATGGTTTGCTCCAGCGCCTCGCCTACACTGTAGATACCGAAAATGATCCCTTCCATCAGAGCCCTCAGGAAATGTGCCCGCCGGTGCGTGTAATGGACCCCGAAAAAACAGGCTCTGGCGGCTGCATTCCAGTGCGGAGAGCGTTCGCCGAGCAGGTACGGCAGAAAAATAAGGCCTTCGGAACCGGGTCTGACTGATGCGGCTTCTGTGTTTAGTAACTCGAAAATATCCTCATCCGTTTTGGCTGCCACCCCTGACTCTGCTTCGTAAAAATTGTCCCGGAACCACTGCAGCACAATTCCACCGTTATTTACTGCG
This sequence comes from Pontibacter sp. GD7, assembly GCF_058216375.1. Lineage (NCBI taxonomy): Bacteria > Pseudomonadati > Bacteroidota > Cytophagia > Cytophagales > Hymenobacteraceae > Pontibacter > Pontibacter sp. GD7. The sequence goes on along the minus strand of NZ_JBYZMP010000013.1, from coordinate 109,373 downwards.
CCGCCCAGCACATACTTTTCAGGGGTGAGCACATAGCTGAAGATACGCTCTTTCAGGTCGGTGGCGGGTTGGTTCGCAGTTACCCGGATTGCCCCGCTGGTGCCGATAGTAACCACGGCATCGCCTTCGCAAACTGCATCAGACCCGAGATTTGCCAGACAGCCGTCACTTGCCCCGATCACAAAAGGAAGCTCCGGTGCAACCCCAATTTTTGCGGCATACTCCTCTCTCATATTTCGGAAAGTATAATCGGCAGGCACAGGCTCTGATAAATGAGAGGGCGTAACACCGGCTATCTCCAGCGCATCGGGGTGCCAGTCAAGGTCAAAGATGTTGAACAGCCCTGTGGCCGAAGCAAGGGAATAATCAATTTTATACTCCCCGAAAAGTCTGAAAAACACGTACTCCTTGATACCTATAAACTTGCTTGTTTTCTTAAAAAGGTCTGGATCTTCCTCACGTAACCAGCAGATTTTGGGCAACGGCGACATGGGGTGCAAAGGCGTGCCGGTGTGCAGGTAAATGCTTCGGCCTATTATACTTTCCTTCAGGTTGGCTGCTTGTTTTATACTTCTGGCATCAGCCCAGATAATACAGTTCGTGAGGGGCAAGCCTTCGGCGTTCATGGCAATAAGGCTATGCATCGCGCTACTGAAACTGACTCCCAGCAACTCAAAATCACCTTCTTTTAGCAGTTGCACTACTGTCTTCAGGCTAGTGAGCACGGCATCAAAAACCAGGGCTGGGTCCTGCTCGGCAAAAGCGGGTTTTGTGTTGATGATGGGGTACTTTACTGCAAAGCGGCACAGAGGCCTGGCCTGCATGTCAAAAGCAACCGCCTTGGTGCTGGTGGTTCCGATGTCTATGCCAATGATTGCCTGTTGTTTCATAGTGTGCCCGATAAGCATTACCTACGAGACACGTACCATGTATAGTTATGGCAATGCCGTTTACAACTTCGCAGCACTACGCCACAGGATTCAGTATCTATGCTTATATTTGGTATCAGAACTTTAACTAATCCCATGAAATTACACCGCATCATACTTGGGCTTTGCTTGCTGGCCGCAACGCAGCAGGCACCTGCCCAGGATTTAAAGATCAGTAAGCCTGTTGCCAGGGCCCTTAAGAAAGTTGAGCCGGAAGACATCAAAAAACACATCTGGTACCTTGCCGATGATAAGCTGATGGGCCGCAAGCCGGGCACGCCGGGCTACCAGGAAGCCGTTGACTACGTAATCGAGAATTATAAGAAAATGGGTGTGAAGCCTGCCGGCGAGAATGGCACTTACCTGCAAACGGTAAGGCTGCGCACTGCCCGCACTGCCGACGCGAACATGCAGCTGTCGGATATGCGCAACGCGGTTACACCCTTAACTGCAGGCAAGGACTTTACGGTTTACCCGAACCCGAAGGATGCCAGTGCCGCTGTGCAGGCGCCACTTGTGTTTGCCGGCTATGGTATTACCGCCCCGGACTTAGGCTATGACGACTATGCTGACCTGGATGCAAAAGGCAAGATTGTAGTGGTGCTGCGCGGAGCCCCGGAAAGCTTCCCGAACACGGTGTCATCGTACAGCATGGACCTGCAAACTATACTTAAGAACGCTGCCGACCACGGTGCTGTGGGTGTGATTATAGGAAGCACTAACCCAAAGGCTCTGTTACCTAACCTGCGTGGGGGTGTAAACAATGTGATGCACGCCAATGGCGATGTTGCCTTCTCCAGAACATACCACGAAGACATAGACCTGCTGGCTGCCGTTAACCACGAGATCACCGAAAAGCTGCTTTCCAGTGCAAGCCTGAACGTAGCCGAAACAGCTGCCAACCTTAAAAGCGGCAAACCGGCATCTACTCAGCTGGGCTTTTCTGCCAAAGCAGCCTATACATCAAACTAAAACGATATTGTGAGCCATAACGTGGTGGGCAAGATTGAAGGGGCTGACCCTAAACTGAAGAATGAGTACGTAGTGCACAGCGCACACCTGGACCACGTGGGCGTAGGCACTCCCGTAGACGGAGACTCTATCTACAACGGTGCCCACGACAATGCCTCCGGGGTAGCCAGTTTACTGGAGATTGCCAATGTGTACGCACGTTTGAAGAAAGCACCGAAGCGCTCCGTGTTGCTCGTAATGGTTACCGCAGAGGAAATGGGCCTGCTGGGTTCGGCATACTTTGCCAAGTACCCTACAGAGCCATCCAACAGCATCGTAGCCGACATAAACACCGATATGCCAACCATTATTGCGCCGCTGCTATCGGTGGTGCCTTTGGGTGCGCCGCACTCCAGCCTGATGCAGCAGGTAAGCAAGGCTGCCAGCTACCTGAACCTGGACATAGAGAATGACCCGGAACCGGAACAGAACCGCTTTGTGCGCAGCGACCAGTACAGCTTTGTAACGCAAGGCATACCTGCACTGCACATAAAGTATGGCAACAAAACGGCTGACGGCAAGAACAACCTGGACGAAACCGTGAAAGTATGGCGCGCCAAATACTACCACAAGCCACAGGACGGACTGGACGGTGTGTTTGACTTTGAGGCCGGTAAAAAGTACGTGCAGCTCAATTTCCTGATCGGCTACCTGGTGGCCCAAAGCGAGCAGCGGCCAACCTGGAATGAGGGTGATTTCTTCGGAACCCGTTTCGGTAAGTAAGAACTGTGATTATACTTTGAAGCCCCGGTTACTCATTCAGTGGCCGGGGCTTTTCTGTGCCTGCAGGTTTCTCCACAGGCTAAAATTTGGCTGTGGAAAACGTACACAAGGTGTTAATAATTCAAAGCCCCTTTTAGCGTATACAACTGACTTTCAAACACATCCCAAATATTACTCAACACACCCTTGCCCAACTGTGTAAAATTTGTCCACATGCACATTTCCTGCCTGTTTATTACATATTTTTGTAAAGACACTAAGGATAAAATGCCATGGAAACGATACAGCGCACAGCAGCAAAAACGAACGCTCACAGAGGTGAGATCATCAGAGATGCCATTAAAGCAAGTGGCGTGGCAATTGGTGTAGTTGCTGAAAAACTTGGTATAAGCAGAAAAACGCTCTACAATAAATTTAAGGAAAGCAGCATCCCGTTCAGTTTTATACTTAAGCTTGGCGAGGTGATCCACCACGACTTTTCACAGGAATTCCCGCATTTGAGTAAAAGTGTAAAAAAAGAGCCTGCATTGCCGCAAATGCCTGTCAGCACCAACCTGCTCCTGCCCTTCGACGGAGAGCCGGCCGGCATGCCAAAACCAAATAACATGAAAGAGTGTGAAGCGGAACTGGTTGCCCTGCAGCGCAAGTACATCGCCCTGCTCGAAAAGTTTAACGAGCTTCTGCTGAAAACATCCGCGAACTAAAATTTTAAAGCAAAACGCTGCAAGTATAAGATCCCTCTTAATTGCCTTAAGAGGGATTTTGCTTTTCAGTAAAGTATAAACTACCGGCATTGCCGCGTAGTTGCTGGAAGCTACCAACTGAAAAAAAATACCTCACAGCTTAGGGCAATTACCGTAAATCAAGCCCGATTTCATCCGGGTTTCCTGACCTGAATGTAGCTACTGCCTTATTACCGGCATAAAGCGTCAGCACCCTCCCCGACTTTTTATAAGCAGTTGTCTTTCTGAGTGCCTCCATCAGTTTATGCTCTGTATCTATACTTGGGCAGGTCATGCGGGTAGTAGAGAGGTCTGAGAGTTGCAGCGTGGTCTCGGTCAGTATATACTTTCCTTTAAATTTGTTGCAGCCTGCAAACCCAAAAATGTCGTCTTCGTTTTCCTGCAGTCTGATGTAAGCCATCCTGTTGTCTTTTGGCGCCGGCACATTCTCACCCTCCAGCGATAAAAGCATCCAGTAGGCATCAACTATAGCTTCCTGGTCGGCTACTTCGGTGGCGGGCTGCATGGTGCAAAACTGCATACAAAAAGCCGTGGCAAGTATAAGTATGGGTAGTATAGCGTTCTTCATGACATCTCTACATTTACAGGTTCTGAACTGTGTTTATTGCATACGCAACCGGAAGGCTTAAAGTATAGCCGCAAAGCATTAGCAAAATAAAAAGCCTGCAGTTTGCACTGCAGGCTTTTTAAAAATCGGGTATTGTTACGCACCGAAATCGGTGTAACCATAAGAGCTTATTGGTGAGTTTGCACTATAGTCCGGGCCTGAGCGCGGGTGAGGTCTTCGGCTGCTAACGTGCTCTCCGTCGCTGGAGCCGGCCTGCCTGTGATGCTCGCCTTTGTAGCCACGATCAGAGCCGTATCTGCCTGAATAATACCTACTTTCGTCGCTGCGGTTCAGCGGAGTTCTGATTACACCACTGTACTTAAAATCGCTGATATCGTAGGTGCCTTCGTAGTAAGGGCTTTCGCCGCTCATTTCCTTGTCTCGGCCATAGTCATTGTCCTCACGGCGCTCTGGCTGTGGGCCACGGTCTATGTAATGGTCTGCGGTGCCTGCGTTATAGCTTCTGTTACGGTCATCGGTTCGTTTCTCGTCACGGGCAAATTCGCTATAACGTCGTCCTTCGCCACTGTAGCGGTAGCTGTTGTCCTGGCGGCCATAGCGGTCACGTGCTCCAAAGCTGTCGCCTCGGCTATGCCCTGTATCACGTTCGCTGCGCCAACCAAACTCACTTCCCCTATCATACTCGCGGTTGCGCTCATTACGCATGTATGGGTTCTGATCGCCGTACCGGTAGTGGTCTCTGTCGCTGGTTCTATAGTCTTCGTGTCTGCCCGATTGCATTGGGCCAGGTCCTTGTGAAATATAGCCTCCAGAGCTTTTTACATCGCGGTAGGCTTGCCGGGCATCTTCCATGCCATAATAATTGCCACGGTTGCTGTAGCGGTCACGGTAATTGCCGAACTGCTGATCACGGTTATCTCCGTAATTTTCGTGGCCTCTGTTGCCGTAATATCTATCGTTTCTTTCCATAGGTAAGGTTCTTTAAATTATCAATCTAACTGTACCTATAAACGAACCTGAGCCGGCAACGTTGGAGTCGCATTAAATTTCGTTTCTCTTATTCGGCAATAACCTCCTGCCTGGTTACATGCATAATTTCATACCCATGCCTGTTTATACTACCGCCAACTGGGGTGTCCACAACTACACTGGTGGGCAGCAAAACGGCAGGCAGAGAGGTCGGGAACCAATTACGGTTCTCTTCGGCAAGTATAAACATCCCATACGCATCCCCTACGGCCTCAAATTTCGGATTGGCGTTTTTCCATTGTTCAAGCCCAAATGCCTGCTTTAGTTCCTGGGCAAACACTGGCACCTGCGGAACTGGCAAACCAATTTCGCAAACGCTCAAAACGCCGTTCTCATGTTCAGGCTGCTCCGACTCCTGTATACTTTGGTGGGCAATAAACTCCAGTATGTTTCCGTCCGGGTCAGAAAAGTACAGGGCCTTAGCCTCCCAGGCCTCGTGTAGTACAACCGGCAAGCCCGAATCCGGATCCGGAAGTATGGCCACGCGTGCCTCTAGCCAGCTTTTTATACTTTCAAAAGCATGGTAAGGAATCCGGAAGGCATAATGGTATACTCCACCGGTACGTTTCGGATCGTGGTTAAAGGTAAGGGTAGTTGATCCGGCTGCAACTATAAAGGACTCCGTTTGCTCTGTTATGATTTCGAAGCCAAGTATGCGGGTGTAGAATTCCTTTAACTTTTCAGGTTGCCTGGTGTCAAGGGTAAGGGCTGTTATCTTCATAGTTTACGCGGTAAATATGTGTGAATGAATCAATTTACTTAAAGATAATAAATCCTGGGCAAAGCCTTTTACCTGAGAGGTGCTAAGGGTTGGTCGAGTACTTTTGTGGGTTCATCTAATTCATTATAAAGTATAACCTGTATTTTATACTTTGATGCCGTGTTCAAATCTAGATAACTCATGAAAAAGCTACTGATGGCCTGTGGGCTTGTATCGTTGCTGGCGCTTGCACCGGCTGCACAAGCCGCCAAAACCCCTGCCCTTACCTATACTGTGAACCTGAACGACAGGGCCGACGACCAGTTTAAAGTAACGCTGGACGTAAAAGGACTGAGCGCCGAGAACAATATCTTCCAGTTTGCAGCCACTGCACCCGGAACCTACCAGACCATGGACATTGGCCGTTTTGTAAAAAGCTTTAAAGCCTATGATAAGAAAGGTCGTGAGCTGGAGGTCAAACAGATCAGCACAAACCAGTGGAAGTTAAGCAAACCCGAGAAAGTACACAGAATAGCTTACCAGGTTGCCGAAACCTGGGACACGCCTGTAAAGGAAAACAAAGTATACTGGATGTGCGGCACCTCGCTGGAGCAGGACCATGCGCTTATAAACGGACAGGCCGTGTTTGGCTACTTCAAAGGCTTGCAGGCTGCCCCTATGCGCATAAAGTTGGATTACCCTCAGAACTGGCTGGTAGGTACTGCCCTTAAAACCGACAACAAAGGCTTTTACACCGCCACCAGCTACGACCATGTGGTGGATTCGCCGATACTTTTGGGCACGCTCACAAAAGCCGAAACTGCATATAACGGCACTGTCATCGATATTTATACTTACTCCAAAACAGGTAAAATCAAATCCGAAGACCTGCTTGAAAACATGACCTCCATGCTGGGGGCTGCCCACAAGTTTGTTGTGGATTTTCCGGTTGATCGTTATACTTTCCTGTATCACTTCGAGGACCAGGAGTGGGGCGCGTGGGAACACTCTTACAGCTCGGAGTACATCATGAAGGAGAAAGACCTCACCCCTGAGTTTGCAAAGCACATTTCGGATATCGCTTCGCATGAGTTCTTCCACATCATCACCCCGCTTAATATTCACAGCGAGATAATTGAGCAGTTCAACTTTGTGGAGCCCACGCCATCGCAGCACCTTTGGTTATATGAGGGCACTACCGAGTGGGCCTCTGACATGATGCAACTGCGCGGCGGCCTCATGGACCTGCCAGCCTACCTGCAGGACCTGACCCAAAAGCTGTACTACGATGACAACATGGACAAGAACTACAGCATCCTGAAGCTGGCACTCACCTCTTATACTTCTGAGGGACACAAGCAGTATGGCAATATTTACAACCGTGGCGCCGTGGCTGCTGCCCTGCTGGATATTCGCCTGCTGGAACTGTCTGGAGGGAAGCGAGGCTTGCGTGAAGTGATCAATGAGCTTTCGAAAGAATACGGCCAGAAAAAAGCTTTTCCCGAGAATGAGTTCTTCGACCTTTTTACAGCCAGGACCTACCCTGAGATCGGTGACTTTTTTAACCGATACATCAAAAATGCAGAGCCTCTGCCACTCGCGGACTACTATGGAAAACTGGGCATCAACTATACACCGGCTATAAAAACCGGGCAAATGGTAAAGGCACTGGGGTATAACTTTGGTGCACCAGATGGCAAAATACGCGTGGCCAATATTCACGATAGCTTAAAAGCCAGCGGCTTAAAAGAGTTCGATGAAGTAGTGGCTGTGAACGGTGTTCAGTTAAACTTACAAAACGCAAACCAGGTGATAGGTGGTCTGCAGGCCCTGAAACCGGGAGACGCTTATAAGTTTACAGTTAACCGTGACGGTCAGGAGCAGGAAGTAAGTTTAAGTATAATCGAAAAGGAAAAGGTTCTGAAACACCAGTTCTCTGTAAATGAGCAAGCCTCTCCGCAGCAAGTAGCGTTGCGTAACAGCTGGATGCGCAACCTGTAAAAGGTTAAATTGACTGAGTTTAATGTTATATAAACCCCGGCTATAATAGGCTGGGGTTTTTCTTTGGTTATATTTCCAGTATCAGAGGATGCACAGGACACCTTCAGCTCCTACCTGGCGCCAGTATCCAACTGGTGCCGCCAAGTGGGTGCGAGTCTCCAGACTCGCTTGTACGTTTTCTGGGAACGATTGACACACCCCTGAGAGCTACGCTCGCTAGCTCAAAACGCTCGTTTTGGCTAGTCTGCAAGAGGGGAATTTACCTCCCCTAGCCCCTCCTAACAACAGGAGGGGGATTTTCAGTGAACGATTAACACACCCCTGAGAGCTACGCTCGCTAGCTCAAAACTCACGTTTTGGCTAGTCTGCAAGAGGGGAATCTAGGCCATTGCTGAATTGAGATGGAAGTTTCATTGTTGAGGTCGTTCTTCTGGCAGGTCGCGCCCCTACCTCCATAATTTTCAGAGTTAAAAGACCTCGCAGCGTGCGAAGCTCCTGCGAGTGTCTGGTATTACTGGGTCAAACCACCCCTTTATCCCCTCAGAGCTACGCTCGCAATCTTCGAACTCTCGTTCTCGATTGTCCAAGGCGGGGAATTTTCCGCCATTACCAATTTATACTTTCTTTCCAGTTGCAGAAGTCGTTAGCCAAGAAGTGTCCATCCCAGCTTTTGGGTTGAGCGCCTTCTATTGTTGCGGTGCTGAGCGAAGCGAGGCAGCCCGCAGCGGAGCGAGGAGCAGCTTCAATAGACAGCGCGATGCCCGAAAGCGAGGCCGCCCGGCCTTGAGGGTACCAAAGTTGAAGTGAAACTATTGGTTTGTATGACTCAGGAAGAATAGTGGCTAAAGTAAATAGCAGCAAGTATAAAGACCACAAAGTATAAACGAAATCTAGATTGAAAAGCTTCTACTTTACCTAAACAAAAAGGGAGCTACCAAACCGGCAGCTCCCTTCTCTAAAAGTATAAGATCAAGCTTAATTACCCGCTGAAGTCGTTACAGTAGCAGGAGCTTTTTTCTCCTCCTTATACTTGTTATCGAACTTCTCGTACAGGTACTTCTGCTTGTTGTTCAGGTCTATCTTGCGGCCCTGGATGAAGGCATGCGTTACGTTGTTGGTGCGCATATCCAGCAGGTCACCAGACGATACTACAATTGTAGCATCTTTGCCAACCTCCACAGAACCAGCCTGCTTGTCAATTCCCAAAATCTTTGCCGTGTTTAGCGAAACAGCAGCAAGCGCCTGCTCTTTATCCAGGCCGTATGCAGCGGCAGTACCCGCAATAAACGGCAGGTTACGGATACCGTGGATGCTCAGGTCATAGTCCAGGGCAAAGGTAACACCGGCCTTGTGCAGCAGGTATGGCGTTTTGTAAGGCATATCCACGTCCTCCTCGGCACGCGAAGGCAACGCATGCACACCAGAGTAGATCACAGCCACGTTGTTCGCCTTTAGGAACTCAGCCACAGCCACCGCATCCTGTCCACCTACGATCACGATCTGCTTTACGCCATGCGCTTTGGCAAAATTCACCGACTCGATGATCTCCTTGCCATAGTTTGCATGGATGTAGAGCTTCTTAGAACCATCAAACAAACCAGCAGTTGCAGCCAGCTTCAGGTTCTCGTTGTCGTGCTTGCCAGCTTTGTAAACAGCCGCATCCCTGAATAAAGCAGTCAGTTCTTTCAGGGCAATTTCACGCTGCTCTTTCATGCGGGCAAGGCGTGGGTCCTGTGCATTATTACCAATAGCGATCAGCATGCTTGGCCAGTTCAGGTGTATTCCTTCATCGGCTTTTACAATGGCATCTTCCCAGTTCCATGCATCCAGCTGCACCACCGACGATGAACCGGACACAGTACCACCCACCGGGGTTACCTGCGACATCAGCACACCGTTTGTGCGGATGGTAGGGATGATATCAGAATCGGTGTTGTAAGCGATAACAGAACGAATATGAGGGTTCATTTCACCTACTTCGCGCCAGTCGATGGTGGCACGAACGCTTTCGATCTCGTTAAGGCCCAAGTGCGAGTTAGGCTGGATGAGGCCAGGGTAAATGTGCTGCCCTGTAACATCCACTACCTCGTAGCCACTCAGGTTGGCACCGCTCTGCGGACCAGCGTACGTGATCTTTCCTTTATCGAAACCGACAGCGGCATTCTCTACCACCTGGCCATTGCCTACGTGCAGCGTAGCACCTTTCAGCAACACTGGCTTGCTTTGCTTTGGAGCAGCAGCCGGCACCTGTGCAAACACAGGCACGCTCAGCATCAGCGCCACAAAAGCAGAAATATATCTTTTATGAATTTTCATGTTATTAATTGTTGGATTGTTTAATTGCTTAATTGTTGTTCAGAAAAACGATAAACAACCATTTAACAATTTAACCATTTAACCTTCAAAAATTAGTAAGCAAAATACGACTCCTCTTCTTCGTGCTCCACGTCTTCGCAGTGCACTACGCTTACTCTTCTGTTAACAGGAGCCTGTGTTCTGGCACCGCCTGTTTTGGCGTTCAGCATGGCCTGGATTAGGCGCATACGCTCTTTCTCCAGTTCCACGCGCATCTGCTCGTCGCGCTCTAGGTCGTAGTAAGCAATACCGTCCACGTAAGTCTTTAGGGGTTTTGCGTAGATAGATAGCGGATTGTCGTTCCAAAGCACCACGTCGGCGTCTTTACCGGCTTTTATACTTCCCATTCTATCGTCTAAGTGCAGGAGTTTGGCAGGGTTAAGCGTTACCATTTTCAGGGCGTCTTCTTCACTTACACCGGCATACTTCACACTCTTGGCAGCTTCCTGGTTCAGGCGACGTGCCATTTCAGCATCGTCAGAGTTGATGGCGGTAACCACACCCAGTTGGTTCATAAGACCAGCGTTTTGCGGTATGGCGTCTTTCACCTCCATTTTGTAAGCCCACCAGTCAGAGAAAGTAGAGCCACCAATGCCACGCTCTTTCATTTTGTCGGCCACTTTGTAGCCTTCCAGTATGTGCGTAAAGGTGTTCACTTTAAAGCCCATCTCGTCGGCCACTTTCATCAGCATGTTTATCTCCGACTGCACATAAGAGTGACAGGTTATAAAGCGCTTGTCGTTCAGGATCTCCACAAGGGCATCCAGTTCCAGGTCGCGGCGAGGTGCCGGGGTTTTGGCTTTGTCTTTCTTAGAAAGGCTGTTGTAAGTTTTCCAGGCCTGCTCATACTCTTTGGCTCTCTGGAAGGCATCTACAAACACCTGCTCCACACCCATTCTGGATTGCGGGAAACGGGTAGTGGCGTTGGTGCGGTTAGACTGCTTCACGTTCTCGCCCAAGGCAAATTTGATGAAACCATCCGCATTCTCCACCATCAGTTCCTGCGGGCTCTTACCCCAACGCAATTTGATAATAGCAGACTGACCACCGATCGGGTTGGCAGAGCCGTGCAGCAACTGCGATGTAGTAACACCACCGGCCAACTGACGGTAAATATTGATGTCATCGGAATTAACCACATCGGCCATGCGCACCTCAGCCGTAACAGACTGTGTGGCTTCGTTTACACCGTGCAATGCAATGTGTGAGTGCTCATCAATGATACCCGGCGTTACGTGCTTGCCAGTTCCGTCCACGATCTTGGCTCCATTCTCAGTCAGGTTTTTGCCTACCTTGGCGATCTTGCCATTCTTGATCAGTACATCGGCATTCTCAAGCTTTCCTTCTTTCTCGTTCGTCCAGACAGTGGCGTTCTTGATAAGTATAGTCTCTTGCTTTGGCAACTCGGTCTGGCCATAGGCACGGAACGGGTAGATCATGTTGCCCAGTTGTGGGGCCTTGGCTACTCTGGTGCTGTCGCTTTTTGCTTTCTGGCTCATGGCCTCCGAGAAAGTGGCAGTCCATTTTACCGTAGAGGCATCTGGCAACTGGCCTTCGCCCTGCAGGTTTTTGTCTTGTACCCAGCCGCTCAAACGGATACTCTCCTTGCTTCTCTTGTCCTTGGCAAAAGAAAGCGTTACCAGGTTGCCACTGAAAGTAACCTTACCAGACACCGTGTCTTTGGCAATCACTTTTAGCTCCGGCTTGTCAGCTGTTCCAGAGATCATCAGTTTGCGCTCCGGCTGCTGGTCCATTTTCAAAGTATAAACACCTCTGTAGTCAGCAGGCATTTCAGAGATTTTGTACTGGCTGCCCTGCACCCAGTTCTCCAGGATGATGTTATCAGCTGAGAACAGGTTGCCGCTTGTCACGATGAAGTTTGCCAGCATGCCTTTGTTCAGGCTACCAACCTTGCTCTCAGCGTTAAGCAATTTTGCAGGTGTAGCGGTAAGGGCTTTCAGCGCCTCCTCCTCGCTCAGGCCATACTGAATGGCTTTACGCAGGTTAGGCAGGAAGTCTTTTTTATCCTTCAGGTCAGCTGCCGTAAAAGCGATGGTAACGCCAGCCTTATTTAGTAATGCGGCGTTGGCAGGTGCCATTTCCCAGTGCTTCATGGACTCAAGCGGCACACGGCGCGCATCAAACGGGTCCTCTACGTTATAGGCATCCGGGAAATTCAGCGAAAGTATGATCGGGGCATTCGTCGCCTTTACCTCTTTGATCATCTGGTACTCATCGCCGCTGCCTTTAATAATGTATTGCTTGCCAAACTCATCGCCTACCTTATCGGCGCGCAGTACATCCAGTTTGCTGTTTACCTCAAATATCTGCGGATATTTATTGGCAGCCGTGAAAGCCGAAAGCGAAATGTTCTGCTCTTTAGTAGGGTTCTGGGCGTTCCACTGGGCATCCAGGTAGGTCTGGCGCAACAGGGCGATGCTGCCCATCAGTGAGTTCGGGTAATCCTGCGTAGAGGATCCTTTGTCAAACGACAACGCACCGGCGGCCTTGTCCACCAACACCACTTCGTTCTCACGCTTGTCGTCGGCAAGGGTAACCAGGGTGGCGGTACCACGGGCTATGCCATCGCGGTGCACGGCCAGCACAGAGCCAAAGCCCAGCTTACGCATTTCCTCGGCCTGTTTCCTGTCTATTTTGAACAGCTCAACAGCGTTGGTCTCGGGGCGCACAGCCTGGTTCCAGCTATAAGCGCCTTGTTTTTTTGTTTCCATCTGGGGTGCTGCTCCCCATCCGCCACGCTCGCTTTTTACTTCCGGCATGCCGTAGCTGGAGAACATATCCACCAGGCCAGGGTAAATGTGCTTGCCTTTGGCATCGATGGTTACCGCGCCGGCAGGCACTTTTATACCTGTTCCCACCGCCTCTACTTTTCCGTTCCGGATAAGCAGGGTGGCGTTGCTGATGGTGGTCTTGTAATCTGTGTGGATGGTGGCGTTGGTGAGAGCAACCAGGCCGGAGCGCTCATCATACACCCCGTTGCGCGGAAAGGTCTCCTGCGCCATCACGTTGCCGGCTCCTAATGCAAGGCAGGCTGCAATGGTTAAGATTTTTTTCATCCGATTTTTTTAAGGTGGTTTAGTGTGATTAGTTGTAGTTACTCAAATTTAGAATTTATACTTGTATTAGCTATATACTGAAAGCATAATTTATTGACTCACAAATAATACCGGTATTATCCAAGTATAAATAGTGTTTATACACTTAATTTAGTTCCTGTCTATAGACTATAGTTTTTCAAAAAGGCTTAATCACACACATAGATTAAGTATAAAAAACTTCGTATATTTCATAAGCTTCAGCCACTTACCTTGCAGAAAACCAGGATAGCTGCGAAAAGCGCCTCACTTTATTTTTCTCCGTTCATGAAAAAAAATATCGCGTTCGTAATGCTGCTGCTGGCAGTGGCACTCGCACCTGCAAAGGCCCAGGACAGTGGCGCTGCAGATGCCCCGGTAAAAAGCGACATTAAAAAAGGATTTATCCCTATTCCGGTGCTTTACTACACACCCGACACACGCCTGGGATTCGGGGCTGCCGTAATTGGCTACATGCAACTCAAGAGCAAGCACGATTCTACCTATACCCGCCTCTCTACGGCCCGTATTCTGGTGGATTATACTTTAAACAAACAGACAGACCAGCAACTGGAGTGGAACGTTTTTACCAGAGAAGAGAAGTATTTTTTGCGTGGCGAGTTGCGGCACCGTAAGTACGTGGATCGTTTTTATGGCATCGGCAACGAGTCGCTTGTAGCTAACGACGAGAAGTATGAGTACGAATTGGTAAATGCCAGACTGGGCGCCTTAAAAAAGACAGGTAAACACACTTTTGCGGGCCTCGACGTTCAGCTTACCAACTACTATAATTTAGAGTTACACGATGGAGAGGAATCTGGCACAAGTATACTTCAAACAGAACAGGTACCAGGCTACAAAGGCGGATACAATGGTGGTGTGGGTGCCGTGTTTTTGTATGACTCCCGCGACAACGTAGCCTTTGCCAGCAGCGGCGTTTTCCTGGAGGCTGCGGCTTATAGTTTCGGCAGTATACTTGGCGGCGACTTCGATTACAGAAACTACAGCATCAACTTCAGCAAGTACTATGCATTAAAACCAAACCATGTGCTGGGCAGCAACACGTTCATCAACATTAACGACGGCACTACCCCTTTATTCAGAATGGCCACAGCCGGCGGCGACAGAATACTAAGAGGCTATGCCCGCAATCGCTTTATTGACCAGAACTTTGCGGGCACACAGGTAGAGTACAGGTTCCCGGTTTACAAACGGTTTGGCATGACCACTTTTGCCGGCCTCGGCGATGTGTTCGACAAGACTTCCGATGTGAGTTTCAGCACCCTTAAGTACTCGGTTGGCGGCGGCATACGCTATGCCCTGAACCAGGAACAGAAACTGAACATACGGGCAGACATTGGCTACGGCCGCGAAGGCACTAACTTTTACATCGTGATAGGCGAGGCATTCTAGCGAAACCTTTGGGGTAAAAGTATAAAAGCTTAAGTTTGCACCCCTAAAGCATTCTTTTGCCCTATGCCTTTTTCCGGATACCAGGTACCGCTACATCTTCAGAAGCTGGTATTTGTACTGTTGGTGTTCCTGCTGCTGTTCACATCCCTTTTTTCTTCGCCGATTGCCCTGGCAGCCGGCCTCGTGGTAGGTATACTTGTTGGCAATCCGTTTCAGGCAGCATCGGCCAAAGGCTCTAAATACGTGTTGCAGGCAGCTGTGGTGGGTCTGGGCTTCGGCATTAATCTCTACCAGGTAGCCGAAACAGGACTAAACGGCCTCGTGTACACATTTGCCTCGCTTGGTTTAACCATGGTACTGGGCCTGGTTCTGGGAAAGATGTTCGGCAACGCACCCAAATTAACACACCTCATCTCAGCCGGAACAGCCATCTGCGGTGGCAGCGCCATTGCAGCAGTAGCGCCGGCTATCAAAGCATCTGCAAAGGAAATTTCGGTGGCCCTGGGTATTGTGTTTATACTTAATGCGCTGGCTCTGTTTGTTTTTCCGGGTATTGGGGCCGCGTTACAACTCTCTCAGCAACAATTTGGCCTGTGGGCCGCCATAGCCATACACGATACCAGTTCGGTGGTTGGAGCCGCCAGCCGCTACGGCGACGAGGCCCTGCAACTGGCCACCACCCTGAAACTTACCCGCGCCCTCTGGATCGTGCCGCTGGTACTGGTGTCGGGTTTCCTGTTCAAATCTGAAGGCACAAAGGTCTCTCTTCCGCTGTTCATACTTTTGTTTATACTTGCCTCTGTGCTGGTTACCTTCGTGCCTGCCCTTGGCCAGGTAAGTCCGTTTATACTTTTCGGAGCCAAAAAAGCCTTGCTCCTCTCCCTATTTCTTATTGGCGCAAACCTGAACATGGCAACCATTCGCAGCATCAGCGCCAGGCCGTTTTACCAGGGTTTTATACTTTGGGTGCTGGTAGCCACCTCTTCTTTGCTGGTGATATATTTCCTGGCATAGCGCTTTCCTATCTTCAAGGTCAAGGGACTATACTTTCAGTATTAAATTGTACCGCTGTGTGTCAGCTACAATATCTTGTACTACTTTTTGCATGATTTAACCTAAAAAAGCCCCGATCCGGAACTATAACCATGCTAAGATTGTAAAGATTCTAATACATGAAATCATGTTCATGTATTACATATTTACCTTAATTACATTGCATGAGTACCTTAAAAGTTCGGGTGGATAAAAAGAAGTTGGAACGAGCGGCCTATGTTTTGAAGTGTGTGGCCCACCCGGTTCGAATAGGCATAATCGATCTGCTGGAGCAACGCGAGAGGCTTACAGTTTCTGAGATACAGCAAGTGCTGGATATCGAACAGTCATTGCTGTCGCATCACCTTACCAACATGCGCGATAAAGGCATCGTGGACACCCAGCGCGAAGGCAAGCGCGTATTCTACTTCCTGACCGATAACACCATCACCAATATTATTGGATGCATCAACAGTTGCAGGGTATTTTAAACCGCGTTATTTGCTACCTTTGGCCTGCGTTAACGTAACAATTGTGTAACTCCTATAAGCCATGAAAATGATCATCCTTAGCATATTGACTGCCCTAGTGCTGGGCTGCACCGAGCCACAGCAGGACGCTGTAAAGGTAAAGCAGCTTACCCCAAACGAGTTTAAGAAACAAAAGATGAGCAGCAAGGCAGTGTTGCTGGATGTGCGCACACCCGAAGAATTTGCTGCCGGGCATTTAGACGGAGCCGAAAACGTGGACTACCGTGGCGGCGACTTTGCCAGGGAACTGCAGAACTGGGACAAAGACAAAGTATACTACCTGTATTGCGCCTCCGGCAACCGAAGCGGCAAAGCGGCCGAACTGTTACGGGAGGCAGGCTTCAGGCACATCTATAATATTGGCGGTTACAACATGCTTAAAGAGGCCGGCGTGCCCACAGAAGGTGATACGGGCAACTAACGGAGCAATTTATACTTGATTTTTGCACTGCTTAAGGCTGCTTAAATTAAAATAGTACCCTCTGTTATATTACAGCTCAATTTAAATTGTACATTTGCAGCTCACGTTGAGCATTGTATGCCTATGCCATTTAAAATAATGTACCAGTCCGACTTTTACACCATAGAAGTTGATGTAGAAGGAAACCTGCTTCGGTCAAAGTGGCACAGACCTGTAAATGAACAAGAGTTAAAGGAAGGCACTATCAAACTATATGAGGTGCTGCTTGAGACCAAAGTTGAACGCGCTGTTGCCAATGGCCAGGAGATCGGTAGCATTCCTCCCGCTACAAAGGATTGGCTGTCTACCATATTTTACGAACTGCTTTCAAAGACCAACTTGAAAAGGCTGTCAAGGGTCTTACCTGCCAATGTATTTCAGCAGGTAACACTGGAGTCTGTAGTAACCCGTGCCGATGCATTAGGGTTTACTAAGTATGAGGTAAAAAGCTTTACAGACCCAAAGGAAGCGCTAAACTGGGCTTTAGAGTATAAACCCGTACTACAATAACCTACAAATTTCTTCACTCAAATAACCTTTAGTTATTTGCAATATCCCTATATCCTGATGTATCTTTAATCGGAATTGGAGATGAAGAAGTATGCGCGTATTACACACCTCAGACTGGCATTTGGGCCAGCGCCTCGTTAACCTCGAACGTACCGAAGAACACCAGCACTTCCTGAACTGGCTGCTGCAAACCATTGAGCAGGAGCAGGTAGAGGTATTGCTGATGTCCGGCGACGTATTTGATAGCGGTGCCCCTTCTAACACAGCCCTGAAACTGTATTACGACTTTCTCCGGAAAGTATGCGCTACCTGCTGCCGCCACATCATCATCACGGGCGGTAACCACGATTCCATCTCCACCCTGAATGCACCCAAAGAACTGCTCGAGTATTTTAATATACGGGTAGTAGGCGGTGCTTCCCCCGACCCACTCGACGAACTGATCGAACTACGCAACGACCAAGGTGAACTACAACTGGCAGTTTGCGCCGTGCCTTTTCTCCGTGACCGCGACGTGCGTTTATCAGTGCCCGGCGAAACCACTGAAGAGCGTGAGCAGCGCATTAAACAGGGCATCGCCGACCACTACCACGCCTTTGTGCCACACATCCAAAAGTATAAAGCGCAAAGTATACCGGTGGTAGCCATGGGCCATTTGTTTGCAGCCGGTGGTTCGGCCTCCGAAAGCGAAAAGGAGATACACGTAGGCAACCTGGGCCAGATCGGGGCCGACCAGTTTCCGAAGGAGTTTGACTATGTTGCCCTTGGCCACCTGCACAGGCCACAAATGGTAAACAAATCGCACCACATCCGGTATTCCGGCTCCCCTATCCCGCTAAGCTTTAGCGAAGTAGCCGATACCAAGGTAATTTTTATACTTGATTTTGAGGAGGGTAAACTAACTAACCTGCGCGAGGTGGAAATACCCTGCTGCCGCAAACTGGTGCGCTTTAAAGGAGATCTGGAAAAGGTAAAAACCCAGATCGCGGTGTACGACAACTGCAACTATACTTTAACCGCCTGGGCCGAACTGCAGGTAGAACTGGAGGCTCCCCTCCCCGACCTGAACCAGCAACTGGAAGAGATACTGAAGCTGAAGGAAAGTGAATTGCAATTGCTCATACACAGGCCCCCGATCATAAAAAAAAACCGACAGACTTTAGAGCAGCAGGTCCAGGAAGAAGCCGACCTGCATGTGCTCACCGAAAAAGACGTGTTTCTGAAACGCTGCCAAAATCAATACCCGGACAGCGATCATACTGAGTTAGTGGCTACTTTCTCGGAGTTGCTGGAGCTGATGCGGGAGGAGCAGGAGAGTTAGAAATGACCTCGCAGCGTGCGCAGCTCCTGCGAGTGTCTGAATTTTGAATGAGTGCATGAGTGAATGAGTGAATATTTATGTACCCAATCCTTCTAGCCCACTAAGTCTCTAACAGTTCAGACGCTCGCAGGACCTTCGGACGCTGCGAGGTCATTAAATTACCAATAACAAACAACCAGTAACCAATTACACCCCATGAAAATCCTTGCTGTACGTTTCCAGAACCTGAACTCGCTGAAAGGAGAGCATGAGATCCGTTTCGACGAAAGCCCTTTGGCGGAGGCTGGATTGTTTGCGATAACCGGCCCAACGGGTGCAGGCAAAACCACCATTCTGGATGCGATAACGGTTGGACTTTATGGCAGGGTGCACCGCCATAACGAAGATAAACCGCTGGAACTCATGACGCGCCACACCGCAGAGAGTACTTCGGAAGTAGAGTTTGAAGCCAACGGCAAATGCTATCGCAGCAAATGGCAAATCCGCAGGAGCCGTGGTAAGCTGGACGGGAAGATACAGGCGGTGCACATGGAGCTCTGCGACCTGGAAGACGATAAGCCATTCGACTTAAAGCCGAGCCAGGTACCGGATAAGGTGGCAGAGCTTTGCGGACTGGACTACAGCCAGTTTCTGCGTTCGGTAATGCTATCGCAAGGCGATTTTGCCCGCTTTCTGAAAGCAACCCAAAGTGAGCGCAGCAACCTGTTAGAGAAGATCACCGACACCGGCATTTATTCTGAGATATCGAAGTTTGCCTTTGAGAAAGCTAAAACTGAACGTCTGAAGCGTGAAGAACTGGAGGCTAAACTAAACAATGTGCAGCTACTCACCGAGGAGCAGTTACAGGCCTACCAGCAAAGTATAAGCGAGCTTACTTCCCAGGAAAGTATACTTCAGGCGGAGTTGAACGCACTTCAGGAAAAGGCACAGTGGCTAAAGCAAATAGAGGGTCTAGAGCTAAAGCAGCAGCAACACAAGCAGGCCTTACAAGTACAGGAACAGAAACTTGAAGCCCTGCAACCTGATTTTCTGAAACTACAGCACCATGAACAGGCACACCAGTTTGTTGGCGAGCTGGCCGAGATAAAAAGCATGAACGGTAAGGTGGCTGAAGTACATCAACAGTTACTCGTACTAGAGAAGCAGATCCCTACCCTGGAAACTGAACTGGAGGCAGCTGGCAAACTGGCCATGGAGGCATCCAAAGCGCAACAGGAACAAGAGCAGGCCTTGCAGCAACTGGAACCAAAGCTGGCAGAAGTAAGCAAGCTGGATCACCAGCTTCGCAGCATCCGGGAATCATACAGCAGAAACAAAACGGCTTACGTGGCCTTTGAGGAAGCGCTAAAGCAGGAGCAAAACCAGCTGCAGACCAAACAGCAGGAACTGGAAAAGCTTACTGAAGAAGCCACAAGTATAAAAAGCTGGCTGGAGCAGAACGCTAAGCTACAAGACCTGAAAGAGCACTTGCCGGAATTCAAAGCCACCCTGCGTGACCTGCAGGAAGCTGAGCTACGCATAAAGCGCAACCAGCACGAGCAACAGGAATTGCAGCAACTCCTGCAGCAGGAAACTTTGCAATTGGCCACACTGCAGGAAAATCAGCAAAAGCAGCAGGTCAAACAGGCAGAACTCCAGCAACAAAAAGAAGAAAAGCTAACGCAACTACAGGTCATACTTTCCGACAAAAGCATGGAGGACCTGGAGCAGGCGGCGCAAAGCCAGCCGGCCCTGGTGGCTAAGTATGAGCGCATGCTGGAGCTGGCAAGGCAACATGCAGCCTGTCAGCAAAAATTAGAAAGTATAACCACACAGCTTGCCAAGTATGCGCAGGAGCAGCAAAACCTGGAGATAAGTTTACAGGATACCAATGCAAAGTATAAACTGGCACAGGAACACCTGGAGGCGCTTCAGAAAGTAGTGGCTTTGCAGCAGCAGATGCTGCAATACGAGGAGGCACGCCATACCCTGCAGCAAAATGAGCCATGCCCCTTATGCGGTTCTCTGGAACACCCATTTGCCCACGGCAACTATACCATTGACTTGCCAGAGGAAGTAAAGAAACGTGACCAGCAGCAGGTACTCGTAAAAGAACTGGAGCAAAGTATAAACAAGCTGCAGCTGGCAATCAGTACCAACACGCAAAAGCAGCAACTGGATGCTGCCACTAAAACTGAAACCGAAGCTGAGGCTAAGCGCTTACTCAAATTGTTTGGACAGCTTTCAGATGAGCTTCCGCAAAGTATAAACATTACGGAGCCGGATAAACTTGCCGCAATATTGCAGGAGCAGCAGCAGTCTGTGGTTACCTTGCAGAAACAGCTATCCGATGTCCGTGCCCTGAGCCGCAGTCTGGAAAGTATAAGCCAACAGCAGCAACAACTACGTGAGGCCCAGGTACAGGCCCAGGCAAAGTATGAACAGGTGCAGCAAACGCAAAAACTGCAGCAAACCCAGCTCCGGAAGTTGCAACTTATACTTTCTGATGAGCAGGAACAATTACAGGTTCATACCCAAACCGCCGAATCGTTTGCAGTTGGCTATGGATTAAAGTATGATGCCGTGGCAAGGCAACAGCTATACTTACAGCTAGAGCAATTGGCCAACAGCTATGCGCAGAAGCAGCAAAAGCTGGAGGGCATGCGTGAGCAGTATGCCGCCACCAGGGAACAGGTAAAACACTTGCAGGAACGCACCAATGAAAAGCAGATCGAGCAGCAACAACGCCAGCAAGGGTTAAAAGAAGAGCATGACCAGCTTACTGCCCTCAAAACCGCACGCCATACTTTATTCGGCGACAAAGACCCGGAACAGGAACGTCAGCTGGCGCAGCGTGAGCTGAAGGCTAAAACCGTGCAGGCCGAGGAAGCCAGAAGCAAACAACAACAAAAACAACAAGAACTACAGGAAGCCAGAAACCGCCAGGCAGACTGCCACAACAGACACAAGCAAAACAAGTCGGTTCTGGATGAGTTGAGTGCCGGCCTATTGCGTGTATTACAGCAAAAAGGCATCGAAACCATTGAGGCTCTGAGCCAGATGCTGCTGAACCGCGACGAAGCCGACCGCCTGGCAAACCTGAAAGCCCAGACCGAAAAGCACCTGACCGAACTGCGCAAAAGTATAAGCGATGTAGCGCAAGAACTGGCTCAACTGAAAGCCAAAGAAATAACCCAGGAAAGTATAGACAGCCTGCAAAAACAGCACAAAAAATGCACTGATGAGGTACGTGATCTCATAGAGAAACGTGCCCGCCACCAACAGTTGTTGGAGCAGGATGCACAGCAGCGCGACAAAAACAAGGAACTGGCAGAGCAGCTACACTTACAGCAGCAGGTATACCAACGCTGGGCAAACCTGGCCGACCTGATAGGCTCAGGTGATGGTACCAAGTTCAGTAAGTTTGCCCAAGGCTTAACACTGGCACGTTTGGTAGAGTTGGCCAACCGCCACCTGCAAAAACTCAACGACCGCTACCGCATCCTAAAGTCCTCAACCGACGACCTGGAACTGCTGATTGTGGACACCTACCAGGCCGAAGCCATTCGCCCGATGAACACCTTATCGGGTGGCGAGAGCTTCCTCGTTAGCCTTGCCCTGGCTTTGGGTCTCTCCGACCTGGCCGGCCGCCGCACCCAGATCAACTCGCTGTTCATCGATGAGGGCTTTGGCACACTGGACTCTGAAACATTGGATGCAGCGATATCTACTCTGGAAAACCTGCAGGCAAGTGGAAAGATGATCGGCATTATCTCGCACGTAGAGGCCTTGAAAGAACGCATCAGCACCCAGATAAAAGTACAGCGGATGCCGGGTGGGGTTAGCAAGGTTGAGGTTGTTTGTGGGTAATAGTATATTTTAGTACTGGGTACCTTGTCCAACCACCCCTGGCCCCTCCCCCGAAACAAGTCCGGGATCGTAGACTTATCTAAGGGAGAATTCTTTCATTACTCTGGTATAAGTATAAATCCTGTTGTTTCTGCATAACCTCCCTTCACACAAGATCCTTGACAGGATGACAAAAGGAAAAGTAGGATAGAAAAGAAGCAGTAAGAGCTAAGCCCCCTCTCCTGTTTTTAGGAGAGGGCTGGGGAGAGGTAAAGAATCCCCCGCCTTACAAGTCTACGATCCCGGACTTGTTTCGGGAGAGCGGCCAGGGGTGGTTGGATCCGGTACTGCTAGTCTCATCTTAAATGAACTGACTATATTTTTTTGGCGTTGTCCAAACCGTTGTTAATCTATAAAATTAACCTTGCCACCTACACATTCATGGTATTCATCTATTTCACAATTCTTTGTTTACATTTAATTGTATATTGAGCTTGACAAACTAAACTAACACCAGCTTATGAACTCACCATTATACAACACAGGCCGGCGATGGAAGAAATCGCTGCTGGTACTTTGTTCGCTTGGTTTAATGCTGGAGCCAGCCATGGCCCAGGATGCTGCTAAAACCGAAAAGGACAAGGATAAAAAAGAGAAAAAAGACCTCCCCCTGGAAGGCACTCGCAAAGTAAAGATCAACACCACAGAGGGTTCCTGGTTATCCCTGGATGTGAGCCCGGACGGCAGTAAGCTGTTATTCGACATGCTGGGCGATTTATACTTGCTTCCGATTAGTGGTGGCAAGGCCGAGCAGCTTACCTCTGGCATGTCCTTCGATACGCAGGGTCGCTTTAGCCCGGATGGCAAGTCTATTGTTTTCATCTCCGACAGAGATGGTGCAGACAACGTCTGGACGATGGATTTGGGCACGAAAAAGGCGAAGCAGATCAGCAAGAGCAAAAACGAAAACTTCCAGTCAGCGGAGTGGACGCCGGATGGTGAGTATATCATCGCCTCTAAAGGACGCCGTAACCTGAAGCTGCACATGTACCACAAAGATGGTGGCTCTGGCGCTGAGCTTATCAGCAAACCGGACAACCTTAAAACTGTAGAGCCTGCGTTCGGACCAAACAGCCGTTACATCTGGTTCTCGCAGCGCACAGGTGCCTGGAACTACAACGCACAACTACCACAGTACCAATTAGCCACCTACGACCGTGAAACCGGCGATATTGATACCAAAACATCACGCTACGGTTCTGCCTTTACTCCCACCCTATCACCGGACGGAAACTGGCTGGTATACGGTACACGCTACAATAACCAAACAGGCCTGGTAGCTCAAAACCTAAAAACAGGTGAAGAAAAATGGCTGGCCTACCCGGTACAACGCGACGAGCAGGAGTCTATCGCTCCGCTTGGAGTATTACCTGCCATGTCGTTTACCCCGGATAGCAAAAACCTGATCGCTTCTTATGGCGGTAAGATCTACAGTCTGCCGGTTGCGGGTGGCCCATCCAAAGAGATAGCTTTCCAGGTAGATACTGAAATTGAAGTTGGCCCTAAGCTTGACTTTAAATTCCCGATAAAAGACGATAAGATGATGACCGTAACCCAGATCAGGGATGCGGTAATGTCGCCGAACGGGAAGCAACTGGCCTTTACTGCCCTTGACAAGCTTTATGTAATGGACTACCCAGGCGGCACGCCTAAACGTTTGACAGATGCCAGCTACACAGAAGCCCAGCCAGCCTGGTCGCCGGATGGCAAGCAACTGGCTTATGTAACCTGGGAAGACAAAAAAGGCGGTGCTATTTACAAGATAAACGCGAATGGCAAAGGCAAACCAACGAAAGTAACCATCGAGAACGCTATTTTCCAGGACCCGGTGTGGTCGCCGGATGGTAGCAAGATCGTGTTCATTAAAGGCTCAGCACAGGCTTACCGCGAGGCAGAAGGCCCGGGTGCATTTGCATCGAGGCTGAACATTAACTGGGTATCTGCTAAAGGTGGCGAAACGAACTACATTGCAAAGGCAAACGTGGGCTCTAAGCCGCACTTTGTAAAAGGCGATGACCGCATTTACCTGTACAACGGCAGCGATGGCCTTATCTCGATCCGTTGGGATGGCACGGATAAAAAGTCATACTTGCAGGTAAAAGGCATTACTACCTATGGCTCTGTGGAGGATATGATCGAGGAGGAAATGAACCACAACATGCACCTGGAAGAGCGTGAGCCACAGCAGAAACCATCAACGGCCTCTACTGTTATCAAGGCACCTGTAGGCGACAAAGCCCTTGCCCTGATCAACAACGAGATCTATGTGGTAACCATACCGGAGAAAGGTGGCGATACGCCTAGCATTTCAGTGGCCGATGTGGCGAACTCCGCTTTCCCGAGCTGGAAGCTGACAGAAATTGGTGGTCAGTTCCCGAGCTGGTCTGCTGATGGCAAAACAGTTTACTGGTCTATCGGTAACGGCTTCTTCGCTTATAACCTCGACGAGGCAAAGGCTAAAAAAGAAGAGCTGGAACTGAAGAAGGAAGCTGAAAAAGCAAAAGCCGAGGCCAATAAGGACGAAGCGAAAAAAGACGAGACTAAGAAAGAAGAAGCTAAAAAGGACGAAGGGTACAAGCCAGCTGAGACTAAGATTGCCATACAGGTAGAGCGTGACATTCCTCAGGGTACTATCCTGTTGCAGGGTGGCCGCATCATTACCATGAACGGCGACCAGGTAATCGAAAACGGTGACATCCTGATCGAGAATAACCGCATCAAAGCTGTTGGCCCAACTGGTACACTTACTGTACCAAACGGCGCTAACGTAGTGGATGTAAAAGGCAAAACCATTACGCCTGGCTTTATCGACACGCACGCGCACATGTGGCCGCGTTGGGGCGTACACACCAACCAGGTATGGATCTATGCCGCTAACCTGGCCTACGGAGTAACCACCACCCGCGACCCGCAAACTGCCACTACCGACGTACTTACCTATGCCGACATGGTGGACGCGGGTAAGATGATCGGACCAAGAGTATACTCTACCGGCCCTGGTGTTGGCTACTGGTCTTATAACCTGAAGAGCCTGGACCACGCCAAACAGGTGTTAAAACAGTACTCTGAGTACTACAACACCAAGACCATCAAAATGTACCTAGTAGGCAACCGCCAGCACCGCCAGTGGATCATAATGGCAGCGAAAGAGCAAGGCTTGTTACCGACAACAGAAGGTGGCCTTGACTTTAAACTGAACATGACACAGACAATCGACGGTTATCCAGGTCATGAGCACTCGTTCCCGATCTACCCGCTGTACAAGGATGTGGTTGATCTTGTGGCGAAGTCTCAGATGACCTATACCCCGACGTTGCTTGTATCTTATGGTGGTCCTTGGGCTGAGAACTACTACTATGCCACAGAAGATGTGATCGGTGATAAAAAGCTGAACTACTTCACTCCTAAGTCTGAACTGGACTCGAAGGCAAGACGCAGACCAGGATGGTTTGCCAAAGAAGAGCACATCTTCGATCGCCATGCCGAGTTTGTTGATAAGCTGGTGAAAGCCGGTGGTTTGGCTGGCGTTGGATCGCATGGCCAGTTGCAGGGCCTTGGTTACCACTGGGAGCTTTGGTCGATGCAGGCTGGCGGCATGAGCAACCTGGATGCACTTAAAACTGCAACCATACTTGGTGCTAAAGGCTTAGGGCTGGACGGTGACCTGGGTTCTATTGAAGGCGGTAAACTTGCCGACCTGGTAATTATGGACCAGAACCCGTTGGAAAATATCCGTAACACCAACACGGTGAAGTATGTGATGCGCAACGGCCGCCTGTACGAAGCCAGCACACTGGACGAACTGGCACCAACCAAGCGCAAAGCACCTAGTTTCGATTGGCACAGCGCACAGCCTGTAGGTGTGCCTGGTATTCAACAGTAATATTTTTTCCCATAGTTAAAAAGTCCTCTTGCTAACCTGGCAAGGGGACTTTTTCTTTTACTGGCACGTTGAGTAAAGTATACTATCTTTGTTAAAAGCGTTCGGAGCTATACTTTATACTTTCCATCACACCTATACTTACACGCATGAAAAAGCTGCTATACTTCCCTCTACTATTAAGTTTATCGCTGGGTGCCACAGCCTGCCAGCAGGACCACCGCGACGCACAAGAGCAGTTCAGGGAACGGCAGGAAGCCATACTTGAGCGTGACGAAGCGCAGGAAGAGGAAATCGACACGGCTGATTTTGAGGTAACAGAAGAACCTGTTGTAGACGAACAGGCTCCGGCCAAACCCTCTACCACAGCCGGCGATAAGGTAGTTGGTGTGAAGGATGGAGATACTGTGGTGCTGCTGAGAAACGGTGAAGAAGTAACCGTGCGCTTGTTTGGTGTGGACACCCCAGAGAAGAACCAGGCATTCGGACAAAAGGCAAAGCAGTTTACCTCTGATATGGTGTTTGGCAAACAGGTACGCCTGATCGTGCACAACAAAGACCGCTACGGCCGCACTGTGGGCACCATTATACTTCCTGATGGCCGCAACTTGAACGAGGAGCTGATCAAGAGTGGTTTTGCATGGCATTACAAGGCTTACTCCAAGGATGTGAACCTTGCAAACGCAGAGGCAGATGCACGTCGTTTTAAGCGTGGTCTTTGGGCAGACCCTAATCCCGTTGCACCCTGGGATTTCAGGAAAAATAAAACCGGCGGCACCTCAACTTCAACCCCTACTCAAAAAACAATGACTCCCGTGCCATCCGGAGCAACAAAGCGCACAGTTTACCTGTGCAACAGCGATGGTTCGGAGGTTTACCATCTGGATAAAACCTGCTATACGCTTAAGCGCTGCAAGGCAGAGGTGCTGGCCGTAACAGAAGCTGCCGCCATCAGAGAATATGACCGACGGCTTGACAAAACCTGTAGCAATTAACCTCCCTTTTTGTACATTTATCAAAAATAAGTCATCATATGAAAACCACCCTATCAAAACAACTTAGCAACACTGTAAAGGCATTCGCATTTATACTTATACTTGGCAGTGCTTCCATGGCTTGCCAGCAAAATACGGAGCAGCAGGAAGAGGAAGAGACTAGTGCAACGGCAGCACCGGCTACAGAAGCAACACAGGTAGTGGATAAACGCCCTGCACCAGAGTTTTTTGTTATACCTGAAGAGATGACCAAAAATCGTGTCTGGATCTGCGAGAACAATACAGCCGATATCTTCCATGTAAAACACGACTGCCCAGTGTTGCTGGAGTGCAAAGGCAATGGCACATTCCGAAACATCACGTTACCGAAAGCCATTGAATTTTATGGCCGCTACAACTGCCAGGTATGCGCCAAAGACATGGATGTGATTTTTGATGAGGATGCTGTAAGGATGGAGACTGGCTTTGGCCAGCAGCGGTAGGTTTAGGGTATAGTATAATTCATCTGCTACTGATTGTCATCCCCCTACCCCCAAGGGGGACTTTCCTGGAATGTAATTTTTAAATTAAATTGGTTTACATTTAACGAAAAAGTCCCCCTTGGGGGTAGGGGCCCTCGTCAAAGAAGGGGGTAGGGGGATGTTTTACATCTAAGAGTGAGTATCTACAAAAGCCAGTAACTAAAAATGTGTTGCGTTTTATTTAGCACAACGGGGTTATACTTAAAAGCCTTGGAATTATATTACTGATTAAAATAACACTCAGCACTGTTTTATACTTTCTTCCCCTGCAGCACAAGTAGCGGCACTTCTGCCTGATAGGTCATTTTTTCGGCGAGGCTTTGGGAGAAGAGGTTTTTCAAAAAACCTTTTTCTTTGCGGAGCACAGCCAGTATACTTCCATTCTCACGCACAAAATACTCTTTCAATCCTTCATCGGCGCGTTTACTGATTATTTCCTGGAAGCGCATCGGCACACCTGGGTATACCTGTTGTAGTTCCTGCAATAGTGCTTGTCCTTTGGCAGTTTCTTCAGCGTCTGTTTCTTTCACCACATGCACAACATCAATGTTCGCATTAAATAAGCTGCCCAACTCAATTACCTTCGCCATTGCCTCTCTGTCTCCTGGCGCAAAGTCTGTTGCGTAGATAATCTTCTGAACACCCTGCCATGCAGCAATACTGGGAATAGATAAAACCGGGGATTTTACCTCTTCAATTACAGCCTCTGTGTTACTCCCGATCAAAAGCTCTTCCATGGTGTTGTCACAGCCGGTGGTGCCCATTACCACCAGGTCGTAGCCTTCGCGCTTGGTCAAGTGTTCGGTTACGTCCGTAAGCAAGGCCTCTTTCAGCACAAAGTCGCAGGTAAAATTGCCAGCCTGGTTGGCTCCGTGGGTTTCCTCTATCTGGCGGCACATTGATTTTAGTTTTTCGCCGGCATCACGCATTTGCTCGCCAAGCAACTCACTGGCTACAAGGGCGGTTTCGGAGGTATCCACTATAGGCAGGTGCACCACATGGATCAGGGTAAGATGACCGCCGGCGCGTTGTGCAATGTTAGTGGCAAATTCTATGGCTTTACTGGCTGTTTTGGAGAAGTCGGTAGGGCAAAGGATCTTTTTCATATCGGCTTGCTGTGGATGCTATATCTTGGTTTTTCGATGTATACGTGAACACGAAGATAGAGTATAGAACCTGCTCCGAAACTGACTTTAATCACTGAAATTAACAGCTTATGTCATACATTTACAGTTACTGCGTACGGTTCAGTTCTTTTACCTCCTGCCAGCTCCAGTCATACTTGGGCTGTATGTGCTCGTAGGCTTTGGCAAAGTATAAAATCACCTCCTGCTTCAGCTGCTCCACCGGTATCGACGAAGTATAAATTTCCCGCTCTGTAGGGTTGGCATAAGTATCTGCCCGGTTCAGGTTATCCCCTTCCAGGCGCAAAATCGGGCCGGTTTCAGTAATGCTATCGAAGGTCCAGCGGTAGCCGCTTTGCTCCAGGTTGTTTAGCCGCTCTGCCAAAGGCGCCATGCTAATGCGCGGCAAAGTAGGCCGTGATGCCATATCTACCCAGGTGGTATACTTATACTCAAGTTCGTAGCGGTTATGTTCGTAGCAACTCAGCACTATGTCAAAGCCCTGGGTGCGGCTAAACAGGGCATAATAGTGGATCGGGTGCGGTGTTTCGATGATGATCAGCCCGATCTCCGGCTTTCGGGTAAGTTTGGTTTCTGGCTTATACATATCCCGGTAACCAAGCAGCACGCTGCCCACCTCTTCTTCCCAGGCACCTTTCTCCCAGTCCGGGTCCTGTAGCACACGGCTAAACTCACGCAAAAAGTATTCGAACTTGCGGGTACATTGCTGCACTTCCTTCTCCTCCATTTCATCGGCTTCGAATGGCCTGTAGAAAAGCTCTTTCTCTTTGGCATTTATCCAGCACACCAGTTTCAGGGCCTCTCCTGCCAGCGGATGGTTCAGGTCCAGTTCCCTGAAGTCGCCGATCAGGGCCATTTGCCTAAGCAGCTCCTCATTCTCCAGTGCTTTTTCCGGATTTAGTAAAGCCCAAACGCCTACAAACCCGTCAATATCAAAATGGTTTGCCGTTACAAAAGGCTGGTCCAGTTCAAGTAGTTGCTGGCGCATGGCATTTAGCACGATGGCTGCGCTGGTGTCGTCTTTTATACTTTGCGGCGTGGGTGCGCCCTTCCAATGCGACAGCATAAAGCCCTTTGGGTGGGTACTGTCTACTACAATGGCGTTGTGCTTTTTGAGTTCAGAAAACGGAATGTAAGTTCGCTTTTGCATGGTTAAAGGTAAGCAGAAATGTAAGCCCGGTAAAGTATTACTGAATTTGTATAATGATTATACTACCTGCGCCTGTTTTTGCCACGACGGTTGGCAATACGTTCCACACGCTTGTTCTTTACCCACGTCAGGTACTTTTGTAATGGCTCTGCTTTCTGGAGAGCCTCAATGGTATTGTATTGCTGGGCTAGTTCCTGGTTACTGATGCGTAGGTGGATGGTGCTATGGCAGGGCTGGCACAGGTCGGCAGTGGCTCCGTAACGGCCTCCCTCCTCGCGGGGCACCAGGTGATGCCGCGATAGCTTTTGCACTTCGCGCCTGCACAGTTCGCATACCTGTTCTGTTTGTTTCCGCGCCATACTTTTAAGTATACTTTAATTACATCTGTTGTGATATAAGAAGCCTGATTAACTCAAGTTGCGGGATACGACAACAGTTTGATTACTGCTATGGGCAACCCTACCCCCCAATGCCGTCAGCTTAAGCCAAAAGCTCTTTCGGACATCTTTGTCCGAAAGTAAAACTGCCAGGGGACATCCTTGTCCCCGTATTCTCTAACGCGGACAAGGATGTCCGCATCAGCTTTGTGTAGTTCTTAAACTGATAGCATTTTCCTCGGCCCCCAAAACAATGAGGGAATTTGCGAACGATTGACACACCCCTACCCCTCTCAAGAGGGGAATTTTAACCGCGTATGTAATTCCCCTCTTTTGCGGGATCTGCGACTCGTGATTGGTTCTAGCTGGGCCTTCCAATGACTGCGCCCGGGACAGGCTGGCCTAGTTGGATTGCAAATCCAACGATATGACAAGTCACGGATCACAGATCCGCGCCAGCACGAGTACTCCCCTCCTGTTATTAGGAGGGGCCGGGGGAGGTTAAAACTCCCCTCTTCAGAACAGGGCTACCCGGTTTACAAAAAAAAGCGGACCATATTTAACATGGGGTCCGCTTTGTAGTTTACTACCTTACAGACGAAGGCCTATAGGTGAAAATTCTTTCGTAATTCGTGCGAGTAGTAGTGCTTACAGTTTTTAAGGATCTGTAATGCATCCCGAAGTTCATCAGGCTCGGCGCTTTTAAGCAGATAGCCATGTACGCCCTCTTCTAAAAGCTTTTCTACCAGCGACTCCTCGCCATACATAGACACGATCAGAATTTTAACCTCCGGGTATTTGCTGATCAGGTAACGTGCAGTGGCAATACCATCCATTTCAGGCATTTCCAGGTCCAGCATTACCACCTCAGGTAAATCATCTTCTATCTTATCGATTAGTTCGGCGCCGTTTGCCGCATCTGCGATAACATCTATTTCGGGGTAAGCCTTTAAAATTTCCAGAACGCCTTTCCTGAAAAGCGTGTGGTCGTCGGCGATTGCGAGTTTAAGTGGCTGATATTCCATTATATAGCCTTTAAGTTTGTATAAATTTAAGAAATCGGAACAGATATTTCAGCTTTTGTGCCAGAATTTTGGGCGGATCGAAAAGCAAAGGTACCATTTAATAGGTTAATTCTCGCATGTAAATTAAGTAAGCCGAGGCCTTTGCTGCTGTTTTCTTGTGAGTTAAGTAGTTCTTGGTAGTTAAACCCCTTGCCGTTATCGGTGTAGGTCAGGTGCAGCTCATTATCAGAGAACTGCAGCTGAACGGATATTTTGGCAGCTTCGGCGTGTTTCAGGGTATTGTTCAGCAGTTCCTGTACCACGCGGTAAAGCGACAGTTCCAGTTTTGGGTCGATGCGCCTGTTAGCATCGTTGCAAATAAGCTCCATTTCGATGCCCGACGAAGCCGGCAAGGACCTTTTCATGGCATCCAAGGCCTGGGGCAGGCCCATTTTCTCCAGCACAACCGGCATCAGGCCATGCGATATACGCCGCACGTTGCCGATCACATCGTCAAGTGTGGATTTTATACTTAGCCCTTTGGTTTTATCCTCGAGTGGGGCAATAAGCTGGTGCACATTAAGCTTTACCAGTGCCAGGGTGGCCCCAACATCGTCGTGCAGGTCGCGGGCAACACGGCGGCGTTCTTCTTCCTGTGTCTGCAAGGTGGCATCGAGCACCTGGCGCTGCTTTAGCTCCTGCAACTCACGCAGTTGCACCTGGTGTTGCAGCATGCGGCGCTGGTACAGAAACACGAACAGAATAATGCCGATAGCCAATACTAGCAGTACAGGCGTGATGATGATCAGGGGTTCTAATGTTTTCATTTTTCGGAGGCCAGTTTCAGCACATACACCAAATTGATGTTAAAGAGTATGTTGAGTACTAAAATAACAGTAATACATATGCGTGCCGCATCATAAGACTCGGCAAGCGCATCGTTAAACAATCCCCACGACATTGATGTACCGGCCCTGTGAATCAACAGCCCGCAGCTTAGCAAAAAAACGGGATCGCGGTCGAGGTAAGTGATTTGCTGGTCTTTCGCAATTTTGTAAAAGTATAGTATGGCAAGACCTATTACCAACGTACTTTCAATAGTTTTTGCCAAAGCATTCACCTGTGTAATACCAACTCCGATTGTGGCATCCAGTACACTTATTATCAGAACTATAATACCTAACACAACTATAGTCTTCTTAAATAATGGCCTCCAAAAACTATGGTAGAATATGGCAGCTATACATATGAAATTGATCAGTGTATTCAGATGCGTCACCCATAAATTGTTTGTGGTTCCCAGAAATACAGTCAAATGGCCTAATAATTCTGAAAGAGCCAACGAAAAAACCAGTAAAGAAATAAGCCAAAAAAGTTTATTATACCTGGCTTTAAAATAGAAAATCAGGGCTGTGATTAATGGTAAAAGTATACTTAGCGACGACACATCTACCATCCACGGGTATACCTTCCGAAGAAAAAACTCCATTATCCGTTCAGGTCACCCCCTGTGCTGCAATCCGGTGGACATAATTTTGAACTGTCCATGATCAGATCTTCCATGTCATTGCCTTCAGCATCAGCGCCTACCAATACTAATTGCTTTTGCCCTTTCTCGTCGCGAGCGTAGTAGATGCGTATGCCCATGCAGCCGGGCTGCTCAAGTAACTGCTGTAATACTTCGCGGCCGTAAAAGTGCGCCTTTACCGTATTTCCGTTAGAGCCGGCATTGGCATTGCGGTAATTGGCTGTCCATTTAGCGGCTTGAGCACGATCGATCGGGCTTCCCTCGCTTCCGTTAAATTTTGGCATGGTCTGTTGTGTTTGTGGTTGGAATACGAAATATAGCTATTTTACTATTCTACCAAAAATTATTCACCAATTTGTGCCCTTCTCCATAAATCCTTAGCTTTAACCATATGGAAAACTATGATTTATACTTTGAAACCAACCGTAGCCTCTGGAACCAGAAAACCCCGGTACATGTAGCATCTGAGTTTTATGACATGCCTGCCTTCCTGGCCGGGAAAACCTCGCTAAACCAGATAGAGCTTTCTGAACTGGGCGATGTAGCCGGCAAAAGTATGTTGCACCTGCAATGCCACTTCGGGCAAGACTCGCTTTCCTGGGCCAGAATGGGTGCCCACGTTACCGGCATTGATATTTCGGACGAGGCCATAGCACAGGCCCAAAAGCTTAACGAACAGCTAGGCCTTGATGCCCGTTTTGTGCGCTCCAACCTCTACGACCTGAAGGAAAACTTGCAAGGTCAGTTCGACATTGTGTTTACCTCCTATGGCACCATCGGCTGGCTACCCGACCTCGACAAATGGGCCGACATCATCGACCATTTCCTGAAGCCTGGCGGCACCTTTTATATTGCCGAGTTCCACCCGGTGCTCTGGATGTTCGATGACTCTTTTAGCAAGATAGAGTACGCCTACCACAACACCTACGAGCCGATTATTACCGAAATGACAGGCACCTACGCCGATCGCGAAGCCCCGATTACGCACACCGAGTATGGCTGGAACCATGGCCTGGGCGAGGTGGTAACGGCACTTACCAGCCGCGGCATTTACCCGGAGTTCCTGCACGAGTTCCCCTACTCGCCTTACAACTGCTTCGCCAAACTGGCACAAGGCCCCGACGGCAACTGGCGCATTAAAGGCATGGAAGAGAAACTGCCGATGGTCTACTCGATCAAAGCCACAAAACAGGACCGGTAACTTGACCGGTGATTAAGGTAATTTGACCACAGATTAAGGGGGAGTTTTGGGATTGGATGGATTTGGGGTGTTGGTTCTGTTGGGGTTTGAGATTTTAAAGAGCCGAGGGGATTGTTACATTCACGGGAGCATTAACTGTAGGTGGATAGTTCTTGAACGATTGTCATCCCCCTACCCCTCCCGAATCAAGTCCGGGATCTGCGACTTCAAAGGGGGACATTCATCTATGTAATTCCCCTCCTCGGAGGGGTTAGGGGTGGGTTAATCTTACCCTGAAAAAGTCCCCCTTTGAAGGGGGTAGGGGGATGACAATCGTATGCCGGTACCACTTCATACTTAGCAGGCAAGTATAAAACCTATTCTCTACTCATCCTGAAAACCCATATCCCAAGCTACATTTTAGTCTGCCTGCCGTACAAGTATACATCAAATAAAAACACGAATAGCAATGGCCAAGAAATCGTTTCAGGAATTGATAAATAGCCCAGGCATGCCAGTTTTAGTGGACTTTTACGCTGACTGGTGCGGACCGTGCAAAGCCATGAACCCGGTAATACAGCAGGTAGCAAGCCAGTACAACGGCAAACTGAAAGTGGTAAAGGTAAACATCGACAGCAACCAGAGCGCTGCGGCGCAGTTCAGAGTGCAGGGCGTACCCACCTTTATACTTTTCAGCAAAGGCCAGCAAGTATGGCGACAGTCCGGTGCCATGCCAGCACAACAGCTAACGCAGGTTATTCAGCAGTATATTTAATTTTGAGTGAGTGGATGTTGAACGGCTGAATTGCTGAATATTAGATTATTTTGGACATGCCGCAAGTTTAGCGAAGCGTAAATGTGGTGTAATATGACGCCAGTTTGTAACTGGTTTTCTGCGCAAGCAGAAAATTATACTTTGAGAAAATTTATACTTTGCAGGTTTATACTTCATAATATCGAAAAAGTATAAAGTGCAGCCCAAGCTGTTCCAGTCCTTGCTTTTTCAAAGCAAAGCAGCTGAAAACTGCTGCCATACATAGCCACATTTACGCTTCGCTAAACTTGCGGCATGTCCAAAACAATTCAGCCATTCAACATCCACTCAATCACTCATCCACTCATTCAAAATTAAATTTCACTCATCCGCTCATTAATCTCAACTGCAAAGTGAAAGTGGTTTCGCCGGGTTTGGTGTTTACTCTTATGCTGCCACCGTGCTGCTGCATTACCTGTTTCGAAAGGCTTAGGCCAATGCCCGAGCCCTGTTTTTTGGTCGTATAGAATGGAATAAAGATCTTGTCGAGCACATCGTCTGGTATGCCAGCACCGTTATCAGTAACTTCTATGCGTACTTTGTCGCGTTCCTGCTCCGGTTGGTAAGCCACTACCTCCACGCATGGTTTTTCGGCACCTTTGCAGGCCTCCATCCCGTTCTTTATCAGGTTTATAAGCACCTGCTCCAGCTGTTCCTCATCTCCTAAAACCATCACCCGATCGTCAGGCAGATACATTTTAAGCTTCACTTGCTGTGCCTGCATTTCAGCTTCCAGCAGACGGTGCACGCTGCGCAGCAACTCTGTTATTTTCAGTGGTTTCAGTTCAGGGGCCGGCAGGCGCATCAGGCGGCGGTAATTCTGCACAAAGCTCAGCATACCGGCACTGCGCCGTTCAATGGTCTGTAAACCCGACTGTATATCCTCCAGCGTTTCCGCATCGGGTTGTTCGCCTTGTTTATACTTCTCGTACACCTCGCTTTGCACCAGGCCGGTAATAGTAGATGTCAGGGAGATAACCGGAGTAATGGAGTTCATGATCTCATGCGTCAGTACCCGTATCACCTTTTGCCATGTCTGCAGCTCCTTCTCCTCCAACTCCGACTGTATGTTTTGCAAAGTAACGATGCGCAGCCTGTGGCCCTGCGATATGATCTCGGTAAGATTTACGTTTAAGAGCAGTTCCTCCTGCCCTGCCTGTACCGTAACCAGTGCTTTCTTGTTAGCTTCCGTGGTTTTGAGGGCCTGCACCAGTTCAGGGCTTACGCGTTCCAGGGTATGGATGTGCTGAAGATAGGCCACGTGCAGCATGTCTTTTACCGCCTGGTTGGCCAACAGCACATTTCCGGTTTCATCGTAGGTTATAATGCCCACGCTTACCTGCTCTACTATGGCCTGCAAATAATGGTAGTTTGCCTCCTGCTCAGCCTTTATCCGCATAAAAGCCTCTGAAACGGCATTAAAGCTCTGATACAGTTTGCGGTAAGAGGTATTCTTGTTTTCGGTGGCAAAGCGCTGGGTAAAATCGGAATGCAACATAGCCTCCAGAAAACTGCTGATATCGCGGTTGGTGCGCTCCACAAAGTATACCAGGTCGTAAACCAGGAAGAGGGCCAGCAAGAACAGGCAAAAGGCCGTTACATACCAGTCGGTGCGGTAGATGGTAAGCAGCAAACCTAAAATAACCACTACCAGCAGCAGCAGCCGAAGCAGCAGTATAAACCGGAAACCACTAAAGCCCATGCTTCTCTATTCTGCGGTAAAGCGCCGTGCGGGTAATGCCCAGTTCTTTGGCTGCATGCGTTATGTTACCGGCATGTTTTACCAGTGCCTTCTGCACCATCATTTTCTCCAGGCTCTCCAGCGTGTGCTCATCTGCGTTTATACCCGTCTGCTCTTTTTGCGCATGCTGCGGTTCGTTCGGGGCCAGGTAAAAATCGTCGGGGTGCAGTTCGGTGCCATCGCAAAGTATAACGGCGCGTTCAATGGCATGGTCGAGTTCGCGTATGTTGCCGGGCCAGTGGTATTCTTTCAGGCGGCGCAGGGTACTGTCGCTCATGCTCAGTTGCGGACGGTCATACTTCTGGCTGTATACTTTAAGAAAATGCCTGGCCAGTAACTCTATGTCTTCACGGCGCTCACGCAGTGGCGGCAAGTGTATCTCAACGGTGTTTACCCTGTACAGCAAATCCTGCCTGAAGGTGCCCTCCTTTACCATATCGTACAAGGGCATATTGGTGGCGCAGATCAGGCGTATATCGATGGGCCGTGGTTTGTTGGTGCCTAATCTGATTACCTGCCGCGCCTGAAGAACAGTTAAAAGCTTTGCTTGCAAGGCTGGTGACAGGTTGCCGATCTCGTCCAGGAAAAGTGTGCCCCCGGTTGCAGCCTCAAAACGTCCGGCGCGGTCTTCTTTGGCATCGGTGAAGGCGCCTTTGGCATGCCCGAAAAGCTCACTCTCGAACAGGGTTTCACTTACGGCCCCAAGGTCTACTTTCTCAAAGGCTTTGTCGGCACGTTTCGATTTACGGTGCAGGGCGCGGGCAGCCACTTCTTTACCGGTGCCGTTCTCGCCAAGTATAAGCACGTTGGCATCTGTTCCGGCCACTTTGTCTATGGTTTGGTACACGCGCTGCATGGCCGGCGACACCCCGATAAACTCGTCGTAATGGAAAGTAGTGCTTTCTTTAGTTTTATCTTCGGTGTACTGCCTTGTTTCGCCGGTTTTGTTCTGGCAGGCTGTTTTAAGTATGGCCACCAGCTTATCGTTCTGCCAGGGTTTCAGCACAAAGTCAGATGCCCCCTCTTTCAGTGCCCGCACGGCAAGCTCAATATCGCCGTAGGCCGTCATAAGTATAACCGTGGTCTTGGGAGAGAGGTTGAGGATCTGTCGAAGCCAGTGAAAACCTTCTTTACTGGAAGTTGCCCCGGTGCTATAGTTCATGTCCAGCAACACCACATCAAACCCATGCTCCTGCAACATACCCGGAATCTGATACGGGTCAGAGGTGGTAAGCACTGTGGCAAAATGCTGCTTCAGCAACAGTCTGCCAGCTAACAGAATGTCCTCCTCATCATCCACAATCAATATCTTGCACGGTATTTTACTCATAGTTTAAATGGGTTTTGTGATATCGCGAAACAATGTAAATGTACTGTTTTTTGCTCAATCGCTAAAATAAGGGCTAAGTATCTTTCCCAAAATCAGCCTGTTGCCCAACTTGCCTGTGCATAACTGTTCGCATGCAGACAGTAAAGTGTTCGCAAACGGACAATTACAGGGTAATTTCAACAACAAATCAATCACAAAATACTGATTACCAACAATATACAATTAATGGCACACTTATTGGCAAACTAGTAACTGAACTATGAAAAAACTTTACCCATCGAACTAAAAATCTGCTATGGATCGCGTAATTGAAAAGAAAAAGAATACCCCAAAACGAATTGCCCTGATTGCAGGCGGCGCACTGGTGCTGGTGCTTGTGATCTACAACATACTTTTTGCAGAGCATACCTCCAAGCTGAACGTTGACAGTGAGCGCATCACGCTTGGTAGCGTAGAAACTGGCAAGTTCCAGGAGTTCATTGCTGTGGATGGCTCCGTAGACCCGATCAATACCTTTTTCCTGGATATTACCGAAGGTGGCCGCGTAGATAAGATCTATACCGACGATGGCCGCACCGTGCAGAAAGGCGACACCATTCTGAAATTATCTAACACCACACTACAAATCGACTTCATGACCCGCGAGGCGCAGCTGTATGAGCTGATGAACGAGCGCCAGAACTCTGAGATTACCATGAAGCAGGACCTGATCAGAAAAGAAAATGAGCTTGCCGAAATAGAGTATAGCCTGGCCCTTGCCAAACGCAAGTATGAACGCAACAAGATGCTGATTGCCGAAAAGGTAATTCCGCAGGAAGAATTTGAGGCCTCTAAAGACGAATTTAATTACCTGAGCAAGCGCAAAACACTGGCCGACCGCTCTGTAAAGCAAGATGCCAAACTGATGAATGACCGCCTGCGCCAGCTCGACGAATCTATTAACCGCATGCAACGCAACATCAACATGGCCCGCAACACATTAAACAACCTGTATGTAGTGGCTCCTATCACCGGGCAGCTTTCTACGCTAAAGGCAGAAGTGGGTGAGTCTAAGGCTCCCGGCGAAAACATTGGCCAGATAGATGACATGAACGGCTTTAAGATCAAGTCCAGAATAGACCAGCACTACATTTCCAAAGTATATCCAGACCTTACTGGCACCTTCGATTTTAACGGACAAACCTACAAGGTTAAAGTTGCCAAGGTATTTCCGGAAGTGCAGAACAACACCTTCCAGGTAGACCTGGAGTTTGTGGATGGCACCCCGGAAGGTATTCGCCGGGGCCAGACGCTGCAGATAAAGCTTAACCTGAACGACGGTGCGAATGCGGTGCTGGTACCACGCGGCGGCTTTTACCAGAGCACTGGCGGCAACTGGATATTTGTAGTGGATAAATCGGGTAACTATGCCGAAAAGCGCCAGATAAAGCTTGGCCGCCAGAACCCGAATTTCTACGAAGTGATAGATGGACTTAAGCCAGGCGATAAAGTAGTACTATCATCTTACGACAGCTACGGTGACATCGAAAGGCTGGAGTTAAAATAAATTGTTGATTGTTGAATTGTTGATTGTTGGTTAGAAAACTGAACCTCCGCGCATTCTGATGAAGATAAAATACCACATTCAGCAAATCAACCATTAAACAATTTAACCATTTAGCAATCAACAATTAACAACCAAACACCCCATTAGTACAAAATAAAACTATAACCACATCCCAACAACTTAAAAAAACATGGAAGAGCTAGTAATTGAAACGAAGAACCTGCAGAAGCGCTATGTAACCGACACCGTAGAAACCACTGCCCTGGCTGGTGTAGACCTTAAAATTACCAGAGGCGAGTTTGTGGCCATTATGGGCCCTTCGGGTTGTGGCAAGTCTACGCTGCTGAATATTTTGGGTATGCTGGACTCGCCAAGCGACGGTACGTTTAAGTTTTTGGGCCGGGATATAAGCAACGCCACTGAGCGCCAGCGCGCCAAACTACGCAAAGAAAACCTGGGCTTCGTGTTTCAGAGCTTTAACCTGATCGATGAGCTTACAGTGGAAGAAAATATTGCCCTGCCTCTGGCTTACCTGGGCGTTTCTAAAGCGGAAACACAAAAAAGAGTTCAGGAGGCCATGGAACGTATGGGCATCGCGCACCGCCGCAGCCATTTTCCGCAGCAGCTCTCCGGTGGTCAGCAGCAACGTGTGGCCATTGCCCGTGCAACTGTTTCTAACCCGGCGCTTATACTTGCCGACGAACCAACCGGTAACCTGGACTCGGTGCATGGCCGCGAAGTAATGACCTTGCTGTCAGAGTTGAACGATGCCGGCACCACTGTGGTAATGGTTACCCACTCTCCTTCTGACGCCGAATACGCCCACCGAATTGTTAATCTGTTCGATGGTCAAATTGTAACAGAGAATGTAAACGTGAAGCGTCATGCTGCAGAACTACTTTAAAATAGCGATCCGCAACCTGTACCGGAACAAAGTATACTCGGCCATCAACATCATTGGCCTGGCCATTGGCGTGGCCTCCTGTATACT
Organism: Pontibacter sp. GD7; assembly: GCF_058216375.1. Taxonomy (NCBI): domain Bacteria; kingdom Pseudomonadati; phylum Bacteroidota; class Cytophagia; order Cytophagales; family Hymenobacteraceae; genus Pontibacter; species Pontibacter sp. GD7. The sequence continues at coordinate 68,863 of NZ_JBYZMP010000013.1, read as the reverse complement.
TATTTTCCTGTATGTGCAGGATGAGCTTAGCTATGAAAGTAACTTCAGCAAATCAGACCGCATTGTGCGCGTAGTAGGCGAAGTGGTGTTTGAGGGACAGCAGGATAATTTTGCCGTAACGCCGCCACCGCTTATCAATTCACTTCAAAAGTTTACAGGCCTAGAAACAGTTACCCAGTTCTCTCCTGCCTCGAAACAAACGATCTGGTACAACAACCAGAGCTTTACCGAGGATAAACTGCTTTTCGCTGACAGTGCTTTCTTTAAAGTATTTGATTACGAATTTATAGCAGGCAACCCGGCTACTGCCCTCAATGCCCCCCAAAAAATAGTACTTACGGAGGCGCTTGCTACCAAATTATTCGGAAGCCCGGATCAGGCCCTGGGAAAAGTGTTGCAGTTCAGTCGCAACCCCTACACCGTAACAGGGGTATACAAGGATAAAGGGCACTCCCATATAGAGGCAACCGGTTTGCTTTCGCGTGCTACCATAGACAATAATTTAACAGAGGAGCAACTTAAGAACTTGTGGTTTAACCTTAACCGCTACACCTATGCAGTGCTGCCCGACATAGACCAGCTGCCTGCTTTCCAGCAACAGCTCAACGACTTCTCTGCTAACTTCATAAACCCCTGGATAAAGGAAAACAGGTTAAACGCGCAGATGAATTTTATTGCGCAGCCTCTAAAAGACATCCACTTCGACGAACGCTATGCACATGGCATGGCCCCATCAGGCAACATGGCTTATGTGTACATCTTTAGCGCGGTAGCGGTGTTCCTGCTCCTGATCGCAAGTATAAACTACATGAACCTGGCCACGGCCCGCTCTGCGAAGCGCGCCAAAGAGGTGGGCCTGCGCAAGGTGGTAGGCGCAGACCGCAGCCAGCTTATCAGCCAGTTTCTCGGCGAGTCGGTGTTGCTAACCCTGATCTCCGTATTGCTGGCGCTTGCCCTGGTGCAGGTATTCATCCCGACCTTTAACGAGCTTACCAGCAAGCAATTCTCTTCTAATTTCTTCTTGCAGTGGGAGTTTGTACTGCTGCTGTTAGCCATCGTTATACTTGTGGGTATACTTGCCGGCAGCTATCCTGCTTTCTTCCTGTCGCGCTTTAAACCAGCAGATGTGCTTAAAACCGATAAAATGCCGCGTGGCAGCAGCGCCATACTTCGTAAAGCCCTTGTGGTGGTGCAGTTCAGTATCTCATTGATCATGATCATCGGCACTATTGTGGTGTTTGCGCAGATGCGCTACCTGAAAAGCGCCGACCTGGGCTTTCAGAAAGAGCAGGTGCTTGTAATCGATGTACCTAACGGTGACTCAACGCTGGTGAAGCGTCTGCCTGTTATAAAGCAACAATTGCTGCAGAACCCCAACATCACGCATGTTTCCAATACAAACAGCATCCCTTCGGAGTCGCTTAACCGTGCACTGATGCTGATGGAGCAGGAAGATGACAAGATGGTTGAAAAGACCATTGACCTAATGGCCGTGGACTACGATTTCATCCCTTTGATGGGCATTGAGATAACAGAAGGCCGAAACTTCTCAAGAGACATCAAAACAGACGAAAAGCATGGGGTAATCATAAACGAGGCGGCGGCAAAGTGGCTGGGATGGGATAATCCTATCGGGAAAAAAGTGTTTACCGGCGATACAGCCATAGCAGATACCCCTACCCGAATTATTGGAGTAGTAAAGGATTTCCATGTCGAGTCGCTGCACTCGGAGGTGAAACCCTTAGCCATTACCCTGGCACCAGAGTCGCCGGGTTACCTGCTGGCACGCATTGCCCCGGAAAACCAGGCCGCCACCATACAGTTTGTGGAGCAGCAGTGGAGGCAGTTTGACCAGAAGCACCCGATGGAGTATTTCTTTATGGATGAGTTTTTTGACAGGCAGTACAAAGCCGAAGAAAAAATGCTGACCGTATTCGGTTACTTCGCTGCCCTTACCATACTTATTGCCTGCCTTGGTTTGTTTGGCCTTGCCTCTTTTACTGCTGAGCAACGCACCAAAGAAATAGGCATCCGAAAGGTACTGGGCTCTTCGGTAGCCAGTATCGTGATGTTGCTTTCGAAAGAATTTGCCATACTGGTATTGCTGGCTATTGCCCTGGCAAGCCCTATTGCCTGGTATGGCATGAACACCTGGCTGCAGGACTTTGCCTACCGCATTGATCTGAGCTGGTGGATTTTTGTAGTGGCCGGCTTTGCAGCCATGGCCATAGCCTTGATAACGGTGAGTTTCCAGGCCGTGAAAACAGCTTTGCTGGATCCTGTAGTCGCCCTGCGGACCCAGTAAGCCATTATTTGTTTGTTTAAGGAGAAGCTGCGGGGGTACGGAAATTTAACCTGCCCCCTAGGCAACTTCACAAGCCATAGCCGCATCTGCTAAGTATAGCGCAGTATTTGTCAGCAAAAATGGGGCGATGGTCGAAAACAGGCAGGTAAGAAGCACAAAATTGGTAGATTGGAGTACATCTGTAGTATACTGTTTACCTCTGATCTAACATACTTATGCAGAAGCAAGTAAAGGTTGGATAGAGAGCGGTCCACCTAAAAAAGCGAACCATGTTTAATAAAAGAACCATTTCCATACTTACCCTTTGCCTTAACCTCATACTTTCCGGGGTGGTTGTGGCGCAGCAAAACACCGCCGCCACAAACAAGTACCAGGTTTCCCTGGACCTGACGCAGGTAAAGGACGACAAGATCCAGGTTTCGGTGCAAGTACCTAAAATTACCCGAAACGAGATCATCTACAACATGCCTAAAATTGTGCCCGGCACTTACTCCATCTCAGACTTTGGCCGCTTTGTGAATGAGTTTAAGGCTTTGGACAAGAATGGCAACGCACTCGCTGTGGAGCGCCTCGACACCAACCGCTGGAAGATAAGCAATGCCGGCAGACTGCACAAAATCACCTATTGGATCGACGACACCTTTGACGCCAACACCCCGCTGAACGCTATTTTTGAACCAGGCGGCACCAACATCGAAACAGACAAGAACTTTTTACTGAACCCCTTTGGCGTAATCGGCTACCTGGAAGGTATGAAGCAAGTACCCTACGAGCTTAACATTACCAAACCACAGGGCTTTTACGGCTCCACCCCGCTTATCGCCAAATCAACCACTGCCACCCGGGACACCTACCTGGTACCAAACTATGTAGAGCTTGCCGATTCGCCGCTGATGTACAATAAACCTGATACTACGGTTCTGAAGATCGGGAATACAGATGTGCTGGTATCGGTTTACTCCCCTTCCGGGCGTGTTACTTCCAAGCCCATAGCCACCAACGTGCGCGACATTTTGGAGGCACAGCGCGTTTACCTGGGCGGCACATTGCCAGTCGAAAAGTATGCTTTCCTGATCTATGTGCCGGAGCGTGTGGGCAAGTCTGGTTCTTACGGTGCCCTGGAGCATTCTTACTCTTCGGTATACTTTCTGCCGGAGATGCCTGCTGAGATGTTCAGTTCCACGATTAGGGACGTGGCCGCGCATGAGTTCTTTCATATTGTTACGCCACTGAACATCCACTCCGAAGAGATCGGCAACTTTGACTTTATTAACCCAAAAATGTCGAGGCACCTGTGGCTGTACGAGGGTGTAACAGAGTATTTTGCCTCGCATGTACAGATACACGAAGGCTTGTATGACCTGGACACCTACCTGCAGAAACTGCGGGAATACATTGCCACCTCCCGCGAATACTACAACGACACCCTGCCCTTTACCTTAATGAGCACCGAAGTGCTGGACAAGTATGAGAAGCAGTATGCCAATGTATACCAGAAAGGTCCTTTGATCGGCTTGGTACTGGATATAAAACTGCTGGAACAGAGCAATGGCAAGTATGGGCTGCGCAACCTGATGCAGGATCTCTCGAAAACTTATGGCAAGCAAAAGGCTTTTAAAGACGACGAGCTTTTTGACAAGATCGCGGAGCTGACTTACCCAGGTATCCGGGAGTTTTTCACGAGATACGTGGAAGGCGCTGAGCCGCTTCCGCTGGAGGAAACCTTCCGGAAGGTAGGTATTGTATATGAGCCACGGTCCAGGGAAACTTTTAATTCTTACGGCGGCTTTACACCTGGCTACGACCAGGAAAACAACAAGATCTTTATAGCGGAAACCTCTGAAATGGATGCCTTTGGCAAGCAAATGGGCTTTCAGGAGAACGACCAGTTGCTGGCCTTTAATGGTACACCGATCACTCCTGAGAATATCCGCGACCTGATTGCCGACTCACTGCAGGCCATGAAGCCAGGGGAACAGGTAACCATAACCGTAGGCCGAAAGAACGGAAGAGGCAAGATAAAGCAGAAGAAACTGAAAGGCACCGTAATGCCCATTGAGCGTGAGGCGATACATGTACTGAAACCAGACCCCGATGCCACAGCTGCGCAAAAAGCCCTGCGTGCTGCCTGGCTCAACAAAGAAGTATAAATTACAGCCATAAGTACACTATAAAACTATGAAAAAAACACCTTGTAAAGCCCTGCTGCAAAAGCTGGGAGGGCTGGCTTTTTGCCTTACCTTAACGTATGCCGCCCAGGCACAGGAAACCCTTACCCTGGAGCAAAGCCTTACCATTGCCCGCCAGAACAACGTGGCGCTGCGGCAGGCAAAGTATAGCCAGGCCAAAGCCGACATCGATGTTAACCGCAGTAAGTTCAGTTACCTACCTGCCGTGTCGGCTAATGCAGATGTAAACAAAATTAACGGACAGACCTTTGACAACGTGACCGGCCAGGTAAAGAATGGTACCACCACCACCTCTTACCCATACCTGGCGGGTCAGGTAGTACTGTTCGACGGGTTTACCAAACTGTTTGAGTTGAAACGCGCAAAACAACTGGCGACGGCAAGCACCTATGCAGCCCAGCAGGCCGAGATAGAACTTGAAACCAACATCACCAACTATTACCTGCAGGCCCTGCTCGACCACGAGAACATCGCCATTGTGCAGGAACGGATAAAGTTACTCGAAGGCCAGCAAAGCAAAATGGAGAAGCTGGAGAAAGCCGGCATACGGGCACAGGACGAAGTATACCAGATAAAGGGGCAAATAGCCAGTGAAAAACTAAACCTGATAACCTTCCAGAACAATTACCGCAGGGCAATGCTGCAACTGGCCCAGGAGATGAACACGGAGCACAACCCAATTTATACTTTGCAGGCACCGTCCGCACCATTGGATATGAGCATGCAGTTACCCACCGAGCAGGAAGTGATGGCGCAGGCATTGGGCTACTCCCCGAGCATTAAATCATCGGCGGCATCGCTGGAGGCTGCCAGAAGCAACCTGAAAGTGGCACGAAGCAATTTTTCGCCTACCCTGACGCTGCAGGGCGTACTTAGCTCAAACTACACCAGCAACGTGCTCCGCGACCCCGCCAACGGCGACTTCACCACCATTCCATACTTTGACCAACTGGACCTGAACCAGCGCAAGATCGTGGGGCTTAGCCTGAGCATACCGCTGTTTGATGGCCTGAGCCGCCACTACGACGCGCAGGTTGCCCGCATAGACCTGCGCAATGCCGAACTGGACCTGGTGGCCCGCCAAAACCAGCTACGCCAGGTTGTGCAGCAAGTATACCAGGACGCGCTGGCCGCCCAGGAGAAGTATAACACCGTGATGGCAAACCTGGAGTATACCGAGAAAGCCTTTGAATCGGCCAGAAAGCGTTATGAACTGGGCACCATTGACTTTTTTGCCTACATGGAATCTCTGAACAATAAAAACAGGGCACAAACGGAACTACTTCAGAGCAAATGTGAGTTCTATTTCAAAAAAAGAATACTTGAGCTCTACCAGGGTTAACAATACCACTACTACCTATCTATTTTGCAGGAGCCGTTGCCTTTCGGGGTGCGGCTCCTGCTTTTTAAGCGTGTGTCTGGGGCAGTTTGCAACATTAATTTCTGGTTTGGTCGAACAATTTGTCCCTTACTTTATTATCAGATAAGGTTTATCTAATTTTGACACGCCACAAATTTCAACTGCCTCCATGCGCCACAACGTTTACCTGCTGGTTTTAGCATTTACCCTTTTGCTGGCATTTCCTGCCCTGGCACAAACCTACATGCTTAGCGGCATTGTGCGCGCTGCCGGCTCCGGTGAGGCGCTGGTTGGTGCCACAGTGGCCATACCAGGCTTAAACACAGGCACCACTACCAACGCACGCGGGTTTTATTCTTTGTCGGTGCCACAGGGTGTTTATACGTTACAAGCCACTTACATCGGCTATGCCCCTTTCAGTGGCAGTGTGCGGGTATCCGGTAACCAGGCGTTTAACATTACCCTGGAGGCAGCAGCCAACGAACTGCAGGTAGTGGAGATAGAAGCCCAGACACTGCGCCAAAAGCTGAACGATACGCGCATGAGCGTGGAGAAGCTTACAACCAGAGAGGCGAAACTTTTACCTGCCCTTTTCGGAGAGGTAGACCTGATCAAAACGCTGCAACTGAAACCGGGGGTGCAGTCAGGGGGCGAGGGCTCCTCGGGGCTGTATGTGCGCGGCGGCGGCCCCGACCAGAACCTGGTGCTGCTCGACGGCGCGCTTATCTATAACCCCTCTCACCTGTTCGGTTTCTTTAGTGTGTTTAACTCGGATGCCGTAAAAAGTGTGGAGCTTTATAAGGGAGGGTTTCCGGCTCAGTTTGGAGGCAGGCTATCGTCGGTAGTGGATGTGGACATGACCGAAGGCAACCCCGACAAGGTGCATGCAAGCGGAGGACTCGGCCTTATCTCGTCACGCCTTACCCTGGATGGCCCGATCATAAAAGACAAAGCCACCTTCCTGATCTCAGGCCGCAGAACGTATGTAGATGTGTTTACACGCCAGCTAAACCGCCTGAATGAGGACGAGCCAGACTACAACCCAATACCGGACTACTATTTCTACGACCTGAATGGCAAGCTGAACTACACTCTCGGCGAAAAGGACGAACTGACCCTGAGCAGTTACTGGGGCCGCGACTTCTTTACCTTCAAGGACGATGACTTTAAGTTTGGCTTTGACTGGGGCAACAGCATGGTAAACCTGAACTGGCGCCACAAGTATAACGACAGGCTCTATGGCAATACATCGGCTGGCATCACCAGCTACAAATACGCCATCAAGAACGAGATCGACATCTTCACCTTCAGGCTTACCTCCGACATTGAGGATTATACTTTGAAAACTGATTTCGACCTGTTTCTGGACGGAGGGCACAGCGTAAAATTCGGGGCAAGCGCCACACGCCACTACTTCACTGTAGGCCGCCTCAACTTCGACTCAGAAGACAACAGCCTTGCCTTTGGCGCAGGCAATAACTACAGCGCCACCGAATTTGGTGCTTACCTCGCCGACGACTACCAGGTAAACGCACGCTTGTCGCTTAACTATGGGCTACGGTTTTCCGGCTTCCATAACCAGAAAACATACTTTGCCCTGGAGCCCCGCATTGCCGCCAAGTATAACCTGACAGAAAACACTTCGGTAAAAGGCAGCTTTGCCAGCATGATGCAGTATGTGCACCTGGTGGCCAATTCCGGCGCTTCCTTGCCAACAGATATCTGGTACCCGTCCTCCGCCAAAGTAAAGCCGCAACGCTCTCAGCAGGTGGCGGCCGGCATCAGCCATTTGTTTGGCGATGGCAAGTTCCTGTTCACCAACGAGGCATACTACAAATGGATGGCGCGCCAGATCGATTTCCGGGACGGAGCAAACCTGTTTGTGAACGACAACCTGGAAGAAGAATTCCTGTTTGGCAGGGGCAAAAGCTACGGCAATGAAGTATACCTTGAGAAAATAAAGGGCAGAACGACAGGCTGGGTAGGTTATACGCTATCCTGGACCTACCGCCAATTCGACAGTGAGAACCCGGATGATGCCATAAACGAGGGCAGGTGGTTCCCGACCCGTTACGACCGCCGCCACGACCTGAGCGTGGTACTGCTGCACAAACTCAGTAACCGCATTAACCTGACCGGAGCTTTTGCCTATGGCTCTGGCAATGCATTCTCGCTGCCGGTGGCCCGTTTTGCTTTCCAGGATGTGCAGGGGCAGCAGTCTTCAGTGGTACCTGTATACTCCGAGCGCAACGGCTTCAGGCTGGCACCAAACCATCGCCTGGATCTGGGCCTGGTCTGGAAACTGAACCCGAAACGGGGCAGCGCAGACCTTACTTTTAGTGTTTATAATGCCTACAACAGGCGCAACCCATACTTTGTGTACTTCGACCAGGTAGAGGATGAGCAAACCGGCCGCACTCTTAAATTTCAGGCCAAGCAGGTGTCACTTTTCCCAACCATCCCATCTGTAACTTATAACTTTAAATTCTAATGAGATTCAGGTTTCTAACATACTTTATACTTCCGGTGCTGCTATTATTAACAGCCTGCGACCTGGAAAAGGAAATTGAAGTTGTGTTGCCGGAGCATACGCCGCAACTGGTGGTGGAGTGTTACCTGCAGCAGGGCAAGACCTACAAAGTATCCGTAACCGAAAGCTCGTCATACTTTGATGCGCCACAGCCCCCCTTTGTGCCAGATGCCCAGGTGTTTATCACCCACAATGGCCGCCGCATAAAGCTTGGTTACAAACCATCCATGTCGCAGACCTCCAAAAAATACTTTACCCATACTTCTTCGGAGGTGATGAACGGCAAGCCCGGCGATATTTACGGCCTGGAGGTAACCGATAACAAAGGGAGAAAAGTTACCGGCTTTACAACCATACTTCCGGTGGTACCGATAGAGGAAGTGGAATGGAAGTTTAACGATAAAGGCAAAGCCTATCTGCTCACCTCTTTCCAGGACGATGCAGGCACCAGCAACTATTACCGCTACGTAACGCATATAGACAGCCTTAACACCAAGCCGGACCGCGACTTCACGCTGAACGACAACCTGACCAACGGCAAGCGCACTTCGCTGGGCTCGGCCTACGATTATGACCGTAACTCCACCATAATCGTGTCGCTTTATCACATCGAGAAAAAGTATTACGACTACCTGAACTCTGTGGAGGATGCCAAAAGTGCCAACGGCAATCCGTTTGCCCAGCCTTCCAAGATCAGGTCATCGGTACAGGGGGGAATCGGTATTTTTACGAACCTGGCCTTCCAGCGCAAAACAGTGGTTTTAAAATAAGGCAACAGCGTCTGCCCCGAACCTTTGCACTTTATTTCGTGTAAGTATAACTTTTTAGCCAAATTTATACTTATGAAAATAAAACTGCTCCTCCTTTTTCTGCTTCTGGCAACTGCCTCGCCAAAGCTGTTTGGGCAGGTGTTTGTCTCTTACCACCAATCAAATATACCCTTTGCCGGTATCGGCTACGATCTTAAGCGCTTTGCACCCGAGCTAAGGGTATCAACCAATGTTTTTGTAGATGATGTTAGTGTAGAGTTTGTGCTGCCTGTAAAAGTGCTCTCCAGGGAAAACTACTATGTGGATGCCGGTGCTGGTGTTCGGTCTAACTCCTTCCGTGGGTTGGTGGTGCCTATCGGATTCGCAGCATTTCCGTTTGCCAACAAGGGCCTGGCTTTTCATGGAGAAATAGCTGTTATCTCTGACTTTGAAAGCTCGGCCATACTCAGGGGCAGTTGGGGAATTATGTACCGCTTTGGCAGAGGAAATAGCGAAAGTATAGAGTAAACGGCTCGGTTAGTTTTGGTGGGTGTTTATACTATACTAATGAGGCCTTAAGCTGGTTCACTCGTAAAACTCATGCCGCAAGATTTCATCTTGTGGCTTATTATGAGGCAAGCTTTCAGCTTGCGAAGAAATACAAAAGTATAAAAGGCGACTCACGCAAGCTGAAAGCTTGCCTCATGTACAACCACGAGTTGAAAACTCGCGGTAGAATATACTTTGAATATGACTGCTGATATACCTTGCAGCCTAAGTTAGTTATGCAAACAAAAAGGGCAAAGTATAACTCCGCCCTTTCTTATTACTTTACTGCTGTAATTTACTGCTGTCTGATCAGCTCTTTTATCAGGTAGGTCATGCGTGGCTCTGCAATGGCAGCTGCCTCCAGAATATCGGCCAGCACTACTTTCTTTATCCTGTCCGGGGTGCACATGTCTGTGATAACCGATACTGCGAAAACCGGCATTCCCATGTGGCGGGCGGCAATAACCTCCGGCACCGTGGACATACCCACTGCATCTGCCCCGATTATACTTAGGTACTTGTATTCTGCAGGAGTCTCCAGCATTGGACCAGGCACGCTCACGTAAACACCTTCTCTAATATCAAAGTCAGCGTCTTCCGCAATTACCATGGCTTGGCGTATCAACTGCTCGTTGTATACGTCACTCATATCCGGGAAGCGCGGACCAAGCTCGTCAATGTTTTTGCCTATCAGCGGGTTGCTTGGCTGCAGGTTAATGTGGTCGGTTATAACCATCAGGTCGCTGGTGTTAAAGCTTGGGTTCAGGCCACCTGCCGCGTTAGACACGAACAGTTTCTTTACACCCAACAGCTTCATCACTCTTACCGGGAACACCACCTGCTCCATAGTATAGCCCTCGTAAAAATGGAAACGGCCCTGCATTACCACCACATCCCTGTCTGCAAGCTTGCCAAATATTAGTTTACCAGAGTGGCTCTCTACTGTTGATACCGGGAAGTTCGGGATCTCGGAATAGTTAAGGGAGTACTGCACTTCGATATCGTTTACCAGCGCACCAAGGCCGGTGCCAAGTATAACGCCAAACTCCGGGGCAAAGCCGCTGATCTGCTGTTGTATATAGCTGGTTGTTTCTTGCAAAGACTGCATCATAATTATTAATTGTGAATGAGTGATTGAGTGTATGCGTAAATAAGTTTCTATGTTTTAGAGGCTGTTTTAATTTTATTCATTGGGCTGCAAAGGGAATTTTCCGGAACCTGGCTTCGCCTCTTTTTCGCGCCATAGCGCTGCTATGCCACTCAAAAGGAGCCTCGCCAGAACCCTGAATCCCCCCTTTTCGCTTCCAACAATAAAATCAAAACTGCCTCTTATGCACGCAAAATAAAGCTTTCAAACTGATAGGTAAAATGACTTTTGTCATACCACACGCATTGCATTTGGCATAAAAATTTATACTTGCCAATCGCTGTTTAGCGCAGCGAAAGAACAGGTCGGCAAGTTGCAAAAAAATAGATTGCCCTAAAAGCAAAACCGCCTCCGGGTGCAATACCCAAAGGCGGTTTTTATACTTTAGTCAGTTGTTGACTGATAGAATGGTTAAATGGTTAGATTGTTAAATTGTTGGCTCACTATTTATCCCGATAAAGACGATAAATAAAGCTCCATAAGGAAACCAACAATTTAGCAATTAAGCAGTTTAACAGTTTAGCTTACTGCACAATCAGTTCGTAAGGCATGCGGGCCTGGGCACCTTTCAAATTCTCTACTTTTTTGTAAAGCTTATAGTATGGGTACAGTTCGCCAAGCTCGGCCTTTATGGATTGCTCCTTAACTTGCGAGCCCATGTCTCCGAACAGCTCTTCGAAGAATGACTTACGCGCAGGCAATTCTTTGATGCGGTAATCGTCAGCAACGCCAGCCTTCTTTGCTGCAACGGCTATAGCAGTTTCAAGGCCGCCATACATGTCCACCAGGTTGCGCTGCTTGGCCTCAATGCCAGACCATACCCTTCCAGAGGCATACTCTTTCAGCTTGTCCTGGGTCATGTTTCTGCCCTGGGCTGCCTTGCTCGTAAATGTTTCGTAGATCTGGTTGATCTGATTCTGCACGATCTCTTTCTCCTCTGCCGTCATCGGGCGGGTAATGGTTGGGGCCTCAGAGAACTTGCCTGTACTTACGTGGTCTACAGTAATGCCCAGTTTCTCATTCAGGAAGCCCTGCATGTTCGGGATGATGCCAAATACACCGATGCTGCCCGTAATGGTGTTCGGGTGCGCCACAATGGTATCGCAACCCATGGCCATATAATAACCACCCGAGGCCGCCACATCAGACATAGAGGCAATTACCGGCTTCACTTTTTTGGTTAGCTGTATTTCGCGCCAGATAATGTCGGAGGCTAGTGCGCTGCCACCCGGCGAGCTGATGCGCAACACCACGGCTTTCACATTCTCGTCCATGCGGGCACTGCGAATAGCGTCGGCATACTTACGGCCACCAATGTTGTCTTCGTCGCCTTCCCCGTCCACAATGTCACCTTCGGCGTAGATCACCGCGATACGGTTTTTGGAAGTGCTCACGTCCTTGTCCTTCACTTTTTTATACTTCGAAAGTTTCACCAGCTCCAGCTTGTCGTTTTCTTCCTTGCCGATCCTGTCTTTCATAAAGCTGATGGCCTCGTCGTAATAGCCAATGTCAGTTATCAGTTTATAGCGCTTGGCATCTTCCGGATCACGCACCAGCAGGTTGTCCTGTACATCCTTCAGTTCAGCAACTGTCATTTTCCTGGACTTGGCAATGTTCTGCAGCTGGTAGTTGTTCATGGAGTTCAGGAAGGAGTTCAGCTGCTCACGGTTTGCTTCGCTTGCTTTCTCCAGAAAGAATGGCTCCACGGCGCTTTTGTAAGTACCCACCTTAAATATCTGTGCCTCAATGTTTAGCTTATCCAGCAACTTTTTAAAGAAGAAGAGCTCAGAGCTCATGCCGTTAAACTCGATCGTACCCATCGGGTTCAGGTAGATCTTATCGGAAACGGAAGCAAGGTAGTAGGCTTTTTCAGTCGAGATATCAGCATAGGAAACGATGAACTTACCCGACTTTTTAAAATCGATCAGTTCGTTTCTTATCTCCTCCAGCTTACCCATGCCGGCATCCACAAAGGTCATATTCAGGAAAATACCCTCTACGTTCTCATCAGCCTTTGCCCTGCGGATGGCGGCTTTTATCTGGTCCAGGCCATCAGTGCTGCTAAGGCCTCCAAAAGAAAAGCCAAGCTCGTTAAGCGGGTTTTTAGGGTCGCGTTCTGTAATTCTTTTATCCAGCTTCAGCTCCAGCACGGAGCCATCTTTTATTTTAACTTCATCGTCGGAGGCGGCGCTGGCAATTATACCTACCATGATCAGCATACTGATGAAGAAGAATATGAGCAGGCCCACGATGGTTGCCAACACATATTTCAGAAAGTTTAGCATATAGTCTTTAGTGTTTGTTACGCTTTATAAATTTATTAAACCACACAGGGTTTCATACTACAATAAGCAAAATTAATGCGTATAGTTCAAGCCTCTCCCCCCTTCTCGACTAACCTGCAGATTTCATAGACAAAATTGGTTGATGGTTAATTGTTATTCGTTGTTGGTTGATCGTTATTCGATATTAATGATCAGCTAAAAAGGAAATGAAAATCTTTTAGGATTCTTACCCAAACGTTTATTTCACTTTCATTTAAATTAACAACTTAAGTTGTGTATACTATAAACCAAAGATGTGTAAACACACCCCTGCCCCTCTCAAGAGGGGAATTTTACTCGTGCAAGAAGTCCCCTCTTGAGAGGGGCAGGGGTGTGTTAATCGAAACTTGAGTTTTAGTCAAACCAACGTATAACCAATAACGAACAACCAATAACTAATACCTATACTTCTTACCCCACTGTGCCTGCAGTTGCTTTAGCATGTCGCGTTCGCGGGCGTTATTGCCGGGCTGGTAAAGGGCCGTGTTGCTTAACTCCTGCGGCATAAACTCCTGTTGCACAAAATTACCTTCGTAGTCGTGGGCATACTTATAGTTGTTGCCGTAGCCAATCTCTTTCATAAGCTTAGTTGGGGCATTGCGTATGTGCAGCGGCACCGGTAAATTACCTGTCTGTTGTACTAACTGGCGTGCCGTTTTGATGGCCTTGTACGAGGCATTGCTTTTCGGGGATGTAGCTAAGTATACCGTGCATTGCGAAAGTATAATCTCTGCCTCGGGATACCCGATCATCTGCACTGCCTGAAAACAAGAGGTCGCCATTAGAAGTGCATTGGAGTTAGCCAGGCCAATATCCTCAGAAGCTGCAATCAGCAGGCGACGTGCAATAAATTTAGGATCTTCACCGCCCTCTATCATGCGGGCCAGCCAGTACACTGCCGCATTGGGGTCGGAGCCACGAATAGACTTGATATAAGCAGATACCAGGTCGTAATGCATTTCCCCGGACTTATCATACATCACGATGTTCTGCTGCGCCACCTGTTTTACCAGGTCGTTTGTAACCACTACTTCGTCAGCTTTCACGCCTTCGGCCACGATCTCGAGCAGGTTCAGTAGCTTGCGAGCATCGCCGCCGGATATGGTGAGCAGCGCTTCATACTCCTGCACTTTTACGTTGCGGTACTGCATCCACTCGTCCTGCTCCAGTGCTTTATCAACCAGCTCTATCAGTTCGTCTTTTGAAAGATGCTTAAGTATATACACCTGACAACGAGAAAGTAAAGCCGATATCACCTCAAAAGACGGATTCTCGGTTGTGGCACCCACCAGCGTAACAATGCCTTTCTCCACGGCACCCAGCAAGGCATCCTGCTGCGATTTGTTAAAGCGATGGATCTCGTCGATGAACAGTACGGTCCCCTGCCGCTTTTTAGCCTGGTCTATTACCTCTCGAATATCTTTTACACCGGAGTTGATAGCGCTCAGCGCCACAAAAGGCACCTTCATCTGGTTGGCGATAATATTAGCAAGCGTGGTCTTGCCTACCCCCGGAGGGCCCCATAAAATCATACTTGGAATTACGCCACCCTCAATGTAGCGACGCAGGATGCCGTCAGGCCCTACCAGGTGTTTCTGTCCGTAATACTGATCAAGGTTGTGCGGCCGCATGCGTTCGGCCAGCGGTATATTTGGGTGGTTCATGGTACGCTATACTTTCTCCGGATTCGGTTCTTAACAAAGGTACAAATTTGAAGACAAAGGAACGATTGGTCAGCAGCCAGGATAAAGGAAAGCGTATTACGTAGCAAGTATCTCGATTTTTGACAAAAAACTTTGTGACAAAAGACTTTAAGACCCATTTTTTCTCATCTCTATCCTTTGTCAAGTTGTCTTTTGTCTAATCGTCATAGAAGAGTCGTGCTACGAGATACGTGATACGTGCTACGTCATTCATCCCTCTTCAGGTGGCTCTACATCGTTTCTCCTTTTAAGATGCTCCTGTATCGTTTCACTTCTCGACCTCAGGGCAGGCACATGCATAGGATTCGCACCCGGCCTTTCATCCCCGAACAGCACGCCCCATTGCCTGAAAGTAAGGCTGCGATCGAATATGATCTTAAGTATGGCGATGATAGGCAAAGACAGGAACATACCGGCAATACCTGCAATTTCGCCCCCTACCAATACCCCCACAATAGTTGCCAATGCATTTATCTTAACCTTAGATCCTACAATGCGAGGCATCAGAATGTTGTTATCCAAAAACTGCACTACCGCGATAGTGCCCAGCACAGCAATAATTGGCCACAGTTCCGATGAGGAAGCCAGCGTAAGAAGCACTCCGATAATATTGCCAATTAGAGCGCCTACATAGGGAATAAGATTCAGGAAGGCGAAGATAACGCCAATCAACAGCGCGTGTTTGATACCGATAATCAGCAGGATACCGCCCAACAATATTGTCATGTAACTGACCTGTATTAATAGGCCAAATAAGTAGCTTTTAATAATTACCTGTATCTCAGATAAGGCCTCACCTACCCGCTTGTGCATCTCCTCCGGGAACCATAAAAAAACAAACCGCAACAACAGGTTACGGTAAAACAGCATCAGGAAAACATAAATGGGCAACAGGCCTACAAAAATAAAAATGCCGGTAACCGAGAGGGCAGCCCCACTTAGCAAGCCTCCGGCATAACTTAACAGCATACTGCTACTGGTTTTGATAAAGGCCATCTGCTCTTCAGTAGAATACGGGGAGTGCTGCTCTACCCAATTACTTAGTGCACTGATGTGCTGCATGACATTTTTCTGTATGATTGGGAAGTCTTTGATCAGGTTACTGATCTGCACCGAAAAAAACCAAACGATCATCCCTGCGATTATAACAAGAACAAGTATGCTTACCGAAATTGCAGCCATCTCGGGCAGCCTGCCTTTGCGCAGGTAACGGTAAAGGGGCAGCAGCATTATACTGATAAAAAACGCCATCAGGATAGGGGCCAGAATACCGTTTCCTAACACTACGATCCAGCCCAGAAAAAAAAGCCCCATAACCTCGATAGCACGTCGTACAGTAAGGGGCAGCTTATTTAAAAAGTCCATTTAAGAGGTGTCTGTTTTTGTTTTCATCCTTATACGGCAGAAACAGAATAAGCACGTACCTTTGCACCCATGAACAGACAAGTGCAGGTGCATGGGGCCTTGTTTCTGGTGGCATTGATCTACGGCAGCAATTACAGCATTGCCAAAGAAGTGATGCCTGCCTACGTGGGTCCTTTTGGGTTGATTGTGATACGGGTTGTGTCGGCGGCTATCTTTTTCGGGATATTCTCGCGGATGGTGACGAAAGAGAAGATCGTGGGCAGGGCCGATAACCTGCGCGTTATACTTTGCGGCATAACCGGGGTGGCCGTTAACCAGCTCTGCTTTTTTGCCGGCCTAAACCTGACAGCCCCCATTAACGCGGCCCTGCTGATGGTGATCGTGCCTGTGGTGGTGTTGCTGTTCTCGGCTATACTTTTGAAAGAGCGTGTAGGAATGCGAAAAGTGTCGGGTATACTTATTGCCTGCACCGGGGCCTTGTTGCTGATCTACAGCTCCGGCAGTACCAGCACAACCGGCAACATTTACGGCGACCTGCTTATCATACTTAATGCCACCTCCTTTGGTTTGTACCTGGTATTGGTAAAGCCACTGATGCAGAAGTATAAGGCCATCACCATCGTAAGCCGCATTTTTACGGTGGGTGCCGTGCTGGTGGTTCCTTTTGGCTTCAACCAGCTGGTGGTACCAAACTACAGCAGCTTCCCGGTTTCTATCTGGCTGGCTATACTTTTCATGGTACTGGCGGTAACCATTATCGCCTACCTGCTTAACACCTGGGCCCTGCGCTATGCCAACCCCTCGTTGGTGGGGGCTTATATTTACCTGCAACCTGTCATGGCTATACTTATTGCTGTAGGCTTGGGCAGCGATGTTTTTACCCTACAAAAGGCCTTTTATGCACTGATGATATTTATCGGGGTATACCTGGTTAGCCGAACGAAACAACGCCTGCCGGCAAAGCAGACCTAGCTGTTTTCCTTTTCCAGGATATGCCTCACGATTTTAATGGCATGTATGCGGGAGTTTTCTATAAACCATATTCTGGTATCCATGCCTCCGCATACCACGCCGGCCAGGTAAATGCGCGGTATGTTGGTTTCCATGGTTTCGGGATTGTGCGTGGGGTGGCGCTTTTCGTCATGTGATAATGCTATCCCGACCTTTTCCAGAAACCCGAAGTTTGGCTGATAGCCTGTCATGGCCATCACGTAATCGTTAGCTATGGTAACGCTACCTGTGGGCGTAAGTATATCCACCTCATCAGCACGCACGGCGGCTAAGGTCGCATTGAAATATGCTTTAATAGAGCCTTCGTCAATACGGTTCTGCAGGTCTGGCTTTACCCAATACTTTATACTTTGCAGCTCTGATTCACGCACTACCATGGTAACTTCTGCCCCCCTGCGCCAGGTTTCCAGGGCCACATCGGCAGCAGAGTTATTGGCTCCCACTACCACTACTTTTTGTTTATAAAAATAGTGCGGGTCGTAATAGTAGTGCTTTACCTTCGGCAGGTCCTCGCCGAGTATGTCAAGCATGTTCGGGATATCGTAAAAACCTGTGGCGATGATCACATGCCTGGCTTTATACTTCGCTTTGCTGGTATCCACCTGGTATACTTTGTCCGAAACAGGCTTTATACTTTGCACTTCCTCAAACAACCGGATATCCAGGTCACTTACATCAGCCACTTTACGGTAATACTCCAGGGCCTCCATGCGGTTTGGCTTCGGGTGAATAGAGGGGAAAGGGTAACCGCCGATCTCCAGCCTGTCGGCAGTGGAAAAGAAGGTCATGTGCAGCGGATAGTTAAAAAGCGAGTTTACCAGACAGCCTTTTTCAATGATCACATAGCTTAGATCAGCCTTTTTAGCTTCAATGCCACAGGCCAGCCCTATGGGGCCTCCACCCACTATCAAAATATCTAACGTGTCTTCCAAAGTATAAATCGTATGGTGCCGTAAAATCCAACCTCAAGTATTCTACAACAGGCAAAACACTGGTTCAGGCTTTATCTTGTGCTGTTACCATTAACGCACGTGCGGTGTTTTTCCTAAAGCCTACTAACAGGCTTAGCGAGATAATGGTTGTACCCGCCATTACTCCCATCATAGGTATGGCCGTAGCGTTATGCAAACCACTTATCAGGGCAGACGCAATGGCACCTGTGGCCATCTGGGCACTTCCCATCAAGGCAGACGCACTCCCGGCATTACGCGCAAACGGGGCCAGCGCCAGGGCAGCGGCATTCGGCGATAAAACACCCAGGCAAAACAGGTAGCAGAAGATAAGTATAAGGGATGTTGGCGCACTCAGAAAACCAAAATAGTTACCCGACAAAAGCAGGAAACCCAGCACAAACTGCACAGAACCAGCTCCCAGAGTAATCTGTGCCGAAGTGCGTTTACGAAGCATCAGGTTGTTAAACTGACTTCCGGCGATAAACCCAAAGGCGTTCATCCCGAACACCCAGCCATAGTATGTTTCCGATAGGCCAAATATCTCCATAAAAACAAACGGAGAGCCTGTAATGTATGCAAACAAACCTGCCTGTGCCGTACTGGCTGCAAAAGCATACGTCAGGAAAACCGGGTTTTTAAGCACGCTCAGGAAATCGCCAAGCACATGCTTTGGCTTTAACGACATGCCAGGGTCCGGACCTTTGCTCTCTGGCAGCAGCAACACAATAAGCAGCATAACCGCTACGCCAATAAGTGCCAGCACTGCAAAAATGTATCGCCAGCCCAACGTTGCCGTAACAAAACCGCCCACCGTAGGCGCAATAATTGGCGCCACGCCCATTACCAGCATCAGCATCGAGAAAACCTTTGGGATATCTTTAACCGGGAACACGTCGCGCACTACAGCCCTGCCAGCCACCATACCCACGCATCCGCCTAACGCCAAGAGCAGGCGCAGCGCGATCAGCCACTCTACAGTTGGTACAAACGCACAGCCAACGGCAGCAAGTATAAACAGGCTCAGGCCTATCAGAAGGGGCTTTTTACGCCCAAACCGGTCTATCAAAGGCCCATAGATAAGCTGCCCCACCGAAATGCCTATAAAATAACTTGTCAGGGAGAGTGCTACATGCGAGATATCGGTGCGCAGGTCTTTTGCAATGGCCGGAAAGCCCGGCAGGTACATATCAATGGCGAAGGGCCCCAGTGCAGCCAATGCGCCAAGTATAAGTATGATGATGTTTTGTTGTTTCTTGCTCACGTACAAAACCTTTACTATTTCTAAAGCAGATAGTTCAGGTGATGCAAAGATAACAATGTATATACATTAAATGTGCACACAAGTATAAGAACTTCTCTTATGGCCAGGTATCTCGTCACACGCTGCTATGCTCCGAAATTTGGCTAAAGCTCCAGCTTCATTACAAACATGCCCCGGTATTCCTCTTTCATGGCCTCGAAATCCAATGTATGGATGCCGCATTTCACGAAACCGTTTTGCTCATAAAAATCAACAGACTTGCTGCTGTCCATAGCCTTTAGCCAGACAACACGTTTGCCACGCTCACGGGCAAACTGTTTGGTAAAATCCAGTAAGGCTTTGCCAATGCCTTTACCCGACGCACTTTTAAGCAGGTATACCCGTTCCAGTTCCAGCGCCTCCTGCGCACTGTAGCCTTCTGTTTCCTTATCAACGTTCAGCTTCAGGAAACCAACCAACTGGTCTTCTGCATAAACCAGGAAATAAGCAGCGTTAGCGTCTGCCAGGTCTTTCTTGATCGCAGCATCACTGAAGCAGCGGTCTATGTACCACATGCCGCCATCGTACCACAAGTATAAATAATGGTCGCCGTAGGAGTTGATGGCAATATCCTGTAACGTGTGCAGATCGGAGGTGGTGCAAGGAACTATGGCAAGTGATGGCATGTGAAGCGTTTATACTTTTAAAAGAATATACTGACTGACGAACCTGAAGCTTCAGGTTGACACTATCAGTAGCATGCAAGTTAGGCAATTCTTTTCACTACCCTTGCCTTAAGGTTTGCACTACTTTAAAACCCAATCATTTGCAGCATTTATACTTTATCCATCATTTTAACCGGCAAACCAACATAAACCTGGAAACAAGCAGCCTAAAAATAGCACTTAATATAGTAAACTACAGGCAGTTACAAATCGTACTATTTATGTTATCATCGTACAGCTATGAAAAATTTAAGAGTTTCGATATGCATGTTACTCACTGTGTTTCTACTAGGTAGTTGCACAGGAGAAGGTTGGAGCCGCAAGGCGAAAGGCGCTGCTGTTGGCGGTGCTACTGGTGCTGCTGTGGGCGGCGTTGTGGGTGGCACTGAAGGCGCCGTGGTAGGTGCCGCTGCCGGTACAGTGGCTGGTGGTGCCATTGGTCGTAAAAAAGACAAAAAGAAAGACAAACAACGCCACGACAGGTACAGAGATAAGAATCAGGATAAAAGGTAAGTTAAGCGTAATACAATATAAAGGGCTGCCAGTTTAATTATTGGCAGCCCTTTATATGTCTGACCTCGCGGCGTCCGAAGGTCCCGCGAGTGTCTTTTGAGTTAGAGAGTTATAGTGTTAGAAAGTTTAAGAGTTTTTAGTATTCACTCATTCACTCATCCGCACATTCAAAATTTAATTGTTTCAATTGCCAGACGCTCGCAGTTCTGAAAGACGCTGCGAGGCCTTTATATCCTGCTCATCCTATAATCCCGCAAATCCTGATTCAGACAAAAAAATAAGTCCTGCCAGATAGCACTGGCAGGACTTTATACTTTAAACAAAAAGCTTATTAAGCTTTCGCTTTTGGTTTATTATTGCCCCAGCGGCGATTGCCGCCACCATTGCGTGGGCCACCGGCTGGTCTGTTGGCATTGGCACTGCCAGAAGCATTGCCTCCAGCAGGATTATTTCCCCAGCGTTTTCTGCCTCCGTTGCCGCCGCGCTTTTTCTGCTCTTTTACCGTGCTGGCTGCCTCGGCAAAGTCTTTGGCTGTCATTGGGTATGGGTGATTATCAACCACAGGCACCGCTTTGGAGATCAGTTTCTGGATACCCACCAAATAAGCAGTTTCCTCGGCATCGCAGAAAGAAAGTGCTGTTCCGCTGGCCCCGGCACGGCCTGTACGGCCAATACGGTGCACATAGGTTTCAGGCTCGTTAGGCAGCTCAAAGTTGATCACATGGCTCAGGTCGTCCACGTCGATGCCTCGCGCGGCAATATCAGTGGCCACCAATACGCGTGTCTTGCTGCTCTTAAAGTTATCAAGGGCACGCACGCGGGCATTCTGCGACTTGTTACCATGTATAGCCTCAGCCTGTACTCCGGCTTTCGTCATATCGCGGGCTACTCTGTCAGCGCCGTGCTTAGTGCGGGTAAATACAAGTGCCCTGTCAATCTCACCGTCTTTCAGCAGGTGTATCAGCAGGTTCTTTTTGTCCGATTTCTTAACGTAGTATACTTTCTGCTGAATAGTGTTGGCCGTAGATGAAACCGGCGTTACCTCCACTTTCGCAGGGTTTACAAGTATGGTATCGGCCAGCTTCATAATGTCCGGGGCCATGGTAGCCGAGAAGAACAACGACTGACGCTTAACCGGCAATGCCAGGATCACTTTTCTCACATCGTGCACAAAACCCATGTCCAGCATACGGTCCGCCTCGTCCAGTACGAACAGCTGCAGGTGGCTCAGGTTAATATACTTCTGCGCCATCAAATCCAGCAGTCGGCCCGGCGTTGCCACCAGTATATCCACGCCTGCTCTTAATGCATCAGTTTGCGGACGCTGCGGCACACCGCCAAAAACAACGGTATGCTTCAGGCCAGTATTTTTGCCATAAGCTTTCAGGCTGTCCCCTATCTGTATGGCCAGCTCACGGGTGGGTGTAAGTATAAGCGCCCTGATCTTTCTTGGCCCGTTTTGTGGCTGCGCGTGCAGCAACTGTAAAATAGGGATTGAGAAAGCGGCTGTTTTACCTGTACCAGTCTGGGCGCATCCTAAGATGTCGCGCTGCTGCAGTATGTATGGGATGGCTTGTGCCTGGATGGGGGTTGGTTTGGTGTATCCTTCTGTTTTAAGAGCTTTTAGGATAGGCTCTATCAGGTTTAAATTCTCGAATGTCATTAAATGGTATCTCAGTATAAAGGCTTGCCAGGCAAACGCCAGCACAGCTAATGCTGATGAACAAGCCAACTTTTTCTGAAAGTATAGCAACAACCGTGCTTCTTGCTCATCTTACCTCCCCTTAACCTTATAATACAAACTAAGGTTCAGAGAAAGAAATTGTACCACAAAGGTAGTGGTAAGTATAGTCTGTTCCTATTTTAGTTTTTTAAGAGCTTACTAAACGGTAATGTTCCAGGTAAATGGTATATCATTTTTTTATACTTAAGCGATAGCTTCGTTTATGTCCGGTAGACGGCCAAAGCGGTGCAAGGTGGCAATGTGCGATCGTAGGGCCTTGCCAAACGTTTCATTCTCCATGTAAGGTATGCCAAACTCTTCGGCTGTAACTTTTACTATAGGCGCGATGGCCGGGTAGTGTACATGACAAATACGCGGAAAGAGATGATGCTCTATCTGGAAGTTCAAACCTCCCACATACCAGGAAAGTAATTTGTTGTTTGGAGAGAAATTTACCGTTGTGTTTAACTGGTGAATTGCCCAGTCGTTTTCGATAGTGCCGTTTCCGCATGGCCTTGGGTGACTAGTTCCCTCTACCGTATGGGCCAGCTGGAACACTACCGTAAGTATGATACCTGCCACAAAGTGCATCAGCAAAAAGCCCAGCAGTATTTCTAGGAAAGGAATACCGAAAAACAGCTCAGGCCCCACCAGCATCACAAAAAAGTATAAAATTTTCATCACTACGATCTTCAGAAGCGTAACTCTGTTCTTCCCGTCAGAATCCGGATTAACGCCATTTTTTATAAACAGCCTGTACTGAACAAAGTCTTTGGCTAATACCCAGTAAAGCGTAAGCAGTCCGTAGAAGAAAAATGCATAAACCCACTGCAGCTTGTGGTAAAACTTGACATTGGTATGTGGCGAGAACCGTAATACCAGTCGGTCCTGTATATCTTCGTCCATCTCCACAATATTGGTATAAGTATGGTGGAGAATATTATGCTGCAGCTTCCAGTTAAAAGCCGAACCACCCACCAGATTTAATGTATGGCCCATTAGAAAATTGATGCGCTTATTATTGGAGTAGGCCCCATGGTTGGCGTCATGCATCACACTCATGCCTATGCCTGCAAGACCCAGCCCCATCACAAACCAAAGTATGAGGCTAATCGGAAACGTAGGTTGGAAAATAAGTAAAGCAACAAAAGGCAGAATGTAAGACATCAATAGCACGACGCTTTTGGTTACCATGGTGGCATTGGCTGTCTTGGAACTGTTGTTTTCTATAAAGTATGCATCTACCCGTTTGCGTAGGGTGGCAAAAAACAGGTTTCGGTCTTTCGACACGAATTTTACTTTGCACTTTTTATTCATGGTGATTGTGATCCGCGATGAAAAGAATAGCCTTAACTGATTACAAAAACCTCTAAAATTTTCGAAAGTAGTGATGGCATTTAAACTGCTTAAGCTAACAATATAGGCATAAATAACCAGAACAGCGGAGTATAGTCTCAAATCCCGCCATACAACCGTTACCGCACTACTAACTGCACATAAAAAGCAAATGAAAGGCAGGTTCTATGACGCAGACAAACAAAAAGGCGGGTATCAATACCCGCCTTTTTGTTTATGATTTTATCCATTTACCGTTGTCCGGCTTTTAAGATCTGCCCTTCGGCAGGTATAAATGCGGCTTCTATTACTTCTACTTTATCGCTGCCCATTACATAAAAAACCCTGATCCAGCCTGGCTTGTATACATCTCCTTCTTTTAGCCTGACGCCTATATACTGGCTTCCGCCGTTAAAGCTCATCGGGCCATTGTAGTACGTAAACCTGTCATCGGGCTTGTTGATATCAAGTAAATAACCGGTATCCCTTTTCCATTGAAAGTTCTTCGCCAGGTCTTCCTCCACAAGGTCGTTTACATAAAGACCTGCGCCCCAATTACCTGCTGATATTTCTGTGGTCGTGTTCAGCAAAAGCTGGTGTTGATCTAAAGCTCTTATGTAAAACAGGTTATGTGCACCCTCTGAGTCCGAAACCAATGTGTTTCCGAACGAGAAGTCATACTTCCCGTCGTTGTTTACATCTATTTGCAATGGAGTAGCATACCCGAAAGAAGCTCCGATTTGTTTGTGTACAATAACCGCTGTTTTCTGTGGCTCTGGAGATAGGTCTTCTTGTTCTTTATCGCAGGAGGTGAGTGCAAGCGCAGCAAGCGCCAATGGTAATAGTTTTTTCATAGTTTTATTTTTAAAAGTTTCTAAACAAGATCATCCCTGCAAAAGCGTCAATTTTATACTTTATCAACCCTCTTCAGGTGTTCAAACATCTTCAACAATCATACCAATATTAGCATAACACTATATACACGAATTATTTTATCAAATAAATATCAGAGTCATGCTTAAACTGACCTTAAAGCAGGCTAAAAAATACAGCTTAAACAAAAAAACGGGGTTAGCCGATGATTCGGCTAACCCCGTTTTTTTGATGCCCCGCAGAGCGGATTTTATTACAAGTGAATTACCTCGTCGTAGGCAGCTGCAGTTGCCTCCATGATGGCCTCACTCATGGTTGGGTGCGGGTGAACAGACTTGATGATCTCGTGGCCGGTTGTCTCCAGTTTACGGGCAACCACTACCTCTGCGATCATTTCAGTTACGTTGGCACCGATCATGTGCGCACCCAGGAACTCGCCATACTTGGCATCAAAGATAACTTTAATGAAGCCATCCTTGGCACCGGCGGCGCTTGCCTTACCAGACGCAGAGAACGGGAACTTACCTACTTTGATGTCCAGGCCTTGCTCGCGGGCAGCTTTCTCTGTTAAGCCCACAGACGCTATCTCAGGAGAGCAGTACGTACAGCCCGGGATGTTACCGTAGTTCAACGGCTCCGGATGGTGGCCTGCAAGTTTCTCAACACAGATAATACCCTCCGCAGAAGCAACGTGTGCCAATGCCGGACCAGGAACGATGTCCCCGATCGCGTAGATGCCATCCACGTTTGTTTTATAGTACTCATCCACGATCACGCGGCCTTTATCTACTTTAATGCCAAGCTCTTCAAGTCCGATGTTCTCCAGGTTTGTCTGGATACCAACCGCTGACAGCACAACCTCAGCCTCCAGCGTTTCCTCGCCTTTAGCTGATTTTACTTTTACTTTGCAGATGTCACCGTTAGTATCAACAGCCTCTACAGAAGCGCTTGTCATGATGCTGATGCCAGCCTTTTTGAAAGACTTCTCCAGTTGCTTCGATACCTCTTCGTCCTCAACAGGAACAATGTTTGGCATATACTCAACTACAGTTACTTTCGTGCCCATAGCGTTGTAGAAGTATGCGAACTCAACACCGATGGCGCCAGAACCCACTACCACCATGCTCTCCGGCATCTTGTCCAATGCCATTGCCTGACGGTATCCGATGATCTTCTTGCCATCGATCGGCAGGTTAGGCAACTCGCGTGAACGGGCACCTGTGGCCAGGATAATGTTGGTAGCCTCTACGGTTTCTTTCTTGCCGTCTTTGTCAGTTACCTCGATCTTGCCTTTGGCTACCAGTTTACCGGTACCCATGATCGCGTCGATCTTGTTTTTGCGGAACAGGAAGTTAATGCCTTTGCTCATGCCCTCTGCCACACCACGGCTGCGCTTGATAACTGCGCCGAAGTCTACAGATGCCTCGCCGATATTAATACCGTAATCAGAAGCGTGGTTGATGTACTCGAATACGTTTGCGCTCTTCAATAGTGCCTTGGTCGGGATACAGCCCCAGTTCAGGCAAATGCCACCCAGCGACTCACGCTCGATCACGCCTACCTTCATACCCAGCTGCGATGCACGGATTGCTGCCACATAACCGCCTGGGCCACTACCAAGCACTACTAAATCGTATTTTGATGCCATAATGTCGTCTTTAAAGTTGATGGGCAAAATTAAGCGATAATCCTTATATAGCAAAACTGCCAGCACATACTAAACATAGCACATTGCAAAGATTAGCATAGGACGATGTGGTGAAAAGATTACAAAAAATAAAAATGTCTTTTAAGATTGTGCCATAGTGCTGTACTTTACAAGTTGTATTCACTTTTACCCGACTGCATGAAAACACTTTTACCGATCATACTTTTTATACTTGTATCGTTTTCAGCGCTGGCTCAGAAGTCTGCAAAAGACTATTTTATGACCGGAAACGAGAAATTTAATGCTGGTAAATATGCTGAGGCCATTAAAGACTACGACCAGGTTATAAAGCTTGAGCCCAAGCATGCGCCTACCCTAACCAACCGCGGCATCGCCAAAGACAGGCTGCATGAGTACCGCGATGCCATTGAGGATTTTACAAAAGCCATAGCCGCTGACCCAAAGTATACGGAAGCTTACCTGAGCCGTGGCTTGTCTAAGTATAACATGAAGGACTACCGCAGCGCTTTACTGGACTTTAATAAAGGAATTGAACTGGCCCCGAAAGATGCCAAAGCCTACAACAACCGTGGCCTTGTGCGATATGGCCTCCGCGATTTCAGTGGCGCCATCACCGATTACAACAAAGCAGTTGAGTTAAGCCCGAAATACGAGGAAGCATACTATAACAGAGGTGCTCCAAAGTATAACCTCGGCGATAAAGAAGGCGCCTGCACCGACTGGAACAAGGCCAAATCGCTTGGAATTAAGGAAGCTGATTTCTACCTGAAGAAATACTGCAAGTAGTAAAGTAAATATAGTGTAAGAGGAAAGGGGTTAGAGAGTCACATACTTTCTAACCTTTTTTTGTTTGTTGATTGCTGGTTGTTGGTTCTGAAGTGCCGGGTTAAACCACCCATGCCCCTCCTAGGGGCAAAAGGGCCTCCTTTAAAGCCAAGTTTCCTGTAAACGATTGACACACCCCTACACCCCTCTCAAGAGGGGAATTTTTGCCACAGCTTTAGCCAAAGTATAAAATTCATAGTTTCTGCTGTTCTTTGAACAAGTCACGACCTGTCCTTACAAACGTGTAAACACACCCCTACCCCTCTAAAGAGCAGAGCCGTTTCATTCTAATCTCTTCTGGCGCGAATCTCCAGATTCGTGACTTACAAATAATGTTGAGTCTTCCCGGGACTCCGCCCGGGACAGGCTTCCTCAACTGGTCCGGAGGGCCAATAACACAGGTTGAGAGTATGACTGCTAGTGATCTAAGTATAGAATTTACTAGAATGAAACTACCCTTCTTTCAAGAGGAGAATAAAGCAATACCGGGTCAAACCACCCCTTTATCCCCTCAGAGCTACGCTCGCAATCTTCGAACTCTCGTTCTCGATTGTCCAAGGCGGGGAATTTTCTGCCAATACTAATTTATACTTGCTAGCCAGATGCAGAAGTCTTTAACCAAGAAGTGTCAATCCCAGTCCTTGGACTGAGCGCCTTCTAGGTTTCCGGTGACGAGCGTTAGCGAGGCAGCCCGAGGCACGAGGGCAGGAAAGATAGACAGCGCGATGGCCAAGGACGAGGCCGCCCGGCCTTGAGGGCACCAAAGCAATAAGTGAAACGATACAGCAGGTAAGACTAAGGAGTACAGCCAACTAGCAAGAATAACTATCAGTAAAACTCTCTCAATTACATCTATCCCAAAAAAGAAAAGGCGCTATAGCAGCGCCTTTTCTAAGTATAAATCAGAAGTAAACTATACCCCAGTTGGCTTTTTAGACTTTCCGGAAGCAAGCAGATCTGGCTTGGCTTCTTTAATATCAATAGTCTGCATACGTTTGATGGTCTGCTCTTTTAAAGCCGCAAATGCTTCTTTGTTCTTGCGCTTGACCGGATCTGCTGTTGGCAGTTTTACACGGAGCGCATCCACTTGCCTTCCGTTTTTCCAGAAGCGGTAGCACAAGTGAGGTCCTGTGGCCAAGCCGGTGCTGCCTACATAACCTATTGTTTGGCCCTGCTTTACATGCTTACCGGCACGAATACCTTTGGCGAACTTAGACATGTGCAGGTACTGCGTAGTATAGGTCTTATTATGCCTGATCTTCACATAATATCCGTTCCCGCGCGTATAGCGGGCCTCCAGCACTTTTCCGTCCCCTACGGAGCGTATGGGTGTACCGCGTGGAGCGGCAAAGTCTGTTCCCAGGTGGGCTTTGTATCGTTTTTGCACCGGATGAAAACGGCGCTTGGAGAAACGGGAACTGATGCGGCTATACTCCAGTGGTTCCTTCAGGAAAGCCCTTTTCAGGCTTTGACCGTTTTCGTCGTAGTAGCCCATCCCGTTGCCCTGGTCAAAGCCGATTGCATAAAACTCCTTGCCTTCATGCTCAAAAACAGCCGATTTAAGATCTCCGTAGCCAATGGTGGTTCCATTTACAACCCTTTCCTCAAATATCAGCTTAAACTTATCGCCGGGCTGCAGGTGGCTCAGGTTAAGGCGCCAGGCATAGATATCTGCAAACTTATTTACCAGCTGCGGCGACCCACCGGCATTCACCATGTCCTCGAACAACGATTTGCTGATAACACCTGCCAGGGTACGCTCTACTACCTCCACATCGCGTTTAACCACCTCAACCCCGGTTTCGCCGCGCAGATCGTACACAACGTACTCGATCGGGTTGGGCTCATAAATAAAGTAGCGCGCCGTTCTGGCCGAGTCTAAGGCGTGTAGTATGGTATAGTGCTTGCTGATGGCTATGTGCCTTACGTTATACACTTTGCGGGCTTTTTTTGCCAGCGTGTGTACCTGCGTGGGGTTTATGTTGTAGTCGCTTAATATTTCTGAAATATTCTCGCCACGCTGCACAATCCCCTCCACTACGGCCAGGGTATCGGTAGGAATCCCGAAAATTACGGGAGCAGGCTCTTTTTTTACTTTTTTAGGCTGGTTAACCTGTGGTTTGGCTTTGTTCTGTAGCGCGAAAGCCTGGTCAGAATTAAGGTTTAAAAGACGGGCTGCAATAATAAAAATAAGAAGCAGCAAAGCTATGAGGGTGGCAAGCCCTTTACTGCGTTTGTACATCACTAAAAAATACTTAGGTTAGAAAATCACACGAAAATATGCTTTAACCGTTAAAAACAAAAATCAAACCAAACATAATTAACAGATTACAAATAAGTTACAATTGTTTTACAGAAATTCAATATAGCACTCCGTTTACCCTTCTCCCAAACCAGTGTTTTACCATCGCTTAAAATGGATAGCCCTAACATGCTAAGAGCCATACTTTTTGTGTACAAACCAAACTGTGGAAGTACTTTCGCAAAAAACATTTCTTTTTATAACTTTGGCCCCCATGAAAGCACTAGAAGGAAAAGTAGCCCTGGTAACGGGAGCATCAAAAGGAATAGGCCGCGCCATTGCAGAGAAATTTGTAGAGGCCGGCGCCAAGGTAGCATTCACCTACCTGTCAAGCGTAGAAAAAGGACAGGCCCTGGAACAGGAGCTGTCTGCTAATGGCGGTGTGGCAAAAGGATACCGTTCCGATGCCTCTAACACAGCTCAGGCAGAGCAGTTGGTAGAGGATGTGGTAAAGGAGTTTGGCAAGATCGATATTGTGGTAAACAATGCCGGCATTACCCGCGACGGTTTGCTGATGCGCATGAACGAGGAGCAGTGGGATGCCGTGATCAACACCAACCTGAAGTCTGTGTTTAACGTGACGAAGGCAGCTACCAAGCACATGATGCGCGCCAAGTATGGCTCTGTGATCAACATTACTTCAGTGGTAGGCATTAAAGGCAATGCAGGACAGGCAAACTATGCGGCTTCTAAGGCTGGTATCATCGGCTTCACAAAGTCTGTTGCGCTTGAGCTGGGCTCACGCAATATCCGTTGCAACGCCATTG
Organism: Pontibacter sp. GD7; assembly: GCF_058216375.1. Classification (NCBI taxonomy): domain Bacteria; kingdom Pseudomonadati; phylum Bacteroidota; class Cytophagia; order Cytophagales; family Hymenobacteraceae; genus Pontibacter; species Pontibacter sp. GD7. Next base: position 38,706 of record NZ_JBYZMP010000013.1, on the reverse strand, counting down.
CCCCAGGCTTTATCGAAACCGAGATGACTGGCGAACTTGACCAGAAAGTAGTAGACGAGTGGAGAAAAGCAATTCCGTTGAAGCGTGGCGGTTCTCCTGAGGATGTGGCCAAAGCAGCTGTGTTCCTGGCATCTGATGAGTCGGCTTACATTACCGGCCAGACCCTGCAGGTTGACGGCGGCATGCTGACGTAATAATTATGAATTAAGAATTATGAATGATGAATTATTTGCTAGAGAGATTATCTGAGTAAATACACTCAATTCTTAGTTAATAATTTTATCATTCGCAATTAATAAAGACCAATGCTCCGGCGTTTACGTTAGTAGCATTGGTCTTTTTATTTTATATTTAGTATAAAGAAGCTGTTTAGGGTTTTGGCTAAAAGAAATTGAACCCGACATTGTTGGTGTTTTTCACCAACAATTTAAGGCACTGGCTATTATACTTGCTGGTGAGAACACGCAGCAAGGGCAGGCACTATGGATTTTAAAAAACTATAAACAGGCTCAACTTTTAAGAGGCATAATTCATAATTCATAATTCATAATTCATAATTCATAATTCATAATTCATAATTCATAATTCATAATTCATAATTCATAATTCATAGATTATAGAATTGAACTCATTCCGACTCATAACTACCTATTCGCCCTGGCTTATACTTGCCTGCCTGGCTGTTGGCCTGCTCTATGCCTGGCTGCTTTACAGCAAGCGTGCCCCCTGGCCTAAAAGTATAAACTATGCTTTGGCGGGCCTGCGGTTTGTGGTGGTCAGCTTCATCAGTTTCCTGCTGCTGGGGCCGCTGGTACGCTATGTTTCCAACACCACACAGGAGCCTACCATTGTTTTTGCCCTGGATAATTCGCAATCGGTAAAGCTGTTTTCCGACTCTGTGCAGCTGCGTGAGGCCGAACAAGGCTTGCAAAGCATACTTGGCAAACTTCAGGGTGCGGGCTACAAAACTGAGATCAGAACGCTTGTGCCGGAACAGCGCCAAAGTATAACCCCGCTTGCCTATACTTCCGAAACCACTAACCTGAGCCAATTGCTGGCGCAGGTGCAGGAAGAGTATGCAGAGCAAAACCTGGCTGGCGTGGTGTTGCTTTCTGATGGCATTGTGAACCAGGGTATGTCGCCGACCTATAGCAACTATGGCTATACTTTATACCCGGTGGCCGTAGGCGATACCATTCCCAAAAAAGACGTGCTCGTGGCATCGCTGCGCTACAACAAGGTAAACTATAGCGGCAATCGTTTTCCGCTGGAGGTAGAGCTGCAACAAGAGGGTTTCGGGGGAAAAGCCGCCAATGTTATACTTAAAGAGAACGGCAAGGCCATCGCCAGCAAAACAGTAACATTGCAGACAGGCCAGGCGGTGCAGCAGGTGCCTTTCCAGGTATTGGCCTCCGGTCTTGGTAAACGCCACTATGAGGTAGAGGTGCAGCCGCTGCAGGGCGAGTTCACGACCCTTAATAATACAAAGCACGCCTACATTGACGTGGTGAAGGGCAAGATAAAAGTTCTGGTGGCCGCCGCTGCCCCACACCCCGACATTAAAGCCATACGCGCAGCCATAGAGACGAATGAGAACTATGAAACTTCGCTTTTTGTACCGGGCTTAACTCCATTAAAACAGCAGGACTATGATGTAGCCGTATTGCACCAACTGCCCGGCAGGGTGCCCGGTGGAGAGGCAGCCATTAACCTGGTTCGCCAGAAAAACCTGCCTGCCCTATACATACTTGGCCCGCAAAGCGACCTGAACGATTATAACCGCCTGAATGTGGGCCTGAACATAAGCAGCAATGGCCAACAAGACGAGGTGACACCGGTAGCCAACGCCAATTTTACTACTTTTAAGCTTCCGGAGGCCACCCCCGAACGTCTGCAGCAGTACCCCCCTGCACGTGTGCCCTTTGGCGATGTGCGCCTGAATCCGAACACGGAGGTAGTGCTGTACCAGCAGGTGGGGCGTGTTAAAACCAACAAACCCATGCTGGCCGTGCAAACCTCCGACAATAAACGCAATGCCACCATGCTGGCATCCGGCATCTGGCAATGGCGCATTATGGAGAATGCCAACAACGAGCAGCCCGAAGTATACGACAAACTGATAACCAACCTGATACAGTTACTGAGTGCGCCACGCAACAAAAAGCGCCTGAACGTTTACCCGGTACAAACAGAATATACCAGCTCAGACGAAGTCCGCTTTAATGCAGAGGCCTACAACGAAGCACTTGAGCCGATCTATGGTCAGAACATCACGCTAAGTATAAAGAATGACGAGGGCCAGACCAGAACCTTTAACTTTGCCAACGGCGAGAATCAGGCTGGGGTAAACATTAGCACCCTGGAAGGTGGTCGTTATACCTACACTGCCTCCGCCAGAATTAATGGACAAATGCAACAGGATAAAGGCGAGTTTGTGGTAGAGGAATTGCAGTTGGAGGCCCTTAGCTCTGTGGCAGACCACAACTTACTATACCAACTGGCCAGCAACACGAGCTCCAAGTTATACTACCCGGCACAACTGCAGCAGCTGGAGCAGGACATCCTTAATGCTGATCATAAGGCAAAGATCTATAGCTCTGAAGAACTAAAAGACCTGGTAGACCTGAAATGGCTGTTCTTCCTGCTACTTGGCTTTGTGTGCGCTGAATGGTTTATCCGGAAGTATAATGGGAGTTATTAATTGCTGATTGTTGATTGTTAATTGTTGACTCAAGTAACGATTAACCTGCCTATCCGAGGAGGGGCCTACTATTAGGACACAAATTTACATTCGTTGTTATTCCTGCCGCGAGTTTTCAACTCGTGGCTTATTATATGGCAAGCTTTCAGCTTGCGTAGGTATGCAAAAGTGTAAAAAGCGACTCTCGCAAGCTGAAAGCTTGCCCTCATGGACAACCACGAGCTGAAAACTCGCGGTAGATAGAGCATTTTATACTTGTGTCCTAAGCGTAGCCTCGGAGGAGCAGGGGTGGGTTTGCATCAGCTTGGTCTTTTGAAGATCGCAACCTTAATTCGTTAATTGTTTGCGGATAGAAAGTAATTGCAACAAAATATACGCTGCCTCAACCTATAATTTAAAACAGCCACTTAACCACTTAAACTATGAGCACTCCAACCACCCTCACCCCTACCCTGCTGGAAACAGAACGCCTGCACCTGCGGCTTGTAACCCCGGAAGTTTACGGGCATGTCATGTCCACTGCATCAGACCAGGAAATTATGGCCTGCTTCGGCTTTAGAAAAGAGGAGGAACTTAAAACCGAGAAAGAAAACTTTGCAAAGGGCTACCAGACCTATTATATCTCCTTCGCCAACTTTTACCTACAGGACAAACTAAGCGGTGAAGTACTGGGCAGGTGCGGCTTCCATACCTGGATACCCAAACACAGAAGAGCAGAGGTTGGCTATCACCTGATCGAAGAAAAAGACCGTGGCAAGGGACTGATGACCGAAGCGCTGGGCCCTATACTTGCTTATGGGTTTGAGCAGATGAACCTGTACCGCGTTGAGGCGCTTTTGGCGGCAGACAATCAACCCTCTTACAAACTTCTGAAGCGCCATGGTTTTAAGGAGGAAGGTACTATACGAGGACATTATGTGGTGGATGGTGTAAACGAGGACTCTCTTCTCGTATCTTTGCTGCTGCCAGAGTTCCAGCAATTAAAATCGACCTGGGGCTTGCTGCAGGTTTAACTGAATTATACTAACATCCGGAAAATTGAAATACATACTAGTTAATAAACCATACGAGGTACTGACCCAGTTTACTGATGAGGCCGGAAGAGCCACCCTGAAAGACTATGTCCCTGTGCCTAATATTTACCCCGTTGGCCGCCTCGATTACGACAGCGAAGGCCTGGTACTCCTGACAGACGACAAAACGCTTCAACACCGTTTATCTGACCCGCAGTTTAAAGTTGAAAAAACTTACTGGGTGCAGGTAGAGGGAGTACCTACGGACGAGGCTCTCACAAAGCTCAGGTTAGGTGTTCTGATAAAAGGCACTAAAACAGCCCCTGCCAGGGCACAGTTACTGGAAGAAGAACCGCAGGTGTGGGAACGCTCCACGCCTATTCGTTTCCGCAAAAATGTACCTACCTCCTGGCTGGAAATTAAGATATCACAGGGTATGAACCGCCAGGTACGCCGCATGACAGCCGCAGTTGGTTACCCGACGCTCCGCCTGATCAGGCCTGCCATCGGTCCGCTTACATTAGGCGAATTGCAACCCGGCGAGTACCGCGAACTTACACCTGACGAGGTAACCCAACTGAAAAGTATGGCAGCCAAGGCACCTAAAGCCCCTGCTAAAAGATCAGGCACCTTTGGAGGCAAATCCAGCGGAAGAAAACCAGGCGGAAAGGGCGGCTTCCGGAAGCAGATAAATTAGACAGAACGTGACCCACGACTTACCTCGTACACTGTAAACACCGCCGAATACAAGCCGAAAGCAAAGCTATGAAACGTAAAACCCAGCACATACCCGTTGCAGATAGCCTACAGCTCCGTGAGATCACGCTGAACGATGTGCCGGCTATTTTTCAATTGATTGACACGAACAGAAGCCATTTACGCAAGTGGCTTCCGTTTGTAGATTATACTAAGGCAGTTGCAGATACGGAGGCTTTTGTTAAATCTGTTACCCAGGAGGGCAACACCAGTGACCTCGTGTTCGTGATCTGGCACCAGAACCAGCCTGCCGGCATCATCGGTTTTAAAAGTATAGACCTGATCAACCTGAAGTTGGAGGTAGGCTACTGGCTTGCCGAAGACCAGCAACACAAAGGCCTGGCGGTCCGGTGCTGCTCCGCCCTGACAAAGTATGCTTTTGAGCAAATGCAGATGAACAGGATACAGATAAAAGTGGGAGTAGGCAATGTTCGCAGTAGCAGCATCCCGAAAAAGCTGAAGTTTACATTTGAAGGCACAGAACGCGATGGCGAACTGCTAAGCAATGGGCGTTTCCACGACCTGGAAGTATACAGCCTGCTCCGGAAAGAATGGGAGAATTCAGGTAACTAGCGCTTTAGCTGGGTCGGTCATTCCCGTTGCCAAGCAGCACCGAGATCACCTCCATCTGTTCGTGCTTATCGGCGATGAGCTTAAGTATAGCCAGGAAAGGGATAAACAGGATCATGCCGGATGCTCCCCAAAGTATACCGCCTGCCACTATGGCCAGCAGCGTAAACAGCATGTTAACCCGTAGCCGGTAACTAACCGCCCACGGAAAAATAAGATTCGCCTCCAGGTACTGCACCACACTAAACACCGCCACCACACCAACAGGATACCAGATGTTATCATAAGTAACCCAGGCAATGGCCATGGGAAGTATAGCCCCTATGGTGATGCCCACATAGGGTATAAATGTAAGTATAGAGGCAACCGTGCCGAAGAAAATGGCATGCGGAATACCCAACAGTAAAAGTCCGATGCTGTTCAGGATGGCCACCACCAGGTACACAATTGCCATACCTTTGATAAAGTTGTAGTAGGTAGTGATGGTTTCGTGAAGTATGGCCCTTATCTTTTTCTGTTCATCCTGCTTAAACAACAGAAACAAGCCCTGCGCCAGCTGCTCCCGGAAGTAAAGTATAAGCGCAATGTAAATGGGTATCAGCAGCAGCAGCACCAACCCGACAGCCGACGTGTAGATGAGATCCTGCACCATGCTAAACAACGACGAAAAAGCATCGGCAGCCATACTTTCGAGCCATGCCCGTTGCCTGGCAGTGTCTATACTGTAGGAGTGCTCTACGTGTTCGCTAAGCTTCTGCCAGGTACTTATCAGCTTTGCCTGCAGGCCGGGCCACTCCCGGCTAAAGCTTACCATCTGTCTTACAAGCAGCCAGCCAACTAGCCCAGTCAGCACCAGCAACAGCAGCAGGCAAACGCCAATGGCTGCCCACCTCGGAAGCTTTCTGTGCTCCAGCCACCGGCACACCGGGTAAAGCACAAAACTGATAAGCAGGGCAAAGCTTAAAGGAATGAACAGGTTGCGCCCAACGTATAAGATCACTGCAGTTAACACAATGTATAACAGTAACCTTAGCCAGTCAACTTTGGGTTGGGTATCCATAAAAATCAGGTATATTAGAGCTTCAAATTCCTTTACCTATATTTTACAAGCAACGATAACATAATCTACACAAATTCCTTCAATCTTATCTACTATGATGAAACTAAAAATTACCGCGCTTGCATTAACAGCCTTGTGCTTTTGCAGTGTGGCAGAGGCTCAGAAATTAAAAGGCATTGAGGAGCCTGAGGTTACCCGCCTGATGAAAACACTGAGTGCTGATGACATGCAGGGCCGTGCATCTTTTACGCCCGGAGGCGAGAAAGCGGCTGATTTCATAGCCAGTGAATTCAGAAAAATTAAACTTGCCCCACTCCCCAGCGAGGTAGATTTCAAGCAGACTTTTAAAGTATACCACTTCACCCCTGTTTCCATTTCGGTTAGCCTGAATGGTGTTGGCCAGCCTGCCGAGAATCTGTTTGCCAGAACAACCCACCCAAGTATAAACTGGACTCAGGCGCAACAGGTAGAGACAGTGACCATACCGGAAGGTGAAGACTTTAGAAAGGCATTTGTGCAGCTGAGCAGATCTGATAAAGACATGCTGGTGTTGGTGCACCCTGGCCATAAGACTATGTTTACCGCTTACCAGCGCCACCTGCGCGCCGGTTCTGTGATTAAAGAGGCAGGCAAAGGCAGCAGTAAGATATTCGTTTTAACCGACCAAACCACCGCCCCTGCATTTGCGGTTACAGCCGAGAACAAGATTGAGGAAAAGCAGCTGACAAACGTGGGCGGCATGATAGAGGGCAAACGCAAAAACGAGTTTGTGGTGTTCTCGGGCCATTACGACCACATTGGCATACAAAAACCAGTAGACGGCGACAGCATTGCAAACGGCGCCGACGACGATGCCTCCGGCATTACCGCCATGATGACACTGGCAAAGCATTACAAAAAGCAAGGCAAGCCGGAGCGCAGCATATTGTTTGTGGCCTTTGCCGCTGAAGAGATCGGTGGGTATGGTTCCAGGCATTTTTCGGAACTGCTAAACCCCGACGAAATTGTGGCAATGTTTAACATCGAGATGGTGGGCAAGCCTTCTAAATTCGGGCCAAACAGTGCTTATGTAACCGGCTACGAGCGGTCTAACCTGGGCCAACTGATGCAGAGCAGCCTTTCCGGCACCGCCTTCAGCATACACCCGGACCCATACCCGGAGCAAAACCTCTTCTACCGCTCTGACAATGCCACCCTTGCCCGGTTGGGTGTGCCTGCACATACTATCTCTTCGGTGCAAATAGACAAAGACAAGACCTACCATACTGTAAAAGATGAGTTTGAGCAGTTAGACATGGCCCACATGACAAGTATGATAAAAGCCATCGCCATTGGTTCTAAAAATGTTGTGAACGGCAAGGAAACCCCTACCAGAGTAGACAAGACACAGGTGCAATAAAATATAACTATTTTCTATTACTAAAAGGAGGCGTGTTTATATCATTCCTCCTTTTTTATTTATATTTAGCTTTATTTAAACCATATTCAGCAATTGTTTCTCACTTAAAAATTGCACTCTTTTATACTTATGCAGATAAAACCCCGTATACAATAAGTGTAAGGGCACCATGAAGTTAATTTTATTATATATTGTATTTATACTTTATACAACACCAGTTATTTCCCAAAACCCACAGTTCAGCTGGGGAGAAAAAATAAACAGAAAATTTGGGCAGCTAGAGAACATGGAAATAATTGGGGTTGACCAGGACGGATTTTTCGCAACCTATGCCGTTAATGACCAGATTACCCTCGAGCACTACAACCCACAAAATGAAAGCTTCTGGACCGTAGCCCTGCTTCCTAAAACACCTGATGGCCGCAAATGCTCCTTCCATTGTGTCATCATGTTCCGCAATAACCTCTACATGCTGTCCAGCCACCACACCGCCGGAAAAACAAATGTTTACATCCAGGAAATAACGCATAACGGCAACTATAATTCTGATATTTTATTGGTAATGGAGGATGCTGACGGCGATAACATGAAAGTTGCCATTGCGCCGAACGATGCATTTCTGGCCATTGCTGTGGGCGGCGACGATAAGCAGGTATTTACTTTACTATCGCAGGAGTTGCGCCCGCTATGGTCGCAAACCGTGGTAAGCGAGGGAAGTATAGAGGAACTAATGCTGCAACACGACGGTACCTCTTACATGCTTGTAAGGGCACCTGCGGCTGCCCCAGCAACCAATGCCTACTACCTGTACCAGTTTAACAGGAACTCCGGCAAAAACAGCAGGCTGACCATGGGGCATACAGATTACCGCCCAATCAGGGCTAAAATGGCTTTAGCCACCAATGGCAGCATGCTTGTGTCGGGTTATGTGGCACCGTCCAACACTGTGGCAAGCCACAACCCGGAACCAGTTGGCACTTTCCTGTATCGTGTAAATAAGTATAACCTGAAAAGAAGCGTTGTAGCCTACACCCCATTCAGCGAGGACTTTATCAGCAATTACAAACGCCTTAAGCCTGATAATGATAACAGCCAGCGGTTACGACACTTAAGCCTGGACCACATCATGCCAATGCCTGACGGCAGCCTATACCTGATAGGTGAAGTGTGTATCCGGGAAAACGGTGCCGGTTATTATACTTATCATAACAACGACATCATTGTGGCCAAGCTTAATAAGAACGGTAACGCTGCCTTTACCACAAGCATCAATAAACTGCAAAGCGGCACTAACAAAGAAAACACCATACGCTCATACTTTGCCAGCATCATTAACGGTACGCTGCAAATCCTGTACCTCGACTTTGAGTATAACTACGAGGCAAATGATAGAATTGCCATGTATGATCAACGGGCGATCCGGAAAACGCCGGTTATTGTATCTGTGCACAAAGATGGCAGCCAAAGCAGGAAAGCCTTGCACGACACAGAATCCGGCAATGCCCATGGTTTTTTCCTGCGCCCTTGCTCTGCTTACAAAGTATCCGGTAACGAATATATTGTAGTAGGTATTGGCCCTGAATTCTACAAGTATGGCCGCATGATGTTCTGAACCATCTCCCCATGACCTTTGTATTAATCTTTTAAACTTTTGCGGTAAGTATAACCTCAAAGAACCCCAAGGATACATCATTTATACAGACCCCAGAAGCATAATCGATACACAAAATCCCCTTAATCTGAGGCCAAATGCTTATCTTTGAGAAACAACTAAACCAATCTAAATTCACCCTACCATGCATAAACGTACCTGTCTGAGTATGTTCCTGGCAGCGGCTCTTGCTTTACCTTTAGGCACCGCAGTAGCGCAGGACAAAAAAGAAGACAAGAAGTGGAAAGTGGATACTGCCCACGGAAAAGAAAAAGAAATCAATGTAACTACCGACGAAGGCACCTGGATGAGCCTGGACGTGAGTCCGGATGGCAAGGAGATCGTGTTTGACCTGCTTGGTGATATCTACATCATGCCTATCTCAGGTGGCAAGGCCAAGCAGCTTTTAGGCGGTAGAGCCTACGAAGTGCAGCCACGTTTCAGCCCCGACGGAAAGTATATTTCTTATACTTCGGATAAAGGCGGCGGCGACAATATCTGGATCATGAAACGCGATGGCTCTGATGCCAAGCAGATTACGACAGAGAATTTCCGCTTGCTGAACAACGCTGTCTGGACGCCGGACGGTGAGTACCTGATCGCGCGTAAGCACTTTACCAACACCCGCTCGCTGGGTGCCGGCGAGATGTGGATGTACCACAGAAGCGGTGGCGCAGGCGTGCAGCTGACCAAGCGTAAAAACGACCAGCAGGACGCCGGTGAGCCTTTCGTGTCGCCAGAGGGAAAGTATGTATACTACTCCGAAGACATGAGTGGCGGCTCTACGTTTGAGTACAATAAAGACCCTAACGGCCAGATCTACGTGATTCGCAGGGTAGACCGCAATACAGGCGAGGTAGAGAACATTGTAACTGGAAACGGTGGCTCTGTGCGCCCAACTGTCTCCCGCGATGGCAAGCACATTGCCTTTGTGCGCCGTGTAAGAACCAAATCGGTGCTTTTTGTGCAGGACCTGAAAACCGGAGAGCAATGGCCGATCACGGATAACCTGAGCAAAGACCAGCAGGAAGCCTGGGCCATTTTTGGTGTATACCCGTCTTTCTCCTGGACACCTGATAACAAGAGCATCGTTTACTGGGCGAATGGCAAGATCAATAAAATAGATGTAGCCACGCAGAAAGTAACAAACATACCTTTCGAGGCTACTGCCACGCATTACATTGCCGATGCCGTGCGCCACGATTTCAGCAAGAATGGTGGTGTATCGCCGAAGCAGTTTGAGGCTAAGGCTATTCGCCATGCAGTAACCTCTCCGGATGGTAAGCTACTGGTGTTCAATGCTGCCGGCCATATCTACAAAAAAGAACTGCCAAATGGTAAGCCAGAGCGCATCACCAACAGCACAGATTTTGAGTTCTATCCTGCCTTCTCTCCGGATGGCAAGTATATTGTGTACGCTACCTGGAACGATGACAGCTACAGTAACATCATGAAGCTGGACATCCGTAAGAAAAATCCAAAGCCGGTTAAACTTACTTCTGAAAAAGGATTTTACGCTAACCCAGTGTTCTCTCCAAATGGTAAGTATATCGTTTACAACAAGGAAAGCGGCAACAACCACATGGGCTATGCTCACGGCAACGAGCGTGGTATTTACTACATGACTGCCGATGGCAATAACCCTACATTAGTACAGAAAAATGGTTCTTCTCCACTTTTCAACGCTGCTTCTGATCGCATTTTCTTCACGGCCCGTGCCGGCGACAAGTATGCTTTTAAAAGCGTGGACCTGAAAGGTAAGGAAGAGCAGACACACTATACTTCCAAGTATACCGAGCAGTTCTACCCAAGCCCTGACAACAAATGGATTGCCTTTGTAGAGCTGTTTAACGGGTATGTGGCTCCGTTCACAGCCAACGGTTCTGGCCTTGAGTTGAGTGCCGAGACGAAAGCAGTTCCGGTTGCCCGCTTCACCCGCGACGCCGGTACAAGTGTGCATTGGTCTGCAGACAGCAAAAAAGTGAATTGGGTTTTGGGCGATGAGTATTTCTCAAACGACCTGAAAGACCGCTTCACGTTTGTGGAAGGCGCTCCGGATAAACTACCTGCCATCGACACAACCGGTACTAAAATTGGCCTAGTTCTCAAAACAGATACACCAGAAGGTAAAGTAGCTTTCACCAACGCACGCATCATTACCATGAAAGGCGATGAAGTGATTGAAGGCGGAACTATAGTTGTTGAAGGCAATAAAATTGTTGCTGTAGGCAAAAACGTAACCGTTCCGAAAGATGCCAAAGTAATTGACGCTGCCGGTAAAACCATTATGCCTGGTTTAGTGGATGTACACGCACACCTGGGTACTTTCCGTTTGGGTATGAGTCCGCAGAAGCAATGGTCATACTATGCGAACCTGGCTTACGGTGTAACCACTACCCACGACCCTTCTTCTACCACCGAGATGGTATTCAGCCAGTCGGAAGCCGTGAAAGCCGGTACGATGGTTGGTCCTAGAATTTTCTCTACGGGTACAATACTTTATGGTGCTGACGGTAACTTTAAAGCTGTTGTAAATGGCATTGACGATGCCCGTTCGCACCTGCGCCGTTTAAAGGCAATCGGTGGTTTCTCGGTGAAGAGCTACAATCAGCCACGCCGTGAGCAGCGCCAGCAAATAATTCAGGCTGCCCGCGAACTGGACATGACGGTGGTACCGGAAGGTGGTTCTACGTTCTTCCACAACATGAGCATGATCCTGGACGGCCACTCAGGCATTGAGCACAACATCCCGGTTGCGCCGCTTTACAAAGACGTGGTAGAAGTATGGAAAGCCTCTGAAACTGGCTACACGCCTACCCTGATCGTGAACTATGGTGGTAACTCCGGTGAGTACTACTGGTACCAAAAAACCAACGCTTGGGACAAAGAACGCCTGCTTAAATTCACGCCACGCTCCATCATCGATGGCCGTTCGCGCCGAGTTACGTTGGTGCCAGACGAAGAGTATAAGCACGGCCACATCCTGACTTCAGAAGCTTGCAAGCAGTTGACAGATGCTGGTGTAAAAGTAAACTTGGGTGCTCACGGTCAGCTGCAAGGCTTAGGCGCGCACTGGGAACTTTGGATGCTGCAGCAAGGCGGCATGACGAACCTGGAAGCACTTCGCGCCGCTACCCTGAACGGTGCTGAGTACCTGGGCATGGGCAAGGAAATCGGCTCTCTGGAAACCGGCAAACTAGCCGATTTGATCGTGCTGGACCAGAACCCGCTGGAGAATATCCAGAACACCGAGCACGTGAAGTATACGATGGTGAATGGTCGCCTGTACAATGCCGCTACCATGGCAGAAATGGGCAACTACAACAAGCAGCCGGGTAAGTTCTGGTGGGAAAACAGCCGTACTGCTACTGCCTTTGATTGGCATGAAGGTACTGATACCCGCTTCGAAGGCATAGCCGGTGAGCATTGCACTTGTCGCCACTAAGAAATTATAAGTATAAAGTAAAAAAGCGGCTGCTCCAGATGGGGCAGCCGCTTTTTGTTTTTGTAGTTACTGAATCATGAGTGTGTATAAAGTGATTATTTGAGATAAATTAACCCCGCCTTTCTATCTAGTTTATGTCTTTCCTCAGTCTTGCTTGCCTATCGTTTTACCTTTGGCTTTGGTGCGCTCAAGGCCGCGAGGCCTCGCCTTCGGGCATCGCGCTGTCTATTGAAGCTGCTCCTCGCTCCGCTGCGGGCTGCTGAGCAAGCTCAGCACCGCAACAATAGAAGGCGCTCAACCCAAAGGCTGGGATCGACACTGCTTAGTAGGAGCCTTTGCAACAGGAAACAAATTATAAGCTTATGGTGTCGGATTCCCCTCTTGAGAGGGGCAGGGGTGTGTTTTAAACTTATCCTCCTAAGAGACGATATTTACTAGGTGCACAGACGACGATTTTTTGTTTGAGCGTTCAGCGAGTGGGGGTAGGGGCCCTCGAAAAACAAAATCGTCTTGACTTTTTTGCCTACTTTTTTTGTCAAGAAAAAAAGTAGGGCCCAGCCGGCGAGGCGAAAAGCCAGCCAAAGACAAATTAGCATCTTAAAGGAGAGATCATGAACTGAGAGATACTTTTATCGTCGATATCATAACAGTACCCAAGCGCGAATACTCATGCCATACCCACATCTTGTTTTTCAAACAATTAATAATCAACAACCAACTACTCCTTCACCGCCGCCAAAACCCTTTTAAACAACTCGTTCTGCTTGCCATCATGCCAGCGCCAAACAATAACAATATCATGCTCGGGATCAACCCAAACGGTATTTTGTCCGGCACCTAAGGCTGCGTAGCTGGTAGTCGGGGCATCGGGCCAGGCTTTGCCTTCGGTGTTCAGCCACCACAGGTAACCGTAATCGGGGCCAACAGTGCCGCGGGAGGTAGTCGCCTCTTTCACCCACTTTTCTGATACCAGCTGCTTATTTTCCCAGCGGCCATTGCGCAGGAACAGGTAACCGAAACGAGCTTCGTCGCGTGCACTGATCCAGAGGCCGCCGCCCCAGCGCGTACCGCCGCTCACCGATGGCATCTGCTGGCCGTTTATCTCTACTATAGAATTTCTGTAAGGAACCCATTTCCAGGTTTCAGAAGCGCCAATCGGGTCCATGATCTCATCTTCTAAAACCTTCGGTAACGGTTTCTCCCACAAACGCAACAACGATAAGGCAAAGCGGTTAATGCGCGTATCGTTGTACTCGTAGAAAGTACCCGGCTCCTGCAATTCACGCGGTTTTCGTTCGCCACGACCAAAGGCTTCTTTTCCTATAAAGTCATGCTTCTTACCCCACATTTCGCCCTGCCATTCTGATGTTTGGCGGGCATGGTGCTCCCAGGTTACCTTGCTGTTATGCTCTGATTCGTAGCCACCATCCTTTACATACTTTGCCACTGGGTCGCTTATACTTTGGATCATACCTCGGTCTATGGTTAAGCCAAGTATGGTAGAGAGGAAACTTTTGGCCACGCTGTAGGTAGGGTCTGCGGCTTTGGTATCGCCCCACTCGGCCACAATGTAACCGTTTTTGAGGATGATGCCGTTGGTGTTGGCCCTGGTGGCCGGCAGCGGCCCCAGCGGCTCCCCGAATATCTCTTTCTGTGTAGAAAAGTCTTTCTCGATCTGGGTGGTTTCCTGTTGCTTGGCCCACTCTACAGCCTCTTGCAATAAAGCAGCATCCATGTCTACCTCTTCCGGCTTTTTATACTTCCAGTCATCGCCTTTGCCGGGGTAATAATATTTACTTGTCTGGCTGGCAGCCTGAGTTGCAGTGGTTGTTTGGGTTGCCTGCTGCTGACAAGCGCCTAAGCTAAAAGCCAGCAATAAAGAATATATGGTATTCTTGAGCATGTTTATAGCATATGTTATTCAGAGGTCAATCTACAAAAAAAGTAGTGAATCAAGAACTGCCATTTGATGCCGTAAAAGTATAAAACCAAAGCCCGGCAACAATGTTACCAGGCTTTCCAATATACTAAACTAAATGATCTCTATTGCTTCATCGGCACTTCCATCAGCAGCAACTCAGTCTCCGCATCCGCTTTAATCTGAATGCTATCTGCATCCCAAATGCCCATTCCATCTCTTTTGCCCAGCTTTTCACCGTCGATCTCAACTTCACCCTCCAGCACGAAGGCATAAACTCCATGGTCTTTGCTGCGCAGCTTATACTCCTCTGAAAAACCGGGCTTAAGCGTGCCGAGTGTAAACCAGGCATCTTGGTTGATCCAGATGGCTCCATTGTCCTTTTCCGGCGAAACCACAGTTTGCAGTTTGTTTTGGCGATCTTCCGGTTTAAAGGTCTTCTGCTCGTAACGGGGCTGTATGTCACGCTCTTTCGGGAACACCCAGATCTGCAGAAACTTCACTTCATCGGTTTTAGAGTGGTTATACTCTGAGTGGGTAATGCCCGTTCCTGCCGACATAATCTGCACCTCATTTGTGCGTATGGTCTTTTCATTGCCGGTACTGTCTTTGTGCGCCAGCTCCCCGGACAAAGGAATAGAAACGATCTCCATATTATCGTGCGGGTGCGCGCCAAACCCCATGCCGGGTGCTACGGTATCGTCGTTTAAGACACGCAGCAGACCAAAACCCATGCGTTCCGGGTTATAATAGCTTGCAAAGCTAAAACTATGGTAAGAGTTCAGCCAGCCGTGGTTTGCGTGGCCACGGGTATCGGCTTTATGAATTACTTTTTTGCTCATGGCAGTATGCTTTATTATTTCCAGATTCCGTTAAACACAATGTCTTGCAGTGGCTTTCGCTGCCTTGGTGCCAGCTCTCTTGCTCTTAAATGCTCCGGCAAAGCCTCCGGATCTCCTACATAGCCAATCGCACCCATTGCTACGGGCTCATAACCATCTGGTATTCCAAGTGCCACTCGTGCTTTGTCTGCACTAAAGCCGCCCATCAAATGCACATGCAGGTCCAGGTCTGTAGCCTGCAGCACCAGGTTGGCAGTTGCCATCCCTACATCGTGCCAGGCGTGGCCGTTCACATTTCCGTTAAAGTCATACGTTGTTTTGGCAACCGACAGAAAAAGAACAGGTGCATTTTTGGCCCATACTTGATTGGCTTCTACCAGGCAATTCAAAAGTCTTTCATACGCTTCAGGATCGTCCTGGGTGGCATGGATAAAGCGCCACGGCTGTTCGTTCATGGCTGAGGGTGCCCAGCGTGCTGCCTCAAAAAGAGCTTCCAATTGCACCTCCCCTACAGCTGTACTTTCAAAGGACCTTGGGCTCCAGCGCTTCTCTATCAGGTTGTGTACCGCTATTTTATTTTCTGTTGTTGTCATGTTGCTCAATTTATTGTTTTAATCTATACTTTAATGTACGATTCAAATTTAATGTACATACATTTAATGTACAAACACAACATGTATTTTGTTTTGAGAGTTCCGGCTTTATACTTTGAAAGCCGAGTAAGTGTAGGTGAAAGGTTTTGTTAGTAGAGCTGATACCAAATAAAGGTAATTTCTATAAAATGCTCAGGGCGAGTTCAGGCTAAAGGTATACTTTATACTTTTGGCAGTGTTGATAAAGTCAGCCTGGTGGCGTTCTGGAAGTATAAGACGCAAAATATAGCGTATAAAACACCAATAACCAGTAACGAAACTTATTGCCTTGTTGCTGGCAAGACGCAAGATATTGCGTCTCTACAGATTAATATTCAATATTGAAGCTTACCGCACAGTAGCAAACAAGACGCAAAGTATTGCGTCTCTACATTTCCTAACAACGAACAACGATCAACGATAATAGCGTCTTTACATTCCCCAATAACCAATAACTAACAACCAACAATTAAATTTCCAGTTTTCTTAAAGCCAGCAGGCACAGTGCAACAGACCCTGAGACACAGATTTCTCCACGAAGCACCATACCTTCTACTTCTGAGACAGGTATTTTTAGCACTTCAATGTTTTCGGTTTCGTCCAGGTCTTGGTCGGCTACTTTTCTTGCGTTGCGGGCCAGGTAAAAATATATTTTGTTGGTGTCTTTGGTTGGGTTGTCAATTACCTCTGCCAGTAGTTCCAGGTCATCGGAAGTATAGCCGGTTTCTTCCAGCATTTCGCGTTTGGCTGCATCTGCGGGATGGTGCTCGTGTTCATCTATAACGCCTCCCGGAAGTTCCGTGAAGATATTTGCCCCGGCGTGCTTGTACTGGCGCACAAATATAACTTCGCCATTTTCTGTGATCGGGAAAGTGAGCACCACATCCGGACGTACGCTTACATAATAGTCATCCAGCACTTTGCCGTTTGGTAATTCTACCTCATCACGTCGCAGAGTATACCATTTTTCATCAAAAACCAGTTCAGATTTCAGAACTTTCCAGGGCTTGGGGGTTGGCATGTGCTGATTACTTGACATAGCTGCAATTTATACTTTACTCACGTAAAAAAGCCACACTTGCTTTTGCTTTGCAAGTGCGGCTACTATATTTTGATTTAGTTAAACCAGATTCCAGAGCATACAAGAAACGCCGGTAGTAATCCGTTGTAAAGATCACGGCTACTCCTGATCCATACTTTCGGAGTCTATACCGTTACGGTCTGTTTCATTACCTGGCGGTAAATATGATCATAGTCCTGGCCCATTGGGGTAGACGTGTAGCCATGGGAGCGTTTAACAGCGCGGCAGGCCATGATGTTTCTGCCAAACTCGTCGTCTATCAGGTTGTTAATGGTGTCGCGAAGTTCATCGGCATCGTTAGGGCTTACGTATTTGGCGGCATTGCCCCAAATCTCGGCCTGGCTCTCGGTTTTACCCACCACCAGCGCACAACCCGACATGGCAGCCTCCAGAATAGTTAAACCAAACGGCTCATACTTGGCCGGCAACGCATAAATAGATGCCCTGGACAACCAGTCAGACACTTCTTTCTCAGACAGCTGCCCCAGGAAATGTACGTTTTCCAGATTTATGGTTTTGCCTGTAGCCGGGTGCTTATCGTCGCCGGCAATATATACGGGCCAGTGCAGCTCGGAGGCAATGTGCGCCAGCATCGAAATGTTCTTGGCCTCATCCCATACCCGGCCCATGCTAAACACAAAGGGCTCTTTTTTACCAAACTGAAAACCATGCTGCCCCCGGCCATTGTAAACTACTGTGCTCTTCCTGAACGGTCCGTAAAGCGAAGTGGCCAGATTGAGCATGGCCTGGGTTGGGGCCACCACCATATCCGCAGACTGCAGCCCTCTTGTTACAAGTTCTTTATACTTATCCCATTCCCGCGGAGCGTCTTCGCCATGCACTGCCTTCCACCACGAAAGCACACACGAATGCACTACAACCACTTTAGGCACACCAAAGTCCAGGGCACCATGCACCATACTGTTCAGATGCACCAGGTCAGGTTCAACTTCATCTTTTAAATCCAGCAGCCATTTTCCGGCAGCTTCAACGTCTTCCCAGGCATCCTCCATCCACTCCAGCTTATACTTGCTTTCATAAACGGTGAGGTTGTCTATCTCATCGGCCTGGCGTCGCTGCTCCTCTGTTAAGGGTGCGCCCATGGTTGCCAAGGCTACTTCTGTTTTAAATGGTCCCAGAGCTCTTATCAGCTCCAGCGAGTAATTCCAAACGCCGCCAACGGTATCGGCTGTCATTAAAATCTTTGAAGGGTGATGTGCTTCCATACTTCTATCTTCCGTAAAATTTATCTTATACATCTGTTATCTTATCATCCTCGCCCCTGTAATGCATTTTTCAGAAGCAACAGCTCTGGCTTTGCCTTCACAGCATCCAGTCGATGCCATTAAGCCAAGTTATATGCTGTTCATTTTAACTAAATAAGACACCATGGTCAGTGCCCTCGTATCAAGTATAATTTCCTGCATTGTCTGGTATGGCAACAAAGCTGTTGATGTCGTTCAGGTTGCTAAGTTTGTTGGCCTGTAGTTTCAGGCTGTATCGTTTAAAGTATAAATATGAGTACTCACTATACAAAGGAATAACGCATGCCATCAGAGGCTAACTTATACTATTGATGCTTATTTGAAGATCGCTTACTGGAGAATCGGTTAAGTTCAGTAAGTGTAAATTTCAGTTTGAAAGTATACCTGCTTGCAGATATATACTTTTATCGGTTCCGGCAACCATCAGCTTTGCACGTTTTGCGCAGCATTTACCGGGCAGGTTACAACTTCCTCTCAATTCCGGTGCACTCTCTTACGCGTTACCATAAATTTCCGTTGGTTTATCACTATATTTTTTTAACAATTTTAAAGTGGGCTTTACTTCATGGTATCGCCATTGCCTATGAAGCTGTTTAGGATTTTGGCTAAAAGAAATCGAATCCGCCATTGTTGGTGTTTTTCACCAACAATTTAAGGGGCTGGCTATTATACTTGCTGTTGATAACACGCAGCAAGGGCAGGCAGTTTGGATTTTAATAAACTCAAAACAGGTTCTATTTTACTACACTACCTTAACAACATCCAACCACCACTCCCACTCTGGCCTACTGGTTATACTTGTGCAACACACCCTGTTCCACGTTACCAACAAAGGGCTTTTACTATATTTGCCATACTATAACAGCTAATCGCCATGATTTTTGATACCGATATCATACTTGAAGACGAGTGCGTGCTTTTGCGCAGATACCATACCACGGATAAAATTCAGTTAGAAGATATCGTGTATGATGAAGACATCTGGCGGCTGATGCCTACCAAAGTTAGCACCCCTGAGGAGCTAGACACCTGGATACAAACTGTGGAACATGGCTACAAAAGCGGCACCCGCTATACTTTTATGATCATTGACAAAGCCACAGGCAAAGTTGCAGGCAGTACGAGCTATGGCAACATTTCGGGCACAGACAGGAGACTGGAAATTGGCTGGACCTGGCTGAGCAGGAATTACCGGGGAACCGGCCTGAACAAACACTGCAAATTTTTACTGCTGCAGTATGCTTTTGAGGTACTGAAGTATGAAAGGGTGGAGCTTAAAACCGATGTACTGAACTTGCGATCCAGGAGGGCTATGCAGAAAATTGGGGCTACGGAAGAAGGCGTTTTACGCAGCCATACCCTGATGCATGACGGCCGCCGCCGCGACACTATTTACTACAGCATACTTAAGCCGGAGTGGGAACAGATCAAACAAACTGTCTTCGGCGATATGGCTATGTAATTCCGGTACTACCCTATTTTAACTTACATAGTAACTGTGGCCGTATAAAACACGGAACCAACCCTAACTTACCGTGGATGCTCCTGAAAACAGCGCCTTATTGCCTAAGCGTATCTTCCTTATCCGGCATGCCAGACCTGCTGTGTCTAAGAAAGGGCTATTTAGCTACGAGGATGCCTGCAAGTACATTAATGATTACGATGCCGCGGCCATCGAGCATTTTGTGCTGGAGCATGAAGTTATCCCCTTCGACGAGATAGACAAAGTATACTGCAGCACCCTGGCCCGCTCCCAGCTCACCGCCAAAGCCATTTTCGGATCCGACATACAGCTCAGGATAGACCAGGTTTTCAGGGAGTTTGAGCGCCGGGTTTATACGTTGCCGCTTGTGCGTCTGCCCATAAAACTATGGCTTGTAAGTGCACGCATACTTTGGTTCCTTGGCTTCAACAACCGCGACATCGAAACATTTAAGGAGGCTAAAAAACGTGCCCGCCGCTGTGCTCAAACCCTGGCTTCCGATGCTGCTGAACACAAAACAACAGTACTTGTGGCACATGGCCTTCTGAACAACTTTATCATGAGGGAGTTGCAGAAAATGGGCTGGAAGAAAACACTTGACCAGGGGCATGGTTTTTTGTCTGTAACGGTGCTTCAGTCCTAGCTCATAAATTTGGCCGAATTTTTAATTAAAGTTAGTTATAAGCACGCTAAAGCCTAAACTTTAACTCCCCAAACGTAACACTAGCTAACATAATTAGTATAAGCTACTGTCAAAGGCAAAACTGTTTTTAAAGGTATACCCAATTGCACCGGATAGGCCTTTAGCATACCCAGGACAAATTTCCAAAACGATATATAGCAGATAGCATAACAAGTAAGCCGAAATAAATGTACACAATCCTGAATATAACTTTTTTGCTACTTGGTGGTTAATTTTAAAGTTTTTCGTTTTTCACCTTAATTAAATATAAGATTATGAAGAGAGGTTTACTACTGAGTTTCCTGCTCATATTTGCTGTTATTAGCAATGCATGGGCACAAACTCAAACTGTTTCAGGCGTGGTAACGTCGGCAGAGAGCGGGCAACCCTTGCCTGGTGTAACTGTTCTGGAAAAAGGCACCACAAACGGTGTTTCTACCGGAGCTAAAGGGGAATTCTTGTTAAACGTAAGGCCCAACGCTACACTGGTGTTCCGGTTCATTGGCATGACCACACAGGAAGTTCCGGTGAGTGGACGCTCAACCATCAATGTAGCTTTAGTTGCCGACCAGGAACTATTGAAAGAAGTTGTGGTGGTGGGTTACGGTACGCAGGAACGCCGTGAGGTAACCGGTGCCACTGCCAAGGTAACATCTGAAGAATTAAAGAACATACCTGTTGTTGGCGTTGACCAGGCCCTGCAGGGACGTGCCGCAGGTGTGCAGATATCGCAAAACTCTGGAACGCCTGGTGGCGGTATAAGCGTACGTGTGCGTGGTGCCACATCCATCTCGGCAAGCAACCAGCCACTTTATGTAGTTGACGGTGTACCGCTTACAACCGGCGACTTCTCACAGATCGGCTTTGGTGGCCAGAACGTGAACGCTGTATCAGACCTTAACCCCAATGACATCGAGTCTATTGACATCTTAAAAGATGCCTCTGCTGCGGCCATTTATGGTTCAAGAGCGGCAAATGGTGTGGTTATCATCACTACCAAGCGAGGTGCAGCCCAAAAAACGCAAGTTAATTTCAATGCTTATGCCGGGGTGCAAAACCTATGGAAAGAGCCAAATTTCCTGAACGCAGATCAGTATAAGGAGATCATGACGGAAGCTTACATCAATGATGGCTTCCTCGCTCCTGGAGCAACATTTGAAGATTTTGCTGACTTATACTATGGTGGTCTTGGCTTTGAAGCCACTGAAACAGATTGGATTGATGAAGTAACAAGAAGCGCATCTATCCAAAATTACGAATTAACAATGAATGGTGGCGACGCTAAAGCACGGTACTATTTATCAGGTTCTTATTTTGATCAGGAAGGTATTGTAATAGGCAGCCAGTACCAGAGGTATACTACACGCCTTAATCTCGATTACCAGGTTTCTGATAGGATGACTGTTGGCACGAGTATTCAACTGGGTCGTTCCGAGAATAATCGTATTGTCAGTGACAACACCCTGAATGGCCCGTTTGCCAACGCACTTGCAGCATCGCCTGTATGGCCGGTATTTTTTGATGACGGCACCTATACACGACCAAACTTCTTTTACACCAACCCTGTTGCCGAAGGCACCGAGAACGATGACGAAACAATTAACTTGCGTGGCATAGGTAACATATTTGGCAAGTATACTATTATACCAGGCCTTGACTTTCAACTGAGAGCAGGTTATGACGCACTGAATATTAACGAGCGACGTTATACTCCTACTAATTACCCTGGCTCATCATCAACTGCAGTTGGTGGCTCTGCTACCAATGCTACTTCAACAATAACTAAACGTCTTTTAGAAGCCACTACCTCTTATAACAAGGTTTTCAGCGATGTGCATAATATCTCAGCCGTTATTGGCACCAGTACCGAGAAGAATGTTTTCAATCAATCATTTGTGACTGGTGAGGGATTCCCTGGCGAGCGTTTCCGTTATGTAGCCAGTGCAGCCATCGTAAATGCAGGTTCCAACGCAGAATCGGAGTCTAGTATATTGTCATACTTCGGCAGGTTGAACTATAACTACAGCGACAAATACTTAGTAGGTGTAAACTTCCGAGCTGACGGCTCTTCTCGATTTGGTGAAAATAACCGCTATGGTTACTTCCCATCTATCTCGGCTGGATGGAGAATTATTGGTGAAGACTTTATGTCTGGAATAGAAAGCTTGAGCGAGTTAAAACTACGTGCCTCATATGGTGCTACAGGTAATCAAGAAATCGGAAACTTTGGATATTTTGCATTAATTACTGGAGCTAATTATTTAGATCAGCCAGGTATCGCCTTAACACAGTTGCCGAACCCAGATTTAAGATGGGAAGAGACAAAGCAACTTAACATCGGCGCTGATATTGGATTATGGAACAACAGAGTGAACCTTGCCCTGGATTACTATATCAAGAAAACGGATGACCTGCTTTTCTCACGCCCTGTACCTACTCAAAACGGTTTTGGCAGCTTCCAAGCAAACGTAGGCTCCACTGAGAATAAAGGATTTGAAGTAGCCCTTAGAACAATCAACCTGGACCCTACCGGAGATGGTTTGAGATGGACCTCTGACCTGAATCTGGCTTTTAACAGAAACGAGGTAACAGCCCTTTATCAAGGGCAAGACATTTTTTATGGCTTCGGTGGCAACTCGCTAGTACTACGTGTAGGTGAGCCTATCGGTACTTTCTATGGCTTTATTGCAGACGGTGTTTATAGCACCCTGGAAGAGATTCCGGCTTCCCGCCGGGCGCAGGGCGCCCAACCTGGTGACGTAAACTTCCGGGATGTTAACAACGATGGCGTATTGACAGATGATGACCTGACCATTATCGGTAATGCACAGCCTAAAGCTGTAGGCGGTTTCACTAACGATTTCCGTTATAAAGGCTTTGATCTGAACATTTTCCTGCAGTTCTCTTACGGCAACGACATTGCTGCGCCAAGCCATCAGTATCAGAAGCACCTGGGCAACGACTTTTTGGATGACAACATGTTAACAGATGTACTTAACCGCTGGAGAAACCCTGGAGATGTAACAGACACACCAAGAGCAACAGCGCTTGACCCGAACAACAATAACCGCAGCAACTCATCCAGGTTCATTTACGATGGCTCTTACCTGCGCTTTAAGAATGTTATACTTGGTTACAACCTGCCAAGCAGTGTAACAGAACGCCTGAAAATGCGCAACCTGCGTGTATACCTGCAGGCCCAAAACCTGATCACATTTACTGATTATCCAGGATTTGACCCTGAAGTAAACTTCGCGGGTACATCAAACACAACTCTGGGTGTTGACTTCTATACTTTCCCGCAGGCGCGTACCATTACGTTTGGTGTAAATGTTGGATTTTAATTAGCTAAAGGAAAAAGACCATGAAAAGATATTCGATTATACTACTAACCGCGCTCGGGCTTGCTACCTTTTCAGGCTGCGACGACGTACTGGACGTAGAGCCTACAACGGCCATAGAAGCTGAAGGGGCCATCTCAGATTTCACTACACTGCAAAGAGCCGCGCTTGGAGCATACAGTGCCATGCAGTCTACAAACTACTATGGCTTGCGCTACCTTTTATACCAAGGCGTGTATGCCGACAACCTGGAGCACAGAGGCACATTTACGACTGACCGTGAGGTAACTGCACGAAACATAAATGCCTCAAACTTACAGATTGCCAATACCTGGGCAACTATTTATACTGTGATAAACCGGGCTAATTTAGTTTTACGCTCCGCAGACCAGCTTACTAATTTAACTGATGCGCAGCGTAACAGAATTAAAGGCGAAATGCTCTTCTTACGCGGACTGGCATACTTCGACCTCGTTAAGGTTTTTGGAGGGGTGCCTACTCCGCTTACCCCAACAACAGAGATAAGTGAAATCCAAAGCCTGCCAAGGTCTACAGAAAGCCAGGTGTATGACCTCATTATTAATGACCTGAACCAGGCTGAGACGTTGCTGCAAGGTATTAACAGCCCTAAAACTCGCGCCACCAGTTCTGCTGCAACCGCTTTGCTTGCCCGTGTGCACCTGCAGCGGGGCAACAACGCGCTGGCAGAGGCAAAAGCCAACCAGGTTATCACCAGCAACAGATTTGCCCTGGAGCAGGATTTTAGAAACATCTTCGCAACAGAAGGTGGCTCTGAAATTATTTTTGAGGTTGACTTTACGCTGAATGACCAGAACGGGCTTGGATCTGCATCGAACCCTGCAACGCCAGGACAGAAATTCTACTTAAGAGAGGGTGCCTATAATGCACTGCAGACATCTGCGCAAAATGGCGATAAACGCTTTGCAGCCACTACAACAATTCAAAGCAGCCGAAGAAGACTCATCAAGTATGAGGATGTGGTAAATAACGCAGATAACGTACCGGTAATACGCCTTGCGGAAATGTACCTCATCCGTGCGGAGGCACGTGCCAGACAAGGGATAGCTTCTGCTCCGGCAAGCCCGCAGGTTATCGCTGATATTAACCAGATCAGAACCAGGGCCGGCCTGCCGCCTGTACTTGTGCTAACAAATGCGCAGGCACTTACCGAGATTCTGGAACAACGCAGACTTGAGTTTATTGGTGAAGGCCTTCGCTTTATAGACTTAAAGCGCTATAACCTGACCTGCGAAAGACTTGGTTTCTGTGCGGCAACAAACGAAACCTTCCGTAATCTGTGGCCAATTCCGTTACAGCAGATCGAGGTTAACTCAAGCCTTACGCAAAACCCTGGGTATTAATCGCAACTTGAGTTATTAATTAAAAATAAAAAGTGGCTCTGGAGTATTTCAGGGCCACTTTTTATTTTATTTCTTCTTTTAACTAAACATTTAGTTTGCTTACTAAGTATTTAGTTATATCTTAGTATAAAGAACTCCAAATAAGTATAGATGAAAGAACTAACAAGAGCCGAAGAAGAGATAATGCAGGTACTCTGGCAGTTGGAGCGTGCATTTGTGCGTGACATACTGGATAAGCTACCGGAACCAAAACCTGCCTACAACACGGTGTCAACGATTGTGCGCATCCTGGAGACCAAAGGCTTTGTAGGCCACGAGGCATTTGGCAAATCGCATCAATACTTTCCGCTTGTGCCAAAGGATAAGTATAAAAGTGACTTTCTGAAGAGCTTTATGACAGGATACTTTGGCGGCTCTTTCGAAAAGCTTGTTTCCTTTTTTGCCAAAGACAACAACCTGAATATGCAGGAACTTGACCAACTGATGCAGCACGTACGCAAAGACATAAGCTCTGAAGAAAAGGAGGAAAAAAATGGAACTAACAATTAGTTACATCCTTAAGTCGGTAATAGTATTGCTGGCGCTGTACCTGTTTTACTATGGCCTGCTGCGTAACCAGAACAGCTTTACCTTTAACAGGCTATACTTGCTTCTGGCACCTGTGTTAGCGCTGGTGGTTCCGCTGCTGAAGTGGCCTGTTGCCCTTGCCCCGGAAACAGCCGTAGGCGAAGCGCTGCAGGCAATCCAACTTAGCGAAATTACAGTGACAGGTTACGGCCCGACTAATAAGCCTATCTCAGAAACTGGCGTATTTTCTATATCGCTGTTAGCAACATTAGTATACATTTGCGGTGTTACCCTGGTGCTGTTTAAGCTGGCAAAGCAGCTCTGGCAACTTTATACTATTAAAGCAACCGCCACCCCTGCAGCCATGCAACCAGCTGAAGCTCAAGTATACCAGTTGCCCGGAAACCTGGCTACTTTCGCTTTTGGCAACAAAATCTTCTTAAGCAAGAGCGAACACCTTAGCAAAGCAGATCAGGACCAGGTGCTGGCGCACGAATTGGCCCACGTAAAGCTTCGCCATACCTGGGATGTGCTATACTATGAAATCCTGTCGGCTATACTTTGGGTACACCCGGTTGTGTGGCTTTTAAAGCAGGAGCTCCGCGACGTGCACGAATACCAGGCAGATGCCAGCGTTGCGGCATCGTTCCAGGCTCAGGCATACAGCTCTCTCCTTTCCAAAGAAGCCCTCCTGAACATGGGGCTGCCAGTTGGCAGTTATTTTCAGAAACCGCAGGTGCTAAAGCGTTTGAAGATGCTCCAGTTAAAGGACAACAAACCTGGCTGGACAAGACAGGTGTTAGCAGTGCCTTTTGTAGCGGGGTTGGTAATTGTTTTTTCTGTGCAGCAGGTAGATGCGCAAACCGGCATACTACAGGAGCTTACACAGGAAGTTAACGCAGTGGTTGGAAACAAAGAGCTTGCTACCCAGGATGATCTTCCAAACGCTCAAAGTATAACTACTGCTGAAAAGACTGAACCAGATAAAGCGCCAACTGAAGCAGAAGCTATTGAGCCTGTAAAAGAGAAACCGACTGAGACGAAAGCAGCCCCACTCCCACCCAAAGAAGAGAAAGCAGGCACAACATCTGCCAACCCGGATGCAGAAAAACCCTTCGTTTATGTAGAGCAGATGCCTGGCTTTAAGGGTGGAGAGACAGAAATGCTGAAATACCTGGCAAAAAACATACGCTATCCTAAAGAGTCTCAGGAAACAGGGAATCAAGGACTGGTGGTGATAAGCTTCGTTGTGAGCCGGGACGGTTCTTTGTCGGATTTCGAGGTTTTAAAATCGCTTGATGAGGCTACAGATGCAGAGGCCTTGCGTGTGGTAAAGAGCATGAACGGCAATTGGTACCCTGGCAAACAGAACGGAGTACCTGTACAAGTACGCTATACTTTACCGGTGCGCTTTACCCTTAAATAAGCATACTTATTTTCTTAATCTTAATACTTTTTTCGGCCATTAAACAGCCGAACCAGATTTGTATTGCCTTTTCCAAACTATAAACAAACAACCATGAAACAGAAAAACAGAATACCCAAAATGGCCGCAGCTGTATTGCTGGGTTGCTCTTTACTGGCAGCAAACGCTGCAAATGCCCAATCAAAGGAGCAGCCTTATACTTATGTAGAACAAATGCCGCAGTTTAGAGGCGGCGAAACCGAAATGCTGAAGTTTTTGGCAAGCAACATAAAATACCCCGCCGAGGCTAAAAGCAAAGGCGTGGAAGGCCTGGTTGTGCTTCAGTTTGTGGTAGACACTGACGGTACTATTACCAATGTACAACCAGTTAAAAAGCTCGGCCATGGCACAGACGAAGAAGCGATGCGCGTGATCAAACTTATGAACGGGCAATGGACAGCCGGGAAACAAAACGGCAAAGCAGTAAGTGTACGCTATACCATGCCCATACGCTTTGCGCTAAACGAATCTGACAGGGCTGAAACGAATGCCGTTGCCAACAAAATGCCGCAGTACAAAGGCGGACAGGAGGCCATGCTGAAGGCTATGAGCAACTACCTTAAACTGCCGGATGAAGCAAAACACGAGAACCTGAATGCACGTGTTGTTGTGAAATTTTATGTTGACAAAGCAGGTGACGTATCCAACATCAGGTTAGAGAGTACTAAGTTCAAGAAAACGGTTGGCCCTGGTTCTGACCTTGATTACATGGATGCCTCGACTTTTGGGTTACAGAACAAGACCCTGTTGGCAAAACTTTCCGAGGCAGCTGTGGCTGCTGTAAAAGCCACCTCCGGCAACTGGGAGCCTGCTTTAAAAAGCGGACAACCTGCAGCTTCCGAAGTGGTATTGCCTGTTCAGTTTTTAGGTACAGCAGATAAGAAAACTGAAGAAAACCTGCCGGCCCCATCCATGTCAAAGTATACAAAATCATCTTACAGCTATGATGAAGCAGATGTAAAGCCAACCTTGCAGGATGGACCACTCAATAAGTTCCTGGCTAAGAACCTGCGTTACCCTAAAGACCTCACTTTTGAAGGCGATTATAAGACCGGCTTCGTTGTGAAGCCAGACGGCTCAGTGGTTGGGCCATACATGTACGCGAATAAAGCGCTCAGTAAAGAAGATGCCCAACTTTTACATGAAGAGTTAAGAAAGGTAATTAAACTGATGGACGGCAAGTGGAGCCCCGGAAAGGTGGATGGCCAGGCCGTACCGGTTACCTATAACTTAGTCATCAGGTTTGTAACAGACGATGGAAGTAAAAAGCATTCTGTAGCCTCTGATGTTAAGCCGGATGTAGTCGTTACGAGATACAAGTAAAGAATTGGCAAGTATAAACTCATGAACGAAACCAGACTCATGCAACTTAAACTTTACACGCTGTTAATGTTTATCCTGACCACGACAAGTATGGCTTTTTCTCAGGATAAAGCCATGACATTTGAAGAAGCAGAGGAACAAGGAACACCATTCCATCAACTGGACGAAGTATACAAAAGCGCAGTGCACAGCAACCCTGAACTGGCGGTATTCAAGAAGCCAGCGGAACAACAGCGTCTACAAAAAGCCTATGCCGTGCTTCTTACTGACTTGGGTAGTTTCCTCAAGGAGAACAATTTTACCTGGGGTAGCGAAGTGAGGTGCTTTAACAGAATATACTTTAGCCCTAATGGTAAGGTGGACTATTTTATTTACAATTTCCCGGAGGGGCAGATAAGCCTTGAGAAGGAACAGCAGTTTGCCAGCCTTTTAGAACAGTTTGTGAAAGATTATATATTGCCACTTACAGCAGCGGAACCCTTTGCACAATGCAGTCCTGTAAAATATACAGATCATTAAGCCTTTAGACAAAAAAAGGGTACCCGGTGCGGGTACCCTTTTTTGTTAGAATCAACTTATTATTAGTAACCTGCAGACTGCTGGTTCTTAATATTAGAGTTAGCGTCAATTTCTGCCTGAGGAATTGGCCATACCCACTCACGATCAGCTGGCACAATGCTGCAATCTCTTGCAATCGTACCGCAATCTGTTCTTGTAATGGTGCTGGTAGTTCTTCTCGCATCAAACCATCTGTGGCCTTCTCCGAAAAGCTCTTTGCGTCTTTCCAGGTAGATGGCGTCTAATAATGGCTGGCCGGCTAAAACAACTGGTAAATAGCCATTGATACGTGCAGCTCTTAATGCGTTCAGATCATCTAAAGCTTCAACTGTCTTGCCCTGTAAAGCTCTTGCTTCAGCACGGATCAGGTACATCTCACCAGTTCTCAACACTTTCCAGTTTACAAGGTTATCCACGGCAGTACCACGACCCAGAAACTTGTTAATAATAGGACGGGTAACACCACTTCTAACACGCGTGCTGAAGTAAGCCGGGAAACGAATATCGTTCACTTGGTCAAATGACTCCATGATCGGGTTAGTAGGTCTGAAACGGTTACGGTTTGACGGACCGTTGTAAGTACCGCTTGAAGGAGAACCCTCACCGGCACTGAATGTAACCGACCAGATAACCTCATCAACAGAAGCGTCTTTCCAGATGTTCGGGAAGTTAGCTTTAGAAGCAAGCGGTCTTTCGCTGATAACCAGTGTTGCATAACGCTCAGCTTCAGCAAAATCCTTCGCGTACAGGTTTAAGCGCGCTAGCAGGGCACGAGTCGCCAGTCTGTCGATCATCGCTTTTGAAGAAGACGTGTTGATCGCTCTGTCAACATTACCCAACAGTGTTTCAGCCTCTTTCAGGTCAGCAAAGATCTTGTCATAAGTCTCCTTAACTGATAGCCTGGATGGCATGTCGTCCTTGTTAACGGTTAGTTTGTAAGGTACGCCCAGCTTCGTAGAGTTTCTGTCGTAGCTCTCGCCCCAGAAACGCAGCAGGTCGAAATGCACCATACCTCTGATCGCCAACGCCTGACCTTTGATACGGTTAACGCGCGTAGGGTTAGCTGTTGAGAACTGCTCAATGTTACGCAGCACAAGGTTTGCCTGTGTGATTACATTGTAAGCCGCCACCCAAGCCTGTGCAATGTCAGCCTCGTCGCTGGTGTAGTTCCAGTTGGTCTGGTTCTGCCAGTTACCAAGGTCTTCAGCAGTCTGAGCAAAGTCATTGCCCATTAAGTCTGGCAACATGGCCCAGGTGCTGGTAGTTTGCGCACCACTTCCGTAGTAACCTACTGCGCGGAACTGAGAGTATGCTCCTGTAAGTACGAACTCATAATCATCAAGGCTTTTGAAGATCTGAGAGCCGTCTTTGTTGTATTCAGGCTCTACCTCAATTACCTTCTCGCAAGACGAGAGGCCTAAGGTAAGGCTCAATCCGATTCCGAAAACTATATGTCTTAATTTCATTTCTGATCAACTATAAAATTATAAGCCTAGGTTTAAGCCAAACGTAACAGTACGTAGCGCAGGGTACTGAGCACCTACAAGTGAACCAGTTGAGATTTCCGGGTCAAAACCACGGAAGTCAGTCCAGGTTAGCAGGTTCTGTCCTTGGGCAAACACACGCACATTGTTCAGGCCTGTTACACCAAACCACTGCTTAGGCAGCGAGTAAGATACCGTAATGTTACGCAGACGCAGGAAGTCGCCATCCTCTACGAAACGTGTAGTACCTGATCTGAATGGGTTGTTCGGGCTTGGGATGCTTGTGATCTGGCCTGGCGTTCTCCACTCGTTAAGCAGGTCTGTAGAAAGGTTATCCCACAAGTAAAGCGGGTTCTCTATGTTAACGCGGTCGTTGTTGTACAACTTATTACCGGTTACAAAGCTGAAGAAAGAGTTAACCTCAAAGCCTTTATACTTTAGAGTAGTTCCAAAACCACCGAACCATGGCGTTTCAGCAGTACCAACAATCACACGATCGTTAGGGTTGTATACTTCTGTGATCTCGCCATCCTTGTTCAGGTACTGTGCATTACCATTGTCTGGGTTAACGCCAGCGTAACGAACAAGGTAAAGCGAGTTCATCGGCTCACCTACACGGTTGATGTAGATGCCGTTCACGATCTCCTGCTGGTCACCTACAAGTGACAATACCTTGTTCTGGTTGCGTGTAACACTTACGTTGGCACTCCATGTAAAACCACCAGCCTGGATGATATCACCGTCAAGTGACAATTCCACACCTCTGTTCTGAAGCTCACCTACGTTAGATAATAAAGACTCATAACCAGTAGTTCTTGAAAGCTGTCTGTTCAGGAACAGGTCATTTGTAATAGAGTTATAGAATTCTACAGTAGATCTTAAGCGACCGCTAAATGCCGTAAACTCAAGGCCAGTGTTGAAAGTGGTTTTTCTCTCCCACTGCAGTTCTGGATTAGAAAGCTGTGTTTGAGCCAAACCGCTGATACCGTTGTAAACTGATCTGCTGAAAAGCTCTCTTGATCTGAAGTCCTCAGTAAGCGCCTGGTTACCAGCCGAACCGTAGCTAACTTTAAACTTCATATCGCTGAAGATATCTGTCAGGCCTTCCATGAACGGCTCATCGATCACGATCCAGCTAAATCCAACTGAACCGAAGTTCGCATACTTTCTGTCGGCACCGAAACGGGAAGAACCGTCACGACGTGCACCTATAGTCAGGAAGTATTTGTCTCTGAAACCGTAGTTGATGTTGGTAAAGTATGACAACAATGCGTTCTCAGTGCCGAAACCACCTACAGCCGGAATGAAACCGTTTGTAGCGTTACCTGGTGTAATGCCAGCCTCGTTCTGGAAAGCACCACCTAAACCATATCCCGTGAAGCTGAAGGTTTTATACTTCTGGTTAACGATCTCGTTGAAAAGGCCTACAGTAAGTGTATGCTCTTCACCAAACTTTGTGTTATAAGTTGCTGATGATGTACCAGTATAACGGAAGTTTCTGTTGTAACCACGGCCATAGCTACCTGAACCGCCTGTTGAGAATGAACCTGAGTATGTAGTAGGGTTAACATAGATAGCAAGTTCATTTGAAGTAAAGTCAGCACCCCAGTTAGTTCTTAGCGTAAGACCATTAATGAATGGAGCCTCATAGGCAACATAGAAGTTACCAACACCCTTCAACTGCTTACGCAGGTTGGTGTTCTCCAATAGTTCCTGTAAAGCGTTTGGCTGGCCAGAAGTTAACTGAGTATAGTTTCCTTCTGCATCATAAGGAGTTTCGTAAGGGTTACTCCAACGGATCGCGTTAAGCGGCGTTGCAATACCTGTGTTCGCCTCGCTTGTGTTTGTAAAATCAGATACACCGAAAGTAGAGTTCAAACCAAATGTAAACTCACCTGCTCTTGATTCTACGTTAGCTCTACCTGTATAGCGCTCCAGGCCAGTGTTTGGTACAGTACCTGTCTGGTCGAACATAGAGCCAGAAAGGAAGTAAGTAGTTTTGTCGCTACCGCCAGCTGCGCTTAATGTATGGTTACGAGTGTGGCCAGTTTTGAAGAATACATCTTCCCAGTTGGTGTCAACTTTTCTCAGACGCTCCAGATCAGCAGCATCCCAACCGAATGGGTTACCGTTTGCCAGCTCATACTCCAGTTTCTGAGCCGTGTTCATTACCTGCAGTTTGTTCTCAGGAGCTCTTGAGAAACCATACTGGCCATCGTAGCTGATGCGGGTTTTACCGGCAAGACCTTTTCTTGTAGTGATTACCACAACACCGTTGGCACCTCTTGAACCGTAGATAGAAGTTGCAGAAGCATCCTTCAGAATCGTCAGGCTTTCAAAGTCGGCAGGGTTAAGCGTTGCAAAGTCGTTTGCAGAGATCTGCACACCGTCCATTACATACAATGGTTCGTTGCTACCTAAGATAGAGCCTTTACCACGGATAACTACGTTAGCCGCCGCACCTGGCTGGCCTGAGTTAGCCTGCACCAGGATACCTGTTGCTCTACCCTGTAACGCCTGGTCAAAAGAACCAACAGGTACCTGTCTGATCTCCTGAGACTTCACAGTTGACACGGAACCTACAGTTTCACGCTGTGTCTGTGTAGTATAACCTGTGATAACAACTTCAGAAAGCTGTTTCGTATCAGGAGTTAACGCCACACTGATCGATTTTCTGTTGCCTACAACTTCTTCCTGCACGTTCATGCCAATGAACCTGAAGACCAAAGTAGCAGTGCTAAGGTTGATGTTTTCCGGAACCGTAACAGAGTACGCTCCGTTTACATCGGTGCTGGCTCCGGTTGTAGTGCCTTTCACTAAAACCGAAACACCTGGCAAGCCCATTCCGGACGCCTTTTCAGTTACAGTACCCGTAATGGTTCTGCTCTGCGCATAAACATGCTGCATCGCAACCAAACCAAGCACCATAACTACTAGTAATAGTTTTTTCATGTAGATAGTGATAACTAAATGGTTTATAAACATTTAAGATAGTAATCGCAGATTTAAATGACCTTTTTAATGCTGTCAAAAAAATCGGCCGGCAAACATAGTAAAAAAATGTTATGTCTGCATACTATATCTGATGTTATAATGCCGATTTTTTGAAGGGTTTTTAAGCCGCTCTATAACTCCAAAACAAACACCTCATTATCACACAAATACAAACCACTCTTACATATATACTAAAACACGAAAGGCCAGGGCAACCCAATGTTACCCTGGCCTTTGCAGCTTATTTCAAGCTAAATAATTCCGCTAAGTATGATTCTGCAGCAAAAACAGCAATTGCTAAAACTGCCAGCCTTCGTTAAGTATGGCAATGGCATGGTGTGCCGTCATATCAAACTGGCATGGCACCACAGAAACGTAGTTATTGATAAGAGCCCACTCATCAGTGTCTTCCCCTTTGTCAAAATTCACGAAGCTACCCGTCATCCAGTAGTATTTTCGGTTGCGCGGGTCCAGTCTTTCGTCAAATTCCTCCTGCCATTTGGCATGCGCCTGGCGGCATACTTTAATTCCCTTTATCTCTTCCTTGCTTTTCTTCGGGAAGTTAACGTTTAATGCAGTGTTCTCCGGTATCCGGTGCTCCAGAGCCTGCTCAATTATCTGCTTGATAAAGGGCTTGGTATGCGAAAAATCCGCCTCATGGCTATAGTCGCACAGCGAGAAACCGATAGAAGGCAACCCCTCAATAGCCGCCTCTATGGCAGCCGACATGGTACCGGAATACAATACGCTTATACTTGAGTTGGAGCCGTGGTTAATGCCACTCACCACCAGGTCAGGTTTGCGGTCTTTCAGTACATGGTGTTTGGCCAGCTTAACGCAGTCGGCAGGGGTGCCGGAGCATTCGTAGGCTTCAATACCAATGTCTTCAAAGGCAATAGACTTGTCGAGGCGCAGTGTGTTACCAATTGTAATGGCGTGGCCCATACCCGACTGCGGCCCATCCGGCGCTACTACCACTACCTCACCAATGGACCTTGCCACCTCTACCAGCGTTCTTATACCCGGAGCGGTAATGCCATCATCGTTCGAAACAAGAATTAAGGGTTTGGCCATGCTATTTTTTAAAGTTAATGTATGATAAAATAAACAAACATCTATTTCGTGCTAATATACGACAACCTGCCGCTGTACTTCAAGGTTAAATAGAAATAAAACGAGTGAGGAATGGTAAGAAGTATAATTTACGCGATACTGTTGGGTATTGGGATGGCCGCCTGTTTGTCGCAACGCGACGACGAGGCTGAAATTGAAGCCGAACGGCCGGCCACAACTGCCGAAGCAGAACTTAGTGACATTGAAAGAAAACCCGATCCTGCTTCTTTTGTAATTCAGAAAGGCGAGGTCGGCGACATGGAAATAGGAGCCCTTATAGATAGCGTACGCAACCAGGTGCCTGCCGGCTATACCCTGACCGATACTGTTCTCTTGCTGGAAGGCACACAGGCAGCAGCTTACCTGCTAAAGCCAAACAACCATAACAAAGGCTTGATAATAGAGCAACTTTGCAACCCTTCCTGCAGGGTATGGCGCATAAACGTGCAGCACCCGGACTTTAAGACGCCCAAAGGCATTGGGGTCGGGTCCAAGTATAGCGAAGTGCAGCGCTATTACCCCATCAGCGCCATAGAACTGGCAGATGGCGGACTGGTGGCGCTATCGGAGCAGGGAGGCATGACATTCGTCCTGGACACCTCTCAGATACCCAAAAGCGAAGTTGCCAGCCTCACACCCCAAACCGTACCGGCCAATACCATAATAAAAGGCATATTAATATATTAGGTGTTTGCGATATATGTCATGAATTTGTATTATTGCTCTCATGTCATTCCTACGATCGCGCTATAACTACAGAAACCTCGGACTGCTGCTACTACGAGTTGGTATCGGCATCATGTTTATACTTCATGGCTGGCCTAAAATGCAGGGCGGCCCCGAACGTTGGGAGATGATCGGCAAAAGTATGGAGATGTTCGGTATTGACTTTTTACCTGCGTTCTGGGGCTTTATGGCAGCCTTTGCCGAAACTATTGGAGGTTTGCTGTTGATGCTCGGTCTTTTCTTCAGGCCTGTCAGTATACTTTTATTTATTACCATGCTGGTTGCCACCACAAAGCACATAACAGCCGGCGATGGTTTTGGAGGCTACTCTCATGCCCTGGAGGCAGCCATACTTTTCTTCTCGTTATACTTCATCGGCCCTGGCAAGTATAGCCTGGACAAAGCCATTTTCCCCGACAAAAAGAACCGCAGGATCTATAGTTAAGAGTTATACTTTGTTTTATAAAGAGGAGCCCTGGCAATAGTCGGGGCTTTTTTTGTTTTAACTGCAGTTATACTTTGCGTTTTTATTTACAGACCTCGACCTCGCGGCGTGCGAAGGTCCCATGAGCGTCTTTAATGCTGAATTGGTGAATGAGTGAATTTACTGTGGTAAGTCCTATTAAATCGGACCGCTCCGTACCCCAGGGCCGTTGTATTCTACTAAAAAAGTAACTAAAACTACTGTCATTCTGTAAAGAAACTTGTGAGAAGGGAGGTTAAGCTTATCCTCCCAGCCACCAAGATCCTTTCAGGATGACAAAAAAGATAAAATGAAACGGCCCTGCCCTCCTCCCGAAATAAGTACGGAATTGTAGCCTTAGCCCTGATGGGGGAATTTTCACACTGCCGGGTCAAACCACCCCTTTATCCCCTCCTTGTCCAAGGAGGGGAGTTTCTGCCATTACTTCAGCCAAAGTATAAAATTCATAGCTTCGGCTATTCCTCGGACAGGTCACGACCTGTCCCTACAAAACGTATTTTATACTTCATCTCCAATTGCGACAGCCGCTTACGAAGAAGTATCCATCCCAGTCCTTGGGTTGAGCGCCTTGAGAGGTTCCGGTGACGAGCGCAAGCGAGGCATTGCGACGTCAGGAGCAAAGTAAGCGAAGAGGGCCCCTACCCCCAGCCGCGCGATGGCCAAGGACGAGGCCTTGAGTTTACCCCGAAGCATTTCGGGGGCCTTGAGGTCACCAAAGCGAACTATAAAACTACAGGTTAATAAAGCTGAGGATTAAAGGATGCTAGAAAGCATAGTCACCAAAACTAAAGATGCAGCTGTAACAAAAAGCTATTGTCACCAATCTACCACTACCATTTCTACCCAGAAATAACTAACATTACATTCAGATTACCAAACACGCTACGCAAACATGTTAACCACCCTATTACTCGCGGCCTTGCTAAGCACAGGCAACCCTGTACAAGGCAACCCCGACCTTAAAACACCCTACGAAAAAGGAAATGGCAACCAAACCGCCACTTACGAAGAAGCCATAGAATGGTACCGTGCTTTAGACAAAGCCTACGATGAGGTAAAGATGGTGCCTTACGGCTACACCGACTCCGGCAGGCTACTGCACCTTGTCCTTGTCTCTACCGGTAAAGACTTTGACCCGGCATCTGTCAAACAGAAAAACAAGCGCGTGCTGCTTATCCAGAATGGGATCCACCCTGGCGAGCCGGAAGGTATTGATGCCACTATGATGCTGGTACGCGATTACCTGCAGGATAAAAACAAACGCAAGCAACTGGACAATGTGGTGCTGGCCATAATACCGGTTTACAATATTGGCGGTGCCCTTAACCGCAACAGCCACACCCGCACCAATCAGAACGGGCCAGAGGAGTACGGCTTCCGGGGCAATGCCCGCAACTTGGACCTTAACCGTGATTACATTAAAACGGACTCGCGCAACGCCGAGCTTTTCCACCTCATCTTCCGCGACTGGGACCCTGATGTTTTCATGGACAACCATACTTCCAATGGGGCCGACTATCAGCATGTAATGACGCTTATCGCCACGCAACACAACAAACTGAACCCCACGCTGGCCGGCTATCTGAACCAGAAAATGCTGCCTGCCCTTTATGATGGCATGAAAAAAGACAAGTTCCCGATGGTGCCTTACATGAACACCAGAAGTGAAACTCCGGAGAAAGGGATTGAAGGCTTTATGGAGTCTCCTCGCTACGCCACTGGCTACACCGCCCTATACAACACCATTGGTTTTGTGCCAGAAACACACATGCTAAAGCCATTTAACCAGCGCGTGCAGGCTACCTATAAGCTGATGGAGAACATGATAGAGACAGTGCACCGCGATGCCGATGAAATCGGCAGGCTCAGGGCAAAGGCAAAGCAGGAAACGCTTTCGCAACGAGACTTTGCACTGAACTGGAAGCTGGACACCACCAAAGTAGACAAGATCCCTTTTATGGGCTATGCCGCAAAGTATAAACCTAGCGAGGTAAGCGGCCTTGAACGTTTATACTATGACCGTTCAGCGCCTTATACTACCAAGCTGAACTATTACAATGAATTTAAACCCGGCACAACCGTTCAAAAGCCAGTAGCCTACATTATACCTTTTGCCTGGCGTGAGGTAATAGAGCGCCTGAAAACGGACAAGGTGGAGATGAAGCAACTGAAGCGCGACACAACCCTACAGGTAGAAACTTATTACATAACAGACTATAAAAACAGTCCGCGTGCTTACGAAGGGCATTATCTGCACACTGATGTAAAAGTGGAGAAACGCACCATGCCACGCCAGTTTCTGAAAGGGGACTATGTGGTATACTTGAATCAGCCGGCTAACCGTTTCCTGGTCGAGACCCTGGAGCCGCAGGCAGTAGACTCATACTTTGCCTGGAATTTCTTCGACTCCATACTGATGCAGAAAGAGTATTTTTCCAGTTATGTTTTTGAGGACCTGGCAGCGGAATACCTGAAAAAAGACCCGGACCTGAGAAAACGCCTGGAAGAGCGTAAAAAGCAAGACCCTGACTTTGCAAAGAATGCCCGTGCCCAACTGGATTTTGTGTACAGAAATACACCTCACTATGAGTTCACGCACAACATGTATCCCGTAGCCAGGCTGCTGCAAGACATAAAGCTGCCACTTTAGAAAAACATGAGTCATCCCGAACTTTGTAATGGGATGAAAAAGGGAAGCCTCCTGTTTTAGGGATATAGCTATATGTATCACCTAAAGACAGGAGGCTTCTATGTGTTCTGCTTCTAAAAAC